>NZ_JBQFSP010000009.1:0-152531 GCF_056538065.1 Ruegeria sp. BH8 | reverse complement strand
TCAACCGTCTTTCCAGTCCGTCAGGCCAACCTCAGTTGCGCCGGTGAAGGGGGTTCTAAGTATTACTCTCAAAACCCGCAAGCGGAAAATGCACGAAAACAAAAGAAAATGCCGATTTCAAAAATAATTATTTATTTTCAACGCGTTAACTATTCACGATCAGGCGGAAGCGCGCCGGAATCGTCGGAAACACAGATGGGGTTCCGCACTTTATCGCCTTGTTTACAATGTTACTCACAGACTCGCTTCCGAGTCAGGCAGAATCTGCTGTGTTGGACTGGAGTGACAGGCTTGGAATCGGCAACCTAAGGGCAAGAAGAATGACGATAGCTGCCAAATAGATCAGCGGCTCGATCTGAAACCCTTTTGCCAGCATCACATAATGCAGGCCGCCCAGCAAAGCGGCCGGGTACACCAGCCAATGCAGCCTGCGCCAACGCGGCCCCAGTCGGCGCACCGACCAGTTGTTGGATGTTGCCGTCAGAGGCAACAGCAAAAGAAACGCCCCCATTCCAACGGTAATATAAGGACGCTTGAGGATATCCGCCCAAATCTGGCTGGGAAGCTGAACGTCCAGAACCAGCCAGACAAGGAGATGCAGGCTGACATATACAAAAGTCAGCACCCCAATGGCCCGACGGAACTTCATCAGGTTCAAGCCCACAAATCGGCGCAAGGATGTGATGGCCAGCCCGGCAATCAGCAACTGTAAAGCCAGTTCGCCATAGCGGTGTTCCAGCGCCTCAATCGGTTCGATTCCCAAACCGCCAGTCAGGCCAAGATAGAACAGCCAGGGCGCGGGCAGCGCGCCCATCAGATAAACGGCCCATACCGGAATACGCCGGAGTGTCTGATTGATGGCCTGCATGATTCTAGTAATTCCTGGCCAGATCCATACCTTCATAAAGGCTGGCGACCTCTTCTTCATAACCGTTGAACATCAGCGTCGGTTTGCGCGAGGCAAACAGGCCGCCGCCGATTTCACGTTCGGAGGCTTGCGACCAGCGCGGATGATCAACGTTCGGGTTTACATTACTATAAAAACCGTATTCTCGCGAATTGGCCATATTCCAACTCGTGGGCGGCTCTTCTTCAACAAGCGTGATCCGGACAATCGACTTGATCGATTTGAACCCGTATTTCCACGGTACGACCAGACGCAAAGGCGCGCCGTTCTGATTTGGAATCGGCTTGTCATAGATACCAGTGGCCATGATCGTCAGCGGATGCATCGCCTCGTCCAGGCGCAAACCCTCGCGATAGGGCCATTCCAGAATGGGATAGCGCGTTCCCGGCATCTCATCCGGGCGGTAGGCCGTTTCAAACGCCACGTATTTCGCGCCGTCTTTCACCCCCGCCATTTTCAGAAGATCGGCCAGTTCGAACCCGTTCCATGGTACGACCATCGACCAGGCTTCAACGCAACGGAAGCGATAGATGCGTTCTTCGATCGTCATCTCGGACAGGATGTCCTTGAAATCATACTCACCAGGACGATCGACCAGACCGTCAATCTTTACGCTCCAGGGTTCGGTCACCAGCGTATGCGCATATTTCGCCGGGTCATCTTTTCCGGTCCCGAACTCATAATAATTGTTGTAACTCGTGATCTCATCCCAGGTGTTCGGCTCCAGCGCATCCTGCGCCGCAGCTGGTTGGCCCATTGCCGCCACACCAACACCCGCCATCCCGGCCATGACCTGCCGACGGTTCAGGAAGGACGCCCGTGGGGTGACGTCGGCATGTGTTAATGTATTGGTCCAGCGATGCGCCATCTAGGTCTCCGTCGTATTTGTTTGTCATTACAGACTTAGGGTGCTGATAGCACAGACCCATGGAAACAGGCGTCACGTTTGAGCGACGTGATTGTAACGTTCCGAGTGGCGACAGGCCCAGACAGGCGGATTGTGCCGCGCTCTGTCCGCTTTCAGCGGTTGTCACGACCTGAGCCAACTCTCAGTGCTCGAACATTTCGTTGGGGATATACGATTCACTCAGAGCTGGCTCTGAACGGAGGGCAACAGCCGGGTTGTCTGCCTGCAGTCTTTACAACTGCGGGTCCAAAACTGCACTCTGTCAGACAGGCACCATACGCGATCAACAGTGTGGCGGGCCTGTTTTTGCAGCCGCGTGGCCGCAATGGGAGGACGAAAAATGTGTGATATCTGTGTAATGAACGCCGTAAAAGACAGGATGCTGTCCCGGCGCGGGTTCTTCAAAGCCGCGGCGGCATCGGGTGTTGCGGCTGCCGCAACCGGGGCTATGGCACCGGCCGCACTGGCCGCGGGGCATGGCGGTGTCCAAGACATGACCCACACGCTCAGCCCGGAGTTCCCGACCTGGGGCGGAGAGCCGGGTATCTCGGCCGAACAGGCATTCAATTTCGCGGAGCACGGATTCAATCTGTTCAATTTGTCAATCAATGAGCATACGGGCACGCATATAGATGCCCCGCTGCACTTTTCTGCGGATGGGGCTTCGGTCGATGAAATCCCGGTTTCAGATCTGGTCGCACCACTTTGCGTGGTCGATATCGCTGCCCGCGCAGCAGAAGACGCCGATACGCGTTTAACCCCTGATGACCTGAAAGCCTGGATAGCCACCAATGGCGATATACCAGACGGCGCTTGTGTCGCCATGCACTCTGGGTGGGCTGGCAAAACGGCAACGGACGCGTTCCGCAATTTCGACGGTGAAGCGCAGCATTACCCGGGCTTTCACGTTGAAGCTGCGCAGATGCTGATGGAGGAAACCGGAGCCCGGTCTATTGCCGTTGACACCTTGTCACTGGATCACGGCATGTCTGCGGATTTCGCCACCCATTATGCCTGGTTGCCATCCGGCCGGTTCGGGATCGAATGCCTGGCCAATCTGGATCAGGTACCCGCGTCAGGCGCAACACTTGTTATTGGCGCACCGAAACACGCAGGCGGCACCGGAGGTCCGGCGCGGATACTTGCGCTGATCTGATGAAACTGACGTTTGGGGAAACTGGCCCGCTTTCTTCAGTGGGTCAGTTTCCATCTGCGCATTCCATGAGTGGTAGGCACTGAGAGCAAGCCAGCCAATGGGCAAGACCAAGTCTGACACCACACGGCGCTATGATACCGCTGCACCAAAATGGCGGGATAAGATGCGTGCTCTTGGTTATTACGATGCGTATCTTGGTTTTCTGTCAGCAAGTCAGCTCGCGACAGAGCATAACAGTCGGGTTGTTGATATCGGTGCCGGGACGGCCTCGTTTGCAGAAGCCTGGGTCGCTATTCACGGGTCACCCGTCGAAATAACCCTTCTCGAACCCAGTCAAGCCATGTTGAAACAGGGTCAAAGCGCGTTACAGGCGCGGGGTGTCGAGCCAAGACTTGTGCAGGGATTGTTAGGGTCTGTCGTTCTGGAACCTGCTAATGTGGCACTGGCTGCGCATGTCATCGAACATTGCCCCGATCCGTTGCGCGCACTTGAGAAGATTCACGATATGATGCGCCCTGGCGGTCGTTTGTATCTGGTGGTGTCAAAGCCGCATTGGTGCAATGCAATCATCTGGCTGCAATGGCGCCATCGCACATTCGGCAGAGAAGAAATTCTGGGACTATTGCACAAAGCTGGCTTTGAATGCGAAAGCGAGTACTCATTCCCCGCAGGCCCACCATCCCGGACAAGCCGGGGAATTTTGGCGCGTCGAAGAGCGTAGATGCAGACAAAAAAGACCCGCCAATGCGGCGGGTCTTCCGTTCGTTCCTAAATCAATGCACCACTGCATCATCGGGGCGGGGCCGTTCCGACGTCCCCAACCGGTCACCGATGATCAGACCATCAGTTCCGGCAGTGACCGGAACGACCTCACCATCCTTGATCTCACCGGCCAGCAGCGCTTCGGCAAGCGGGTTCTGCAGGGCGCGCTGAATCACGCGTTTCAGCGGGCGGGCACCGAAGACAGGGTCATAGCCTTCATTGGCCAGCCATTCCTTGGCACCATCGTCCAGGGCCAGTTCGATCTTGCGGGCCGCCAGGCGCTTTTGCAGACGCGCCATCTGGATATCGACGATGCCATCCATATCGGCCCGCTTGAGGCGGTCAAAGATGATCGTTTCGTCCAGACGGTTCAGGAACTCGGGCCGGAAATGTGCCCGCACCGCATCCATCACGTCACGGCGTGCCTGCGCACTGTCCGCGCCATCGGGCAACTGGCTGAGCGCCTGAGACCCAAGGTTCGACGTCAGGATGATCAGCGTCTGCTTGAAGTCCACGGTGCGGCCCTGACCATCGGTCAGAACGCCATCATCCAGAACCTGTAACAGCACGTTGAACACATCCGGGTGCGCCTTTTCGACCTCGTCAAACAGCACGACCTGATAGGGCCTGCGCCGCACGGCTTCGGTCAGCACACCGCCTTCGTCATAACCGACATAGCCCGGAGGAGCCCCGATCAGACGGGCAACCGCGTGTTTCTCCATGAACTCGGACATATCGACACGCACCATCGCGCTGTCGTCATCGAACAGGAAATTCGCCACGGCCTTGGTCAGCTCGGTCTTACCCACGCCGGTCGGCCCGAGGAACAGGAACGATCCCAACGGGCGGCCTTCGTCATTCAGACCCGCACGCGCACGGCGCACGGCGTTGGCGACGGCAGTCACCGCTGCATCCTGACCGATCACGCGGGAATGCAAAGCGTCTTCCATCCGCAGCAGCTTCTCGCGCTCACCTTCCAGCATTTTCGAGGTCGGGATACCGGTCCAGCGCTCCACGACGGAAGCAATCTGTTCAGGGCGCACCGTTTCCTCGGCCATCATACCATTGCTTTCGGCGTTCTCGGCCTCGGTCAGCTTTTTTTCAAGCTCGGGGATGACGCCATAGGACAATTCCCCCGCTTTGGCGAGGTTGCCTTCACGCTTGGCGATCTCAAGATCAGCGCGCGCCTTGTCGAGCTGTTCCTTCAGGTCACGGGCCCCCGCCAGCTTGTCGCGTTCGGCCTGCCATTGTGCTGTCATCTCGGCGGATCGCTCCTGCAAATCGGCCAGGTCCTTTTGCAAGGTTTCCAGACGATCTTTCGAGGCCGCGTCATCTTCAAGCTTCAGCGCCTCTTCCTCGATCTGCATCTGCAGGATGTTCCGGTCGAGTTGATCAAGCTCTTCGGGCTTGCTGTCGACCTCCATCCGCAAACGCGATGCGGCCTCGTCGACAAGGTCGATGGCTTTGTCGGGCAGAAAGCGGTCAGTGATATAGCGGTGCGACAGGGTCGCCGCTGAAACAAGCGCTGAATCCGAGATGCGCACACCGTGGTGCAGTTCGTACTTTTCCTTGATGCCGCGCAGGATGCTGATCGTATCTTCGACTGTCGGCTCCTGTACCATTACAGGCTGGAACCGGCGCGCAAGGGCAGCGTCTTTTTCTACGTATTTGCGATACTCATCCAGCGTGGTCGCACCGATACAATGCAGTTCACCCCGGGCAAGCGCAGGCTTGATCAGGTTGGCCGCATCCATTGCACCGTCCGATTTCCCGGCACCGACCAGCGTGTGCATCTCGTCGATGAACAGGATGATCTCACCCGCGGCTTCAGTCACCTCGGTCAGAACGGCCTTGAGGCGTTCTTCGAACTCGCCACGGTATTTCGCGCCAGCAATCAAAGCACCCATGTCGAGCGCCAGCAGCTTCTTGTCCTTCAGCGATTCAGGCACATCGCCGTTGATGATACGCAGGGCCATACCTTCGGCGATCGCGGTCTTACCGACGCCGGGCTCACCAATCAGAACCGGGTTGTTTTTGGTGCGACGCGACAGAACCTGCATCGAACGGCGGATTTCCTCATCCCGACCGATGATCGGATCAATTTTGCCTTCGGCTGCAGCCTCGGTCAGATCACGCGCGTACTTCTTGAGCGCGTCATAGCCTTCTTCCGCCGACGCGCTGTCAGCGGTGCGACCCTTGCGAATGTCGTTGATCGCCTCATTCAGCTTTTGCGCTGATACGGCTCCGGCGTCCAATGCATCCTTGGCCTTGGACTTCACCATGCACAGCGCCATCAACACGCGTTCGACCGGCACGAAACTGTCGCCCGCCTTTGATGCCAACTTTGCAGCCTCGTCCAGTACTTTGGCGGTCTGGCCGTCCATGTAGATCTGGCTCGCGTCGCCGCTGACCTTGGGGATTTTCCCCATCGCGGTGTCCAGCGCTTCAACCACGCGGTTCGGGGCCCCACCCGCGCGCGTGATCAGGTTGCTGGCCAACCCCTGATCGTCATCCATCAGTGCTTTGAGTATATGCGTAGGCTCCAGCCTCTGGTGCCCCTCGCGCAGCGCAATGGTTTGCGCTGCCTGCACGAATCCCCGTGCCCGCTCGGTGAACTTGTTCAAGTCCATGATATTCTCCTTTTCCAAGCGCCCCGTTTTGACATGCCCGCCTGGCAGCACATGTCGGTCGAAGCCTCACATTCAATCTGGGAAATATCTTCGGTGGTTCAAGAGGCTAAAACACAGAAATCGACCTATTCGCGCTGGATGGTATAGACTGAATAACCACCGGTCTCGGCGACCTGAACGGCACCCAGATCATTCACCAAAGATTGGGCTGCCGCACTTCCCGTCGGGCAAGAAACCAGATCTGCCGTATGGTCCAGGAAATTGCCGGTAAACGCCGTTTCACCAGTAAGTTGACACCAATCATCCTCGGACCTGTAACCACCAACCAAACGCAAATCGTCATTGGTCGGCACAGGTGCAGCCCCTGTATCCGTCTCCTCGGGCGGCGTTTCATTACATGCGGCCAGTGCAATCAACGCGCCCAACAAAACCAGCTTTTTCATTTGTCGCCCCTTATTTTGAATTCGAGTTTTCAATACAGAGCACGATAACACGATTTGAAGCTGCCTGCGCGGCTTAGCAGATGGACAGAGCGGCCCGAAGCCGCTAGGACGCAGACGTTTGCCAAAAAGGAGCGCCCCCCATGTCTGATGACCGCCTGATCGTAGCCCTTGATGTTCCCAACGCTCTGCAAGGGTTGGCCATGGCAGAACGTTTGGGGGACAGTGTTTCTTTCTATAAGATCGGGCTGGGTATGCTGACCGGTGGCGGGCTGGCATTGGCCAACGAACTGAAACAAGATCACGGCAAGCGCATCTTCCTGGACATGAAGTTGTTCGACATTGGCAATACAGTTGAGAATGCCGTGCGGGGATTGGCGCAATTCGATCTGGATTTTCTGACCGTGCATGGTGACCCTCATGTGGTGCGCGCCGCCAAAGAAGGTGCTGCGGGTAAAGACCTGAAGATCCTCGCCGTAACCATCCTGACCTCGCTGAACCGCGACGATCTGGACGCAAGTCTTTTGAAACCTGGTGATGTGCAGGATTTGGTTGTCGAACGCGCGGCCAAGGCCTTTGAAGCCGGGGCTGATGGCGTTATCGCCAGCCCGCAAGAGGCCGCCCTGATCCGGGCTCTGCCACAGGCTGAAGGGCGTCTGATCGTAACCCCTGGTGTGCGCCCGGCTGGCGCAGCGCTTGGTGACCAGAAACGTGTAGCATCCCCTGCAAGCGCTATTCAGGATGGCGCTGATCATATCGTTGTCGGCCGCCCGATTTATCAGGCAATAGACCCAAAAGCCGCTGCTGAGACCGTTCTTTCCGAACTAAATTCTCTCAAGGTGTGCTAAGACCACTTGGCCTTTTCAGGTGGGTTTTGCGTTGGGTTTTCCGCGCAACAAGTTGACCTTAGGTCACTTTTTGACAAAACCGCGCCAAATCGTCTCTGTGCCAGAAAACACACATTCAAAACCCGAGTTTTCTCGGCACAACCTTCATCCTATCGAAACCAAGGATTTTCAGAGATTCTGAAGGGGAAATACTCCCCAACGAACCGCTTCTTCCTGAGGTTCGTTACTTCCCCCCGCGATGTGCGGGGGGTCTTCTTTCCAAATCACCCCATGTCAGCAGGGCCTTTGATCCAGGATCACAGGTGATATAAAGAACGTCCAAGCCAACTGCGGAACGCATGAGGACGCAGATGCCCGGTCTTTGCCGAGATTGCCTGACCACATTGTCAAACGAACAACGCTGTACTGCCTGTGGCAGTCCGCGGGTAAAGACACACCCGGAACTGTTTGACTTGTCGATTGCCCATATGGATTGTGACGCCTTCTATGCCTCGGTTGAAAAACGTGACAACCCGGAACTGGCGGACAAACCGGTTATCATTGGCGGCGGCAAGCGCGGCGTTGTTTCAACTGCCTGCTACGTTGCCCGTATTCGCGGCGTCCGGTCGGCTATGCCCATGTTCAAGGCCCTGCAACTCTGCCCCGAAGCCGTCGTGATCAAGCCCCGCATGTCCGTCTACGCTGAGGTGTCGCGCGACATCCGCGCGATGATGGATGAATTGACACCCGTGGTCGAACCCCTGTCGCTGGACGAAGCCTTCATGGACCTGTCGGGAACCGAACGTCTGCATGGCGCGCCGCCGGCCGTCATGCTGGCGCGTCTGGTCAAGCGCATGAAGGATGAAATCGGTGTCACCGGCTCTATCGGATTAAGTCACAACAAATTTTTGGCCAAGGTCGCTTCGGATCTCGACAAACCGCGCGGATTTTCAGTGATTGGCAAGGCGGAAACGGCAGAGTTTCTGAATGACAAACCCGTACGGTTGATCTGGGGCATTGGCCCGGCTGCGCAAGAAGCGCTGGACAAGGCAGGGATCAGAACTTTCAGTGATTTGCTGCGTTGGGATCAGGAAGCGCTGACCGCGCGGTTCGGCTCAATGGGATATCGCCTGTGGCACTTGGCTCGGGGTCAGGACAAGCGACGCGTATCGGCGCATGAGCCGATGAAATCCATCAGCAACGAGACGACATTTTTCGAAGATACGTCGAGCCTTGATATTCTGGACGGTCATTTGTGGCGGATGGCCTTGAAAGTGTCGGACCGCGCCAAGGCAAAGGATCTGGCTGGTCGGGTTGTCACGTTGAAACTGAAGAAAGCCAATCACAAGATCCTGACGCGGCGCGTAGCCTTGCGGGATGCGACACAGATTGCCGACCGGATTTACCGCACGGCCCGGGGCCTGTTCGATCAGGTTGGCGATCAGGGGCCATATCGATTGTTGGGCTGTGGTTTGTCCGACCTTTGCCCGGCTGATCAGGCGGATATTTCCGGCGACTTGCTGGATCCGGATGCTGCCCGCAGATCCAAGGCCGAACGGGCCACGGACGAGATTCGCCAGCGGTTCGGGGCCGAAGCAATCATGAAGGGCCGTGCGCTGCGCTGAAGCTACTCCGCCGCCAGACGCTCTGGGCTCGCACCCAGGCTGGAAATCTCGCGAACCACCTGCCTGAGCAGCTTCGAGAACGCCATGAAATTGGCATTGGGCGCGATTTTTTCTTCGTCCATGTACAAAGCGCGATCGATCTCGATCTGTACAGCGTGCTGCTGGCGACCGGGACGACCATAGGTTTGCGTCACATATGCTCCGGCAAAAGGCGCATTGCGTGCCACGTTGAGACCCGCTGCCGCGAAAGCGGCTTCAATGATATCGACGACCTCTGACGACGCGGACGCGCCAAACCGGTCGCCCAGCACGATCTCGGGCCGCCTTCCGCGCGCAGTGCCCGCCATGGCCACCGCCTCGTGCGGCATCGAGTGGCAGTCCACCAGAATTGCCTGTCCGAACATCTCGTGTGATTCGGCCAGCAGGGATTTCAACCGCGCATGATAAGGGCGCCAATAGGTGTCGATGCGCAGCCGCGCTTCGTCCATGGTAAGTTTGCCGCGATAGATTGCCCGACCGTTGGCAACCACGCGGGGAATCACCCCCAGCCCTGACGCGACCCTTGGATTATGCCCGTGCCTGCGGGCACCACTGATCAAGGCCGGGTCAAGCTCATCCAGACTGCGGTTCAAATCCAGATAGGCGCGTGGCATGGCCGCCTTGATCAAAGGGGCACCGTTTTCCGCGGCGGGCGCGAACAACTGATCAACAAATGCATCTTCTGAGGATCGAATCACGCTCCGGTTCAATACGGACCGGTTCAGAAATACCTCAGGATACTCCCGCCCGCTGTGTGGCGATGAAAAAACCACGCACGAGGTGCGGTTTTCGGGCATATCCAATACATAGGCTGCGCTTTGCATGATCCCTCCGTGTTCGCAATCAACATAGACCGGAAAAATTGTTCTTCCAAACCCCTTGAACCCATTTGCGACTCCTTTTATAGACCCCGCTACCGGCGCGGGGATCCGCGCCCCATTTCGTTATGGGGCAAGGCACGCAAAGGGAACGTGGGCGGTTAGCTCAGCGGTAGAGCACTTCGTTGACATCGAAGGGGTCACAAGTTCGATCCTTGTACCGCCCACCATGATTTCACTGTTCCGGTTTTCCGGGACACCCGAGTAACCCAGGCGCTGGCCACGTCCTTGATGAAGGCGCCGCAGATTGGAGACAGACCATGAAGGTCAAGAACTCGCTCCGCTCGCTCAAGAACCGGCACCGCGACTGCCGGATTGTGCGTCGCAAAGGCCGCGTCTACGTGATCAACAAGACGCAGCGCAAGTTCAAAGCTCGTCAGGGCTAAGAACTGCACATCACTGCTTAAAGAAACCGCACCTTCGAGTGCGGTTTTTTTTGTTCTACCCGCGCCTAAAATGTAATCCCTGCATGGATCAGAATGCCCACGACCATAAGAAAGTTCAGAACCATCGAAATCCCGTTGCCGACATAGATTGGAAGCTTTCCAACAACCAAGCCGTAAGCAAACCAAAGCAGGGACAAGGCGGTATATAGAGACCACGACAACAAGGACTGTCCCGAGGCATGGTGCGAATGCGTCAAATACAGCTTCACGAGCTGTGGCAGTGTGGCAAAAGGACCAACCACGCCAACAAAAACCATGAACCCTTCAAAGCGCGACATCCAATGGCCAAGGTTAGATTTCTCCAATTTTTCAGCCAGTGTTTCGGGCATATCTCACGTTCTTCCTTTAAGTGAATAAGACGGCATGTTCTTTTTCTCGGACAATCTGTCTTGCCAAAATATCCGCTAGAAGCGCTTGGACCAAGTCCCTCGACCACGTTACCACCAACCTTCCCCCCTCGTATGCCTTCAGAGCATCGCATATTGAACGTCACAGCGACCTTTTGACCAAGTAAATCAGTCGGATTTACTTGCATCCCGCCCAGAATCGTATAATTGAGAAAATCAGTCGGATTAATGACCGACCCGAAATTCAATTGTTGAGGCACACAATGCTGAAATCCACGACCTGCCTGGCCGCCGCACTGTCGGCTCTGATCGCAACCTCTGCCGCCGCCGAGGGCGAACTGAACCTCTATTCGTCGCGCCACTATGACACCGACGAACGGCTGTATACCGACTTTGAAGACGCAACCGGCATCAAGATCAACAGGATCGAAGGCAAAGCGGATGAACTGATTGCCCGGATGGAAGCGGAAGGCGCGAACTCACCTGCCGACGTGATGCTGACCGTGGACACGTCGCGTCTGGCGCGGGCCAAGAATGCAGGTGTCCTCCAATCAATCGACAGCGCTACACTGGAAGAGCGCATTCCCACCAACCTGCAGGACAGCGACAATCAGTGGTTTGGTTTCTCGCAACGCGGTCGGATCATCTTTTTCGACAAGGAAAACGTGACCAACCCGCCGGCCACCTACGCTGATCTGGCCAAACCGGAATACAAGGGAATGGTCTGTATCCGGTCTTCGACCAACACCTACAACCAGACCCTGCTGGCATCGATCATCACACATGAAGGCACTGAGGCCGCCAAGTCCTGGGCCGAGGGTGTTGTCGCCAACATGGCGCGTGACCCGCAGGGCGGTGACACCGACCAGTTGCGCGGCATCGTTTCGGGCGAGTGTGACATCGCGGTTTCGAACACCTACTATTTCGCGCGCTCCATTCGCACAGACGTCAAAGGCTTGTCCGCAGACCGCGATATGATCGGCTGGGTCTTCCCGAACCAGGACAGCTATGGCGCGCATATGAATCTATCCGGTGGTGGGGTCGCCGCGCACGCACCCAACAAGGAAAACGCGATCCTGTTCCTTGAGTATTTGGCCAGCGATCAGGCGCAGAAATACTTCTCGGCGGGAAATGACGAGTTTCCGGCAGTTCCAAATGTCGAACTGGCCGAGTCGGTCAAGGCGTTGGGTGAATTCAAGGCAGACGACGTGAACCTATCAGACGTTGCAAAGAACATCCCCGAAGCGCAGAAGATCTTTAACGAAGTTGGCTGGAAGTAAGCCTTCTTTCGCTGGTTTCTTAAAAGGATGCGGCTTGTTCGCATCCATTTTTGTTTGATAAGCTATATTTTTTAGAGTATTTTCTCGTATATGAGATATTTTTTCAACTGCTTATAATGCCCGACACCCTGTCAAACCGCCTTGCCAATCGCCTGAGCGAACTGCGCCGCGGGCGTGGCTGGTCTTTGGATTACCTTGCCGAGCACTGCAGGATCAGCCGCGCCACCTTGTCCCGCATGGAAAAAGGGGATGTCAGCCCAACAGCCGACAATCTAGGCCGTCTGTGTGCTGCATACGATCTGCCGATCTCGCGGCTGCTGATGATGGTTGAGGACAGCTTTGACCCCAAGGTTCCATTCGAACGCCAGACCGAGTGGCGCGACCCTGAAACCGGCTTCACCCGCCGTGCTGTTTCACCACCTGCAAATGGATTGAACGCCGAGGTTCTGGAATGCCACCTGCCCCGGGACACGGTCATCACCTACGAAGTGCCTCCTAAATCGGGGCAAGAGCATCATCTGATCTTAATGGACGGCGCGCTTACTCTGACGGTTGATGGAACGGCGCACGCGCTGAACGCCGGGGATTGTCTGCGCTACCATCTGTCGGGACCGACCCGGTTTGAAACAGGGGCGTCGCGTGGCGCACGTTACCTGCTGGTGCTTATATGATCACGCGCCTGACCGATAACGATTTTGACGCGGCACTGGATGACCTGGCTGAAATCCTGCATGCCTGTGTTCATGATGGGGCCAGCATAGGTTTCATTCTACCGTTTACCCTGAATGATGCGCGTGCGTACTGGCACCAAAACGTACAGCCCGGTCTAAGGTCAGGTAAGCTGGACTTATTCGTTTCGAATGACGGTCCCCGCATTACAGGCACCGTTCAACTGATCCCGGCGGCAATGCCCAACCAACCCCACCGCGCCGATGTGGCGAAACTTCTGGTCCACCCTAACGCCAGACGGCGGGGGTTAGGCCGATCCCTAATGAATGCGCTTGTTCTTCGCGCGCAAGAGGTGGGGCGCACGGTGCTTGTACTTGATACGCGCAGCACCGATCCCTCGCGGCTGCTTTATCAAAGCCTTGGGTTTCAGATCGCGGGGGAAATACCGAATTACTGTCGGAACCCATTTGAACCAAAATTCGAACCCACAACTTATATGTACAAAAACCTTGACGCTTGAAAAGACGCGGCCCCCGCTACTCGGCGGCTCTGATCTTTTCGGGGAACTTGTTCGGCAACAGCCCGAGGCGGCGCGCACGACGAACATCTGCCAGCAGGTCCCGTTCGGCGGCCTCAAACAACTCTTCAGGGTCATCCAGAACAAAATACCCCATCTGATGCATATCGATCCGGTAGGGTGTTCGTAGAATCGTCAGAACGTCAAACGGGTCACGATCGGGTATGTCGCTGGTCACGGCATAGACCAGTTCTGTCGGCGACGACGCCAACCCTGAACCCAACGCCTTGATCTGACCGTTCTGGCGGCGCAGGCCAAACTCGATCGAAAACCAGTAGAGCCTGATCAACCAGGCATAATCCGCGTCATCTGCCTGCTTTCCGGCTAGCCCGATGGCGTGGCTGAACGCGGCAAAACGTGGATCACTTAACAACGGTGTATGTCCGAATATCTCATGAAAGATATCCGGCTCTTCGATATAGTCGAAATCTTCCCGGGAGCGGATGAAAGAGGCGGCCGGAAAAACCCGATCCGCAAGCATCCCGAAAAATGTCTTGAACCCGATCAGCGCCGGAACCGGCTGCACCCGCCAGCCGGTCAGGTCCAGCAACCGTTTCGAAATTTCCGCACAAGAAGGCACTTTGGTCTTCGGCAAATCCAGCCGCGCCAAACCGCTTAGGTATTCCGGCGCCATATAGCGCCGTACGTTTTCTTCCTGTGCCGCGTAAAGATCAGCCCAGACCGCATTCTCTTCGTCTGTGTAGGTAATGTGGCCATGTTCATCCGCCAGTTTGGCGACATATTTCGTCGATTTGGGCATCAGCATCCTCCTGCATGAGATCAGGATACCTCAACTCACACGGAGAATTTGTTTTGATATTCTGATTTTCGTCCGTATTATGAATGATACATTCCGAGATACTGCGATTTGCGGCCCAAATGCTTCACTCAGCCGACATCGATATTTTGCGAGAGCTTCAGGCCAGTGGGCGTCTGTCTATGCAGGAGCTTGCCGACCGGACCGGATTATCTGCGTCGCAATGCTGGCGCCGCGTCCGTGACCTTGAATCGTCCGGGGTGGTTTCAGGGTATCGCGCGCAGGTTTCAGCCAAGGCTGTCGGTCTGAATGCCATTGCCTATGTCCACGTCGCACTGAAAGACCATCAGGAAAACAGCATCTCGGCGTTTCTTCGTCTGGTCGAGACCGAGCCGCAAATCGTTGAGTGCGCCTCGATCACCGGGGATCACGACTTTATCCTGAAAGTTTATGCCAAAACCCCCGAGGATCTTGAGGTGTTTATCATGCAGCGCCTGTTGAAATCAGGGCTGGTCCGCGACACCCGCAGCAACTTTGTGCTTCGCCAGACCAAGACCCGCGGCCCTTTACCCATTCTTTGACAGGGTCCACCGAAACGGAACCTGAGCGGATGTGTCAGGTGCATAACCCATCCTTGCTAAGACGTGGTGTTGAAGGGCAGAGAGTGTCGTTCAATTGGAAAAGCCCGGCCACCATTTCCTGGCGGCCGGGCTTTCAAGATTCAAAACGCGTCTTCAGAAATGAGCAGATTTCGCGGACGCAGGCTTTTCCATCGGCGGCGCGAACTTGGTCAAGTCGATCCCCTTGACCGCCGACTTGTATTCCTCGGCAGTTGGGGTCCGGCCCAAAATGGCCGAAAGCACGACAACCGGCGTCGACGCCAGCAGGGACTCACCCTTTTTCTCATCCGAGTCTTCGACAACACGCCCTTGGAACAGGCGCGTGGATGTCGCCAGAACGGTATCGCCTTTTGCAGCCTTTTCCTGGTTCCCCATGCAAAGGTTACAGCCGGGCCGCTCAAGGTACAGGATATTTTCATACTCCGTACGTGCTTTGTTTTTTGGAAACAGATCATCGAATTCAAAGCCCGAGTATTTCTGAAGAATGCTCCACTCGCCTTCTTCCTTCAGTTCATCAATGATGTTGTAGGTTGGTGCTGCGACAACCAGCGGGGCCTTGAATTCGACGGTGCCCTGTTCCTCTTCAAGGTTCTTAAGCATCTGCGAGACGATAATCAGATCGCCCTTGTGCACCATGCACGACCCGACAAAGCCCAGATCGACCTTCTTTTCACCCTTGTAGTAGGAAACCGGGCGGATCGTGTCGTGGGTGTAACGCTTTGATACGTCAGCATTGTTCACGTCAGGATCGGCAATCATCGGTTCGTCGATCTCATCCAGATCAACAACGAGCTCGGCAAAATACTTGGCGTTTTCATCGGGTTTCAGGGCCGGCTTATCACCCGACCTGATTTCCGCGATCCGCGCATTCGCCTTGTCGATCAGACCTTGCAGCGTCTGGGCTTCGTTCTCCATGCCCTTGTCGATCATGATCTGGATGCGGCCTTTGGCGATCTCCAGAGATTCAATCAGCGTGTCATCTTCGGAAATACAAATTGAGGCCTTGGCCTTCATCTCGGCCGTCCAGTCGGTAAAGGTAAACGCCTGATCCGCCAGCAAGGTGCCGATATGAACTTCGATGATCCGGCCCTGGAAGACATTGTCACCGAATGTCTTTAACATCTGCGACTGGGTGGCGTGAACCACATCGCGGAAATCCATATGGCCTGCCATCTGGCCTTTGAAGGTAACCTTAACCGATTCAGGGATCGGCATCGTGGCTTCACCGGTGGCCAGCGCCAGCGCAACGGTGCCCGAATCCGCGCCAAACGCTACGCCCTTGGACATGCGGGTGTGCGAGTCGCCGCCAATGATGATGGCCCAGTCGTCCACGGTGATGTCGTTCAGCACCTTGTGGATTACGTCTGTCATCGAATGGTAAACACCCTTGGGATCACGCGCAGTGATCAGGCCAAAGTTGTTCATGAATTTCATCAGTTTAGGAATGTTCGCCTGCGCCTTTGCGTCCCAAACCGACGCTGTGTGGCACCCGGACTGATATGCGCCATCAACGATGGGCGAGATCACGGTCGCCGCCATAGCTTCCAGCTCCTGCGCGGTCATCAGGCCGGTGGTGTCTTGCGACCCAACGATATTGACCTTAACCCGAGCGTCCGAACCCGCGTGCAGAACCTTTCCGTCAGCCACGCCAACCGCGTTTTTGTTGAAGATCTTCTCGACAGCTGTCAGGCCCTGACCCTCGTGCGAGATTTCCTTGGACGGAGCAAATGCAGATTCCAGCGCAACGCCAAGGGTTTCGGCCGCAAATGTCTGCAGCTTCTTCCCAAAGACAATCGCGTAAGAGCCGCCAGCCTTGATGAATTCGACCTTTTGCGGCGTGAAGGACGACGATATATCGACAAGCTCTTTATTGCCTGCTTCGTTGTAAAGCTTCTTGTCCTTTGTGTTGATAGTCAGAACGGTTCCGGTCTCGACCGAGTATTTCTGTTCAAGAACAGGACTTTCGTCGTTGTTCAGGATCGGGTTGCCGTCATCGTCCAGCTTTTTGACCCAGTTCTTCAGGTCAATGCCGATACCTCCAGTCACGCCAACGGTGGTCAGGAAGATCGGTGAGATTCCGTTTGTTCCCGCGACAACTGGTGCGATGTTCACAAAAGGAACATAAGGGCTGGCTTGTGTTCCGGTCCACAAGGCGACGTTGTTGACACCGGACATGCGCGACGACCCGACGCCCATGGTTCCTTTTTCGGCGACCAGCATGACACGTTTGTCCGGGTGTTGTTTCTGCAAATCCTGAATCTTGGCCTGCGCCGCCGGTGTGATCATGCATTTGCCATGCAATTCCCGATCCGCACGAGAATGCGCCTGATTGCCGGGCGACAGAAGGTCGGTGGAAATGTCTCCTTCGGCCGCGACATAGGTCACAACCTTGATTTCCTCTTCAATGTCAGGCAGCCGGGTAAAGAACTCGGCCTTGGCATAGCTTTCCAGAATGTCCTTTGCGATCGCGTTTCCGGCCTCAAAAGCAGACTTGAGGCGCTGGGTATCCG
Source organism: Ruegeria sp. BH8 (assembly GCF_056538065.1). NCBI lineage: Bacteria > Pseudomonadati > Pseudomonadota > Alphaproteobacteria > Rhodobacterales > Roseobacteraceae > Ruegeria > Ruegeria sp. BH8. The sequence goes on along the minus strand of NZ_JBQFSP010000009.1, from coordinate 135,154 downwards.
CATCATACAGGAACACCTGCGTTTTCAGCACCTCTGCCGCCTGATTTGCGATCGACGCATCATCGCCCAGCGCCAGATCCAGCAGAACCTCGACCGAGGGGCCGCCTTTCATATGTGACAGCAGCTCGAACGCGAAGGCCTGCGAGATTTCTTCGACCGAGGCTTCACCCAATACGATCTCTTTCAGGAACCGTGCCTTTTCATCAGCAGCGCTGGTTGTCCCCGGCAGCGTGTTATAGATGAAATAGGTCAAAGACTCGGCGCGGTGAACGTTGTCGACATCCTTGATTTGCTCGATGATTTCCTGAAGCAGCACACCGTCTTCAATGGGTTTGGGGTGCAAACCTTGCTCTTTGCGCGTCTCAATCTCGTTCAGGTATTCTGTATATAGGCTCATGACGGTTCCGACCATTTAGCTGGTGCGCTGGCGGGTAACAAACCAGCGCCTTAATTTTGTATGCCGCGGTATACTAAATGCCTACAACTTGCAAGACACTCTCCTGCGACCCTGTGTCCTGATCGAGGATGTATTTGTCGAAATACTTGCCAGTCAGGCGTGATCTGTCTGTCGCGGCCAACAGGTTTTTGCACCCTGGCACGCTAGCTTCCGGATGCGGAAATCAGTTCCTTGGCCAGCGGCAAGGATGAGTAACCCAGCCGGGATGGCGTCAATCCCAATCGCACAATCACCATATCATGAGAGGGGAAAATACCGATGGACTGACCATCATGCCCCTGCAACCAGACCGCATCTTCAAAAGGTGGCAAATCTCCGGGTGCTTCCAGCCAAAGGTGGCCCTTGGCGTATTTGCCATCCGAAGCATCAACCGGTTCGAACATCCAGTTCACATAACCTTCTGGTAATATCCGAGAGCCCTTCCAAACCCCTTTTTGCAGCAAAAGCTGCCCGTACCGGGCCCAGTCACGCGCCGTCGCATACATATAACTGGACCCGATGAAGGTATCGCTGACATCCGTCTCGATAACCGCCGATGTCATGCCAATCGGCGCAAATAGCGCGTTGTGCGGATAGCTCAGCCCACCGTCGCCCAACTTGTCCTGCCAAACCCGAGACAGCATCGTGGACGTGCCCGAGGAGTAGTTGAAGTCCTTTCCAATACTGGATTCAGCAACGCGCCCGGCAGCAAATTCGGCCATACCGTCTCGGAGATACAGCATGCGTGTTACGTCTGAAACGTCGCCGTATTCTTCATCCCATTGCAGCCCGCTTGTCATCGCCAGCATATCAGCAACGGTAATGTTGCGCCTTGCGTCGTCGGCCCAATCGGGAAAGCTGTCGACAAGCGTATCTGACAAGCTCATTTGACCCGCTTCAATCAAGGTGCCGATCAACCCGGCCGTAACTGTCTTGGTCATGGACCAGCCCAGTAACGGGGTATCCGCATTAAACCCATCTGCGTACCGTTCAGCAATGATGCGCCCGTTTCGAACCACCACAACTGCGCGATATCCTTCGCCGACCAAACTGTCATTCGAGATTACATTCTGAAGCTTCGGGTCTTGGGACAAGGCAACGTCATTCCCGTTTGGCCATAGTCCTGCTGGCAGCGGATCAGGCGCTGAAAGTGTCTGGTTGCTCAGATCAGCCTCATGAACATTTGTGCAGCCAAGCCCCTGACGAAACTGCGATCTCGCGGGTGCAAAAAACCGGAAGATCCGCGCTTTCACAGTCTGCGCTTCCCGATCCACCTCTATTGAGATTTGCCCCAGCAGAGGGTGGCCGGGTGCTTGCACGTCCACAGCCAGAACTTCGTCAGGATCCCGTCCAGCAATGAAAACGTTCGAACAGACAATCTTGGCAGAGTAGTTGGTTCCCACCTTCAAAAGATCCGGGGGTGCGAACCAAAGGTAGCCAATCAAAGCTACCCCGCCCAGAACCACCGCACTGCCGGTCATTTTTAGTACTTTGCTGAACATCCGCCGCAACCATTCCTGCCGCTACCTCGCCCGGCAAAGGTTAGAAGCAACCGAGCAGGCTTTACCACAGTTTCGTTACGTCGACTGATAGGTCAGAGCCCGCACGCTGAAGCATGGCCAGTGCCATCCAAGATGCACATCGCTCGATCAGCAATTGCACAGATCGACTTCAGCCCCAAACAGGTAGCACGTTGGTCTTTACACCTGTAGGGACGCGCATAACGCTGCATTCCTATCATTGATTTTATTCAGAAAATCTGGGTGTCGTCGCCCATAATTTTGCGCAGCATTTGCGCGTAAGTTTGCACGATTTGCCCATAAGTTTGCACGGTTCAATATACGCGCTCAATTGTCGATTGTCTTAGCGTAGCTCGATCAACTTGAACGCACCAAAACTCAATCAAAAGTGCATTTTGACTGGAATAATTCAACCCAAAACCGAACAACGACGGACACATTCCAATGATCTGTTCGGAGCTAAATCTGCGTATCATAGTCCATACTTTGCTTGGACGGATTACTAACGCCCCAGAGACCTGTTTTAGGGGGCTGCGTCAATACATTTCGATATCTACGATTCGGCCTAAGCAAGGAGAGCACCCTAGGGGCATTCCTGAAGATCGCACACTAATACGCTATGGTCATCCGAGTTTAGTTTGCAACTTTCGACCTCACCAAGACCAACCCGCACCGTTTTTCGTTTTGGCTCATCAACACCAACAACAACACAAGGGTTCAGTTCAGAGATTTCTTCGAACACGTCGCTCCATGCTGCACCCTTATATGTACGGTCTTTAAGCTTGAGTGAGCGCAACTGGTTCAAGTTACCACCATCTACTTCAAAATCTTCATAAACGGCAGGATAGCCGGCACCATCTCGAAAGTCGCTCTTTCCGTCAATCAAACGAGTTATTTCTCTGAACAAAAAGCCAGGCGTTTGAAGTTCTTCAAATACTTGCCCTTCCTCTTGCAGAACACGAAAGGTGTCTTGCATGTTCAAGATCAACAGTTCATGAGACGGATCAGGAACGCCAATTGGCTTTGGCAGCATTGTATGTGTCTTGTTTATTGGCTTCGCTTCCCCATCGCAGCTTGTTAGCGTGTAAATCTTGGGCACAATTTCAACTCTGATATCTTTTCGCCACCAGCCGCGAGGTACTGCAAACTCAGCGTCAGTTTCATAAGAGCAATGAACACGTGGGAACTTCCCAGTAGTGTTACTTCGACGATCCATGAAGTTTGCCCAAGAACTCTCCAAGTCCGATAGATAGGTGTTTGTGGAGCCGGAGGTTCTCAAATCACTAATGTTTCGAGCGTTGTATCCAAGCCATCCGATGAGAAAACCACCATAATTACTGTCACCAATTTTGTCTGCAATGTCAGCAAGTGGCGAACCATTAGAAGGGACCCCGATTAGTGACACACCTACTATTCGACTGAGTAGGTTATCGTAGTCGGCTGCCTCCCAGATCGTGAGAACTTTTTTGGCGACTAGTCCTCCCATACTATGTGCGACGATCCAAACATGCTTATGCTCATAAAAAGCAGGGCTGCTTCGCAACGCATCAGCTACCTGTCGGGAAATCTCGTCAATAGAGACGCTAATGGAGGCGTTTGTGAATACATCACTGTAGTCCACTAGATAAATGTCTGCATCCGCGGTCGAACGGGAGTATTTTCTTGTTTCGATTAGTTTACGAGTGTCCGCCCTTAAAAGATCCATCCACGACACTCCATCCTCGTTTTCAAAGGATTCAGCTGCACTTCCTTCCAAACCGTGAATGAATACGATAGCGATATCGGCCTTTCCATCGTGAGTACTCTCAGCGGCAATGACAGTTGCCGCACTAGAAGGCATAGCCACGAAAGCAGCAACGAGCGTATAGGTGAAGATTTTGATTAGACCCCGCATTGTTCGTCCTCGGCAAATGGCGTTCGAACGGCGATGGAGACTTTATCTTCATCATAAAAAAAGGAAATCTCAAGGCATCCATAAGACACAACACTGACTACCCTAGCATCTTCAATTTCAGGCTTGGATGGTTCTACATATTCACCGGTTAGCTGAAGCGCTAACTCCTTCGTGAGGTCCTTTCCGTCAACATAGGCAGCCAAAAGCTCGACAACGTCTTGTTTTAGTTGAGGCTCAATTGATCCCAAAAGTACAAGAATGCTTGCGAGAAAGAGATAAGGGTCCGCGTCACCCGGTTGAGTTTCCTCAAGATAGGCGCTGGCTCCAGTAGTCAAGGGAACAAAATCATTTCTAGATTTGCCTAAAGCTCTCAGATCATCCGCCAGGAGTTTAAAGTCCTGCCAACCGCCAAGTTCCAAAAAGCTTTCCAAAAATTGTTCGGAATTAAGTTCTCTCTGCTGTAGCCGATCAGACGATGGGTTCCTTACGTTCGCCGACCTCCAATCTAAGGTGCAAAACCGCGGGCGAGTGTCATCCCTGACAACGCAAGAACCCACGTCTGCATATGACGAAGCTGTCGTACCATTTTTGCACTTGCAGTATTGTTGAGAGCTTGTGGTGTGTGGCAAAGTTAAACAAAAAAAAGTTATTAACCCCGCTCCAAAAAAAATACGTTCTAGCATAACAACCTTCGCAATCCAAATTAAACTAACTCTGGAACAGCAAAATAAAACACAAAGATGAGCTTGCACTAACAGTGAAGTCCGCTGACCAAGCTTGATCACTCTATCACATCAACCGAGCCGAAGAAACTTTGTCGGATCAGATCGGTACGGTTCCTGATGAACTCTTGTACCCAGTCTTTACTCTGTTTCTCCAAGTCAAACTGACAAATGGCGAAACCACAGACATTTCGATGTGATATCAATTAACACCAGCAGACTTTCCACCGTTTTTTTTCGTCGCGGGTTACGACCCGTCGCGTGTTGTAAAGCTTGCTGAAAAAGTGCTCGAGACCGTTAAAACTGGCAACATGACAGACGCATGGGCATGGAACACGCCCACATGTCTCTGGAAGATCTCTCCGAAGCGCTAGAGACGATTTCAGAGCAGATCGGCAAGCTGACCGAGTGGGACTTGCGCCCCGCTCGCGTTGAGAGCCTCATGAAAGCTTGCGCCGAGTTCATGGGACGCAAAGGTGGTGTAGAACTCAGTGATCAAGAGTGGTTTGGCCATCTGTCACTGCCTGCCGTGGAAATGGTGTGCGAGGCGTGGAGCCGTGAGCTTGATCCCTTCTGGGAACAAGCGAAACACGAAGTGCGTGACAGCTTCGCCTATGAGGATCTTCCCAAGGGGTACATCGCGCTTCAGGTTATCTTGGAAAAGCTCGAAAGCGATCATCCGGCGTCCGCTGAGATCCATGAAAAGATGGTCCGGGTCATCGAAGAAGCCGAGCAGGTATCACGCGACCACGAACCCGCAATTGGACAACGCATTTCAGTGGTGTTCTTTTCGGATGGTGCAGGCGAGCACTAGGCGGCCTCAGACAGCAGCGAAGCCAGGTCACTTAGCCTTACTAGGTACCGACGCCCTTCATAAGCCACTAGCGCCGCTTCTTTGTTTGCAAATGCTCTTCCGGTTCCCATGTCGATTGTGCAAGGCTGTGGCTTAAGCGAGACCACACGAGGGTCGACCTGCATGCAACGAACCAGTGCTGCTTCCATTTGGCTTTCGAGCTGAATGACGCCTGGGAACTTGACGCCAGACATTTTGCCAGCGCGTTTTTTCATTCCGCGCTTGTGAACGCGTCGGGCCGTCGGGGGTGCGTGTCGATCTATCCTCATACGGGCTCTATACATGCATCCATTCGCATTGGCAATGGGCTCGATGCGAATAAAATGATTGCGACCGATGATGACTGAAGACGAATTTCAAGATTTGGCCAAAACTGAAAACTGGATTGCCCTCGGAGCGTGGCTGAATCGCGTTGTCCAAGACAGCCAAGCCTGCGGGTACGCGTTTCCGGACGATGCACTCCAAAGCGTTGCCGCTATTAGAGGCACAAAGCCTGCAAGCCTTCGCAATCCGATGTCCGCGGCGAAATGGTTAGAACAGAACCGACCAGATCTTTTTGAATCAAAGCCCGACTGGCTGGCCATGATGCAAGTTATTTTGCTTTCAAGGATAGATCGGTATGACCCTAGGAAATCCAAAGAGATAGCTGATGCCGTTCTTTCAGGGGAGTTATCTCAGGCGGAAACTAAGTCTATTCTTGATGAAGTTCGATTGGCGGAGAAGCCTGCGGTCGTGATTGCTAGAGGTGGTTTTGGCGGCCAGCGAAGAGCCCGAGACTTCGAAGTAAACGCAAAAATGCTTTTCAAACAGAACACTAGTGACATCTTCAATGTGGAAAATTTGACTGTTCGAGAAGGCAGAACGTTCGAGCCTCTTGCCACAGACTTAATCGTATACAAAGGCTCGGAGCCTTTTGCGGCGATTGAGATCAAAGGCCCGAGGAATAGAATTGATCCTGGCTACTTGATTGACCAACTGGCAAGAGCAGCACTTCTTTTGAGAAAGGTTCCTCAAGTACTATACGTTGTTCCTGAGCAATCTGAGTACAAACTGGGTGAACTTGTAGCGATACGAGACAAACTCGAAATCGAAGGAATTAAATTTGGGACATTGCCGGAGAAAAGTCGGCTCGCACCAAAAGATCTAAAAGTTCTGGGATGATGCACTCTCTAATGTTGGGTGTTATGCCGTGCGCGAAGGTCTGCAATGCGCAGAAAGCGGTCTTTGCAAAGTCTTGCGGACGGCCCTTAGCCGACATTGGGTGTGATGTTCGGATGCTGCGTTAGCAGCTCACTTAGCTGACATTTGTCCACGGTGCAGCATTTCAATTGGAACCCAAGTCAGCACCGCAGACCTAAGTGGCCATCCACTATTGAAACGTGGATCAGCCTTTGGTTGACTGAAACACCAGCGGCTACGCATTTTAATGGGTTCGCAAATTAACCCCAAAATTGGATTTCTCAATGACAGGCACCGAAAGCGACGGCCAAACATATTCAGCTCCCATAATCGATACAAATCCGAAGATAGCAAATCTGGCACTTTCTTGGCGCACCCCGCAATATAGTACCGAGGATGGGCTCGGCCCCATGGGTAGTATGCATGAAGCGGGCTCGTCGCTTGTTGCGATCAGCAAAGAAACCCCAGCAGGCACCACCGTCATCGGAAGCGGTGTAATGGTTGCCCGAGGACTGTTGCTGACGGCCACTCATGTTTTGGATGAGTTCAGAGGGTTAGGGTTTGGTCCGGTGTGTATGAGCTTTTTACCTAAGGGCCCTCGCGTATGGTTGCCATACGCGTCAACAACAGTGAGCGGCCAGAGCAAATATGATCCTAACCATAGCGTCGTCTCTGACATTTCCCTTGTTAGCTGCACCCTAAACTCGGATGCCATACCGGAGGAACCGCTCATGCTGACGCCCATGCGAGTGGCATTGCCGCTCATCGGGCAACGCCTCTGGGCCTTTGGTTTCCGTCATCAGGCCATTTCGGAAAATATCCCGTTAGTCACGCCCTTTGTATCTTCAGGTCGCGTGTCAGGGGCGTTTCCCTATGGGCGCGGCGAGCGCATGCCTTCGCCTTGCATCGAAGTAGACATGGACACACTCGGCGGAATGAGCGGTGGGCCGGTTGTGAATGATAAAGGCGAATTGATTGGAATCGTGTCATCATCCTGGGAAGGCGGGCCTTCCTATGTCACGTTAATCTGGGACGTGCTTAGAACAACAGTTGATACACCACCGGGTCTATTTGAACGCTTTGAAGAAATCAGCTTGATAGGCGCGTCAAAGCTGCGGGCCGCGCGGGTTTTGGGCGAAGTTCAAAATAAGCCTTGGGGGGATGTGATTATTAAATTCTCCGAGGAAGAGAGCGACCTTTTTGAGCAATCGAAATCCTATTTTGCCAATGATGAAGCGCTTCCGAAGGACCCGCACAGGTTCACTTCAGCCAAAGTGGAAGGTTTTGCAGAGAGGTATGATGAACAACTTGAAGAATTCGTCGAGCAGGCAGCTGAAGCCGAACTCTTGGCACTTCCACTTGCAGCATGTTTGTCCTTCCTTAAAGCAGGCGACGTTCCGGCACGCTTTCTAGATAGTATTTCGCAGGTCACGGCGGAGGTGTTGGAGGGGCTCGAGGACTTTGAAATTATTTCCATCCGTGACGAGGGCAGCGGTCTCCTGAAATTGCGCTGCTATTTTCATCTTCGCACCGTTGCATGGACTGCCTCTATGCCCCAGCGGGCCTATGACACACTCGACAATTCGTTCAGCGATAGATTTATGTTGGCGCAGGGGCATGCAGACAATGTCGATTTGGAGCTTATACAACGATGCGTGTTTCAGGCAGAAATGAACTTTAGGCTTGCCACCGAAGCATTCAGTTCATTCAATCTCATTTGGCTTGGGGTGCGTCATCGGAAGAATTAGTAGTAAAGGGCAGTCCATAGCGCCGCAAACGAACGGTATCCGCCGCCTGCTCTACGTTCTGATGCGGCCCTTCGCAGTCATTCAATAGATCTACCAAATGCTGCCGCTGCATTCCCAACAACAGACGTTCATAACTCCGCCGAACTTCTCTTGCTACTAAGTCGGTGTTGTCAGAAATTGCAGTTGGCGCGTGACTTTTGTGGCGAGGCTAAGTAGCATCTACCCTATGTATGACCATTGGGAAGATAAGGTACGGCGCCCATCCACCAAGGCCCTATTTTGTGCAATTGTTAGGATGCTGGGTCCTTGGAACCGACATTTTCGAGCAAACTCATGAGAGACTTAGCGACAGAACCCAAGAAGGCTTACCGTCACCTCGGAAGTGAAAACGGTCAAGCCTTCATTGGTTTGGTGGCGGACTTTAGAGCGGCCATCTTTGCCGGGGATGTACCGATGGGTCCAATTTCGGCCACCAGAGTAGGAGACAGTTTCGAATTAGACTGGTTCGTATCGTCTGGTTGTACGCTGAAAACAGTGATAGCTGCACGCGGCGCTGGGGACGAAGCATGGAAAGATTCTCATAGAATCCAGCTAGAGACTCTAACGATTGGCGGGGAGGTATTGGCTTAATGTTTGAACCAAATTGGGCTTCCCCACCGGGTGACACGATTTCTCGACTGGCCACCGCAGGCAATCTATCAGTGCATGACTTGGCCGAACGCATAGGGTTCGAAGAAGAAATGTTTTCCGGCATCATGGACGGCAGAGTCAAAATTTGCGACGAGGTTGCGGACGCACTATCCAACGAACTCGGTGCATCGCGCCAGTTCTGGATCGAGCGTTACAACCAATTTCTTGACGACAAAGTGCGCATTGCTGGTTCTGCTCAAGCAGAGACGCTTTCGACATGGGGGCAGTCCTTTCCCGCCAAAGCGTTGCGACAACTTGGTTGGCTGCCAAAGGGTTCTCGCGGTGAGCGGTTGTCCAAAGACATACTAGATTTTTTTGGGTGCGACAGTATCCAAGGTTGGAATGAGCGCTACTCTTCGGGGATAGGTCAAGTTGCGTTTCGAACGTCTTTTGCGTTCGAGGCTGATGAAATGGCAACTTTAGCTTGGCTGCGTGTCGGTGAGGTTCAATCCGAAAACTTGGCTCTCGCGAAGTTTTCTGCGAACGACTTCAAAAACCGTTTGCCTGAGTTGAAGAAGTTGTGCGCACTCAAACGCCCTGAATTGTTCTTTCCAAAACTTCAGCAAGCTTGCGCCGAACACGGCGTTGGTCTTGTTAGTTCGAAGGCCCCGACAGGTTGTCGAGCAAGTGGGGCCACTTGGACGTCGGCCAAGGGCAACCCAATTATTTTGCTAAGCTTCCGATATCTAAGTGAGGACCATTTCTGGTTCACCTTTTTTCACGAAGCTGCGCACGTAGTTCTTCATGGCACTGACCATATTTCGGTAGATGGCAGCGACCCGTCGCCTTTAGGTGCATCCGCAGTAGAAGATGAAGCTGATGCTTTCGCTCAAGATGCGCTTGTCGCAACTGATTTACGAGACGAGATGCTAAATGCCATACCTACTCGCCCACATGCTCGTAGGATCGCGCGAAAAGCTGGGGTGACACCGGGCATTATTGTCGGGCAGCTTCAAAAATATGGGGCGCTCCAACCTCACCAGTTTAACGAACTTAAGCGCCGGTACAAATGGGGCGACAACACAATGCTTCCGGTCCTTTCTCAACCCCGGAAATACACGTAGGCATCCGGGCTTTTTTGCCAATTGCAAAGGCTATCCTCGATCACTTGCTTTCCTACCCCGAGAATGTCGTCCAAGGCATCAACACGATGCTCCAAGGCTCTGCCGGTGATATTGTGATCTCGGTTGTTAAAAAACAGTAGACGTGCCCCAGCAAGCGGTCCCGTTGCCTTGTCCAAGTAGACGCTACCCGGCGTAATCGGAGCAAGTTGAAGTTTGCCGAGCATCGTAAGGAAGTCAAACCTCCCGAGGCGACCACCACCAAAACCAAATACCCCCTTCATGGATTTGTAGAGAGCATCGAAAGCCGCCTGCGGCTCCTGACCCACACTTCCATGTGTCGCGATCATTCGTTCTCTAAAGCCACCGAACTCGGTTTGCCACTCATAGTAAGTTCGAAACGTCTTGGCTATTGCTTGTGGCTTCTTGCTTTGAAATTTGCGGTGGTTGGAAAAACTACCGGAAATGCTGGCGTCAGCCAAGCGAGCAGAGTTCGCGCCCACCATGTTTTCGAAGCCTGCCGGGTTCGCAGCATATTGGGCGAATGTCCAAACAGGCCCTGCGCCGAACGATCCATAGATATTTGCAGCGAGCTTCCATTCGTCTACCGCATGTTTACCGAAATGAGTGAGGACGAATGTTAGCCAGGCCGCTTCGTCGAGTTGTCCGTTTCGGTGAAAGTGAAGTGTTCCTCGAACTGGGTCGAAAATACCAGAATGTGGATCGCACCTAGCCGCATTCACGCCACGCATCAACAACGTGTCTGTATATGAAATTCGACGTAGGCTGGACACGATTTGTTGCGCCCAGCAACGTCTCCGCTGAGCTGTTGCAATACCGGGGAGTGGACCAAATTGCGCGTCGATCTGATCCATCTTTCCGAGGAACTCGTCTATTCTGTCTTTGTGGACACCGTTCATGACCCGCCTCTCAACTTACGTTCTCAAATAGATCCCTAACGAGGGATTGTTTTCTTTCGAGCCTACCGAGGATGTAGATCCGATAGGTCGGTGAAATATCTTTCATGATCTTCACAACTCTGCGCAGCTCGGGCCTCTCGGTTCTAAGGCCATCTCCGCGCTTCTTCATTTCCTCAAAAATTTTGTGAATTCTGAAAAGCTCAATGAAGTCGCGCCAGTACGGCTCAAGGTCTGTTGGAGCGATGTATTCGATGTTGCCAGATCGGATTTCTTGCTCCGCCATTTTGACCTTTTCTATGCTCGGCCATGGGTCTCCTGATGGCATTTCAGGCATTGGCGAGAAATCATGGAAACCCTCCCTGTAGTATGCTTCGGCGCTAGATGTTGAAGTGTTCGCTGGGTGACCCTCAGTTGCTGCACAGTCATGGTACAAGTGTAGGCTTGTCACAGAATGGGTATACTTACCCAAACCAAAACCAAGTTCACGAGCCGCAACCTCCTGAAGCATAGTAAAAGTGAAAATGTCGTGCGGGAGGCCGAAGAATGCGTCATTGGAACGCATATGCGTGTGCATCAACAACTGCCCATTCCTAACCGCAAATTGAATGGTGCAGGTGCAAGGCTTGTCGCCGTTCTTGGGCCTAGCATCGGAGTTAGCGTAAATCTGTATTAGTGCGTTGCGCGAGCCCTCTCGCTCACGCAAAGTACGGATCACCCGATCCCATTCGCTAACTTCGTCACGCTTTTCTAGTGCCCCTTTTCCGAATATTCGCGGTCCGTAAGCCCCATTTGCAGTTACTTCGTCTTTTATCAGTTTTGGATAATTGGGAATGTAGTGCTTGATGAAGTCGACGCTATCACTGCCCGCTAGATACCAGAAAAACTCACCAAGTGGGCTGAAAGCTTTGGCCTTTGAAAATGATCGACTTAGCCGCGCCCGCGGGTTCTTCAGTTCTAAGAGCGCGCCAAAAACCTCGGTGCTTCTTCCCTTGTTGGAGTCGACTTCAAAATTCCCACGCCCGTTGAGAAGCTGCTTGAAGACAGCCCTCATCAGATCATCTAGGCTGTCTTCGCTCGCGTGAAACAACTTCGCTCAACCTCACCTTTTGGTTGAATTTCGACGTTGTCTCGGGAAAGTTCAAGGGGTTAGCCGAGCGATTTCCTGAACTTAATCCACAAGCGGCGCAACGGAGAAAACTATGACCGCAATTGAAATCAAGAAAATTATCGAGGGAGCGGAAGAGCTGAGGTCGTGGCGCCTAAACAATGTCTACTGCGAAATAAAGGAATGGGGTGATCGGCCAATCGAGTTCAAATCTGATCCTCGCGGGACCCAACTATTTTCAATAGAGGAAATGAAAAGATCATTCTGTAGGCGATTTATTGACTTAGCCGATTCAGCTGGCCGACTACTTGAGGAGAATAGGGTAGTAAGCGCGGCCATCCTTGCGAGAGCACAGATTGAGACTGTCGGCATGGCAGCCTTTTTTGTGCATGAGGTGTCTCGAATGACGCAGAAGGGCGACCTTGAAGCTTTTGAAGGACGAGTTGCTCAGTTCCTCGGCGGACCGGTCGACGGCGGGGGCGTCGCCAAGCGCGTTCACGTCATGGATGCTATGAGGCACCTCGACAAACTAGACCATACCTATGTTGAATACCTCTGGACCAAATATCCTGTAACGAAAGGTTTTTTTAACGCGTTAGACGAGGTCAAGTCATCAGGACTGGAAATCCAAGACCTTGTTAGCAGGATTTCTGCGATGAAGAACTATGACACTTTGAGCGAGTTCGTTCACCCAAATGCTCTGGGAACCTTTTTCATCTTTGGGCAACCTGAGGATAGAGGCCCAGACGAAGAAAAAGTAAGCGAGCTACTACGAAGGATGACTGGTGCAGCCACATGGCAAGGGCACCATATGATAACAGCCTTGAATGCCGCCGAGGGGTGGTCTGACGATTACTTTCAGCAGTTTGGGACCGAACGTCCGCTTTCTCCTTAATAAACTGTTCGCTTTGCACTCGCGGCCAAGGTCAGCTCTCCGCCCGATCTTCTAGTTGAGGATGTCCGCAGTGGGCTGGAAGCGGCCATCCGAAAACCTTCCCCGGCAATACGGCGATGGCGCGAAACAAGCAAAGAATGAGACCCGAAGATATGGAGCCTCGAACCAAGAAAGTTGAAGGTTAATGCGCCCAAAGTTTTGGGCCAAAAATGCAATTCTTTGGGCGAAATGCAAAGCTATGGGCGCACCTACAACACCGTCAGAAATCCAGATTCTCGACGCTCAAAGCGTTTTTCTGGATAAATTCCCGACGAGGTTCGACAACATCACCCATTAGCTTGGTGAACAGATCGTCGGCTTCCACCATATCGTCTACGCGCACTTGAAGCAGCGTGCGTGCATCCGGGTCCAAAGTTGTTTCCCAAAGCTGGTCGGGGTTCATCTCTCCCAGACCTTTGTAGCGCTGCAGGGACAGGCCCTTTTCCCCTTCTTCCAGAATGGCGCGCAACAGGTCCAGCGGACCGTGGATCAATTGGCTACGATCACGGCGGATCAACGTGGCCGATGTGTTGTAGACCTCTTGCAGGCTTTGCGTGAAGCTGCCTGTTTTGCGGGCCTCCCCCGACCGCAGCATCGGGCCGTCCAAGGTGCGAACCTCTTCGACACCACGCAGAATGCGGGCCAGGCGAATTCCGTGATCCTGCGTGATCCGGCCCTGCCAGCCACGCTCATACTCCAACGCGATCAGATCAAGACGGGCGGCAACCTTGTCAGCCACCCCTTGCAGGTCGGCGTCCACCGCACCCGGCACAAAGGCACCGGCAACGGCTGCCTGTTCCAGAATGTGGCGCGGGTAGTGCGTCGGGAAGGCGTCCAGAACGCGTTTCAACTGGCGCGCTTCGTCCACCACTCGGGCCAGGTCCTGCCCGGTGATCTCTTCACCCGAACCCAGTTTCAGCACGGCGCCCTCGATCCCCTGATTGACGAGATAATCGTCCAGTGCCGCCTGATCTTTCAGATAAACCTCTGATTTACCGCGCGAAACCTTATAAAGCGGCGGTTGCGCAATATAGAGATACCCACCTTCGATCAGTTCAGGCATTTGCCGGTAGAAGAACGTCAGCAACAGGGTCCGGATGTGCGCACCGTCCACATCCGCGTCAGTCATGATGACAATCTTGTGGTAACGCAGCTTTTCGATGTTGAACTCATCGCGGCCAATACCCGTGCCCAGCGCCATGACAAGATTGCCAATCTCTTGCGAGGACAACATCCGGTCAAACCGCGCGCGTTCCACGTTCAGAATCTTACCGCGCAGCGGCAGAACCGCCTGAGTCAGCCGGTCACGGCCCGTTTGCGCCGACCCTCCGGCTGAATCCCCCTCAACAAGGAAGACTTCGGTTTTGGAGGGGTCTTTTTCGGAACAATCCTTCAGCTTGCCCGCCAGATAGTTCACATCCATCGCCGTTTTGCGGCGGGTCAGTTCACGCGCCTTTCGCGCGGCCTCGCGTGCCAGCGCGGCCTCGATGATCTTGCCGACGATCGCCTTGGCCTCGGTCGGGTTTTCTTCAAACCACTCGGCAAGTTTTTCGTTCATCAGACCTTCGACCGCCGGACGAACCTCGGAACTGACCAGCTTGTCTTTCGTCTGTGACGAGAATTTCGGATCAGGCACTTTGACTGACAGCACACAGGTCAGACCTTCGCGCGCGTCATCACCGGTAAAGCTGACCTTTTCCTTTTTCGCGATCCCGCTGGACTGCGCGTAGTTGTTGATCGTCCGGGTCAGGGCACCTCGGAAACCCGCCACATGGGTACCGCCATCGCGCTGAGGAATATTGTTGGTAAAGGGCAGGACAGATTCGTGATAGCTGTCATTCCACCACATTGCGATTTCCACGCCTATATCGTCGCGCTCGCCCTTAATATAGATCGGCTCGGACATGGCGGGGGTTTTGGACCGGTCGAGGTACTTGACGAATTCCTTGACCCCACCTTCATAGAACAACTCGGTTTCCAGCCGCTCCGCCGGACGCTCGTCAATCAGGATGATCCGCACGCCCGAATTCAGGAAAGCCAGTTCGCGCAGGCGTTTTTCCAATGTCTCGAATGAGTATTCGAGGTTCGAGAATGTATCGGTCGAAGCCAGAAACCGCACTTCTGTTCCTGTCCGGTCTCCGCATTCACCGACAACCTTCAGGTGCTCAGCGGTTTCGCCACCTTCAAACCGCGCGACATGCTCTTTGCCATTGCGCCAGACACGCAGTTCCAACCAATCCGAAAGCGCGTTCACCACGGAAACACCCACACCGTGCAGGCCGCCTGACACCTTGTACGAGTTGCTGTCGAATTTTCCGCCGGCATGCAGTTGGGTCATGATGACCTCGGCCGCCGACACGCCTTCTTCCGGGTGGATGTCCACCGGAATACCACGCCCATTGTCGCTGACCGAAACACTGGAATCGGCGTGAATTTTCACCGTCACATGGTCAGCATGACCTGCCAGAGCCTCGTCAATCCCGTTGTCGACAACCTCATACACCATATGGTGCAGACCCGAGCCATCATCCGTGTCCCCGATATACATGCCGGGGCGTTTGCGAACTGCCTCCAAGCCTTTGAGAACCTTGATAGAATCTGCGCCGTATTCTTGAGGGGCCTGTGCGTCTTCGGACATTCAGTCAGTACCTATATTATTTTGGTAACTTATACGTTTTCTGGTAGGGATTGTCACGCCATCCCCCAATATTTTGTGGTTTTCCGGATCGTTTTTTGCCGCCCCGAGAGGGGCTCACAAACGATCGATATCAGACGCGATATCCGCTGCAATTTGCGCCGCATCAACGTCTGTGCGTTCAGCGGACAAGCGCAGCCCCAGAATGTCTGACTGATACCTGGCCGCCAAACGATCCGGATCACGTCCCGCCCCGATTTCACCGGCATCCTGAGCCTTGCGAAACAGATCAGCGAAACAGTCTTTCATTTCCGCCATGTAATGCGCCGCCTGATCCGCAAGGTCATGATCCTTCGCCTTCAACTCGGCATATGTCTTTGCCAACATGCAGGCCTTTGCCGGGGTCTCGGCTGCTTCGATCACCAATCGGGGCTGTGCCTTCAGCGCCTCCTTCGGACCCAGTCTCTCAGCCAGGGCCTTTAGGCGCGCCAAACCTTCTTGCGTATAACTCTCCAGCGTCAGCGCATAGAGCGCATCTTTCGACCCGAACGCCGCATAAAAACTGCCGGGCTTCAGCTTCAGTTCCCGCTCCAGATCCTTCAGCGATGTACCAGCCCAGCCCTGACGCCAGAAGATATCCTTCGCCTTCGCGATCAACACGTCACGATCGTATGCGGGTTTGCGGGGCATCAGCATCACCAATTCTTGAACGTTCACTCAAATATATACTTGAGCGATCACTCAAGAAACCCTAAATACGACCCATCGCGCCAGAAACAGGAGTTCCGACATGGCCAATTTCCCGTCTCACGACCTCGAAACCGCGCCTGAAGCGTCCAAACCGCTGCTGCAAAAGTCTCAGGCCGCTTTTGGTCGCTTGCCCGGCCTGCATAAGGTCATGGCCGAAAGCCCTCAACATCTGGAAGGCTACCAGATTTTGCACGGCCTGTTCCTGAAAACCGATTTCGACAATGATGAGAAAACCGTCGTATGGCAGACCATCAATGTTGAAAACGAGTGCCACTACTGCGTGCCCGCCCACACCGGTATCGCCAAGATGATGAAGATATCGGACGAGATATCGGACGCCCTGCGCAACGAAACCCCGCTGCCTTCAGCCAAGCTCGAAGCACTGCGCACTTTCACTCTGGAAGTGATGGAAACCCGCGGCAACCCGACCGAAGATCAGCTTCAGGCGTTCTTTGATGCGGGCTATTCACACCGCGCGGTTCTGGATGTCGTGCTGGGTCTGGCCCAGAAAACCATGTCGAACTACGTTAACCACATGGCCAAAACCCCAGTGGACGAAGTTATGCGCGGTTTTCTGTGGGAACGTAAAGTCAGCGAACCGGCCTAAGCAGTCACGACCGAACCCTCATCGCTTTCGGTAACGATCAGCGTCTGGGCCCGGTCGCCCAATTCCGCAAACAGTTCAGGCCCGGTACCGGTCATCCAGGCCTGAGCGCCCAGCGCGCAAATCTCGTCATAAAGCGCTGCACGCCGCCCAGCATCCAGATGCGCGGCCACTTCATCCAGCAGTACGATTGGAGGTGCGCCCAGCATTGCCGCCAGCGCCCGCGCATTGGACAGGATCAGCGACACCAAGAGCGCTTTCTGCTCACCAGTGGAACACTCCCGTGCCGGCACGCCCTTGGCCGCGAACACACCATACAGGTCGGACCGATGCGGCCCCACCAGGGTCCGGCCTGCTGCCAGATCCCTGAACCGGCTCTCGCCCAACGCGTCTCGCAAATCTTCCGCCGTCTCGGGCATTGCGCCTTCGGTTTGCACCAACTCCAGCTCGGCCGAAGGAAAGACCGTTTCCGCCCTGTCCTGCGCTGCCCGCAGAAGATCCAGCGACCTCAACCGCGCGGTATGGATGCGGTGCCCCGTCTCGGCCAACTGCCCTTCAAGCGCGGCGTACCAATGCGCGTCCCTGATCTGCTCTTTCAGCAGACGGTTACGTTCGCGCATCGCTTTTTCATAAATCAGCGATGTTTCGGCGTGGGCCGGGTCAAAACTCAGCGCGATACGGTCCAGAAACCGACGGCGTCCCTCAGCCCCTTCAATCCACAGACGGTCCATGGACGGGGTCAGCCAGACTACCCGTGCAAGTTTCCCCAGATTGATCTGGGTCGCCGACTTGCCATCAATTCGCACCTGTCGCGCTGCGTTGCCCTCGGACCAGGTTTCGATTTCAAACCGCTGCCCCTGAGCGTCCAGCAACCCGGACAGTTTCCAACCCAACGCCTCGGGCCGACGGGTCATCTCGGCCGCGCTCGCCCGCCGCATCCCGCGACCGGGCGAAAACAACGACACCGCTTCAAGAATATTGGTCTTCCCGGCCCCGTTCGGCCCGTGAATGGCAACCGGTCGGCCGTCCAGAGACAACCGCGCCAGCTTATGAGATCGAAAATGCGAGACCGTTAGCTCGGTCAGGGCCAATCCCATGACCCCTCCCTTCATCTTTTCAAAAATACTCCCGCCGGAGGCATCGCATCCGCGCGATCAGACGCGCATCGGCATGACGACGTATACAGCGCTCAGATCGTTGCCTTCACGCATCAATGTCGGGTCACCAGCCGAGTTGAACAGGAAAACTGCATTCTCACGATCCACCTGAGACGCAATCTCCAACAGGTATTTGGCGTTGAACCCGATCTCCAACCGCTCATCCCCGTAAGCGACAGCCAATTCCTCCTCGGCGGCGCCGCTGTCAGGAGCATTCACCGACAAGATCAGCTTGTCGCCTTCCAATTGCAACTTCACTGCCCGCGACCGTTCCGACGAAACAGTCGCCACGCGATCTACGGCCTGCGCGAATTCAGCAGCATCCACTTCAAGCTTGCGGGTATTTCCTTGTGGGATAACACGTGTGTAGTCGGGGAAGGTGCCGTCAATAACCTTCGACGTCAGCGTGATATCCGGCGTGGCAAAGCGTACCTTGGTTTCACTGACCGAAACGGCGATATCCATCTCGTCGTCATCCAACAGCTTGCGCAACTCGCCCACTGTTTTGCGAGGCACGATCACGCCGGGCATATCCGCCGCGCCAGCTGGCAAATCTGCGTCAATTCTCGCAAGCCGGTGGCCATCGGTGGCCACACAACGCAACACTTTTCCACCCTCGGACCCATCTGCCACATGCATGTACACACCGTTCA
The DNA here is from genome assembly GCF_056538065.1 of Ruegeria sp. BH8. Taxonomy (NCBI): domain Bacteria; kingdom Pseudomonadati; phylum Pseudomonadota; class Alphaproteobacteria; order Rhodobacterales; family Roseobacteraceae; genus Ruegeria; species Ruegeria sp. BH8. The sequence continues at coordinate 116,293 of NZ_JBQFSP010000009.1, read as the reverse complement.
GATAGTACCGGGTCTCTTCGGTCGAGATGGCGAATTTTGACTTGTCGAACAACCGGCGCAGCAATGCTGCCGACGCGCTGAAATTCGATTGATATTCCGAGGACGCCATCACCGGAAAATCTTCTTTTGGCAGTGTCGCCAGCGAAAAATTCGACCGACCCGCTTCAACTGTCAGCCGTCCTGCGGCGTTGTCAGCAGTCAATGTCACCAGCGCACCGTCCGGCAGTTTGCGCACAATCTCATGCAGGGTTGTTGCCGCGACGGTCGTCGCGCCCGCCTTTTCGACCTGTGCGGGTGCCTTATCGACCACTTCGATATCCAGATCGGTGGCACGGAACTGGACCTGATCGCCTTCGGCCTCGATCAGGACATTGGCAAGTATAGGAATTGTATTGCGACGTTCTACAACGGACTGAGCCTGCGAAACGGCTTTAAGAAGGGTGCCGCGTTCAATGCTGATCTTCATACCCTCAATTCCTCTGACTTGCGTACCGACATGGGCGGGACTGGCACGTTAGCGGTTCCACCCCGAGGCACAAGGATTTTTTACGGATTTCTGGGTTGGAATGCACCAACCGTCAAGTGCGGCGTGCCCCACACGCCTCAGTTCTGGTGCAACCGTGGATTCTTACGCACAAAAAACACTCCGGCACAGAAGTCCGGAGCGTTTCTTAGCACTACTGGCCCGGTTCAGGCTTCGAGAGAACGGCGCAGCATTTCCACGTCTTCAGCGATCTGACCATCAGTCAGTTTCAGCTCTTCAATGCGCTTGACGCCATGCATGACTGTGGTGTGGTCGCGCCCGCCGAACCGGCGGCCGATCTCTGGCAGCGACCGGCTGGTCAGCTGCTTGCACAGATACATCGCCACCTGACGGGGGCGCGCGTAGGATCGCAGGCGCTTGGGACCGATGATATCGGACATGCGGATGTTGTAGTATTCGGATACTTTCCGCTGAATCTCTTCAACCGTGATCTTACGCTCGGATGCGCGCAGGACATCTGCCAGACAATCCTGCGTCAGCTCCATGTCGATCTCGCGTCCAACCAACGAGGCAAAGGCAAACAGACGTGTCAGAGCACCTTCCAGCACGCGGACATTGGTCGAGATACGATGAGCCAAAAATTCAAGGACGCCATCTGCAATCGTCAGGTCGGGATAGGAACTGCTATATTGCTGGACCTTGTTCTGAAGAATGCCCAGACGCAATTCATAGTCGGTCGGATGCAGGTCAACGACCAAACCACATTGAAGGCGGGACTTTACACGATCTTCCAGATCCTTGATTTCGCCCGGGGCGCGGTCGGCCGAGATGATGATCTGCTTGTTCTGATCCACCAGCGCATTGAACGTATGGAAAAACTCTTCCTGAGTAGAATCCTTTCCGGCAATGAACTGCACGTCATCGACCATCAACACATCGACCGAACGGAACAAATGTTTGAAATCCATCATCCGGCGTTCCCGCAGGGCCTGCACGAAGCGATACATGAACTGTTCGGCTGACAGGTACAGGACATTCAGTTCCGGATGCTTGGTTTTCAGCTCCCAGGCAATTGCGTGCATCAGGTGGGTCTTACCCAGACCCACTCCACCATACAGAACAAGCGGGTTGAATGTTACCGGGCCGCCTTCGGACACACGGCGCGCGGCAGCATGGGCCAGCTCGTTGGGTTTACCCACCACAAAACTGTCAAAGGTGAAACGTGAATCGAGCGGCGCGGCCTGCAACGACTCCAAAGCGTTCTGCGCACTATCCGTCGCCGCTAAGGGTACCGGCTCTGGCTGAGTTTCGGTGACCACCTTGGCTGCGGGCTTGGGACGCGCGGGCGAGTTGGCAGCAACACGGAAGTCCAGACGCTGAACGGTTTCCCCAGCCGTATTCAGCTCGTACAAGATGAGGTCCGCAAAATTCTGGCTAACGTAGTTCCCCATAAAGTTCGTTGGCACGGAAAAAACCGCCACACCATCCTGCAGCTCTTTAAATTCCAGAGGCTCGATCCATGTGGTGTAATTATTCCGACCGACAGCCTTCAGCAATTTGTTACGCAGTAGTCCCCATTTCTCTTGTGTCATTCAGCGCCTCACGCATCCCATTCTTATTGGCCTGTCGGCCTTATCATACGAAGCCGGTTGCCCGGTCTTGCATTCACACACCCAAAGGGAACCTGTCGCCAAACCTAACGGTTTGGCGGGGATTGCCCCTGAAAGTTCGGTGCACCCGGATTTTCGACGCTCAAAAATAGATGAGCGTCCCGAAACTCGGGCTGCACGTCACAATCTCAATCTTCAGACAGGGCCGAGAATCCCGGATAACCCGGACTTCGCGGCAGATCGGCAGCCCAGCTTGCGCCAGTCGTCGACGAATGTTTCCAGATCGATCTGATGCCCGTCAGTCCGATCGAGTAAACAGCCTGTCCCCCCAAGCGAGTGAATCGCTGACATCAGTGGTAGCAACTTGAAATGGGGCGCGGCAACGAAACTCTGATATTGACTCGGGTCTTTGGTCGAAAGAATCTCTCGGTTTCGTGAAGGCGCGGTATTCCGGCAACACGAAAAAAGCGCCGCAATGCGCAGCGCCTTTGACATTAGTTCAGCCTTGCTGACTTGACCTAAGGTAACCCTCAGGCTTTAGCCCAGAGCTTTGACCCGGGCCGACAGGCGCGACATTTTACGCGCGGCAGTGTTCTTGTGGAACACGCCTTTGGTGACGCCGCGCATCAGCTCAGGCTGGGCGGCGCGCAGTGCTGCGGTTGCCGCATCTTTGTCACCGGATGCAATCGCTTCTTCGACTTTACGCAGGTAGGTGCGGATGCGCGAACGACGCGCTTTGTTAACAGCGAAACGCTTTTCGTTCTGACGGGCGCGTTTCTTTGCCTGGGGCGAATTTGCCATGTATCTCTGACCTTCGTTCGGTACGGTTATCAAGGGTTGCGCGCCACGGATATATCCGCACCGGATCAGAAATCACGAGTGTGAGTCGGGCCATGCGGGCCGCACGCGCATGTATTGCGGCGCTCAATACCGAACATTTCAAGGATTGCCAAGCCGATTCTTGGGGCTCACAAATCGGGTAAAGAAAAGGCGGGCATAGCCCGCCTTTCATTAGTCTCTTGCGTTTTACTTGTCGCGAAACTGCGCAGCCCGCTTTTCAAGAAACGCCGCCATGCCCTCTTTCTGGTCCTCGGTGGCAAACATGGAATGGAAGACGCGACGCTCAAACAGCATTCCTTCACTCAGCGGAAGCTCGTAACTGCGATTGACCGCTTCTTTTGCCGCCGCTGCCGTCAGTGCCGATTTCTCGGCTATTTTTTGCGCCGCACCGACGGCTTCCTCGATCAGCTTCTTGGCCGGTACGACCCGGCTGACCAAACCAGCGCGCTCGGCTTCGTCCGCGTCCATAAACCGACCAGTCAGGTTCATGTCCATCGCCTTGGACTTGCCGACAAAGCGCGTCAAACGCTGGGTGCCGCCCAACCCGGCTATGACGCCAAGGTTGATTTCAGGCTGGCCGAATTTTGCAGTGTCCGCCGCAATGATGAAATCGCAAAGCATTGCCAACTCGCATCCCCCACCCAGAGCATAGCCCGCAACCGCGGCGATGATCGGTTTGCGAATCGCCAAAACCCGGTTGTTTGCATCAGCAAAAAGGTTGGTGGTGTAGACATCGACAAAGCTCATCTCGGACATTTCCCTGATGTCCGCGCCTGCGGCAAAGGCCTTGTCCGATCCGGTGATGACGATGCAACGCACCTTGTCGTTGCTGTCCGCCTCTTCCAGCGCGGTACACAACTCACCCAGCAACTGGGAGTTCAGCGCATTCAACGCATCCGGTCTGTCGAGTTTGATTAAGGCGACGTGGTCTTCGATTTCGACGATGATCGTCTCAAAAGCCATGAGAAAAAAGCTTCCGGTTGTTCCGTTCAGTTACGAGTCCTTACCACGCGAATTCTCTGGATCAAGCTATCTTTGGCATTGCGCACAGTAGAAGGATGAGCGACCGGACTGGGTGATTCTCTGGATCAGACCAGTGCAACCTTCGGTGCGGCAGGGCTTTCCTTCGCGACCGTAGACATCAAAGCTGTGCTGAAAATATCCAAGTTCTCCATCAGCTTGGCGGAAATCCCGCAGGGATGATCCGCCTGCTTCGATCGCGTCCTGCAACACCCTCCGAATGATGGGAACCAGCGATGCGACACGTGCCGCAGATATTTGCCCTGCTTTGCGACGTGGCGACACCTTGCCGCGATAAAGTGCCTCGCAAACATAGATATTCCCCAATCCGGCAACGATTCCCTGATCCAGCAGAGCTGATTTGACTGGGGTATTCCTGCCTTTGAGCGCCTCAATCAGGTGTTGCTCGTGGAAATCATTGCCCAAGGGCTCTGGTCCCAGAACCGCCAGAAGCTTGTGATCCTCGGCTGTGGCTGTGGGCAGCAGGTCCATCGCTCCGAACCGGCGTGGATCGTTAAAGGTGATACGCGTCCCGTTGGCCATGTGAAAAACAACATGGTCATGTTTCTCAGCGGCAGGATGTTCGCGCAGGAAATGACCTAGTGGATCCCCTGACACCGTCATTCGCCCGGACATCCCCAGATGGATCAACAATGTCTCGCCGCTGCTGAGATCGGCCAGGATATATTTTGATCGCCGCCGTAACCGATCCACGCGCTGCCCGGTCAGCCGTTCTGCCATGCGTTCGGGAAATGGACAGCGCAGATCCGGGCGATTCACATCGGCGCGTTCGATCTCGACCCCCTCCATCGCAAGGCTCAGGCCGCGTCTTACGGTCTCGACCTCGGGCAATTCTGGCATTACAGGGCTCCTATTCCAAAGGGCCGCATTGTGCCCCGCTTCCAGAGCCCTATAACAGAAGCGAAATTCGATAAACGGCAAGGCTTATGTCCGACAACAGCGACAACACCACCCATTTCGGGTTCGAAACCGTACGCGAGGCTGACAAGGCCGGGCGCGTGCAGGGCGTGTTCAACTCGGTCGCCTCGAAATATGACGTGATGAACGACGTCATGTCGATGGGTATCCACCGGGTCTGGAAAGACGCGATGATGGACTGGCTGGCACCACGTCCCGGTCAGCGTTTGCTGGATGTTGCAGGCGGAACCGGTGACATTTCCTTTCGCTTTCTGAAACGTGCAGGCTATGGCCATGCCACGGTTCTTGATCTGACAGAACCTATGCTGGTCGAAGGCCGGCAACGCGCCGAAGCCGACCAGATGGCCGATAGCCTGAACTGGGTGGTGGGCGATGCCATGGCCCTGCCGTTCGAGGACAACACCTTTGACGTCTACACGATTTCTTTCGGCATCCGGAACGTGACCCGCCCGCAAGAGGCCCTGAACGAAGCCTTTCGCGTGCTGAAACCCGGTGGCCGCCTGATGGTACTGGAGTTCAGTCAGCTTCCCAATGACGGGCTGCAGAAGCTCTATGACCTCTACAGCTTCAATGTCATTCCACGCATGGGAAAGCTGATCGCGAATGATTACGACAGCTATCAGTATCTGGTGGAGTCGATCCGCAAGTTCCCCGATCAGGAAACCTTCCTGAACATGGTCCGAACTGCTGGCTTCGAAAACGCCAAATACCGCAATCTCAGCATGGGTATCGCCGCGCTGCATTCCGGCTGGAAGATCTGACGCATGCGTGGTCCCCACAACTTCATCCGCCTGATCCGTACAGGCGCAACGCTTGAGCGCACCGGTGCCATGAACGTGGTCCTCGACGCGTTCGAGGCGCCAAGGGCTATCCGGTTTCTTGCCCACGCTCTAGGCAAACCGTTTTGGTGGCTGGGGTACAAGGGCGACCCGGAAATGCCGCCTGCAACACGTGCACTCACCGCTTTGGGCCCGGCCTACATCAAGTTTGGTCAGGTGCTTTCGACGCGCCCGGATGTAGTAGGCGATGAACTGGCTGTGCAACTTCGTGTTTTGCAGGACAAGCTGCCGCCGTTCTCGAAAGCCGTGGCTTTGGCCGAAGTGGAAAAGGAACTGGGGCAGCCTGTTGCCGAGATATTCTGCGATTTCAGTGAACCCATTGCAGCCGCGTCCATTGCTCAGGTCCACAAAGCCAAACTTGTTAGCACGGGCGAGGATGTCGCCGTCAAAGTTCTGCGCCCAGGGATTGAGCGCGCATTTCGCAAGGACGTGGACGCGTTTTATTTCGCCGCTCGCATAGTCGATTTGTTTGCGCCCGGTGCTCGCCGATTGCGTCCGATGGAGGTCATTGAACATTTCGATGGCGTTGTACGGGGTGAACTGGATCTGCGTCTGGAAAGCGCTGCTGCCTCGGAATATGCGGCCAACACAAAAGACGACAAAGGGTTCTGGCTGCCGCCTATATTGTGGTCACTGTCGGCACGGCGCGTGATGACACTCAGCTGGGCCGACGGTGTTCCATTGGGTGAAAATGACGCACTGGACGCCGCTGGCCACGATCGCCGCGATCTGGCTGAACGTGTGCTGCGCCTGTTCCTTCTTCACGCTCTGCGCGACGGCTATTTCCACGCCGATATGCATCAGGGCAACCTCAAGGTCGCCGCCAACGGTGATATCATCGCTTATGATTACGGTATCATGGGCCATATCGACGAATACACGCGCCGGGTCTACGCCGAGATTCTGTTCGGTTTCATCCGCCGCGACTACAAGCGCGTAGCCGAAGTGCATTTCGAAGCCGGTTACGTTCCTGCACACCAGGACGTCGATGAATTCGCCCGCGCCCTGCGTGCGGTTGGTGAGCCCATCTTCGGTATGGATGCCTCGCATATTTCGATGGGCCGTTTGCTAAGCTATCTGTTCGAAGTGACAGAGCGTTTTGGCATGGAAACCCGAACCGAGCTGATCCTTCTACAGCGCACGATGGTCGTGGTTGAAGGCGTTGCCCGGTCACTGGACGACCACATCAATATCTGGGAAGTTGCCCGCCCCGTGGTCGAAGATTACATCAAACAATCCATCGGCCCGCGCGCCGCGCTTCGTGACTTTGCCAAAACCGCTATGGTTCTGGCACGCTTTGGTCCGCGCCTGCCGACATTGGTCGAAAACGCGTTGATTGCACAGACGCACAAAGAAGAACCGGAAAACTCGGGTCTGTTGCCAAAAATCCTACCCGCCGCTCTCGGTGCGGTTGCCGGCGCAGCCATAGTTCTGTTGATCACTACACTCGGCTGATTGTGATCCGCAGGTTCATCTGGCTAAAAATATCCTCGGGGGGAATCGCGCCTTGCGCGATGGGGGGCAGACAGCCCCCCTTTGCCCAGACCCGGATCAGAGCCGCTCGATGGCAATGGCGATCCCCTGACCACCACCAATACACATGGTGATCAACCCTTTTGATCCGCCTGTGCGCTCCAGCTCATAAAGCGTCTTCATGGTAATGATGGCGCCCGTCGCACCGACAGGATGCCCCAGCGCAATCGCACCTCCATTCGGGTTCACCTTCGCTGCATTCAACCCAAGCTCCTGGTTGACGGCCAGCGCCTGCGCGGCAAATGCTTCGTTGCTTTCGATCACATCAAAGTCTTCCACTGACAAACCCGTCCTCCTGAGCAGGTTTTGCACAGCCGGTACCGGGCCAATACCCATGACTTCGGGGCGCACGCCAGCATGTGCATATCCGATCACGCGCGCTTTTGGCTTCAACCCGGCCTTTTCCGCCGCGTCTGCCGTTGCCAGCACCATCGCCGCCGCACCGTCGTTGATGCCCGAGGCATTGCCCGCCGTCACACGCCCATCTTTCTTGAACACTGGTCGCAACCCGGCCAGCGCATCGGCTGTCGTCGCTTTGGGATGCTCATCAACTTTGAAATCCACCATGTCGCGCTTGACCTTCACCTGAACGGGCACGATCTGGCTTTCGAAATATCCGGCTTCAATTGCGGCTGCCGCGCGGGTCTGGCTGGTCAGGGCGAAGTCGTCCATCTGTTCACGGCTGATCTGGTGTTCATCGGCAACGTTCTCGGCCGTCACACCCATGTGCCCTGTGCCAAAGGGGCAGTTCAACGCACCCAGCATCATGTCCAGCGAAGTGACATCACCCATTTTCGCGCCCCAGCGTGCCTGTGGAACAATGTAAGGGCTGCGCGACATGCTTTCTGCGCCACCTGCCACAGCGAAATCGGCATCGCCAAGCATCAAGGACTGCATCGCCGACACGATCGCCTGTGCGCCCGAGCCACACAGACGGTTTACATTCATCGCAGGGGTGCCATTCGGAATCCCAGCCTGCATCGCGGCAACACGCGACAGGTACATGTCCCGAGGCTCGGTATTGATGACGTGGCCAAATACAACATGCCCGATTTGCGCACCTTCTACCCCTGACCGTTCTAAGGCCGCTTCGGTGACCACCGTCGCCAGATCAATGGGTGCGGTTGACGCAAGTGCGCCACCGAAAGTTCCAATCGCGGTGCGCGCACCATCCAGCAATACGATGTCTGTCATGTCTTTCTCCTCTTGGAATCGTCGTCAGTATGCACATGCAGCATGATCCTGTCCTATAGGACGTGCCGTCACGGATGGAATTGACAAGCCGGGTCCCAACACGCATGGATTCCGTCATGACGGAGAATACAGACGATATCCTGAACCTTTTGCCTGCTCGCCTGAAAGAAGCACGCCGGGCCAAAGGACTGTCGCTGGAAGCAGTCGCAAACCTGAGCGGCGTATCCAGATCCATGGTAAGCCAGATCGAACGCGGTGAAAGCAGCCCGACGATCTCGACCCTCTGGAACCTGACCCGTGCATTACAGGTGGATTTTGCCGGTCTTCTGGAAGGATCAAAAGCCAGTGATCAGATCGAGGTGCTGCGCGCGTCCGAAGTGCCCAGCATCGACAATATGGGGCAGAACTGCCGCATTCGCATCCTGTCCCCACCGGAAGAGGCCGGTGGTCATGAGGTTTATGATATCGAGTTCGACAAAGGCGGGGCCTTGAACAGCCAGCCGCATGCGCGCGGCGCGCGTGAGCAGCTGACCGTGCTGGAAGGCGCCGTCAAAGTTAAATCGGGCAGTGCCGTGTCGGATCTGAGCCAAGGGGACACCGCCCGCTATGCCGCGGATATCGTGCATTCCATCTCAGCCAAAGAACCAGCGCGGGTGTTTTTGATCGTAAAGAACGCCTGACGTCAGCAAATTTCCGCCTTCACGGAAAATTTTCCTGTATATTGAAATTCCCCTATTTGGGAAATTCATCCGCTATGTTAGATGTGCGACTCAGTTGAACGGAGGTCGCCATGGCAGATGCATTCCTGTCCCACATCACGGACACACTCGCACAGATCGAATCCGAGGGGCTGTATAAACGCGAACGAATGATCACCTCGCCTCAGGGCGGTGAGATTACGGTGGGCGGCAAACGGGTGATCAACCTGTGCGCCAACAACTATCTGGGTCTTGCGGATCACCCCGCGCTGATCGAGGCCGCAACAAATGCGATGGGTCCGAAAGGATTCGGCATGGCCTCGGTCCGGTTCATTTGCGGAACGCAGGATATTCACCGTGAACTGGAACAGCGGTTGGCGATATTCCTGAACAAGGATGATGCGATCCTGTTCGCGGCCTGTTTTGATGCCAATGGCGGGTTGTTCGAACCGTTGCTGGGGCCTGAAGATGCCATCATTTCGGACAGTCTGAACCACGCCTCTATCATTGACGGGGTGCGGCTGTGCAAGGCCAAGCGCTATCGCTATCTGAACAATGACATGAACGACCTGGAAGCGTGGCTGAAGCAGGCGCGCGAGGATGGCGCGCGTCATATCATGATCGCAACCGATGGCGTGTTCTCGATGGATGGCTATTTGGCCAACTTGCCGAAAATTCGCGAACTGGCTGATAAATACGATGCCATCGTCATGGTCGATGATTGCCATGCAACCGGCTTCATGGGCCCGCGCGGCGCCGGAACACCGGATCACTTTGGTGTTGATGTCGACATTCTGACAGGAACTTTGGGCAAGGCACTTGGGGGGGCAATCGGCGGCTACATCGCCGGGCCGCAGCCAGTGATCGACCTGCTGCGGCAGCGGGCGCGGCCCTATCTGTTCTCGAACTCGCTGCCGCCATCCATCGTCGCCGCAGGACTTGAGGCAATCCGCCTGGTCGAAGAAGGCGACATTCTACGCGCGCAGTTATTCGGAAACGCAAAGTACTGGCGTGCCGGTCTGGAAAAGCTTGGCTTTGACCTTTTGCCCGGTGAACATCCGATTATCCCTGTCATGCTGGGCGATGCAACGCTGGCACAAGAGATGGCCGCCAAGCTGTTTGACGAGGGCGTGTATGTCTCGGGCTTCTTCTTTCCTGTTGTTCCCCGCGGACAGGCGCGGATCAGAACGCAGATGAACGCCGCCCTGACACGGGACGAACTGGACCGCGCGCTGGCGGCCTTTGGCAAGGTTGGCAAGGAACTGGGGGTGATCTGATGCGACCCAACACGATGAAAGCGCTGGAAAAGTCGAAACCTGAAGAAGGGTTGTGGATGGTACAGGCCCCGGTCCCTGAAATCGGGCCTGATGAGGTACTGATCAAGATCAACAAGACCGGAATTTGCGGTACCGACATTCACATCTGGAACTGGGATGAGTGGGCCTCTCACACCGTTCCGGTTCCGATGATCACTGGTCATGAGTTCGCCGGGGAAATCGTCGAAGTTGGGCGCAACGTCACCGGGCTGGACGTTGGGCAGCGCTGTTCCGGCGAAGGGCATCTGATCGGCACTGAAAGCCGTCAAAGCCGCGCAGGCAAATTTCACCTCGACCCCGGTACGCGCGGGATCGGGGTGAATGAACAGGGCGCGTTTGCGCAATACCTGAAATTGCCTGCCTTCAACGTTGTTCCCCTGCCGGACGATATCCCGGATGAGATCGGGGCAATCCTTGATCCGCTGGGCAATGCTGTACACACCGCGCTAAGCTTTGACCTTCTGGGCGAGGACGTCCTGATCACCGGCGCAGGACCCATCGGCATCATGGCCGCCGCCGTTGCCCGCCATGCAGGCGCCCGCAATGTTGTGATCACAGACATTAACGCCGAACGGTTGAAACTGGCGGAACATGTGGTGCCATCGGTGCGGACCGTTGATGTTTCCAAACAAGATTTGCACGATGTCATCGCACAGCTTGGAATGAAAGAAGGCTTTGATGTGGGGCTTGAAATGTCCGGCTCACAAGCCGCGCTTGACCAGATGGTCGAGGCGCTTGTGATGGGTGGGAAAATCGCCCTGCTGGGGATACCGCCGGGGAAATCTCCGGTCGACTGGTCGCGTATCGTTTTCAAGGCGATCACAATCAAGGGTGTCTATGGTCGCGAGATGTTCGAGACCTGGTACAAGATGATCGCCATGCTGCAAAACGGTTTGGATGTGTCCCGCGTGATCACGCATCGCTTTGAGGTTGATGATTTTGCGGATGGATTTGCCGCGATGAAATCCGGCCTCTCTGGCAAGGTTGTCCTTGACTGGACCTAACCCGCTGGAAAGTTACGAACTCAACGCCTAGACAGGTGCAAGGATCGCACAAGGGAGGCATGAGATGGGCGCGAACAAAGACGATCGTCTGTTGCAAAGAGGTGTCGAAGACACTCTGGTCACTGATTTCGCCGAGACACATCGCAAAAGCTATGGAGATTTTCTGCAACTCAAAACACTGCTGAACCTGCAAAAGACCTTTCAGGACCCCGCGCAGCCGGACGAGATGCTGTTCATTATCATCCATCAGGTTAGCGAACTGTGGCTGAAACTGATGCATCACCAACTGGTCGAGGTGCGCCGTTTTTTGCAACAGGATGAATTTGGCCCAGCGATGAAAAACCTCGACCGCATCAAGGCCATTCAGCGGCAGCTGATTGCGGCCTGGGAAACCCTTCTGACCATGACGCCTGCCGACTATTTAACGTTTCGGCAGGCACTGGGCAGCTCGTCAGGGTTTCAGAGCTACGGGTATCGGCAGATTGAGTTCATTCTTGGCAACAAGGATGCGTCAACACTGAAGGTCCATGCGCATGACCCAGAGGTGATGGAGATGCTGAATGCCGCTCTGACCAAACCGTCGCTTTATGACGAAGTGTTGCACATGCTGGCCCGTCAAGGGTTCGACGTGCCCAAGGATCTGATCGAACGCGATTACGCCCAACCCTATTGCGGCGATTCGCGCGTGGTACAAATCTGGGTGGAGGTATTCCGCAACACTGAAAAATACTGGGATCTTTATGCTTTGGCCGAAAAACTGATGGATGTGGAAAGCCTGTTTCAACGCTGGCGCTTTGATCATGCCACCGCAGTTGAGCGCGTGATCGGGATGCAACCCGGCACTGGTGGCTCAAGCGGCGTGGCCTTTTTGCGAAAGGCGCTAGAGCTGCGGTTTTTCCACGACCTTTACGACGTGCGCACCGAATTGATGTACAGCGGGCAAACCTAAGACATGTTGTATCGAGGATTTTCGCAATCCGAGCTGGAGCGGGAGTACTCCCCCAGCACAATGATCGGCGGCGACCTAAGCCCGTATCTTGCCAGCTATAAGGCGCTAAGCGCTCAGGCGCGGGCCGACTATCCGGTACGGGAAAACCTGGCTTATGGTGACAGCCCCGTACAAGTCCTTGATTTCTTTCCCGCTCGCGATGACAAGGCACCCCTGCACGTCTTCATTCACGGCGGGTACTGGCAGGCGCTCAGCCAGAATGAATCGTCTCTGATGGCACCAGGTCTGGTAGAACACGGGCAAGCTTTTGCGACTGTAAACTACACGCTGGCACCCGATGCCCGGGTTGGCGACATGATCGACGAATGCCGTGACGCGTTGTTGTGGCTGGCGGCCAAGGCGGGGGAGTTGGGGTTCGATCCGTCGCGGATCACCCTGTCAGGTCACAGTGCAGGCGCGCATCTGGCGGCGATGGTGATGGCAACCTCATCAGATGCCCTTGCCAAAGCGGGGCTCCGGGTGCGGGATGTGATTCTGATCAGCGGAATATACGACCTGGAACCGATCAGCCTGATGTCGGTGAACGATCCACTGCAATTGACGCCGGTCGAGGTCAACGATCTGTCACCCATCCGCAATCTGCCCCGGCCCGGTCCTCGATACCATGTTTCGGTAGCCGAACGGGATACAGGTGAGTTCATTCGCCAAAGCCGCGACTATGCTGAAAGGCTGCGAAAGGCCGGACACTCTGTCAGCTTTATGCTCGCGCAAGGAATGCATCATTTCGATATCATCATGCATTCAGATGCGTTTCTGCCCCAGACAAAATAAGCGCTTCGGTAAAAGAAAACAGCGGCCTAAGGGGGCCGCTGTTTTTCGTTTTCATCCTTTGCCGGGCTAGTCCAGCGTGCGGGTGACTTCTTCGCGCTCGAAGATTTCGATCACGTCGCCTGCGCGGATATCGTCGTAGTTTTCGAACGCCATACCGCATTCCTGACCCGACTGAACCTCGGCCACTTCGTCCTTGAAACGCTTCAGCGTCTTCAGCGTGCCTTCGTGAATCACCACGTTGTCGCGCAGCAAGCGGACACCGGCAGAACGACGCGCCACGCCTTCGGTGACCAGACAGCCAGCAACCTTGCCAACGCCAGTAACCTTGAAGACTTCGCGAATCTCGGCGTAGCCAATGAACTTCTCGCGAATTTCGGCGCTCAACAGGCCGGATGCGGCTGCTTTTACGTCGTCTACGAGGTCATAAATCACCGAGTAATAGCGAATCTCGACGCCCTTCTGGTTTGCGGTATTCCGTGCTGAGGCATTGGCCCGCACGTTGAAGCCAAAGATTGGAGCGCCCGACGCTTCAGCCAGACCGACATCCGTTTCAGTAATGGCACCAACACCCGAATGCAGAACGCGCACGCGTACTTCTTCGTTGCCGATCTTCTCCATTGCCTGAACGATGGCTTCCGCCGAACCCTGAACGTCTGCTTTCATCAGAATGGGCAACTCGGTGACGTTTTCGTCTTCCTTTGCCTTCTGCATCAACTGTTCAAGGGTCGTTGCGGCACCAGCGGCAGCGCGTTTGTCCTTGGCGGCCTGTTCACGGTAGGCGGCGATTTCACGGGCTTGTGCTTCGGTCTCGGTCACGTTCAGAACATCGCCTGCTTCAGGCGTACCGTTCAGACCAAGAACCTCAACGGGAACCGACGGGCCAGCTTCCTTGACGCGCTCACCCTTGTCGTTGATCAGAGCACGGACCTTACCATACTGCTCACCCACGACAAAGATATCGCCCTGACGCAATGTACCGTTCTGAACCAGAACCGTAGCGACCGGGCCGCGGCCCACGTCCAGCTGTGCCTCGATCACGGCACCCTGGGCAGCGCGATCAGGGTTGGCTTTCAGTTCCAGAATCTCGGCCTGCAATGCGATGGCTTCCAGCAACTCGTCCAGACCTTGACCGGTGATGGCAGACACTTCTACGTCCTGAACCTCACCCGACATTTTCTCGACGATCACTTCGTGTTGCAGCAGATCGGTGCGCACCTTGTCCGGATTTGCATCATGTTTGTCGATCTTGTTGATCGCCACGATCATCGGCACCTTGGCTGCCTTCGCGTGATTGATCGCCTCAATTGTCTGCGGCATGACCGCGTCATCGGCAGCGACGACCAGAACCACGATGTCGGTCACCTGGGCACCACGCGAGCGCATCGAGGTGAAGGCCGCGTGTCCGGGTGTATCCAGGAAGGTCAGCGTCGAGCCGCCATCGGTTTTCACCTGATAGGCGCCGATATGCTGGGTGATGCCACCGGCCTCACCAGCCACAACACGCGCATCGCGGATTGCATCCAGCAGCGATGTTTTCCCGTGGTCGACGTGACCCATGATGGTGATGACGGGCGGACGAGGCTTCAGATCGGCTTCGCTGTCTTCGACCTCTTTGATGACGTCCTCAACATCCGAATCAGAGACGCGGGTGACCTTATGGCCAAACTCTTCGATAATCAGCTCGGCAGTATCAGCGTCGATGGTCTGGTTCTGCGTGACCATCATGCCCATCTGCATAAGTGATTTGACCACGTCAGCCACGCGCTCGGCCATACGGTTGGCCAGTTCCGAGACCATGATCGCCTCAGGCAGTTGTACGTCGCGGATCACCTTTTCCCGCTCGACCGAACCGCCCATGGCTTTCTGACGGGCGCGTTCCTGCTTGCGCTTCATCGCTGCCATCGACCGCTGGCGGCTGCCTTCGTCACCGGTGGCCTGACCCAGTGTCAGCTTGCCCGAACGACGGTTGTCTTCACGACCCTTGCCACGACCGCGCTGTTCGCGTTCGCGATCCTGCTTGCGAGGTGCGGCAGCAGGCGCAGGTTTGCTGGCCGGGCTGCGTGCAGCTTTGGCTTCTTCAGGGGCCGGCGAAGCGGCAGCAGCAACAGCGGCACGCTTGGCTTCTTCTTCAGCCTCCACGCGCTTGCGCTCTTCATCTTCGGCTTTCTGACGCGCGCGCTCTTCCGCTTCACGCTGCTCGCGTTCTTTCGCTTCCTGTTCCGCGCGGCGGCGCACGCGCTCTTCTTCGCGTGCCTTTTCAGCGGCTTCGCGTTCAGCGGCCTCTTCGACCTCGCGGGCCTTGGCAGCCTGCAAAGCCTTCATACGGCGCGCCATTTCCGCGTCCGAAATACCTGCGGGACGACGCGACGGATCACCCGAAGGGGCGGCACCGCCACCCGGCTTTGCCGCGCCCGGCTTGGGGACCACCACGCGCTTGCGTTTGGTTTCCACCACGACATTCTTGGTGCGTCCGTGGCTGAAACTCTGTTTCACATTTCCGGGGCGTGCCCCGCCACGAAGACCCAATGTCTTTTTGCCGTCACTATCGCTCATAAAGCTTCTTACCCTTCCGCGCGGCCCTTGCCGCCGTCATCCGTTTCGCGCAAGCCACGCAGGCGCTGCGCTTCCTCTACAACACGTTTGGCGAGTCCGCCAGAGGCCAAGGCCGCATGAATCACCGTTTGGCGCCCAAATGCCTGCCCTAATTCGTCTGCCGTCAGCCAACCGATGTATTTTCCGAAGTGCGGCGTACTGAGCTTCGACTTGCCGCGCCCCGATCCATCAGTGGCCTGAATCAGCACCTGAGCCTCTTCCCGGTCCAGCCACGACTTGACCTTTTCATACCCGGCAACCGCGTCGCCGGACTTGCGCGCCAGACTGAGCAACTCAATCACACGGCGCGCGATCTGCTTTTCAACTTCTGTCGCGAGGTTCTGAGGCACAGTCACCTGTGCCTTGAACCCCCGCGCAAACAGTTTCTTACCAATGGCCTTGTCCAGCGCAGCACGATCCGCCGCCACATAAACGCCCCGTCCCGGCAACTTTGCCGCGACATCCGGAAAGACCTGACCGTCCGGGCCCGTCACAAAGCGGATCAAGCCATATTTAGGCTGAACCTCGCCTGTGGCGATGCACTTGCGTTCGGGTCCGTCAGACCGATCCTTATGGACGCCACCGCGACCCATACGCGCCACCCGAGACCTGAGATCAGGCCTCGACCTCCTCGTCTGCTGCGTCGCCGTCGATGTCTTCTTCCGCCTGCTCCAACTCGGCCGGATCAACCCAACCCAACAGGATACGCGCAGTCATGACCATGTCTTGTGCTTCTTCGAGCGTGACGCCAAAGGGCTCCAGCACGCCATCATCCTTGACGCGTTCACCGTCGACCGTGGTCCAGCCACCGGCCAGTTCCCAGTCTGCACAGGTTGCGAAATCTTCCAGCGTCTTTACATCGTCCTTGGCCAGCGCCTCTACCATCTGGGGGGTCAGGCCTTCGAATTCAATGAGGCTGTCCTCGGCACCCAGTGCGCGCGCCGCATCCAGAGCGGCTTTGGCCTGGGCTTCCAGGAACTCGCGCGCCCGGGTCTGAAGTTCCTGCGCAGTGCCTTCGTCGACGCCGTCAATGACCAGAAGTTCATCAATCTCGACATAGGCAACTTCTTCGAGGTTGGTGAAGCCTTCGGAAACCAGCAGTTGCGCAAAGAACTCGTCCAGATCCAGACTGTCCATGAACAGTTTGGTACGAGATTCGAATTCCTTCTGACGACGCGCCGATTCTTCAGCTTCGGTCATGATGTCGATATCCAGCCCGGTCAGTTGGCTTGCCAGACGCACGTTCTGACCGCGACGACCGATTGCAAGAGACAACTGCTCTTCCGGAACGACAACCTCGATCTTGCCTGCTTCTTCGTCCAGAACAACCTTCGAAACCTCGGCAGGTTGCAGCGCGTTCACCAGGAAGGTCGGTTGGTCTTCGTTCCACGGGATGATGTCAATCTTCTCACCCTGCAGTTCGTTCACAACGGCCTGCACGCGGCTGCCGCGCATACCAACGCAGGCGCCAACAGGGTCGATCGAGCCGTCATACGAGATCACGGCGATTTTGGCGCGAGAACCGGGGTCACGGGCCACGGCCTTGACCTCGATGATACCGTCATAGATTTCCGGCACTTCCATCTTGAACAGCTCGGCCATGAACTCTGGCGCGGTACGCGACAGGAAGATCTGGTGGCCACGCACTTCGCGGCGGACTTCCTTGATATACGCGCGCACACGATCATTCGGGCGATAGCTTTCGCGACCGATCTTGTCATTGCGGCGCAGAACAGCCTCAGCACCGCCGAGATCGACGATGACATTGCCGAATTCTTCGCGCTTGACGGCACCGTTGATGATGGTGCCCGCACGATCCTTGAATTCCTCATACTGACGATCACGCTCGGCTTCGCGGACCTTTTGCAGGATCACTTGCTTGGCGGACTGCGCCGCAATCCGGCCCATTTCGACCGGCGGCACTTCTTCAACAAAAACGTCACCGACCTGTGGATCTTCCATGTACTGCTTGGCTTGTTCGACGGTGAACTCGGCCTGATAGTTCTCAAGCTCCTCATCCTCGACCACGGTTCGCACACGGGTGAAAGTCGCCTTGCCGGTCTTGCGGTCGATGGACACGCGGATGTCCATCTCGGCACCGTAGCGGCTCTTGGCAGCGCGGGCGAGCGATTCCTCCATCGCTTCGACAACCAGACCGGGGTCGATCATCTTTTCGCGGGCCACGGCCTCGGCAGTCTGCAGCAGCTCCAGCTGGTTGGCTGAGGTAATTGCCATCAGTTCGTCTCCTCTTCGGACCCTTCGGTCTCAATCTCGTCGAAAGCGTTTTCGTTCAGGGCACCGGCGTCCTTGCGCTGGCGCAGCATTTCCTTGATCAGGTCATCGGTCAGGACCAGCTTGGCATCACTCAGCCAGTCGAATTGCAGGCCGATGGTGATCGTCTCGGACCCTTCGGGGATATTGATCAGAACCTCTTCCCCTTCAATCCCGGCCAGTTCCCCTTTGAACCGGCGGCGGCCATCGATCAGTTCAGAAGTTTCGATCTTGGCCTCATACCCCTCGAAAGTCTCGAAATCCTTGAGGCGGGTCAGGGGGCGGTCGATACCGGGGCTGGACACCTCAAGCGTATAGGCGTCAAGGATCGGGTCCTCGACATCCAGGGTGGCGCTGACCGCATTCGAAATCTCGGCGCAGTCATCCACTTCGATGCCGCCTTCGGGTTTGTCAGCCATGATTTGCAGCGTGGTCTGCTTACCACTCATCAGCCGGACACGGACCAGCTCATACCCCAGATCTTCGATCACCGGGGTGATGATCTCGGCAAGTCGCCGGTCGATGGCAGCTTTGGCTATCAGGTCGTTTGTCATCAGGTTCTCTACCCTGTCAGTCGGGCACAAAAAAACGGGCGCGCGGCCCGTCGAATTTTCCGGTGGAGCCTTGGACCGGAAGTCCAACGCACCGCTGTTGAAACTGCATATACGCAGGATGATCCGAGTCTGCAACCCCCGACAGAAGTGTCACCCGAAATTACACGATCCACCACCGTTCAGCGATACGACCGTCGTCCAGAACCGTGCGTCCGGCAATCTGCCGCGGCAATCCCACCGCCCCAGAGACGGCCAGTGCCATATCGGTCTCGGAAGGATAGTAGCGAAGACCGCGCGTACCGCGGATCTCTGACGAATCGGGGAAGGCGGCGACATCGACATAGCCATCACGCAATGCCTCGGCGCGGACACGGGCATCGGGAATAACGATCACTTCGAATGCATCGACCCAACCGGCCTGACCGTCCTTGTAATGCCCCAAAACACGGCGACCCAGGAAATGCCGCCCGTCTTCGGCGCGTTCGACACGGTAGCAACCCGTGCCATTGGCGTTGTGTAGCGGCGTGACGCCTTCGCCATTGCGGGCAATGATAAAACGACTGTCCGCCAAAAGGAATGGAAGGCCCGGATTTGCCTCGGCCAGTTCCAGCCGCAAACGGTTGGCAGTCAATGCCTCGGTATGCCCGACCTCGGCCAATACGGCCGCAACATCTGCGATGTCCAAAAACGCGCCGTCGTGGAACACCGCATCGTTGCGCAGATCAAAGCTCCAGACCCTCGCATCGGCGTCGGTTTGCCAGCCCGTCGC
This sequence comes from Ruegeria sp. BH8, assembly GCF_056538065.1. NCBI lineage: Bacteria > Pseudomonadati > Pseudomonadota > Alphaproteobacteria > Rhodobacterales > Roseobacteraceae > Ruegeria > Ruegeria sp. BH8. The sequence continues at coordinate 96,850 of NZ_JBQFSP010000009.1, read as the reverse complement.
AAGCTCGCCCCGCAAAGTGCCATCCGGGGCGATCTCGGTCAGCGTGTCGAAAACCGCACCGCGCGCCACCTGCTCAAGACTGTCGTCGCGCGGTACGGCCAATCGCAGCGTGCCGCCTTTCTCAGGTCTGTCCGCCAGGGACGCGCCTGTCGCGGCAAGCAGCGCGGCGGCGGCACCCGAGGCAAACAAGGCACGGCGGTCGATGCGTGTCATGCCAAACCCTCCGCTACGCGATCCATGATCCGGATGAGTTCTGCGCTGATCCCGGGTTCAGAAAGCGCATGACCGGCCTGACGTACCATCTTGATCTCGGCATTCGGCCAGCGTTCGCTCAGCGACCAGGCGGCCTGCGGCGGGCAAATCATGTCGTATCGCCCCTGCACGATGTGACCCGGGATATGAGCGATCCGGTCCATTTGATCTAGGATCTGCCCATCCGTTTCCAGGAACGCCTTATTGTAGAAATAGTGATTCTCGAGCCGGGCAAATGTACGAGCGTATTCGCCGGGGCTTTCGCCCACTGATCCGTTCGTGTGGATCGACGCCAGCGCATTTTCCCAGTGCGACCATGCCCGCGCATACAGGGTCTCGGTCGCGCGGTCCCCCGAGAACAGGCGTTTATTGTAGGCGGTGATGGTGTCCTTCAGCTCCACCTCGGGCAACAGTGAGGTAAATTTCTGCCACTGTTCCGGCCAGAAACGTCCCGCTCCGCCGCCATAAAACCAGTCAAGTTCAGCGTCAGTTGCCAGGAACACACCGCGCAGCACCAATCGGCTGACCCGGTCTGGATGCGACTGCGCATAGATCAACGCAAGGGTCGCGCCCCAGCTGCCGCCAAAAGCAATCCATTCATCAATCTCGAACAGGTCGCGCAACCGTTCAATATCGGCCACCAAATGCCATGTCGTGTTGTTTTCAACCGAAGCCGTGGGGCGAGACCGGCCACACCCACGCTGATCAAATAGAATCACCCTGTAGGCCTGTGGATCAAAATAACGCCGCATTGCGGGGCTACAGCCACCGCCTGGACCGCCATGCAGGATCACCACCGGTATGCCTTCGGGGTTGCCGCATTGTTCCACATAGATACGGTGCCCGTCGCCCATATCGACCATACGCTGATCGAACGGATCGATCGGCGGGTACAGATATTGAACTGCGCGCTTTTGGTCCGGGTACTTGTCCATTATGGCCCTATATAGTCCTTAAGCGTAAAAGAGCATACGGAGACAGGAATGCAAGCGCATCCGAACACGGTGGATCCATCCGAGATCGCAAAATTCGAAGCGATGGCGGCGGAATGGTGGAATCCTCATGGGAAATTCAAACCCTTGCACATGCTGAATCCTTGCCGTTTGGATTATATCACACAGCAGATCGCCGGTGAATTCGACCGCGATCTGAAAGCGCGGAAACCGTTCGAAGGGCTGCGCCTGCTGGATATCGGTTGTGGCGGTGGTCTGCTGAGCGAACCCATGGCACGTCTGGGGGCCGAGGTCGTTGGGGCCGATGCCGCCGGAGGCAACCTGCCTGTTGCGCGTATCCATGCCGAGCAATCCGGTTTGCAGATCGACTATCGCCACACCACAGCCGAAGACATGGCCGCCGCAGGTGAGCAGTTCGACGTGGTCCTGAACATGGAAGTGGTCGAGCATGTGGCCGACCCACAGGGTTTCCTGACCGCCTCGCAACAATTGCTCAAGCCGGGCGGGCTGCTGATCTGCTCAACCATCAACCGCAACCCAAAATCCTATGCCACGGCGATTTTCGGGGCCGAGGTCGTCATGCGCTGGCTGCCGCGCGGCACGCATGAGTGGAACAAGTTTATCACCCCTGATGAGTTGTTCGACCTGCTGCGTCAGGCCGGGATGGACCCGGTGGACCGCAAGGGGTTCGTCTTCAACCCGATCCTCTGGAGTTGGTCGATCTCGGACCGGGATTTAAGCGTGAACTATGTGACGGCGAGTGTGAAGCCGGGCTGAGGGTTATTCCCCTTCCAGCTGTTTTCTCAGATCGCGCAGCACTGGCAATGTCGACCGAACACGGTCGTCCCCCAACTCTCCGACCACGCGGTTGATCAACGGAGCAATCGAGGAAATCGCCTGATCCCGCGCGCGTTTACCGGCGGGGCTGATCGCGACCATCTTGCGGCGGGCATCGTCCCAGTCGGGGCGGATGTGGATGTATCCGGCCCATTCCAGCTTGGCCAAGGTGTTGGTCATCGCCCCTCGGGTCACGTGGAACGTGTTGGCCAGCTGCGCCGGGCTACGCTCATCCGCGACAAAAGCCAGGTGGTTCAGAACCGAGAAATGCGAGATTTCCATGCCCTTGGGCAGCACCCGGCTAAGCCGGTTCCGCAATAGCTGGTCGGCGGTCAGGATCTCGCTGAACAGCGTGACCGCAAGGGCATTGGTGTCGTCTGTCATTGTTCCGTTCTGTCAGGGTCCGTCGAAGGAACGGCGGTGGTGCAGTGAAGGGACACGTCGCCGTGCCTCAGTCACAGAACTATCATCCAAATCGAAAATGTGAATGCCTGGATCGGTCCCTGCGTCGATCAGCACCTTTCCCCACGGGTCGACGACCATGCTGTGACCGTGAGTATAGCGTGTTTTTCCGCCGGTTTTTGGATGTTCGCCTGTTTGGGCCGGGGCCAGCACCCAGCACCCGGTTTCGATTGCACGTGTGCGTAGCAAGGCTTCCCAATGCGCGGCACCTGTGACCGGCGAGAACGCGGCCGGGACGGTCAGAATGCGCGCGCCCGCCTGCGCCAGTGCCGCGTGCAAATATGGAAAGCGGATATCGTAACAGATGGTCAGACCAACCTTGCCGAAATCCGTTTCGGCGATGACCGCTTTTTCGCCTGGGCGGTAATTCTTTGATTCGCGGAACGTCTCGGTCTCGGTGACCTGCACATCGAACATATGGATTTTGTCATACCGCGCCACGATCTGACCTTGCGATCCGATCATAAAGCAACGATTGGCAAAACGACCGTCATTGTCATGAGTCTTGAGCCCCAACGAGCCGATCAGAAGCCAAACACCCAGATCAGCAGCCTGTTCGCGCAGGCCCGTCAAAGTGATGTCATCTTCTTCATGTTGTAAAACCGCGCGCTGCCGTGTGGTGCTGGTCGAAACGCAATTCGTAACCTCTGGCGTCAGAACAAAGCGGGCGCCCTGTTCTGCCGCTTCGGCCATCATGCCTCGGACCATCCCGAGGTTTTCTGCCGGATCGTCCGACGAGGTGATTTGCAGCAGCGCGGTTTTCATCAGGCCGCAAGCAGACGGTCAAGCTTGCCCTGACGCTCCAACTCGTACAAATCATCACAACCGCCGACATGCGTGGCGCCGATGAAAATCTGGGGGACCGTGCGTTTGCCTCCGGCACGTTGAATCATTTCAGGTTTGCGTTTGGGGTGCATCAGCACGTCGATCTCCTTGAACTCGACACCTTTCTGCTTCAGCAGGCGTTTGGCTGCATGACAATACCCGCACAGTGGCGATGTATAGATCTCTACCGACTTCATTTTCCGTTCCCTTCGGATTTCGCGCAATCTTGGGCGAATTAGACATCCTTGGCAACGCGCGCCAGAGCCAACACGAAAATATGATTTGCCCCCGCCGCCTGACAGGCACGAGTGCATGCGGCCAGTGTTGCCCCGGACGTCATCACATCGTCCACCAGCAAAACGTTCCGGCCCGTCAGATGGCGGGCATTTCGGGGGTGAAGGCATATCGCGTCGCCCAAAATCTGTGCCCGCTCGGCAGCTGTTTTGCCGTCCAGTACCGGCGTCTTGTTTTTGCGAATCAACAGATCGGGCACACATTCCAATCCTGTCTCGCGCGCCAGGTTCTGCGCCAACAGCGCTGACTGGTTGTATCGCCTTTTCAGCAATCGAGACCAATGCAAAGGAACCGGAACAATCACCATATCCGGTCGCAACAATGGGCGCCCTGCCTGCACCATCCACTGCGCGGCAGGGCGGGCCAGTTCGGGCCGATCACCATGTTTCAACGCCAGGATCAGTGACCGCGCCTTGCCGTCATACAAAAGCGCGGCGCGGCCTGCCCTCCAGGGGCGCGCGGTCTTCAGGCAATCATCGCACTCGGTCCGAAACTCGTCCTGCCCCCCGATCAGGGGCAGACCGCAACTTTCACAGACCGTGCCGCCAATGAATGGCGTTTCCCGCCAGCATGGACCACACAGGCCAAAATCGGACTCGGTCAGGTCGCCGCACCCCATGCAACGTGGTGGATAAATCAGCGCAAGTGCGGTTTGAATCCGTTGCGCGATGCGATACTTGCCAGCTATGAAACTGCCCGAACCCACTGCACCCTCACTTTTTGACCGTGCCGCCATTCTGCGTCATCGCAGCCGCGTGCAGGATGACGCCCTTTTTCTGCACCGCGCCGCGATGGACGAGGTTCAGGATCGGCTCTCCATGGTTAACAAAACCTTTACGGCGGCAGCGATCGTGACCGCATACCCGCAGCTTTGGACGGACGCGTTTCCCGAAGCCTCGATCATTGCGGATGACGACGTGCTGGCACTGCAACCCGGCGTACATGACCTTGTGATCCACGCCATGACACTGCACTGCGCAAACGATCCGGTGGGCCAGTTGATCCAATGCCACCGCGCGCTGAAACCCGACGGGTTGTTGCTGGTTGTTTGTCTGGGCGGCGAAACGCTGCACGAATTGCGCGCGGCGTTGGGTCAGGCCGAGATTGACGTTACCGGTGGCCTCAGCCCCCGCATCGCCCCGATGGCCGGGTTGCGAGACATGGGCGGTTTGTTGCAGCGGGCAGGTCTGGCCTTGCCAGTCGCAGACTCGGTGCCGCTCACGGCTGAGTACCGTGACATCTGGCACCTGATGCACGATCTGCGGCATATGGGTGAGGCCAATGCGTTATCCGGGCGACTGAAACACCCGACCAAACGCGCAGTATTTGAGGCCGCGCAAAACATCTACGCGTCTCATTTCACCACAGAGTCGGGACGTCTGGCAGCCACGTTCGAACTGATCTGCCTGACCGGATGGTCCCCCCACGACAGTCAACCCAAACCACTGCGTCCTGGGTCGGCGCAAGCACGTTTGGCTGACGCCTTGCGCACGGACGAGGGCAAACTGCCCGATTGACGCGCGACCAAATCCCCTTATTTCAGGCCCTAACGCAAGAAATTCAGGAAGCCTCATATGTTTGATGCCACGCGACCCGCTCACGCTCCTACGGATCACCCCAAGATCAGGATGGGGCGCGTCGGCATATTGCTGGCCAATCTGGGCACGCCGGACGACTACACATATTGGCCGATGCGCCGATATCTGAATGAGTTTTTGTCGGACCAGCGTGTCATCGATTATCCAAAGTGGAAATGGCAACCGATTCTACAGGCGATCATCCTGACCAAGCGACCTTTCAGTTCCGGCGAGGCTTACAAATCGATCTGGAACCAGGAAAAAGGCGAAAGCCCGCTGATGACCATCACCAAGGACCAGACCGCCAAGCTAAGCCAGACGATGCACGCACGATACGGTGATCAGGTCATGGTCGATTTCTGTATGCGTTACGGCAACCCGTCGACCAAATCCAAAGTGCGCGCGATGGTAGCGGCAGGGTGCGATCGCATCTTGTTTTTTCCGCTTTACCCTCAATACGCTGGCGCAACGACGGCCACCGCCAACGACCAGTTCTTTCGCGCACTGATGGACGAAGCCTGGCAGCCCGCGACGCGAACCGTTCCGGCCTATTTCGATGAACCCATATATATCGATGCGCTGGCACAGTCTGTTGAACGCGCATACGAGGCTATGGAGACAAAGCCCGACATTCTTGTCTGCTCATATCACGGGATGCCCGAGCGGTATCTTCAGCAGGGCGATCCCTATCACTGCCAATGCGCTAAAACGACGAGGCTGTTAAAGGAGCGGCTGGGCTGGACAGATGATCAATTGGTATCGACCTTCCAGTCGCGCTTCGGCCCCGAAGAATGGTTGAAACCTTACACGGTGGATCACGTGGCCGACCTGGCGAAGCAAGGCAAAAAGAACATTGCAGTTATTGCCCCGGCGTTTTCTGCTGACTGCATCGAAACGCTTGAAGAGATTAACGAAGAAATCAAAGAAAGCTTCGAAGAAGCAGGCGGGGAGGCGTTTACCTATATATCATGCCTTAACGATGACGACGCCCATATCGCGGCACTTGGAAAAGTGATCGAAGACAATCTGTGCGGGTGGCTGGAGTAAAGCGTTTACAGAACGCAACCCGCATTTCCTATGAGAACGTTAGGCTCGGCTTGATACTGGCCTGTCAGTATCCCCCGGCGCGCAACAGGCTTGAAGACCTGTTGGAATTAAAAAAGGCGGTGGATTGCTCCACCGCCTTTTTCATGAATTCCGTGTCGGATTAGCTTGCAGCAACAGCAGCAGCAACAACGACCAGCAGGATCAGCGGCAGCAGAATGCCCTGCGACGAACCCTGAGTTTCTTCAACAACAACTGGTGCTTCAACAACCGGCTCTTCCAGGTTGCCAGCATATGCAGTCGAAGCTGCTGCAGTCAGAGCTGCGGCGAGAACGAGTTTCTTCATATTAACCTCCAGAATTTGCACGGCTCCAATATCCAGAGCCGCACATCTAAGACTTACCTCGTAGTTTTTTCTAATCAGCATTAGAGCGGGAATGCAATTGCAACTTGACCGGTGAGCGGGTTCGTACACGAAAATGTCGTCAAATTAGCAACACTTGCGTGCCAACCTTCGCCATCGAAAACAGCTCGGCGATGTCTTCGTTGAAAAGGCCGATGCAGCCGTTCGAAGATCTGCGGCCGATTTTGCGTGTATCGTGCGTCCCGTGAATGCGATAATACTTCCAGCTCAGGTATAAAGCGTGTGTTCCCAATGGGTTATCAGGACCCGGAGGAATGTAGTCCGGCCATTCCGGATTTCTCTTCTTCATCGACGGCGTCGGAGACCAGCTTGGGCCTTCGACCTTGCGGATCACACTGGTGCGCCCGCGCCGGGTGAGTTCTTCGGTCAGCGGAACCGACGACGGGTACAATTTATAGACTGTTTGGTCATCCGACCAGTAATGCAGCGCTCTTGAGACGGTGTCGACCAATATGGCGCCATTTCTGGTGTTCGAGAAATACGGTTGCCAATCCAATGCCCGGAACCCGGATACGTTGCGGCGAACCGCCGGTTCGGTTTCGGGTGCAGGGCGCAGCGGGTCGCCCGGGATATATTGCGCCAGTGCCGGTGTAGCCAGAGTGGCGGTAGCCCCTGCCAGAAACCCCCTGCGGGTGGGCGAATGAATGCGCTTCTTGACCATGACGACGGGTCCTGTGTTTAGGTGAGGTCTGAAATCAGAGGCATTCTATTGCCAGAATGCTTCAGTCGCAAACCAAACCGGCAGAATCACGCAAGTTGTGGCCATTGCGCGTTTGCTCAGAACAAGCAGGCGCGCTATGCCCTGTTGAGATACAATAATCAGGTCGAACATGACGCGCATCGTTTCTTTACTGTTGATTTGCTTTGTCGCACTTGCGGCATGTACCAACACTGGCTCAACCACTCTGGGATCTGATGGTCGCCCATTGCCGACCGTGTACAAGATCCGCGGCAATCCGGAAAAGCTGCAGTTCCGCATGCTTGATTCGGTCAATGCTTTGCGTCAGGCTCAGGGGTTGCAGCCCGTACAGCTGAACGCGCAGCTGAACGCAGCGGCAGCGACACATTCGAAGGATATGTCGCGGCAGAACCGGCCCTGGCATTTTGGGTCAGACGGTTCATCACCAATCGACCGGGCAGCGCGTGTCGGCTATTTCGGAACGTTCCTTGGGGAAGCCATTTCCGAAACCTACGAGACCGAGACGGAAACACTTGCCGCATGGATGCAGGAACCTGGACCAAGGTCTGTCATCATGGACGCCAAAGCCACCCAAATGGGATTCGCCTGGCATCAGGAAGGCGGTGGTAAAATCTGGTGGACGCTGGAAATGGGAACCGGTGGTTGATCCGGTCAAATGAAAAGAAAAAAGCCCCCGGTTTTCGGGGGCTTTTTTTGTTAATCAGGCGGCTTGCATAGACTGCGCCTCAGTCAGGATCGCATAGAGCTTTACCGGATCAGGGTTCGCCCGGAGCTTGGTGCAAACCGAAGTATCCCGCAATGTGCGAGACACCAGCGCCAGAGCTTTGAGGTGATCAACACCCGCCTCTTCCGGTGCAAACAGCGCGAAGGCGATGTCCACAGGCTGGCGATCAACTGAACCGAAATCGATGGGCTTCTCAAGCATGACAAAAACACCTGAAACCGAATCAAGATCGGGCAGGCGCGCATGCGGCAGCGCCACACCATGGCCGACACCGGTCGGTCCAAGGCTTTCCCGCTCCAGCAGGAAATCAACTGCTTCCTGAGGATCGATGCCCAGCGTCGCCGCGGCGACGTCACCGATTTCCTGAAACAGCCGCTTCTTGCTGGAAGCCGCGGACAATACACGCACCGCTTCAGGCTTCAGTATGCTCGAAAGCTCCATGATCACGCTCCATGGCACGCACCCGCATCAGCGGGTGCAGCCCCGTATCCTTGCCTGTTACGGATCAATCCAGCCGATATTACCGTCTTCGCGACGATAAACGACATTCAATCCGTCCTTGTTTTCATTTCTGAACACCAGTACTGGCGCACCGGCAAGTTCCATTTGCATAACGGCCTCTCCAACGCTCAAAGATGGGATTTTTGTTTCCATCTCAGCCACAATCATTGGCTGAAGCGATTCGGGTTCTTCGACCGACTCCGATTCATTAGAAGCGAGGATATAAGAGGACGCCCCAAAGAGTTCAACCGGTTCGGCCCGATCCTTGTGGTGGTCCTTCAGGCGGCGCTTGTAACGACGCAACTGTTTTTCCATTTTATCACAGCATGCCTCAAATGCCGCGTAGATCTCGGTTGCATGGGCCTTGGCCTGCGCCGTCAGGCCAGTGGACAGGTGCACCGTTGTTTCGCATACATATTCATGCGCCGAACGGGAAAAGACGACGTTGGCATCCGTAGGCCGCTGCGCATACTTGCCCACGACCTCATTCAGTTCGGTCTGCACGTGTGTCTGCAACGCCGCACCGATGTCGATCTGTTTTCCGCTGATTTGGTAACGCATGTGATCTCCTTCACAATTCACACCCATTCTGACGCCGCGAAACGCGGCGAGCTTGTTTTTATCGGGTGGGGGGTAGAGACATTTTCCGCGGTTGCCTTGTTTCCAGCCCTTCGAAGAAGGGACATCGAGATCCAGACTGGAACCGGGTAAATGCCATAAGCCAATTGAGGCAAGAGACGAGGGAAGAGTCAATCAAAACAGATGTGTATATACGCGATTTCCGCCATGCAATTGGCACAACTCCGCGCAAGGTTATGAAATGCGGAAATTCTCGCCCAGATAGACGCGGCGCACATTCTCGTTTTCGACAACCTCATCAGGTGTGCCGGACATCAAAACCTGACCGTCATGCAGGATATAGGCCCGGTCGACAATTTCCAGCGTTTCCCGGACGTTGTGATCGGTGATCAGCACACCAATACCGCGTTTTTTCAAATCCGCGACCAGATGGCGAATATCCCCAACACTGATCGGGTCAACGCCTGCAAACGGTTCATCCAGCAGCAGGTATTTGGGGTCTGCGGCCAAACAGCGCGCGATCTCAACACGGCGGCGCTCGCCGCCTGACAACGCCAGAGCCGGGGCCCGGCGCAAGTGTTCGATCGAGAAGTCAGACAACAGCTCTTCCAAACGCTCTTTGCGCTTATGCGCATGAGAGACCGTGATATCCAGAACGGCAGCAATGTTGTCCTCGACGCTCATGCCGCGAAAGATCGACATCTCCTGCGGCAAATAGCCGATCCCCATCCGTGCCCGCCGGTACATCGGCAACGTAGTCACATTCTGGCCGTCTATCGTGACTTTTCCCGCCTCTGGGAACACAAGGCCCGCAACTGAATAGAACGTTGTGGTTTTACCAGACCCGTTCGGCCCCAGCAGCGCCACCACTTCGGACCGGCCCAACGTCATCGAAACATCGCGGATCACCGTCTTTTTTTTGTAGGACTTCCGCAGCTTCTCGATGCGCAGCCCGGAACTGCCCTCGGTCAGTTTCAGGTCGGGACGCGCCATCAGTTGTTTCCCTGCTGCAAGATCGTTTTGACCCGCCCGGTCATTGTCGCAGTGCCCGATGTCAGGTTGGCGTTCATCTGATCGCCACTGATGATGCTGGGGCCCTGTGTCAGCAGGACATTGCCCTTCATGACAATCTCACCCGAGCCGATCTTGTATTCAGCCCAGTCGCCTTCCGCTGCATCCGGCGGGCTGACCAGAACCACATTCTCGGTCGCCTCCATTCGCTCGATCGCCGAGCGTTCCTGATTGTAGATAACCAGCACGCGTTCGGCTGTCAGGCGCATTTCACCCTGTACGACGATGACATTCCCGATGAACTCGGCCGATCCGTCCTCTTGATTGACGTTCAGGGTTTCCGATGTCACCTCGACCGGCAGGCTCGGATCGGCATTCGCGGACCCAAAAGCCACCTGCGCCTCTTGCGCAGTCACGGGCGCGGCGCCCGCGATCAAGGCGAGGCACAAAGGAACAAATCGAAAATCGAACACAAGTTATCTTTCTGCTTTTTCAGGCTCGTATACCAGCTTCACACCGTCTGTAAAAACAATATGGACCGGCCCGTCCGTTTTTTCAGTGCCAAAGGTCATACGCCCCGCGGAAAAGTTACCGATCGGACCGGTTCCGTTCACCTGCCCCGGCGTATCGCCCCGGACTTCGTCCAACGAGGTATTGAGCAGATCCGTCGTAACCTTGAGCCCATCCGCCGTGGTGATGACCACGTCACCAACAAAGGTTGCTGTTCCACTATCCGGACGGATCAGGCCGGAATTCGAATCCAGCGTAATTGTGCCGCCATTGAGCAGCCCAAAGCGGCCGCGAAACTCGGACGCGGTCGGAACCGACGCCTCGGTGCCCTGCGTGGCTTGCACCGCCTCGATATGCACGGTCTCTCCCTTGCGGGTCGTTCCGCGGTAATCCGGCCGCGTTACCACCTGTTGTGCCAGTCTCTCATCAATGTCTTTCTGCGCGAAAGGTACGGAAACGTTTGTTTCGATGCTGCGGGACAGCAGGAATACCGTGGACAACATCACAATAGCCGCAAGCGGCAACAGCACCTTCAGGAACTGCACCATGCGGGAATATCTGTCCACTTCAGCCTCCCTCAGCCCAGACCGACGCGCAGGCAGTCGTGGATATGAAGCAGCCCCAAAGCCTGACCTGATGTCGCCTCGTCAACCACGAAGAGCGAGGTGATCTTACGGTCATTCATGATTGCAACCGCTTCTTCCGCCAACGCACCCGGGGATATGGTTGTGGGGTTGGGGGTCATGACCTGCTCGGTCGTTTTGTTCAGCAGCCCATCCATGTGGCGCCGCAAGTCACCGTCCGTAATGATCCCTGCCAATTGACCCTGCGGGTCTGTTACGCCAGCAACACCAAACCCCTTCTGGCTGATTTCGATCAGCGCATCGCTCATCGGAGTATGTGCCGCAACCAAAGGAAGGGCCTCTCCGACATGCATCAGGTCGCGCACCGTGCTCAGCCGAGCGCCCAGTTTGCCGCCGGGATGGAAGGCACGGAAATCCTCGGGCCGGAAATCACGGTATTTCATGAGGGCAATCGCCAGTGCATCCCCTATGGCAAGGGTCAGCGTTGTGGAGATCGACGGCACCATACCAAAACCGCAGGCCTCGCCCATCGACGGGATCAGAAGATGTACGTCGGCCTGTTTCATCAATGTGCTGTCAGGTTTGCTGGACAATCCAATCAGCGGAATGCCAAAGCGGCGCGTAAAGGCCAGCAGATTGGCAAGTTCCGGTGCCTCGCCCGAATTCGAAATCGCCAGAACCACATCACCCTTGGAGACCATGCCAAGATCACCATGGCTGGCCTCGGCCGGATGCACGAAATAGGCAGGCGTTCCGGTGCTGGCCAGCGTGGCCGCAATCTTGTGACCTATGTGGCCTGACTTGCCGATGCCGCTGATGATGATGCGCCCGGTGGCCTGAAGGATCAGCTGCACGGCTTCAGCAAAATGCGCGTCCAGACTGTCGGCAAGTACGTCCAGCGCGCGGGCTTCGTCAGTCACCACCTGACGGGCGGTTTTCAGGAATGCTTCGGGATCGGTCATGAGTGCGCAAAGATATCCGTTTCGAGCCAACCGGCGAGGTCCAGTTTCGCACGCATCGGCAGGAAGTCAAAACAGGCCTGCGCCATTTCAGTCCGGTCCTCGCGAGCCAGCCGAATGTTTAGCGCATCGCGCAGCTGATGCAGATAAAGAACGTCAGACGCAGCATAATCCAATTGAGCGTCCGTTAATGAGGTTGCGCCCCAGTCGCTCATTTGTTGCTGTTTGGAAATATCGACACCGATGAGTTCCTGACACAGGTTCTTGAGCCCATGCCGGTCGGTATAGGTCCGCACCAGGCGGCTGGCAATCTTGGTGCAATAGACCGGCGCGGCCAGAGCACCAAATGTATGGTACATGGCGGCGATGTCGAAGCGCCCGAAATGGAACAGCTTCAGAATGTCAGGGTTTTCCAGCATGGCACATAGGTTCGGCGCCTCAGTCTGGCCTTTTTCCACCTGCACGATATGGCTGTTGCCGTCACCACCCGACATCTGAATCACGCACAAGCGGTCCCGATGTGGGTTCAGACCCATGGTTTCACAGTCAATGGCCACAACAGGGCCCAGATCCAGCCCGTCCGGCAGGTCGTTTTTGTACAAATGGTTCGCCACCCGACTATTCCTTTGTGCGGTATCGCCTCCGAGATAGGCGGTTTGGTCCATAAACTCAACGCCGTCCAAAAGTCACGGGCAAATCCCCGCACCAGGATTGACAATATCCCCATGGGGAGGATAGGGATACATCATGACAAATTTACCCCGCGAGTCGCATCCGCATATCACGGCAAGGCTGAAACGGGCCCACGGGCATCTGGCAAAGGTCATTGCCATGCTTGAAGGTCAGGCGCCCTGTTCTGACATCGCCCAACAGCTGTTTGCCGTTGAAAAAGCGGTCACCAACGCCAAGCGCGCCTTGATCCATGATCACATCGACCATTGCCTGTCTTCCGATGGCGATAGCGGCGGGATCGAGGATTTCAAAGCCATTACGAAATACCTCTGAACCATGCTGAGCATTCTAAAAAACCGGACCTACCGCCACCTGTTTGCTGCCCAGATCGTCGCCCTGACCGGAACCGGGCTGGCCACAGTCGCGCTTGGGCTGCTGGCCTTTGATCTGGCCGGAGACGCTGCTGGCCTTGTGCTGGGCACCGCGCTAACGATCAAGATGGTGGCCTATGTCACCGTGGCCCCCCTGGCCGCTGCATTTGCCGAGCGGCTGGACCGTCGGAAGATGCTGGTTCTTCTGGACCTGATCCGCGCCGCAGTCGCGGTATGCCTGCCTTTCGTGACCGAGGTCTGGCAAATCTATGTGCTGATCTTCGTGCTACAATCCGCCTCGGCAGGCTTTACGCCTGCTTTTCAGGCAACGATCCCGGACGTCTTGCCGGACGAAAACGAGTATACCCGCGCTTTGTCACTGTCACGTCTTGCCTACGACATGGAAAGCCTGCTGAGCCCGATGTTTGCCGCGGCACTTCTGTTGCTGGTCAGCTTCAACAGCCTGTTCTGGGGCACAGCGCTGGGGTTTGTTGCCTCGGCATTGCTGGTGGTCTCGGTCGTCCTGCCCTCGCCCAAGCCCAGCAAACCACGCGGAATCTATGACCGCACGACACGCGGAATTCGCATCTACCTGAAAACGCCCCGGCTAAGGGGGCTGCTTGCGCTTAATTGGAGCGCCGCAGCGCTGAGTTCGATGGTAATCGTCAACACAGTGGTCATCGTGCGGGCCACCCTTGGCCTGTCAGAAAGCGCCGTGGCCATTGCACTGGCCGGATTTGGCGGCGGGTCGATGCTGGCGGCGTTTACTCTGCCCCGACTGCTGGATCGGATCGAGGATCGCAAGGTTATGCTGTCCGGAGCCATTCTTGCGTCGGGCGCTATGGCCGTCGCCTCGGTTCTGACCGCGACGATCCCGCTTACGCTGGGTGTCCTTGCCGTTTTTTGGGCTTTTACTGGCTTTGGGTATTCTACAACCCTTACGCCTTCGGGTCGTTTGTTGACCCGTTCGGCCCATCCCGAAGACCGCCCAGCTGTCTTTGCCGCACAGTTTACTCTGTCACACGGTTGCTGGTTGGTGCTGTATCCGCTGGCTGGATGGATAATGACCGTCTATGGGCCGACTGTTGCGCTCGGCAGTATGTCCATTCTGTCCGTGGCAGGCGTGATTGTGGCAGTCAGCCTTTGGCCGCGTGACGATCAGGAACCGGTTGTTCACACTCACCCCGATCTGCCAGCCGATCATCCGCATCTGGCCGGGGCGGGCCCGCACGCGCACCCGATCATAATCGACGACCTGCACCCACGCATACCGCGTGAGCCTTGAGAAAGGGCGTCAATCTGATCTAAACCCGGACTTACCGCAAACCGGAGCCCCAATGGACCAGCTAGACCGCCGTATCATCGCCGCCCTGCAAGCCAATGCGCGTGCCTCGACCACGCAGATCGCGGCCTCGCTGGGTGTGGCCCGCACAACTGTGCATGAACGGATCAGTCGGCTGGAGCATCGCGGCGTAATCACGGGATACACCGTGCGCCTTGGGTCCACAGAAGACACGCCCAAAGTGCAGGTCATCGTCATGCTGGAAGTGCAGCAGAAGGAAACCAACCGGATCCTTAAACGGCTCGAGGCCTATCCCGAGGTCAAACTGTGCCTGTCGATCAACGGCGAATTCGATCTGATGCTGACCGCAGATGCCCCGAGGCTGGAGGATCTGGACATTCTGGTGGACGATCTGGCGAAGATCCCCGGCGTCCTGCGCACCAATACAAGCGTTGTTTTCGGGCGCAGGATCGACCGAAACTGAGGCTGCGATAACCCTCTGTAAACCGATCGGCGGCTAGCTTGGCCGGGAACACCAGAATCCCGGACCGGCAGAATGCCAATTCGCAGAATACCGATTGCTTTCATGATACTGCTTGTGCTGTTGGCGCAGGCGGGTTCTGCTACGCACGCAGCACCGACAGGCGGGCTTTGTGATCAGGCCGCGCACCGTGCGGCACTGTCCGAAGATGTTCCGCTGGACGTGCTGCGCGCCATAACTCGCGTCGAAACCGGCCGACAGATAGACGGGCAGTTGCAGCCCTGGCCTTGGGCCATAAATGCCGAAGGTCAGGGGTATTGGTTCAAGTCCGAGGCCGAGGCCAAGGCCTATGTTTTCAAAATTTTCAAAGCAGGCTCTCGCAGCTTTGACGTCGGGTGTTTCCAGGTCAATTATCGCTGGCATGGCAAGGCCTTCCGCTCGATCGATGCGATGTTTGATCCGGATGCGAACGCAACCTACGCCGCCCGCTTCCTGAAAGACCTTTATTTCGAGCTTGGTTCGTGGCCGGCTGCGGCCGGGGCGTATCATTCCCGAACGAATGCTCTGGCCGAAGCTTATCGTGGTCGGTTCCAGACAGTGATGGCTCAATTGGACAACCCGCCCTCGCACGGGTTTTCTGGCAAGTCACCCGATCCGTTCACAAGGGCCGGAACGCCCTTGATTCCGATGCTAGTGGCCGCACCCGCCACCACTGCCCTGGGCTCTCTGGTGCCGACCAACGACACAGTTACTGCCTTCATCCCTTTCAATTAGGAAACCTTCGTGCCCCAGTTTGACATCCGGTCCCTGTTTTCACCCACTGTCCTGCTGGCGCTGGCGCTGATGACCGTCATCGTCATGATGATCCTGCCCATGCCTGCCTGGGTGCTGGATGTGGGGCTAGCCGCCTCTTTCGCGCTGGCCATCCTGATTTTCACTCTGACGCTGTTCATCGAACGTCCGCTGGATTTCTCGTCCTTCCCAACGATCCTGCTGGCATCGCTGATGCTGCGCCTGTCGCTGAACGTCTCGTCGACCAAACTGATCATCGGTCAGGGGCATACTGGACCCAACGCAGCTGGTGACGTGATTGAAGGGTTCGCCAATTTCGTCATGGGCGGCAGCATCTTTCTGGGTCTTGTGGTTTTCGGCGTACTGCTGATCGTGAATTTCATGGTCATCACCAAAGGGGCCGCCCGTATGGCCGAGGTCGGCGCGCGCTTTGCCTTGGACGGGATGCCGGGCAAGCAGCTTGCCATCGACAGCGACATGTCAGCCGGGGCCATCGACCATCAGCAAGCCAAGGAACGGCGAGAACGCGAACAGCAGGAAACGACATTCTTCGGCTCGCTCGACGGTGCGTCGAAATTTGTCAAAGGTGATGCCGTTGCCGGCCTTCTGATCACTCTTTTGAACCTTGTTATGGGTTTGGTCATGGGGGTGATCGTGCACGGAATGCCGGTGGCTTTCGCGTTCGAGACTTATGCAATCCTGACCGTCGGTGATGGTCTGGTCTCGCAAATCCCTGCGGTTATCATCTCGATTGCCTCTGCATTGCTGCTGGCGCGCGGCGGAACACAGGGTGCCACCGACAATGCCATTTTCTCCCAACTCGGGCGGCATCCGGCTGCGCTGTCTACCGTGGCGGTTCTTATGGTTCTGTTTGCGCTGGTGCCCGGCCTGCCTTTCCTGCCGTTCATCCTCGGTGCAGCTGTACTTGGTTATGCGGCCTACAGAGTTCGGAAAAAGCAGAAAGAAACAGACCCGTCATTGCATTCGCAGGCGACCGAAACCGAGGTGTCGGTCTCGCAGGCTATTGGTGATATTCTGGACTTGGATGACGTGCACCTTGAATTCGCACCCGATCTGGTAAGCTTGGTTTTGAATCCCGGAACCGGGTTGGATGCCCGCATCGCCAATATGCGCAACTACGTGGCGTCTACCTTCGGATTGATCCTGCCCGAAATTCGCCTGACTGATCGAGCCGACCTGCCAACCGGAACCTATGTGATCAAGGTTCAGGGGGTCGAACAGGCGCGCGGCGTTCTGAACCCCGATCTGGTTCTGGCTCTGGTTCAGGACGGGTTCGATCTGTTGCCCGAAGGCAATGACGTGACCGAGCCGGTTTACGGCGCGCCTGCCCGCTGGATCCTGCCCAAACATCAGGAGGACGCAGCGCTGAACGGGGCCACTATCGTCTCACCGCCCGAGATCCTGGCCACGCATCTGCTAGAGATTATCAAGCAGAACTTCTCGCGCTTGCTGACGTTGAAATCCCTGCGCCGCCTGCTGACCGAAATGACCCGCCTGAGCGACCCAGTTCGGGCTGAGGCAAACCGCAAGTTGCTGGATGAATTGATCCCCGACAAAGTGCCAATGGACACATTGCACGCCGTTCTGCGACTGCTTCTGGAGGAACGGGTTTCGATCCGGAACATGGCCCTGATCCTTGAAAGCGTTGCCGAAGCACGGCTGACAACCACCCAGCCTGAAGGCATCTGCGAATTGGTACGCCAGCGTCTCGGATTTCAACTGGTCGCCGATATGAAGCGTGAGGATGGCTCGATCCCGCTGATCCAACTGGCCCCCGAGTGGGAGGAAACGTTCACCACCTATCAGGTCGACGCGCCCAGCGCCGGACTGGATGTCGCGCTACCGCCGAACCTGTTTAACAAGCTGGCCGACGGCATGGTCAGCTGTATCGCCAGATCTGCTGATAACGGTTTGTTTCCTGCTGTCGTGACCTCGACCCGGCGACGCCGGTTGTTGCGTACGATCATGCATGCGCGCGGTGTTCCAAACCCGGTCCTTTCTTTTGAGGAAATCGGGTTGGAAGCCAAACCCGCGCTGGTAGGAACTGTTCCCGCGTGATCGCTCTGCCGCCAGAATTGTTGACGCAGCTGGTCGAACCGCTCTGGCAGGCCTTCGCGGTTTTTCTGCGCGTCTCTGCTTTGGTTTCGCTGCTGCCTGCTTTCGGCGAGCGCAGCATTCCAACACGGATGAAACTGGGGATATCCGTCGCCTTTACCCTGATCATTTTTCCGGCAACCCAACCTTTGGACCTGTCTCTCAACCTGTGGACGCTGGGGCGGTTGGTTGGGACAGAAATCCTGATTGGGCTGGCGCTTGGAACCGGGCTGCGGCTGTTTGTTTTGGCGCTGCAAACCGCCGGATCCATTGCCGCGCAATCCACGTCATTGTCGCAATTGCTGGGTGCGGCGGCCACTGATCCTGTTCCGGCAATGGGATACCTGCTAACGATCGCGGGGCTAACGCTTGCCGTCATCATGGGCTTGCACGTACGGGCCGCGCAATTCCTGATCCAGAGTTATGCCCTATTCCCCATGGGGTTGGTGCCAAGCTCGGCAGATTTGTCCCATTGGGGAGTGCGACAAATCTCACGCAGCTTTGGGTTGGCCTTCTCGCTGGCAACGCCATTCGTCATCGCCTCGTTGATCTACAATCTTGCACTTGGGGTTATCAACCGGGCCATGCCGCAATTGATGGTCGCCTTCGTGGGCGCGCCAGCAATAACGTTTGCCGGGCTGTTTCTGCTGTTTACGGGCGCACCATTGATCCTCTCTGTTTGGTCTGACGCGCTGATTGCCTTCTTCATGAACCCGATCGGAGGCCAGCGATGAGCGGTGCCGATGACGACAGCGACAAGTCATACGAGCCGACGCCGCAAAAGCTCCAAAAAGCCCGTGAAAAGGGTGAAGTTCCCAAGTCCAACGACTTGTCGGTTGTTGCGGCATATACCGGACTGCTGATCGCATTGTTGGCGGCAGGGCAGTACGCGGTCGCGCAATTGGGAACTCTGTTCATGGTCCTGATCGACCAATCCGACCAGATCGCGAACCTTCTGAACATGGGACCTGCGACAGCGACGGTTGCCGGAATTCTGAGTGGCGCGTTACCACCCATTGCCGTGCTTTTCTGCCTGCCCGCGGTGGCCGTTCTGCTAAACCTGATTGCCCAACGCACGCTGGTGTTCGCCCCCAGCAAACTGAAACCAAAGCTTTCGCGGATTTCCCTTGTTTCGAATGCCAAAAACAAGTTCGGGCGCGGTGGCTTGTTCGAGTTCGCCAAGAGTGCAACCAAACTGGCGATTTACAGCCTGTGCCTCGCACTTTTCATCAAGTCGAATCTGGCCGAAATTCTGTCTGCCAGCGCGGCCCCGGCAAAGTCATCCATACTGCTGATGATGAACCTGTTGTTTCGCTTCCTGTTCATTGTGGTTGCCATCGCACTCGGCATCGGCGTTATCGACTTTCTGTGGCAATACGCCGAGCACATGCGCAAGAACCGCATGTCGCGCAAAGAGATCCAGGATGAAACTAAGGACGCCGAAGGCGACCCGTATGTAAAGCAACACCGCCGTCAACGTGCACAGGAGATCGCCTCGAGCCAGATGATGGCAGATGTTCCGGGCGCGGATGTTGTTATCGTAAACCCCACCCATTTTGCTGTTGCACTGAAATGGACCAGGGCTACTGGCAGCGCACCTGTTTGTGTTGCCAAAGGTGTGGATGCAGTAGCCGCTTCCATCCGTTCTGCTGCGGCTCAGGCCGGCGTTCCGATCCGCTCGGATCCTCCGACGGCGCGTGCGCTTCACGCAACTGTCGACATCGGGCAGGAGATCTCCGAAGAACATTTTCGCCCCGTTGCCGCTGCAATCAGGTTCGCCGAAGCGATGCGGAAACGTGCAAAGGAGCAGATCCGATGAAGGACACTCAGTTAAGCGGGCTGGACAAAATAGCCGACGTCGCTTTCCAGAAGCAATTTCAGACACTCCGCCCAATCCTCGAGGCCGAGGCCAGAATTCAGCACCAATTGGCGAAACTGGATCATCAGCTTGACCAGATGCGCAAAGCCAGCGGTTTGACTGAAGGATATCAGATATCGGGGGGCGACATTCTTTGGCGTGGCTGGGAATCTGCCACGCGCCGCGCGTTGAACATGCGACTTGCCCAAACGCGCGCTCAGAAACTTGCCGGTATGGAGGCGCTCAGAATTGCTTTTGGACGCAAACAAGCCGTCGCAACCCTGCGAGAGCAGCAGCTGAAAAGCCATCGGCAGGCCGTTGCCCGAAAGCAAACCCGTTAATGCTGGCCGGATCCGCACCGTGAAGCGAACTTCGTCAGGTATCTTGACGGTTCACGCTCATGATCAGCACTTTTGAAACATCTTCACCCAGTTCTTTTTTTGCCTCTTCCAACAGGGACTTACGCAAGACATCCAGATTTCGGGATTCGGTGAACGTCCCATCAAAACCCCCGGTATTTGCGTGATCAAACAGAACCTGAAGAAAGCCATCCCGCAGCTTGGGTTCAATGGAATAAAACGTTTCTTCAATTGCTGTGTTCGCCTCAATGCTGAGAGACAAAGTGACCATCGCTTCGATTTCGTCGTCCGCAACCACCGGAACGACAAAATGCTTGGTCAACTTTAAGTACGCATAGGCGGGCTTTTTTTCCTTGGACTTTTCAGACTTCCCGTGATCGGCTTTCTCTTCTTTTGCCACTTCTTTTTCGGCGGTTGTTTTGTCGGGCTCGCCCGAAGGTGACAGAAACAGCCCGGCACCGATACCCGCACCCAGGCCGACAATCAGGAAAACGACTGGAACCAGTTTTGCAATCACGGTCGCACCTCAGAACGGCAAGAGTGAATCAAGAACTTGCTGGCCGTATCGGGGTTGCTGGACATCCGTAATCTGACCTCTTCCACCATAAGACACCCGCGCCGAGGCGATCTTGTCGTAGGTGACTTCGTTTTGTCGCGAGATATCCTGAGGGCGGACATACCCGGCTACCAAAAGCTCGCGCAGTTCAAAATTAACCCGCAATTCCTGCGAGCCGGATATCGAAAGAACCCCGTTCGGCAGAACATCCAGGACCGTCGCGGCGACACGCAGTGTCAGTTTCTCGTTTCGCCTCACAGATCCCCGCCCGGAACTTGAGGAATCCGCTTCGATTGACACGGCTTCATCCAGTGATGCCCCGTCAGGTAAGTGTTTTTGCACGCGCTGGGGCAAACCAAAGAGGCCAGGAACCTCAAGGTTTTCCGAGCCTGATCTGGACCGTCTGGTGTTGTTTGATATCTCAGCTTTTTCATCCAGCTCGATGACTACGGTCAGGATGTCACCTTTCTTGATCGCCCGCTGATCGCCCAGCAAGGATTGCTGCCCTCCGCTCCAAAGAGATGAGCGGTCAACGGTGCGTTGTGGTTGCGTGTGCAAGGGCAGACCCGGCCACAGCATGGCAACCTGCTCGGGAGATTCTTCGTTTGGTGTAAAACTCGGGGGCTTGCCAAGATGATCCAGACGACCACACGCGGCCAAAGACAAAGCTATGAGAAGGAGAGTTTTCGACAGTCCGGTCATCACTTAACCTCGACTTGGCCATCCGCGCGGATTTGGCCGGTTACAGTTGTTCTGGACGACAGGTTCATGACCCGGATGCGATCCCCAGCAGCGCCACGCCCCAAGGCGCGGCCTTCCGCAGTTATCGACAAGGCTTGGCGGTCAAATATCAGGACAACCAGATCGTTGCGGTCAACGATGGCGGGGGGGCCTACATCAACTTCTCGGACCGGCCTGCCGGGATACAGTGCCACCCGCGCCTCTTGCCCGATCAGAAAATCAGGGTCAGTCACCGCACCGGAGACATCCGTCGGGCTTGTTTTCAAATCAGTTGCAGAAATGATCTCCTTGGCCCGGATCGTGCGGGTTGGGACCACAATGTCAGCCTGTGCTGCGATTGGAGCCAGTAGTGCCAAATATATGCCGAGTCCTCGCATCATCGCACCTGCGTTGTCGCGCTCATCATTTGATCCACAGCCGAGATGACTTTGGCATTCATCTCGTAGCCGCGCTGCGCCTCGATAAGTTCGGTTACCTCGCGCACTGCATCGACCGAGCTGTCTTCCAGATAACCCTGCCGCAATGTGCCCAGCCCATCACTTCCCGGAGTTCCCAGCACCGGGGCACCCGACGCCTCGGTCTCCTTGAACAGATTGCTGCCAATGGCTTCCAGCCCCTTGGCGTTCGAAAAGCTGGCAAGGACAAACTCACCCAGCAACTGCCCCTCGGGAGAGTCGTCGAAATAAGCATAGACCTCACCCGCGGCATTGATCGAAATTGACCGTGCGTCGTCGGGAACGGTGAGTTCCGGCGAAACCGCATAACCATCGGAGGTTACAATCAGACCCTCTGCCGACCGCTTGAGGCTGCCGTCACGCGTATACGCCGACTGACCGCTGGGCAGCGTGACTTCCAGATATCCGCGCCCCTCGATCGCCACGTCCAGATCACTGCCGGTGGCTGACAAAGCACCTTGTTCCAGTTGCACGGTAACAGCTGCGGGCCGCACGCCCAGACCAAGTTGAATACCCGTCGGCAATACTGTTCCGTCCGAGGCGTTTACGGTTCCGGCGCGCGCCATCTGTTGATAATGCAAATCGGCAAATTCGGCCCGGCGGGCGTTGTAGCCGGTGGTGTTCATGTTTGCCAGGTTGTTCGAAATCGTTTCGACCCGCATCTGTTGCGCGGTCATTCCGGTGGCGGCAATTTTCAGGGCTCTCATGTCAAACTCTCCTTTTACCGTTCAGCGCATCAGCGCCTTGAGCGCCCCGCGCACGCGTTCGTCTTCGCTGTCAAGAAAGCTTTGTCCCAGCTCATAGGCGCGCTGGATTTCCACCAAGCGGGTCACCTGCTGCATAGCGTTGACGTTCGAACCTTCGAGAAAGCGATGCAAAACAACGGGTTCATCAACCGGGTCTATCGCACCATTGGCACGAAACCGCGTATTTCCTTCGCGGACCAGCTCCTGCGGATCAGCGACATTGAAAACGCCCAACTGGCCCAGAAACTGGCCGTTGACACTCAACGTCCCATCACTGCCGACATCAATCGAAGCTGCATCGGGCGGGATAAAGACCGGGGCACCGTTGGCATCCAGAACACGCGCACCATCCATCGCAACCAGATCGCCTTCGGCATTTGGCGAGAAACTGCCCGCACGCGTCAGCCGGTTGCCATCCGGGGTTTCAACCATGAAAAACCCGTCCCCTTCGATGGCGAAATCAAACTGCCCTCCGGTTTTCGTAAGCACACCTTGTTGCAACGATGTGTTGCGCGCCTCGGCCCGGCTCATGGAGAGGGACGGATTGTTCGGAATGTCCCGCACGTATTCCGAAAACACCAGCCCCTGCTGGCGATATCCGGTCGTGTTGGCATTTGCGATGTTATTCGCCACCAGTCGCATTTCATTCATTAGCCCGGACTGGCGGGACAGGGTGACGTAAGCCGTGTCCATCAGCGGCCTCCTGCAATCAAGGGAACAAGCGTTCCGGTAAAAAACGTAACAAGGGTCTGAGTCATGAACCCCATCGAAATCCAGAACACGATGACAATGGCGATCAATTTGGGAACGAAGGTCAGGGTCATCTCTTGTATCGAGGTCAGCGCCTGGAACAGACCGACAATCAGGCCAGAAACCAGAGCCACGGCAAGGATCGGGACGGATGTAATGACCGCAACCCACAACGCCTGACGAACGATGTCATAAAAAAGCCCTTCGCTGAGCATCGGGTCAGACCGGCATTCTCAGGATTTCCTGATAGGCTTCGACCACTTTGTTGCGGACGATCACTGCGGTTTCTACCGCCAGTTCGGTCTGGGCCAGCGCCTGAACCAGTGCATGGGGATCAGCCTGACCGACCATCGCAGACTGAGACATCTGTTCGCTGTGTCTGAGCGTGGCTGCAAAGTCCTGAAAGGTCGCCCTCAATCCTTGTGCCGCCCCGCCATGATCGGGATCGGCCTGTGTGGCAGAGCGTGCGCCGGCATAATTCTGCGCGGCGTTGAGTGATCGGATATCCATTCTGGCAGTCCTTATTTTCTGAGCAATTCCATCAGCGACGACGACATCTGCCGCGTCTGATCAAACATCTTTAGGTTGGCCTCATAACTGCGCTGGGCTTCCCGCGCGTCCGCGATTTCAATCATCAAATCGACGTTTGAGCCTTGGAAGTGACCACTTGCATCTGCCAACGGATGACCGGGGTCGTAGATGCGGCTCAGCGAACGCTGGTCAAGCGTCACACGGCCGGCCTGCACCATGTCCCCACCGTTTTTCTGCACGGTTTCAAACGGTACGGTTTTGCGTCGATAGCCGGGCGTGTCCGCGTTCGAGATGTTTTCGGACACATGCCGCAAACGCGCGGATTGCGCGCGCAAAGCACTGGCTGACGCAGCAAGGGAATGGGAAAAATCGCTCATACCTGCCGCCCCTTATCCGCGACCCAAACTGGTTCGCAGAATGTCCATTGAGGATTTGTAGATCGCCAGCGCTCGGTCGTGCTGTCGTTTGACCTCGACCGATTTAAGCATCTCTTCCTCAAGCGACACACCATTGCCATTGGGATCACCTGATGGGACAGCTTCAACCTCAGCCCAGTTTTGCGCACCGATACTGCCATGCAGATGGCCCGGCCGCGTGGCGTCCATGGTCACGTCATGCCCGGTGGTTTCGAAAGCTTTCTGAAAGGCCTCGATATCGCGCGGCTGATAGCCCGGCGTATCCGCATTGGCCATGTTGCGTGCAATGACCGCTTGCCGTTGCCCGGCATGGGTTGCCATTGCGTACGCTGTCTTAAAGACGTTCAGGTCATAGAACATCGGGGCTTCTCCCTCGATCAATTTCAATCAAGGCTTAACCCTGATTCCTTTAGAAACCGTTTTCAGAACTCAGTTGGAGACTCCACGATGTCTGATCTCGACCCGGTACTTCTGAAACACGAACTCGACAGGATGACCGCAGTCCGTCACGTGGGGCTGGTTACCGGCGTCGCACAGGGTCTGATCGAAATCGGTGGTTTGAACACGCATGCCCGGGTCGGGGATTTGCTGACATTGCGGCGGCGCGTCGGGTCCGATCTTGCGGGCGAGGTGCTTCATGTCGGTTCTGGCCATATCAAAATGCTTCCCAATGCGGCGCCCGACGGCGTGAGCCTGGGGGATCGCGTCTACCTTGACCCATCACCGGATTTTGCACCAGGATTGCACTGGCTTGGACGGGTAATCGACCCCTTTGGCAGACCCTTGGATGGAAAACCGTTGCTGAGCGGATCGCAGACGCGCGATATCATGCAGGCCCCTCCACCAGCCGTGGCACGCAAACCTTTGGGGCAGAGGATGGCCACCGGCTTGTCGGTTCTCAACACTGTGTTGCCCGTCGTACGCGGGCAGCGGGTGGGGTTGTTTGCCGGGTCGGGTGTCGGTAAGTCGACCCTGCTTTCCACACTGGCCCGGTCCATGCAGGCCGATGTCGTCGTAGTCGCTCTGATTGGCGAGCGCGGACGCGAGGTGAATGAATTTGTCGCGCAGGCCATTGGCCCCGAAGCCATGAAACGCACAATCGTGGTCGCCGCCACCTCTGACCAGTCGGCATTGGCGCGCAGGCGGTGTGCCTGGTCGGCCATGTCGACAGCCGAGTATCTGCGGGATCTGGGTTTGAACGTTCTTTTTCTGGCTGATTCCGTGACCCGCTTCGCCGAGGCGCATCGTGAAATCGCTGTTTCTATGGGGGAATCCCCGTCTTTGCGGGGATATCCACCCTCTGTCACCCCCCTGATCGCCAGTCTTTGCGAACGCGCAGGTCCCGGAACGCAGGAACAGGGGGATATTACTGCGGTATTCAGCGTTTTGGTGGCCGGTTCGGACATGGATGAACCCATCGCTGACATTCTGCGCGGCGTTTTGGACGGGCACATTGTACTCAGCCGCGACATCGCCGAACGGGGGCGTTTCCCGGCCATTGACGTCAGCAGATCTGTGTCGCGGAGCCTGCCGGGAGCCGCATCCGAGGCCGAGAACCAGATGATCACAGAAACCCGAAAACTCGTGGGCAGTTACGAGCAGTCCGAAGTGATGATCAAGGCCGGGCTATACGCCGAAGGGTCTGATCCGCTGCTGGATCAGGCCGTTCGCGTTCACGAGGAATTGGACGCCTTTTTTGCCAAACCGGAAGCTGAGGGAATCGAAAACAGCTTTAACCGCTTGTCATTGATACTGCGTCGTGCATCGATCAGCTTGCCACGCTAGGCAGAATTCCAAACAGTTTTAAGTATTAAGGCCACCTTAAGACCTGCGCTGCTAGGCAAAAAGTCGGGTGATAATATAGGTGGTGGAGATGGGTGCGCAGACCAATGCGGCGCCAATCATCATCAAGAAGAAGCGTGTGTCGGGTGGTGATGGTCACCACGGCGGTGCGTGGAAAGTTGCATATGCCGACTTTGTCACGGCCATGATGGCCTTCTTCATGTTGATGTGGCTGCTGAACGCGACAACTGAACAGCAACGCAAAGGGTTGGCGGATTACTTCGCCCCGACAATCCCCCTGAGCCCCGAATCCGGCGGCGGAGACGGTGCTTTTGGCGGCGACAGCATGTTGTCGGAAAAGACATTGCTGCGGGATGGTGCCGGGGCCAGCACCAAACACGCAACTGAATCCCGTCAGGCACGCGGGTCAACCGGTTTGGATGCCATCGGTGGTGGCAAAGGTGACACCGAAGACTTCTCGACGCTTGAAGCTCAGCTTTTGGGGCGAACCGGTGAAAGCGAGGTGTCGGACAAGCTTCTCAGGCATATCGTGACACGCGTCACCGACGAAGGATTCGTTGTTGAGCTATTCGATACGGACACCCAGCCACTGTTCGACCCCGGTTCAGGGAAACCAACCGGGATCTTGCGGGCGCTTGCTTTGATCATAGCGCGTTCTTCGGATCTCGTGACCAACCCGATTGCTGTCACAGGCCATGTCAGCGCATCTCCTGTTGTGCAGGTTCGCAATACCGCCTGGGAACTGTCCACTGCCCGGGCGCAATCAGTCCGCCAGCTGTTACAGGACAAAGGCGTAGCGGCAAGCCGGATGGATCGCGTCACAGGTCATGCTGACCGAAAACTCTTCACCGACAATCCGATGGCGGTTCGGAACAACAGAATCGAAGTGATATTTCTGCGGCGACCCTAAAGGATAGAACGCATTTTACCTGTTAGCGCGCTGTTAAGGGGCAGCGCGTTACCTGTTGCATCGAAGCTTGACGCAACAGAAGGGCGCGCCAATGACAATTTCCTCTTCGCTGAATGCCGGTGTGGCGGCGTTGAAGGCCAACGCCAACAGGTTGGCAACGATTTCCGACAACATCGCAAACTCTTCGACCTACGGATACAAACGAGTGGAAACTGACTTTCATTCGATGGTCACGTCTGGCCAGGGTGGCAGTTACTCGGCAGGGGGCGTGCGCACGACCAGCCAGCGCATGATTGATCAGCGCGGATCACTGGTGACCACCAGCAACTCTACCGATCTTGCAGTGCGCGGACGCGGCATGTTGCCGGTACGATCCAGCTCGCAGGTCGGCGCAAATTCGAACGAGATGTTGCTGACGACCACAGGTTCCTTCCGGACTAACGACGAAGGATATCTGGTGACCGAATCCGGCCTTGTTCTTTTGGGATGGCGTGCTGCGGCAGACGGGTCCATCCCGCCCGTTCCACGCGACACGCCCGCCGCGCTTGAACCAATTCAGTTGAGCGTCAACCAGTTGTCCGGTGCCCCGACAACAAAGATGAACCTGCGTATGAACCTTCCCGCAACGGCAACAGATGCGGGTGCGCCGGGCGACACACAGCCTTTATCGGTCGAGTATTTCGACAATCTCGGGAAATCCGAAAGTATTGATATTCAGCTGATCCCGACCGTTCCCGCAACTGGCAGCAGCAATGAATGGACCATGGTTCTGCGCGATTCAGCATCCGGTGGCGCGATTATCGGGGAGTACACTTTGACCTTTACCGATAATCGAACGGCTGGTGGTACGCTGGCCAGCGTCACTCCTGTATCCGGTGGCGCTTACGATCCAGTAACCGGCAGTGTCATGGTCAATGTCGCTGGCGGCCCGATGGAGGTCAATATCGGACTGATCGGCGATTCCGATGGCATTACTCAGCTATCCGATACATTTGCTCCGGTTTCAATCACGCGCGATGGATCTGCCGTTGGTACGATGACCAGCGTTCAGGTCGATGAAAGTGGCTATGTCTATGCATTCTACGATACCGGTGTCAGCCGCCGAATGTTCCAGATCCCGCTGGCCGATGTTCCCAATCCCAACGGCCTGACAGCGCTGGACAGTCAAACCTACGCGCCTTCCCGCGAAAGCGGCACGTTCTTTCTGTGGAACGCGGGCGAAGGCCCAACCGGTGATATCGTTTCCTTCGCACGCGAAGAATCCACCACGGATGTGGCAACCGAGCTGACATCTCTGATCCAGACACAACGCGCCTATTCATCCAGTGCCACGGTGATCCAGACGGTGGACGAGATGCTTCAGGAAACGACCAACTTGAAGCGCTGATCCAGGCGCTGACCAAAGGAAAGGAGCGGCCTCATGAATATGTCGACGGCACTCAATAACGCATTGGGTGGGCTGACAGCGGCCAGTCGCGGGGCGGCTGTGGTCTCGGGGAATATCGCGAATGCCCTGACACCGGGCTATGCGCGCAGGTCCCTTGAACTGGCGACAAGTCCCATATCTGGCAATGGCGTGCGTGCGGTTGGGGTAATCCGGCATCAGGACCCGGTTCTGACGGCCAACAGACGGTCGTCAGACGCCGAGCTTGCCTTTCAATCCTCCATTTCGGATTTCCGCTCACGGTTCGAAAACCTTGTAGGAACAGCAGACAGCACGCCATCCCTTGCCAGCCGTATGTCTGCCTTGGAAAACAGCTTCATCACCGCAGCCAGTCTACCCGACTCGATCGAAAGACTTGATCAAGTGGCGCGCGCGGCGCGCGACCTTACGGCAGAGCTTAACGCGGCTTCTGAGGGTGTGCGACAGGCACGCTCGGACGCGGACCGCAAGATAGGCGATCAGATCGAAAGCCTGAACCTGGTTCTGAAAGACATCGAAGTTCTGAACGCAAAGATTCCGGCCATTCAAAATTCCGGCGGCGATATCGGGGCCTTGCTGGATCAACGGCAAGTCCTGATCGATCAGGTCAATACTTTGATCCCGGTCAACGTTGTGCCACGTGCCAACGATCAGGTATCGCTCTATTCAGACGGCGGGTTGATACTTCTTGAAGGTAAGGCGTCCGAGTTCACCTTTTCCACGACCGGTGAGACGAAACCCCACATGACGGTTGCAAATGGTCTCCTGTCCGGATTGGCTATGAACGGCAACCCGGTACGCACCAGCGGGGACACTGCGCAAATCCGTGGCGGCGCGTTGATGGCCCAGTTTTCAATTCGCGATGAATTGGCGGTTGAGGCGCAGCTGCAGCTTGATACCGTTGCCCGCGATCTTATCGAACGATTTGAAACGCCGGGCTTGGATCCCACGGCACTTGCGACAGATCCCGGTCTGTTCACAGACAACGGAAATCGGTTCGACCCGACAACCTTTGTCGGGCTGTCATCGCGCATTTCGATGAATTCGGTTGCGGACCCCGACAACGGCGGGAACAGCTGGAAGCTCCGCGCCGGGCTGGGTGCCGCAACGCCGGGCGATCCCGGACAAGCGTCGCAACTGCGTGCTTTCGGTGCCATTCTGAATGATGCGCGCACCGTACCTGGCGGGCTGTTTGGCACTGGAAACATGCGCGCCGCCGAGTTGACCGAGGCGCTTATGTCGAAAGCCGGGGCGCAATCCCACGCTGCAGAGCAGCGGAAGGTTTTTGCCAGCAACAGCCAACAACAAATGTCACAGATTGAGGCCGAACAAGGCGTCGATACGGATCAGGAATTACAGCGCCTCATGCAGATCGAACAGACATACGCAGCAAACGCGCGTGTCATTTCGGTCGTCGATGAGCTTATGGAAACGCTTCTGAGGTTATGAGCATGAACTTGACTGCTATCGGCGATCTGGCGCGCGGTATGACCCTTCGCACCCGCGCCACTGAAATCAAAACACAGATTGAAACTCTCTCTTACGAGATGTCCACCGGCAAAGTGCAGGACATATCCGGCCGACTTGGCGGAGATTACTCTCAGATCCTGGACCTGGACCGTTCGCTTGCCAGACTCGACGCCTTTGGCATCGCCACAGCCGAAGCGGCCCTGTTCACGGATGCCATGCAGTTGAGCCTGAAGACATTTGGAGATTCGGTTGGCGAAATAACCGCGTCTCTGTTGGCCTACGGAACGGCCAATCAGCCGGTAAATCATGCGCAGGCGTCAGATCATGCCAGGAATGAGCTCGACACGATGGTATCGGCGCTCAACACGCGAGTTGGTGGGCGCAGTCTGTTTTCGGGTACAGCCACGGATGTCTCGCCACTGCCCTCGACTGACACGCTGTTGGCTGCGTTGAAGACACAACTGACGGGGGCTGTGACCGTCGCCGACATACGCTTGGCTGCCGACACATGGTTCAATAGCCCTGCCGGGTTTGACGCCATGATTTATCAGGGTGCGAGCACCACACTCTCTCCTATGCAGATCTCGGAAAATGAAAGCGTTACGCTGCCACTCACGGCAACCGACCCGGCATTCAAGGCGGCCCTAAGGGATGTTGCAACAGCGGCATTAGCCACCGACAATACGTTGGCTCTTTCTTCCGACCAGCGCACCGCCCTGTTCACCCAGCTGGGCGTCGATCTGGCCAACGCACAGGATGCCACAGTAAACTTGCGGGCCCAGGTCGGCAGCGCCGAGGGCCGCATCGAACAGGCCGCCACGCGAAATTCGATGGCCCGAACCAGTCTGGAATTCAGCCGGAACGAGCTGATCGCAGCAGATCCTTATGAAACAGCGGCGAAATTGCAAACGGTGCAGTTTCAGTTGGAAAGCCTCTATTCGGTAACCGTTCGCAATGCGAACCTTTCGCTGGTGAATTTCCTGAGATGAGGGCGCTGATACTTCTCCTGATCCTTGTTCCCGGTATAGCCTGGGCGGGGGCAATCCGCCTCAAGGACCTTGTCGATTTCGACGGTGTACGGGGTAATGATCTTGTGGGTTATGGCCTGGTTGTCGGTTTGAACGGAACCGGCGACGGATTGCGCAACTCTCCTTTCACCGAAGAGATCATGTCCAACATCTTGGAGCGTTTGGGTGTCAACGTAACGGGCGAGGATTTCCGGCCCAAGAATGTGGCAGCGGTTTTGGTGACAGCCAGTCTGCCGCCTTTCGCCAGAGTCGGCGGCCAAATTGATGTAACGGTTTCGGCGATAGGCGATTCAAACAGTCTGTTGGGTGGGACACTGGTTATGACCCCGCTAAACGCAGCAGACGGGCAAATCTATGCGGTTGCACAAGGCACAATCCTTGCAGGTGGCGTTTCCGCTGAAGGAGAGGCTGCGTCGATCGTGCGTGGGGTACCAACCTCGGGTGTGATCCCGTCCGGCGCGCGTGTTGAGCGTGAAATTGAGTTCGACTTGTCAACTTTAACCCAAATGCGCCTTGCGTTGAGAGAACCCGATTTCACCACGGCCGCGCGTATCGAATTCGCCATAAACACCGAGTTCAACAGAGCTGTGGCAATCATGCGCGATTCAGGCACGGTTGAACTCAACATTGCTGCAACTCAGGCAGTGTCGACGGCCCATGCCATTGGGCGTATCGAGAATATTCTGGTCGAGCCGGAAGCAAAGGCGCGTGTGGTGGTCGATCAGCGCTCTGGCACCATCGTAATGGGGCAGGAAGTCCGGATATCGCGTGTGGCTGTCTCTCAGGGTAATCTGACCCTGACAGTTCAGGAAGCACCGATTGCCGTGCAACCCAATCCGTTTGCCAGGGGCGAAACAGTGGTCGTTCCGCGCACTATTGCAGGGATCGAAGAGGAAGAAGGAACCGGCCTTGCCGAAATCCCCGAAGCTACGACCCTGTCCGAGGTTGTCGCAGGCCTGAATGCGCTGGGGGTATCGCCCCAGGATATGATCGATATCTTGAAAACCATCAAAGCGGCGGGCGCCTTGCACGCAGAATTTGTTGTCAGGTAGCCGATATCTTTGGTCCTACGGGCGTGCCACAAACACGCCCGTGACGTTAAGGCCTATTTCGATTTCCAGCTGTCCAGCCAGCGCTGAAATCTGTTTCGGCGTTCTTCAATCGCGTCACCGGCCGCATAAAAGCCGTCTTCCACATTCTCGATCATCGGATCAATTCGGGCCTTTCGGAACCTGCGCCAGCGCACCCAAACCGCCCAGACCAGCGCGGCGAAAATTGTCAGGAAAATGATGTTGAACCAGGGAATGACCTGCACATCCGGCCCTTCCACATGTTTGATGAAAATGGCGTTGGGAAAGATCGACATGAACTCGTTTCGCCATCCGTAATGGGTCACGACCACCCATTTCGGGTTTTCCTTGGTCGATTTCGCATCATTGGCTTCGGTGTAAAGGTTCGCCGTGTCGAACTTGAAGTAGGGTGGCCACCCCCACCCGGTGTCTTCGTTTCGGTACACGATCGGCTTGCCATTTTCGCGCACGGCCTGAATGAATTGCACATCCCGGTTGGACAGGCTGGTGGATTGGTCTTCGGGTTCGGACCAGAAAATCCGTGTCCAGTCGTTCAGATCCTGCCGCTCTTCGTAGGTGTTTACGATACGCACAACATCATGTTGCGGCAGCGAGTATTGCAGGACCGCCGCGATCGTTCCCCAGAAGATGATGATGAACGCCCATTTCACATAGGCCATGCCTAAACCCTCACATGTAATTCACGATGTAGATCAGCGCGCCAATCGCCACCCATGGCACAATATAGACACCCAGGATCAGTTTGCGCCGGAACGAATTGTCATACACATGCAATCCGCGTTCGACAAAAGCGTCCTTGTTGCCCGTCTTGCCCTTCTCATCCCACCAGCTTTCCAGTTTGCGACGGCGTATCCCGCGCGAGTAGAAAGACAGCGCGGCATAGGCGATCGTCTGGATCACCAACAAGATCAGCAAAAGGCGCAATAACCCGAACATTTCAGCCTTTCCTTACCGAACCCCACGGACCGACCCGCGCGATTATGTCATCGCTGACCCGGTCTTCGCCGCTCATATCCGGCTCATGGCCGAACAGCGCGGCACGGGCCCCTTGCTTGTCCACCTGATACTCGCGCGCGAGGAAGTCGGCAACATAGGCTTTCTTGCTCTCGGGCCATCTGGAATAGGTGCTATAGAACAGCTCTTTGTGGCAAATGAACATCTGGCGCGGGTCCAGCGGGGCCAGTTCGGCCAGCAGCATGTTCACCAGATCACGGTTCGGCGTGTCAGCGGCGCGCAAAGTGTAGAAATAAGCCGGATGATCCGACGTGATACGCGGCCACGGCCCCCCGTCGCTTGCCCAGCGCAACAGTTGCGCAAGGCCGTGATAGGCTTCGGGCAAGCCATCCGAGTGATTGCGCGCCAACCGCCGCATATCGCTTCGGTCCAGCCCGGTCAGGTCGACATCCGCATCCGCCGCCGCATCGACAGTCAGGAAATCCATCTTCTGCTGCAGGATTGCGGCGGCGTCTACACCGCGCGCCTTGACGATGGGTTCGACCAGATCATTGTAATCCAGAAACTTTGCAACCTGGTTCCGCTGCGACGGGTCAAAAACGTATTTGATCGGCAAATCGTCAGGCTTGTCACCCATACAGATCGCCGCCGGGTGATCCAGGTCCGGGAACAGGTACAGCCCGCCGAAATGCGCCGTCCAGAAGTTGCGTTGCTCAAAATCCGTGTGGCGCAGATGGACGGGGTTGCGCGTAACGTCGCCGGTCTCCTTGGCGGTCTCGATCATCCTGGCGATCAGCACATCGTCGAACCAGGCGTCCTCGGCGGTTTTGAACTGTTCGACCATGCCCGCCAGCTGCTGCGCCTTGCGCAAGGTGCCGCCTGCGGTGTCGGCCTCAATCTCGATTTTGCGCAGATTAAACAAATTACGGGGACTGCTGAGCTTGAAGACCGAGTTCACCAGCTCTCCGGCCACCGCGTCGGTGGCGGTCAGGGCAAACAGTTGCGCCTCATTCATCTCGATGAATTCCCGCAGGATATCGCGCGAGGTCGAGAATTTGACGTTCAGCAACGGTGCGCGTTTCTGCTCGGTCGTCAGCAGGATAAACTGCCGGTTGACCCCGTTGGGGTTAAGGTAGAGCTCGTCCTCCAGCTCAATCCCCACCTCCGGCGAATAACCCGAGATATCGACATGGAAATCCCTCAGCGCCGTGGTCTTGCCCGCCAGATGCTGCAGCGCGCGGTTATACCGCTCGACTAAGGCCGGGCTGGAGATGTGGACGAGGTTGCCGAACATCAGGCCTTTTTCGATAAGGCGGATCATTGGCGCTCTTTCTGTTGGGTAATCGTTTCTTCGATGTTCCAGAGAAATTCTTCCTGTTGAGCCATTCGGACCAAATTATGTTTCGAAAACATGTCACTATTGCCGGAACGTCGACGGCTGATCGAAAGCGTTGCCAGACAAAACAAGAGACTCAAGACCAGTATTGCCCACACTCCAACAATTCCGGACATAATAGAAACAAGAACAATGAATATGGAAACTGCCCACATGCTTAGAAAGTAGTCTAAGCTCTCTACACCTCCCGTCAAAACGATTGATACCACTACTGGGACAAAAGGGATGATTGTGAAAAACAAAGCCACAGTAATCAATACTGCGCGAAGCCTAAGTCGATTTAGTTTTTCTGAACCTGTTTTTCCTGTCCACCAGCCAACAAGGCAGGACACCACCATGCTGGAAACGACGAACATAAAAACTTCCAGACCGCCGGTCACACCTTCCCCTCCAGATACCGCCGCTTGGCCTCTTCCATCCGGCCCATCTCGCGGACGGCGTTTTCGATTGCGACCTCATCGCTCTTGTCGGCATAGCGGAACTCGCTGTCGGCGTAGCGGTTGATTTCCTGCATAACCATCTCGACCGTGATCGGCTGGCGCAGATCCTCGATCATGGCCTTCTTGGTGTCGTAGTCGCGGAACAGGAACAGGTCGGGGTTCTCCATCCATTCGTCGGGCAGTTCGAAATCCATCGCGCGGACCTTGACCGCGTCGGTGATGTTCTTGATCGCGCGGCCGGTGAACCGCTCATCCGCCTGCTGGATCGCCTTGAGGTATGTGCCCAGCTTGGCGATCGTGTCCATTTCGCCGATCTTGCCAGACACCCGGTCATAGACCTGCAGCAAAGCGTCCTCATGCGGGCGGGAATGGCTTTCGAAACTGGCGGCGACGGCCTTTTTGATTTCCTGCGCGGCATAGGCCTCGTGTTCGCCCAGCGGAATGTCGTGGTTGCGGCCCATCAACAGGTGCAGGATGTCGATGTAATCCTCGCGCGTCTGCGGCCCATCGACCAGGAACCGCGCGCCCGCCCGCTGGCGCAGGGCGTCGTCCACATTCTCAGGGTAGTTCGAGAACATACCAAAGGTGCAGTTGCCGCGCACGACGGTGTTGGCACCGGCAAAGCTCTCCATCAGTACGGCGGTGATCTCCAACTGCCCGGCTGACGACTGCCGGTCACCGCGCTTACCCGCCAGCTGGTCGATATCGTCGATGGTGCCAAAGCCGATGACCGAGGGGTCGATGATCGTGTTGATAAACGCCTTGGCGTTCTGGCCGGATTTGCCCTGATAGCTGTCGATATTGTCGGTGCTCAGGTTCTGATAGCGGAACGGATAGCCTGCGTTCTGGCAATACTCGTTGATCAGCCCGGCCATCATCTGGATCAGCGTGGTCTTACCGGTGCCCGGCTTTCCGTCACCCATGAAGGTAAAGATGAACCCGCCAAGTTCCGCAAACGGGTTCAGGCGGCGGTCGAAATCATAGGCCATCACCATCTTGGCCAGCTTCATCGCCTGATATTTGGCGATATGGTTGCCGACCACTTCGTTCGGCTTCTTGAACGTCATGGTCAAGGTGGTGGATTTGGCCTTGGAGGCCGGCTCGAACCCCCGGATCGTCAGATCGTCGGCCTCGATATGCCAGGCTGCGTTCTGGAACGGGGCCAGGTAACCTGCGGACCCTGCGCGCAGGGCTGACTTCTCCATCAGTTGCTCGGCATAGGCACTGGTGGCGGCGATCAGGTGGGCATCGTCCGAGGCGTATTTGGCCAGCGTCTGGTCCAGTTCCCACAACGCGCCGTGCAGGGCAAGTTGGCCGTTGTCTGTCAGGACCTCTTCGATCTCACCAATATCAACCGTGGTCTCACCCAGATGCGAGGACAACAGATAGGCCAGCGCATTGCCGAACGTGTGCATCGTGATCAGCGCTTCGGCTGTCAGAACCTCTGAAAACTCGGTCTTCCGCGCGGTAGGCAGATCCCCGGCAAGGTTCGCGCGTTTCAGATCCGCAAGCGGGGTCTGTTCCGCATAAGTGTCGGCCACGGCCAAAGCTATTGCGATGGCGCGGCGGATCGCCTGTTGTGCAGTTGCCTGCGGCGGCGAAACCAAGGCGTCACCATCGTCCGAGGCTTCGATCCTCTCAACCAGATGCACCCCGTCTGCGCGCACGGTCCGGCGTGTCACCAACCCCGGTGTCGTCGAGCGAAACCGCCGACCAGTCGAAACACCTGGTGAGCGTTCAACGGTAGATTCCACGGCTTTGGCGATCCGCGGCGCGTGTTCGAACCCGTTCAGCAAAGCGGTCGCTGCCGGATAATGCTTGCGAATGTCGTCTTCGCGCAATTCCATCTGATCTGACGTCAAACTCATCTAACAAACCGCCCTTGCTTCATCTTTTCAAAAATACTCTCGCCGAAGGCGAAAATTAGTACCTCAATACCTGCCCGGCATTGCTGACGACGAACTTGCGCACATCTGCAAACCCCGGCGGGTTACGTTCGGCCAGCACCTGAAACGGGCGCTGTGGCAGGATGATCGACCGTTGGGTGCGGGTGGCGCCGGTTTCGGCCCCCTGCCCGCCGAAAGGATCCAGCGCAAAGACCTCGCGCTCGACAGTTGAAAACCAGCCGGCGCGTTCCTCGATGACCTCTTCGCTGTGCAGCTCTTCGGTGGTCCAGGCCAGCGCCCAATCCTGACCTTGCGGGGATTGCGCATCCTCCAGCACCTGCCGCAAGGGGCCGGATTGTTCGGTAAACGCCGAAGAATACATCGGCCCCACATGGATGCGACGCAGGTGTTTGGGGTGCAGGTCATCGAAATCCTGATCAAAGCCCTTGGCTATGGTCACCAGTTTCAGCCCGCCCAAAGACTGCGCCATCAGATGCGCCTGCACTTCGGGCCAGCGGCGTTGATCCTTGGGCAGGGCGGATTTGCCTGTGTCCTCCAGCTGCATCAGATATATGACGGGCAGGTTGACCTGACTGTCATAGACCGCCCAGTGGATCATGAACTTGCGCCGCTCGCCCTCATTCCCGATCCAGTGGCATTCGGGATCGTTCCGGGCCCAGAACAGCTGACCTTTTAGCAACTCTTCGTAATAGAGCCTTTGCGACAGCGCGAATTGCAGCTTGGTGGGGATTTCCCGGTCCCCAATGATCGTGCGGACCATGTCGGTTTTCAGGTCATCTTCCGAGGGCATATTCGCCAAATGCACCTGCGCCTGTTGCGCGTCATTGGCCATGGTCAGCAACTCAGCCGCCACTGGAAAGCCGCTGTCGCGCTTGTCCATGGCGAGGCTGCCAAAGAACCGCCCCGTATCGCGCCCAACCAGCAGGTATTTCATGCTAAGCGCGCGAAAGGTGTAGAGCAGCCCCGAGAGGTAGCGCGACACGATCCGCACCTCTTGCTTCGAGATCGCACCCTCCGCCTCCATCGTCGCAGCCACGCGCAACAGGTGGACAGTGATCACCTCGAATTTGCGGAAATACCGGCGCGAAGCGAAAGTGTCGGTCAGGCCAACATGGTCTTTGGTGGGGTCAGCTACCAATTGCTTTCTCCCACAGTCTAAGAAAGTCCGCAGACGCTACCTGGCGCTGTTTGCGAACAGAACCAAGCAAATCCGCTGGAGAGAAATGGTGAGCGCGCTGCCAGATAATTCCACATTTCTGAATTATGCCAACATAAGCAGGGCCTACAAACCTCGCTACTTGCCAAACGAGAAACGCCAAAGAAATTGGCGACAGCAATATTAGTGAAATTCCCATGGCAGTTTCGTTGCCACCGGTAATCCAAAACGTAACCGCAAAGCTAATGGCAAATGCCACCATCAAAGGTAGCGCAAAGAGAAAGTACCACCCCCCGATATATGCCACCGCAAGCACTGCACCGAAGATACCATTAACCCAACGAAGGGGCGACCAACCAAACTGCTCTGACCGGCTTATATTCAATCGGCCCAACCTCAACCCCCATACAAATTCTTATCATGCTTCTCGACAATCGAGGCGAACCGGCGGGCAAAGCGTTCATCCGCCTTGGCCTTTTTCTCCAGCACGTCGCGAGCAAAGACCATGTGGTCCTCGTGTGCCTCAAGCATGTCGGCCATCTTCTGGTTGGTCGCTGTGCCGATGGCGGCCATCGCCGTCTGCGCCTCTTGGTCCGTCTGCACACCGATCTCGTTGATGCGGTGGGCCACGTCCTGCTGCTGCGCGGTTTTCAGCGATTTGGTCAGGGCGTCATACAGCACCACGCGCTGCTGCGTGTCTGTCTGCAGCTTGTTGATCAGCACCATCTGCGTCGCCGCCTGGTTCTGCAGTGAATCGACCCAGGTCTTACCCTTTTCGATATAACGCTCCAGCGTCTGAGACTTGGCCAACTTGACCTGCTCTTCCTGAACCTTGGCGTTGTATTGCTTGTTCAGCTCGGCCAGCTGAGTTTCCAGCTGGGTGCGCGCGGCGGCGTCCTGTTCGACACTGATCTTGTTTTCCAGCGTGATAATCGCCGGGTCCATGCCCTGGATCTCGGCCCGCAGTGCTTCCAGTTCGGCCACGGTTGCCTCGCGATCGTCCAGCGTGCCTGTCAGGTTATCCTCGACCTTTACGCGTTGCTCTTCCAGCACAGTCAGCTGCCCTTGCAACAGCTTCACGATCACATCGGATTTGGCGATCAGGTCCTGCAATTTGTCGTCGATATTGGCCGTTCGCATCCGCTCTTGCCGAAGCGACTCGGATTTTCCCTTGGAAAAGATGCCGACAAACGACTCCCACCCGGTTTTCGAGCGCATCTCGTCGAAATCCTTGGAAAACGCGTTGGTAACATCGTCCAGACCCATGATCAGCTCGGCGATGTTGGCGTTCATCACCTCAGTATGGGCGTGAACATCCTCAAGCGTGGCATTTTCGATGTCGATATCGGCCTCGGCCGTTCCAATCTTGGCCCGCGCCGCTTCGATCCGTGAGGTCAGCCCCTCAATCTGCGACTGGCTTTCGCGCACTTTCGTTTGCGTTTCTTTGATAAGCGCTTCGAATTGCTGGTTCGACATCTCTGCTGTCCTTTTTTTCTTTAATTACCCAATAAGATAGGGAATGTTACGGTCATTTACATCCCCTTGAGTCCAAAAATCACGCAAACTCTGGCAAACTTGGGGTGGAAAGGAAAGCCACGTGATCGCAACCTGACGTAGAACTCAACGCTGCGACTATGCTGCAACGATTGGGTATGAAAATAATTTGATCAAATCTGGGCTGATCGACCCGCATCGGTGGACATAGACAAAGCCCTCAACACCTGATTGGGTGCGGCAACTCAACTTCTGCGCGGAGAATGACATGCTGGACGCAACGACCGATCTGAAATCAATTCTGAAGAATCCTGACTTGCTTGTAACCAAAGCCTATATCGGTGGTCAGTGGGTGGACGGTGACAACGGAACTTTCGACGTGACCAACCCGGCCCGGGGCGATGTGGTGGCCAAAGTGGCCGATGTCAGCCGAGCGCAAGTCGCCGGAGCAATTGCACAGGCCGAAGCCGCGCAAAAGGAATGGGCCAAGTTGACCGGCAAGGAACGAGCGGTGATCCTGCGGCGCTGGTTCGACCTGATGATGGAGAACGCCGAAGATCTGGGCAAGATCCTGACCGCGGAGCAGGGCAAACCACTGGCTGAGGCCATCGGCGAAGTCGGCTATGGTGCCTCCTTCATCGAATTTTTCGGGGAAGAGGCCAAGCGCGTGTATGGCGAGACCATCCCGGGGCATCAGCGCGACAAACGGATCATGGTGCTGAAACAGCCCATTGGTGTGGCGGCCTCGATCACACCCTGGAACTTTCCCAACGCCATGATCACTCGCAAGGCAGGACCTGCGCTGGCGGCGGGGTGTGCTTTTGTTGCCCGCCCGGCGGCAGAAACGCCACTTTCCGCGCTGGTTCTGGCGCGTCTGGCGGAACAAGCCGGCGTGCCAGCTGGCGTGTTCAACGTAGTGCCTTCTTCCCAGGCCAGCGAGATCGGCAAGGAGTTTTGCGAAAACCCCGGTGTACGCAAGCTGACCTTTACCGGCTCGACCGAGGTGGGGCGCATCCTGCTGCGGCAAGCTGCTGATCAGGTCATGAAATGTTCGATGGAACTGGGCGGCAATGCACCCTTTATCGTGTTTGATGACGCGGATCTGGATGCTGCGGTCGAAGGCGCGATGCTGTGCAAATTCCGCAATAACGGCCAGACCTGTGTCTGTGCCAACCGCATCTATGTACAGGCCGGTGTTTACGACGCGTTCGCTGCCAAACTGAAAGCGGCGGTCGAAGCCCTGAAAATCGGCGACGGTCTGGCCGAGGGCACCACAACCGGTCCGCTGATCAATGCCGATGCGGTCGCCAAGGTGGAAGAGCATATCAAGGATGTTACGGACAAGGGCGGCGCCGTTCTGACCGGCGGCTTGCCTCACGATCTGGGCGGTACGTTCTTTCAGCCGACCATCGTGACCGGAGTGACTCAGGACATGATGGTGGCGCAGGACGAAACCTTTGGCCCGCTGGCCCCGCTGTTCAAGTTCGAGGATGAAGATGACGTGATCGCAATGGCGAATGACACAATCTTTGGCCTGGCCTCGTATTTCTATGCAAAAGATCTGAGCCGCGTCTACAAAGTAGCCGAAGCGCTGGAATATGGCATTGTCGGCGTGAACACCGGCATCATCTCGACCGAGTTGGGCCCGTTCGGCGGCGTCAAGCAATCCGGTCTGGGTCGCGAAGGCAGCCACCACGGCATGGAAGACTATCTTGAGATGAAATACGTCTGCATGTCGGTCTGATCTGGCGGCCATCGCCTTGGGGCGGTGGCCATTCTGCCCACAGGCGAAGCGTTGTTCCGGTCAAACGGGCC
Organism: Ruegeria sp. BH8; assembly: GCF_056538065.1. Taxonomy (NCBI): domain Bacteria; kingdom Pseudomonadati; phylum Pseudomonadota; class Alphaproteobacteria; order Rhodobacterales; family Roseobacteraceae; genus Ruegeria; species Ruegeria sp. BH8. The sequence continues at coordinate 55,602 of NZ_JBQFSP010000009.1, read as the reverse complement.
GGTGACGGCTGGGCAATGACCTTATTTCACCAAGCATGAATTCCCTGCGGGCAAGCTTCGTGGGGACTTTTCTATAGGCCCGATCCGATCCCAAACTTACGTCTTCTCCTCTTTGGCTATCACGGTCGTTACGGTGCGCGTCACCCGACTTCTGGTGATTGCAATCGCTCCTAAAACCAAAGCACAGGCTATGGCTTGCGCAGTAGTGATTGCTTCTCCAAACGCAAAGAACCCGACTGCAAACATCGTGGGCAATTCAATGCTTCCGACAACTGCAGTTTGAGAAGCGCCGATCAGCGGCGAACAGATCGTGTAGACAAGCTGCGGCACAAGCGCCGTGACCAATCCAATTCCAATGATCAGAACCCAATCGGACTGACCGTCAGGAAGCAGCGTGGAAACGTCTGCACTCAGCATCAAAGGCAAAAGCCCAAGAACCGATCCCAGCGACACCGAGGCGATACGTGCAAGTGGCGCAATTCGGGACAACCTGTGGACCAAAACAGAAATCCCGAAGCCAAAACCAAATGGCGCAGCCAGCGAGATTAAAAGCGTAGGAATGTGCTCGAACGGAACGGATGCTGGCGAGCCTGCTATGATGGCAGCCAGAATGATGAGGCCAGACGCAAGAAACGCGCGCCTTGTGGGAGTATCTGCGAACAAAGCCCACGCAATGATCAACGTGAAAACCGGATATGTCATATAGAGCACGCCCACCGTCGATGCGGGCAGTGTCTTTAAGGCTGTGACATATCCAATCCAGCCAAGCCCCATCACCACTCCGACCGCAAGACCCCAACAAATCTCGCGCCAGGCTTTTCGGTGTACGATGAGCACTGGCAGTAACAAAACCGCTGGAACGATGTAGCGATAGAATGCGACCGCGAAAGGTGCAACGCCCTGCTCAGTCAGCCCCCTGCTGAAATAGGGAACAAGCCCGAAACAGATTGAAGCAAAAAGAACGCCAACAACCGCAAGCGGTTGCGGAATAGCCGGTCTGGTCTGCGTGGATGTCGTCGACATCTGCAAGTTCTAGCACAGGTTCGCGATGAGTGTAGCCGAGTTTACCGGGCCGACGCATTGATGAGCATAGGCGCTGACATCAAAAAACAACGCCCCGCGTCTGGAGGAACGCGGGGCGCGGGTGTTGCGGCAGTCCGGGAGGAGGAGACTGCCGCCAGGCTTTCAAAGCCTCAGTTCACGGCCTTGGCGTCAACCACGTCTTTTTCGATGGCTTTAGCCGAGGTAATTTCGATCCGGCGCGGTTTCAGGGCCTCGGGCACTTCTCGCTTCAGGTCGATGTTCAGCATTCCGTTTTCATGGCTTGCGCCGGTGACACGGACATGATCGGCCAGAGCAAAGCGACGCTCGAACGCGCGGGTTGCGATGCCGCGATGCAGATAGCTGCGGCTCTTGTCCTCGGATGCCTTCTTACCGGCAACAACCAGCGAGTTTTCTTTCACTTCAACGGACAGGTCGCTTTCCGAAAAACCAGCGACGGCCACCGAGATACGGTACGTGTCGACATCGGTTTTTTCGATGTTGTAGGGCGGATAGCTTGGCTGTGCCACATCATTGGTCAGAACGCGATCCATCATGTCGGCGATCTGGTCAAAGCCAATGGTGGCGCGGTGCAGCGGTGCAAAATCAAATGTACGCATGTGTCATATCCTCAGTCTTGAGCGATTCACGATCTGGCCCTCCGGCTGGACGGACCAATGTTAATGACGGACCCCGTTGTGGCGATCCGATATCAGTGACATGGGAAGCGATTTGACCGAGTTCAACCCCCGCCGGAGCTGATGAATTTCGCACCAGACCCGGACGTGCCGGACCCAGCCTGTAACCGGCGGATCGTAGCCGTTGGTTTTGGCGCATCGCGCCGCATGATAGACTTGAGTTCGGCCACTATCTCGTCAAGCTCCATGCCGAACCCCACCTTTCTGCGACCGTTCGTGCCTACCGCTGAAACCACGGACAAAACCTGCCAGCGCGAGCCGTTTTTTGCCAGAATGGCGGATCCGGAAGACCCGAAGGTGACGTCGCAATCAAAAGTGATCAGGCCCTGCCTGCGATCCAATACGCGGCACGACCTTTCCCGCGTGATCGCCTCGGATCGTCCGCGCCCATACGAGGCTATGCTGATCTCGTTTCCCGAAACTCGCCCGCTGTGCAACACGAAAGGATCGGCAATCGAATACGGGATGGGCTCATTCAGCCGCATCAGGGCGACATCCATCCGAACGCCTTCGTGCGAAAGCGGGTTATTTGAAGCGTAGCCGGGCAGAACGGCAATTTGCGTAATCTGACGCTCGGCCAACGCGCTGCCGTTGCTCAGACCCGCACGAAACGTGATGTCTTCGGGCGCGTATGTTTCCCCGGTACGGCGGTCGACAGCACAATGGGCAGCGGTCAGCACCATGTCCTGCGCGATCAGAGTACCTGTGCAATAGGACTCTTCGCGCACATCCAGCCGCCCGATTGCTTCCCAACCGTAAAGGTCGTCCCGGTCTGTCAGCTTGCGTTTGTTGGCTTGCGCATGGGATGCGGTCGCCAGAACACTCAGGCCCAAAAGCAGACTTAGAAAGACCTTGGTCATGGCCGGATAAACCTTGCACCGACGTTCTTGCCCGTCCCCGAACCGGAGGTCGACAATCCAAATCCGTGCCCGGCAGACAGCTCGTCTCGCAGCAATTGCAGCGAATGTTCAACCGCAGTTCCGATCGCAACGCTCTGGCCATCCATGCTGGCCTTTGCCGCCACAACCGACACGATCTGAGGGCGCGCGCCTGTAAAAGAAAAAACCGGTGCTCCTGAAGACCCGAAGTCGACGTCGCAAGACATGATCATAACGCCTGCCTGCCGGTTCATGACCGAACAAACCTGTTGCAACGAAGGCGCTTCTGACCGGTCATGTGCATATGACACCACGCCTACTTCCGCACCCCGGCGCGGCTGATCTCCTGATTCAAACGGAATGACCGATGTGTTGCGGATCGGCTGCCAAAGCTCGATCAGGGCGACATCTGCGCCGACACGGTCCGTCGACGACTCAGCACTGAATTGATAATCCGGGTGAATTACAGCTTGTCTTGCCGTTCGATAAGCCAAAGCGCGGCCCAGCCGCCACCCGGCCAGAAATTCGATATCGGACGGGTTCACCCGCTGCCCGGACACCTTGTCGAACAGGCAGTGCGCCGCTGTCAGCACAAGGGTCGGCGACACAAGCGTTCCGGTGCAGAACCCTTTTCCGGCAATATCCAGACGACCGACAGCCATCCATTCGCGCCCGGAATCCGAGGTCTCCAGGCTTTCCAGCCTGGTGTCCTGTGCTGTAGCCGCCATCGGCAAAGCACAAAGAACAATCGCCTTAATCCATTTGCGCACTCGGGTCTCCGGGGACTCACTCTGAAGCTTTTGTCCTACGTGTCACGTTGGGCAAAAATAGGGCGATCGGTGTTCAGGTGAATTTCCTGAGGAAATGATGCGGGGCGGCATCAGAGTGGCTTATCGCAAAATTGGAACAGAATCTCCTGCCCGTTGCAACGCGGGTGGTTTCGGCCCCCCTGTTGCCCAATCCAGCAACTCGACCGTATGAACGACTGGCACTTGGGTGCCGGACCCGATTTGCATCATGCAACCGATATTGCCTGCGGCGATGATATCGGGCTTCTTCGCCTCAAGTGTTTTGATTTTGCGCTGCTTCAACTGACCCGAGATTTCCGGCTGCATCAGGTTGTAAGTCCCCGCGCTGCCGCAACACAAATGGCTGTCGGCGGGCTCGACCACTTGGAACCCGGCACGTTTCAGCAGGTCTTTGGGATAGGTCTTGATCTTCTGCCCATGCTGCAGCGAACACGCTGCGTGATACGCAACTGTGAGGTCCTGATCACGCCCTTCGGGCAAATTCAGTTGCATAACCAGCTCACTGATATCCATCGCGATACCCGAGACCCGTGCAGCATCATCCGATAGCGTGTCGTTCCGGAACATATGCCCGTAATCCTTGACCGTCGTCCCACAACCCGAGGTGTTGATCACGATGGCGTCCAATCCGTCGCCGTCCATCTCGCGAACCCAGGCTCTGATATTAGCGATTGCGGCTGCATGGCTGTCTTTCACCTTTCCCATGTGATGGGTCAGTGCTCCACAACATCCAGCACCCTCAGCCACCACAACCTCACATCCCAGCCGGGTCAGCAGACGGATCGTGGCGTCATTTATGTCGGTATTCAGCGCTTTCTGCGCGCAGCCCGTCATCAGGGTCACCCGCTTTTTCCGCTCGCCTTCGGGCGCAAAGCTTTGTGGATCATCATTACGGCTGACCGACGGAATGTTCTTGGGCGCCATGTCCAGCATGGCACGCAACCGGGCATCTGGCATGAGAAACCGAAACGGGCGACCCAGTTTCGCCCCGATCAGGGCCCAGCGAAAGCGCATCGGATAGGGCAGGATCTGCGCAAGAACCCAACGCAAAATGCGATCCGTCAAAGGGCGTTTGTAATTCGCCTCGATATATTCCCGCGCGTGATCGACCAGATGCATATAGTGCACACCTGACGGGCAAGTGGTCATGCAAGCCAGACAGGACAGGCACCGGTCGATATGTTTGACCGTCTTTTCGTCGGGCTGCCGCTCGTTTTCGAGCATATCCTTGATCAGATAGATGCGCCCGCGCGGACTGTCCAACTCGTCGCCAAGAACCTGATAAGTCGGGCAAGTCGCCGTGCAGAATCCGCAATGGACGCAATTTCGCAGAATTTCGTTTGCGCGCTTGGTTGCCGGGTCTTGCAGCTGCCGTTCAGTGAATGATGTCTGCATAAACCTATCCCATCAGCCCTGGAGTGAACAAACCACGTGGGTCAAACTTCGCGCGCAATCCCTTTGTCAGGGTCGAGACGGCCGCGGTCTCCGGTTGAAAGCGCCCCAGTCGCGCGACTGTTTCTGCATCCGCTCGTACAAGTGTCGCGTGGCCAGAAAACACACCTAGGCGCGCGCGCAGATCCGTGCCCTTAGGGACGCGCAGCCAGACAAGTCCGCCGCCCCAGTCAAACAGTAACTGATCCGCTTCAGCACGCGCAGAAACTTCGGCCGCATCTCCGGGTTTTACGGAAAGCCGCCAGACATCCCCGTCCTGCCTCTGAAACGGATGAGCATCGCGGATACCAGCCCAAAGCGTGTCTGCACCTGCTTCTTCTGAAATCTCACCAAACCGGGACAGTTCAGCCGTCAATCTGCCTGTGCGATATGCAACCGCGTCCGTGAAACCTTCGAGCCTAAGCAGGGCTTTCCCGGCGTCAGGATCATACGCAGCCCCCGTTACCTCGAACGGAGATCTCAGCGCGGCGGACAGAACCCGAACCGCAGTACCAGCATCCCGGACCCCAACAGATAATGTTGCCACCCGTTCTGGTTTTGGAAGCACCTTCAGCGAAACTTCGGTCAAAACTCCTAAAGTACCCCAGGACCCGCCCATCAATTTAACCAGATCATACCCGGTGACGTTCTTCATCACGCGGCCACCGTTCTTGATCACCTGCCCGCACCCATCGACATAGCGTACCCCCAGCAGAAAATCCCGGCAGGCCCCGGCTTGTATCCGTCGCGGGCCCGAAGTATTGGCCGCGACGACGCCGCCAATGGTCGGCTCACCCTGAGTCCCCAGCAATCCGCGATGATCCATCGGCTCAAACGCGAGGTGCTGACCGTCTGCTTCCAGCACTGCCGTGATCTCGGCCAAGGGTGTCCCTGCCCGCGCTACAAGGGTCAGCGCCCCGGGCTCATAAAGCGTGATACCGCGCAAAGCTCCGGTTTCGATTTCCGCATACGGGTCGGCAATTCCACGCGTCCCGCCTCCGACAATGCGTACAGGGTTTTCCAACCCGGCCACCAGCTTTGCCAGATCGGCCTCAGTCTCAGGTCTCATTGGCTTCATCTTTTCAAAAATACTCCGGGGGCAAGGGGGCAGCGCCCCCTTTATTCTGCTGCCATTCGCCGCGGCTCTGACACGTCGAGCGGAAACACTTTGGCCGCGTTAAGCAGCCATTTGGGATCGAAAACGTCCTTAACCGCCATCTGCGCCTCAAGGTCGGCAGGTGAGTATTGATGCGACATCAGATCCCGTTTTTCGATCCCCACACCATGTTCCCCGGTCAGACAGCCGCCCTCGTCAACACACAGCTTCAGGATCTCTGCCCCGAAAGCTTCGCATTTTTCCAGATCGCCGGGTTTGTTGGCGTCGAACAGGATCAGCGGATGCATGTTTCCGTCGCCTGCGTGGAACACATTTCCAACCGGCAGCCCGAACTCCTCACTCAGTTCTCCAATACGACGCAGAACGGTTGGTAAGGCTGACACCGGGATCGTGCCATCCAGACACATGTAATCGTTCAATTGTCCCATGGCGCCAAATGCAGATTTCCGACCCAACCAGATCTTGGCGCTTTCCTCGGCCGACTGGCTTTCGCGCAATTCAACCGGGTCATGGCGTTTGGCTATCTCGATGATTTTCGAAAGCTGATAATCGATTTCAGCGTCAGACCCCTCAACTTCGACGATCAGCAGCGCATGGCAGTCGGGATACCCGGCATGGGCAAAGTTCTCGCAAGCCCTGATGCACAATGTATCCATGAACTCGATCGCAACCGGCAATATGCCCGATTTGATGATGTCCGAGACACACTGCCCTGCAACCTCATTGTCATTGAAACCCATCAGGACCGGTCGCGCGCCCTCGGGCTTGCGAAGAATACGCAACGTGGCCTCGGTCACCACACCCAGCTGGCCTTCAGACCCACAGATGACACCCAACAGGTCCAGACCTGGTGCATCCAGATGCGCACCACCAATTTCGACAACGCTGCCATCCATCATGACCATGGTCACGCCCAACAGGTTGTTTGTTGTCACCCCATATTTAAGGCAATGCGCACCGCCCGAATTCATCGCGATATTGCCCGCGATGGCACAAGCCAGCTGCGAAGACGGATCGGGGGCGTAGAAGAAATCCTCTTCTTCGACCGCGCCGGTAACGCTTAGATTGGTGCGACCCGTCTGTACTCTGATGAAGCGGTTGTCATAGTCGATTTCCAGCACCTCATTCATCCGTGCGACGCCCAGAATGACGCAATCCGCAGTCGGCAAGGCTCCACCGGCCAGCGAAGTACCCGCCCCGCGCGGCACCACAGGCACGTTTTCGTCATGACAAATGCGCAGAACATCCGAAACCTGCTGTGTGCTTGACGGCAGCACGGCCAGCATTGGCGGGCATCTATAAGCCGTCAAGGCGTCACACTCGTAAGCGCGGGTTTCGGCGGGGTCGTGGATGATCGCCTCTTCGGGCAGAACCCGCGACAGCCGCGCAACAAGCGCAGATTTCCGGCTCAGAACATCCGGGCTTGGCTTTGGCATCTCCATGGCGTTCCTCTTTTTGGTAAAATAATATTACCAATTTATCGCGCTGGCAAGTTCCCATGCCCGGCCTTACTGTCGCGGTCATGACCTGGATCGAACGTGCCGCTCTTTTTGCCCCTCTGGACTATGCATCGCTGCTTCTACTGCTGGTTGCTTGGCTGTGGATTGGGTGGAAAATTGAACATCCGTCACCGCAGAGGCAATCCGTAGCCCTTATGATGGACGATTACCGGCGCGACTGGATGCGCGAGATGGTGACCCGCCAACCGCGCATGTTTGACGCACAGGTCGTGGCGGCCATGCGGCAGGGCAGTACATTCTTCGCGTCGACCACGATGATTGCCATCGGGGGCGGGCTGGCCTTGCTGGGCAACACCGAAAGGCTGGCAGGCGTCGCAATCGACCTCGCCATCGGCAGTGTCCCGGCAATGGTCTGGGAGATCAAAATCCTTTTCGTCGTATTGCTACTGGCCAACGCATTTCTGAAATATGTCTGGGCGCACCGCCTTTTCGGATACTGCGCCGTGTTGATGGCTGCAGTTCCCAATGACCCCGAAGACCCGCAAACCTATCCCCGCGCCGGTCAGGCGGCTGAGATCTGTGTCACCGCCGCGCGCAGCTTCAACCGTGGTCTGCGCGCCACTTATTTTGCACTGGCGTCGTTGGCATGGTTTCTTGGACCTGTCGCGCTCATTTTGGGTACAGCGGTCACGTTTGGCGTCTTGTATCGGCGCGAGTTCACCTCACACTCGCGGGAAATACTGATGGCCCGAGCGGCCAGCACGGATACGTGATACCGACACACCGCCACACTGGTTACACTGGTGCGATGCGATACTTGATTCTCTGCGCCATGTTGGCGAGCCCTGCCCTTGCCGACCCGCCAACAATCGAACAGGTCCTCACCAGTGCAAACGGTGATACATGGCGGTTCGATGTGACGATCCGGCATCCCGATACGGGTTGGGATCATTACGCCGACGGCTGGCGTGTTCTGGATATGGATGGAAACGAGTTGGGAATGCGCGTCCTGCTCCATCCACACGAAACCGAACAACCCTTTACCCGCTCTCTGGGCGGGGTGGTCATTCCCGAAGGCATGACTCAGGTGCAAATTCAGGCACGGTGCATCGTCGATGGATGGAATGAAGGCACCACAGTGGTCAAACTGGATTGATCCTCAGAAAATACCCATGGCCAGACCCGCACCCAAAGCGGCTCCTGTCTCGCGGCATTGATCCAGCTGGTCTTGCGGGATTGTCTTTTCGGCCAAGATGGCCTCGGGCGTTTGTACATGAGTGCAGATGATCAGCGGAGGCTGAACAGCTTTTAATCGCCAACCGGTGGCTATCCGTGCGATCTGACGGGCGGCGTTTTCGCCATCTGATCCTGCGCAAATCATCTGCGCATAGGGTCGGCCTTCTAGTTTTCCCAGCACCGGGTAGTAGCAGCGGTCGAAGAATTCCTTCATCAGACCCGAAATTGCCGCCAGGTTTTCTGGCGCGCAAAAGATGTAGCCATCGGCAGCCAGCAGATCTTCCGGCCCGGCTTGATTGGCTGGAATAAGCTTTGTGTCAGCCTCACCTCGCGCTGCTTCGGCCGCCGCTTCGGCCATCTGCCGGGCACCGCCTGTGCGGGAGTGATAAACGATCAGAAGCTGCGCCATGTCAGACCCGGTGGTAGGGGCCACCTGACAGAATGGTCGCGGCCCGGTAAAGTTGCTCGGCCAGCATCACACGGACCAGCATATGGGGCCAGACCATTGACCCGAATGAAACGGAAAAATCCGCCTCGGCCCGCAGAACTGGGTCGATTCCATCCGCGCCACCGATAACAAATGCCAGGTCCTGCCGGCCCGCGTCGCGCCAATCACCCAGCTTCTTCGCGAAATCGGGCGAGGACATGACCCGCCCCCGTTCATCCAGCGTGCACAACACTGCCCCTTTGGGTAGGGCCTTGCGCAGCAGCGCGGCCTCGGCTGCCATGCCTGCGTTTTTCTTGTCTTCAACCTCGATCACCTGCGCAGGCCCAAGGCCCAGCGCACGGCCGGTCCGGTCAAAACGGGTCAGGTAATCGTCAAGCAGTGTCTTCTCGGGTCCGGCGCGCAATCGCCCGACCGCAACTATGCTGATACGCATATCTCTCTCGCCTCCGGCCTGTTAATGCAGGCCGGGATGGCGCCTCAGTTCGCCGAGGCGCTGCCGCCCTGAGGCAGCCACATCTTTTCCAGCTGATAGAATTCACGCACTTCGGGGCGGAAGATATGGACGATGACGTCGCCCGTATCGATCAGCACCCAGTCGCCGGTGTCCTTGCCTTCGACCTTCGAGGTGAAACCGAATTCCTGCTTGATGCGATCCGTCAGCTTTTCCGCCATGGCCGAAACCTGACGGGTCGACCGACCCGAGGCAATCACCATGTGATCCGCAACCGATGATTTGCCCTGCAGGTTGATCTGCACGACGTCTTCGGCCTTGTCATCGGAAAGTGAGGAAAGGATTCGTTCAAGCAGCTTGTCGCTGATTGACTGAGAGTGGGCCATTATGTTGACCCCATCATCGGCGGGCAAACCCGCCTGTGTATGTAGAGACAGGACATAGTCCTCCTTTGCTGCGCGCCGTGAAACCCCGGCGCCGGGGTACTAATAAGGTAGCAAGGGGAATGCAACATTTCAATGAATGCACGCTGCAGGGCGCACACAGGCGCTTACTCTGTAATGATCTGTTGCGCAGTTGCGCCGTCTGGCAGCAACCGGATTTCGCGCTGCGGGAAGGGGATCGAGATACCTTCTTCCTTGAATGCGTCCCAAAGCGCCAGATAGACATTGCCCCGGATATTGGTCAGCCCCTTTGTCGGGTCGCTGATCCAGAACCTCAGCACATAGTCCACGCTGCTGTCACCAAACCCGGTGATGTGGCAAACCGGTTCATGTTTGCCGCCGCTCAGGACCCGGGCAACCGCCTTCACCGCCCTGATTGCGGTTGCGCGCACTTTATGCGGATCGTCGTCATAGCTGGTACCAAAATCCAGATCCAATCTCACGAACCGGTCGGAATGCGACCAGTTCACCACCTGGTTGGTAATCAGATCTTCGTTTGGTATCAGGTACTCGCGCCCGTCCCGCGTTACGACAGACACGTATCGCGCGCCAAGCGCATTGATCCAACCGAACGTATCCCCCAACGAGATCACATCGCCCGGCTTGATCGAGCGGTCCATCAGGATGATGATCCCCGATATCAGGTTCGACACCACTTTTTGCAAACCGAACCCGATACCCACGCCGATGGCGCCAGACAAAAGCGCGATGCCGGTCAGATCGAACCCCAACGTTCGGATCGCAGCTATAAAGACTGCCCCGTAAAGCAGAACCTGTATGCCTTTTGACAGCAGCACCTGCATGGACGGGGTTATGTCGTCATTGCTTTGCAATGCGCGTTCGGCTGCGCGCGTGCCGATACGGGCCAGTGTCAGCAGGATGCCAATCAGCAAAGTTGCCTTGAGAATCCCAAGAGCCGAAATATGCAGGTCCCCAATGGAAATCGCGACACCGTCAAGAAAACCCGCGACATCATCCGTCAGATTCAGCGCGACAAGCGTTGCGTAGATCCACATTGCCCACTTGAAAATCCGGCGAAGCGTGCGGTTTTGGACCAGTCTCGCGACCAGTGCTATCGCCAGCCACGCCGCCGCCAACGTAGCTATCACCCCGATAATATAGCTGCGCGATGGCCAGGTGAGCTGCTGCATGGTCAGATACAATGCCCACGAAAGCAGGATGAAGTAGACCAGCGCCAACCGCCGCATCAGCTGTACCAGAACCCGCAGCCGCCATTTTGGCCATCCCGTGCGTGAACGAGCCCAGGCATCCCATCTAGACTGGGTCAGGAATTTCAGCAGCAAAGCCAGCGCCCACAGCAACAGGATGATGAGCAATTGATATTGTCGCCAGCCCGGCGTGACGATCAGATCAAGCAGCCTCTCGAATTGCGCGGAAAAAGCCGCAACCATGTTGTTATAGAGGTCGGTCAGCGTACTTGGGATCAGGTCTTGGTTCATGCACGTCTCCTGCGGGGCCAGCTTGGACAGCAATGCAGGGCGATGCAAGCCTGACACTGGTTTTGAACCTTGATTGCCGGAAGGGCGCGGTATATCTGAACCGCATGAGACTCAATGTGGCCCAACTTCAGAATCTGGAAGATCGCGCGCGCTTGCGTGAACGGTTCTTTGGCGCTGCCCGCACCGTTCTGGCGCGCCTATCCGTCGCCTGAGCCAACTCGCCAGCTATTTCTCATTACATACGGGAGAGGACCGATGTCCCCCAAGACACTCTATGACAAGATCTGGGATGCCCATGTCGCGCACGAAGCCGATGATGGAACCTGCCTGCTTTATATCGACCGCCATTTGGTGCACGAAGTCACCAGCCCGCAGGCATTTGAAGGGCTGCGCATGGCAGGCCGTAAAGTGCGCGCGCCGGAAAAAACCATCGCTGTACCGGACCACAACGTGCCGACCACACCGGACCGCGTGAATGGGATCGAAAACCCGGAATCACGCATTCAGGTCGAAGCACTGGACAAGAACGCCAAGGATTTCGGCATTCACTACTACCCGGTGAATGATGTGCGCCAGGGCATTGTCCACATCGTTGGCCCGGAACAAGGTTGGACCCTGCCGGGTATGACCGTTGTCTGCGGCGACAGCCACACAGCGACCCACGGTGCATTCGGCGCGCTGGCCCACGGCATCGGAACGTCCGAGGTTGAGCATGTTCTGGCCACGCAAACGCTGATCCAGAAGAAGTCCAAGAACATGAAGGTGGAAATCACCGGCAAGTTGCAACCGGGCGTGACCGCCAAGGACATCACTCTGGCTGTGATCGGTGAGACCGGCACTGCTGGCGGTACCGGCTATGTCATCGAGTATTGCGGCGAAGCAATCCGTGATCTGTCGATGGAAGGACGCATGACCGTCTGCAACATGGCGATTGAAGGCGGGGCTCGTGCTGGTCTGATCGCGCCGGATGAAACAACGTTCGACTATGTCAAAGGCCGCCCGCACGCGCCGAAAGGGGCGCAGTGGGAAGCGGCTCTGACATGGTGGAAAACGCTTTACACCGACGAAGACGCGCATTTCGACAAGGTCATCACTCTGCGCGGCGAAGACATCGCGCCGGTCGTGACCTGGGGCACCAGCCCCGAGGACGTTCTGCCGATCACCGCAACCGTCCCGAACCCCGAGGATTTCGAAGGTGGCAAAGTCGACGCAGCCCGCCGCTCCATCGAATACATGGGGCTTAAAGCCGGCCAGAAGCTGAGCGAAGTTGAGATAGACACCGTCTTTATCGGCTCGTGCACCAACGGCCGGATCGAGGACCTGCGAGCCGCCGCCGAGATTCTGAAAGGCAAAAAGATCAAGGACGGCATGCGCGCCATGGTCGTTCCAGGTTCGGGTCTGGTCCGCGCGCAGGCCGAAGAAGAAGGTCTGGCGGATATCTTCAAAGAAGCCGGTTTCGAGTGGCGTCTGGCAGGATGTTCGATGTGCCTGGCGATGAATCCCGACCAGTTGCAACCGGGTGAACGCTGCGCCGCGACTTCGAACCGCAACTTTGAAGGCCGTCAGGGCCGGGGCGGGCGTACCCACCTGCTGAGCCCGGCAATGGCCGCCGCAGCGGCAATCACAGGACGGCTGACAGACGTTCGTGAAATGATGTAAGCTACCCTCATAACTGGATATTTGAGGGATTGAAGACATGAGTGACTGGACAAAATGGCTATTGCTTGGACTTCTGTCCATCGTGTTCGGCATCTTTGTGCTGGGCGCACCGGTCGTGGCATCAATTACCGTGACGGTGGTCACAGGTGTATTGCTGTTGATTTCGGGCGCATTGCAGGTTGTCGGCGGCTTCACAGTCGAAGGGACAGGCAACAAGATACTGTCACTTATCATGGGTGTCGTGATGCTGTTTCTGGGCTGGTCCTTTCTGGATCACCCACTGCAAGGAACGCTGACACTGGCAACCGTCTGCCTGATCCTGTTCATGGCTGGCGGCATTGCCCGCGTGATCCTGTCGTTCCAGATGCGTGGAACACAGTATTTCTGGGCGACGCTGGTCTCGGGCATCATGTCGATTGTTCTTGCAATCCTGATCTGGCGCTTTGCTGCAATGGACCCTTCGGTGCTGCTGCAATTGCTGGGTATCCTGCTGGGGATCGAGATGATCTTTAACGGGCTCGGCCTTGTCTTCATGGCGTTCTTCGTCAAGGACGCACCAAAAGAAACGAAACAAGCTTAACGCGGGGTCTGGGCGCGGCCCTCTCCCGCAGGAGTGTAAACATGGATAAGTTTGAAAAAGTCCACGGGGTGGCCGCCCCAATGCCGCTGATCAATATCGACACCGATATGATCATCCCGAAAGTGCACCTGAAAACCATCAAACGGTCGGGCCTGGGTGTCGTTCTGTTCGACGAGATGCGCTATCACGATGACGGTCAGGAGAATGAAGAATTCGTCCTGAACAAACCCGCCTATCGCGAGGCCGAGATTCTGGTTGCTGGCGACAATTTCGGCTGTGGGTCCTCACGCGAACACGCGCCCTGGGCGATCAAGGATTTCGGCATCAAGGTCGTGATCTCGACCAGTTTTGCCGACATCTTCTTCAACAACTGCTTCAAGAACGGCATTCTGCCGATTGTTGTCGGGGCAGAACACCACGCGATCCTGATGGATGATGCGCATAAAGGCGAAAACGCCCGCATGACCGTACATCTGGAAGACCAGCAGATCACCACATCGGACGGCGTCGTGATCGATTTCGAAATCGATCCTCACCGCAAGCACTGCCTGCTGAATGGTCTGGATGATATCGGGCTGACGATGGAAAAAGATCATCACATCGACAAGTTCGAGGATCACGCCAGTCAGGCCCGTCCCTGGGTGTGATTCTGGGGACGAATCTGTGGATACTCAACCTGACGGGGTCGCCAAGGCGGCCCCGCTCGCATTCTTGGGGTTGATTTTTCGAAAACCACAACATGTGGGTATCAATTTGAGATACACGTCGGATTTGCGTCGAAAATGATGCAATACCGCACCAGTTGCGCCATCTTTTTGCCCGAAATCCCGTGTTTTCTGCACCTCGGCTTGAGCAAAATGCCGCTTATCGTTCATGTTGACGCTGAAGAGGCATCCGTCAACGTCAGACGAAGCGACGGGCACAAGTTGGAAACAAGTCGACAAAGATCGGCTGATCCGGTTTGAAAAAGGGTTCGGATAGTGATTGCGCGCACAACAGGGGCGGCGATACGCGGTATACTTGTTGCACTTATGGTGCTGACACCTGCGTTGTACCTGCCTGTCTCATCTACGAACGGGACCGAGATACTGGTCTTTCTCGCGATCCTCGCGTTTATCCTGACCTTTGCCGAATACAATTCCGCCTTTCCCAGCTTCATCGAATTCCGCGACGCGCCCCCGGTCAATCGCCTTCGGTTTGTCGGCCTGATGTCGATGGTCACCTTTCTGACGCTGATCTGCAAAAACGCCTTTGAACCAACGCAGTTGACCACATTCTCTTATTCGGTTGGTTTGGCTGTCGCAAATGTGGTGGACTTCCCCTATTCTCCGGTGCGCCTCATCGTGTTGATGTTGCCCCCGGATGCCAGCCACGCCTTGATTGAACTGGTCCGCATCACGGCCAGCGTGGCTTATGTCGCGGCATTGGTCACGATTGTCAGCTTTGCCTATGCGGTCAGGGTTCGGGGATGGCCAACCGGAAATGGCGCCTTCAATGTTTGGACAAACCTGCCGCTGTTTGACCCGACCAAAGGGGGCGATGTCGTTACGCGCCTTCAACGGGATGGCCGCCTGAACATCTGTATCGGCATTCTGCTGCCATTCCTCATTCCGGCGATAATCAAGTTGATGAGCAGTGTGATCGCCCCGATCTCTCTCGGGAACCCACAGACCTTGATCTGGACCATGAGCGCATGGGCCTTCCTGCCCGCCAGCATGATCATGCGCGGCATGGCGACCCTTAGGATCGCGGGCTTGATCATGGAAAAACGCCGCGCTTATTCGACCAGCGAGTCAACACAGGCCGCATGATCCGCACCCTATGTCTGCTATTGCTGCCCTTTGCGGCACAGGCAGAGGTCGTGCGTATCGCCACCTATAATACCGAGCTCAGCGAAAAAGGTCCTGGCCTACTGCTTCGCGACATTCAACGCGATGACGCGCAGGTTCTGGCCGTTGTTGACGTTATTGCATCGGCACGCCCTGACATAATCGCCCTTCAGGGTATCGATTGGGACCTGAACAATACTGCTGTAATCGCCCTGACCGGGAAACTGCGCAACGCGGGGCTTGATTACGGATATTACCTTGCCGCACAACCCAATGCCGGGCTGGAAACCTCGCTTGATCTGGACGGTGATGGCAAGACCCAAGGCCCCGGCGACGCCCAAGGCTGGGGGCAGTTCACAGGTCAAGGTGGGCTGGCGGTGTTGTCGCGATACGAAATCATCACCGCTGAGGTTCAGGATTATTCCGAGCTGTTGTGGCGGAGTTTACCGGGCGCCATCCTGCCTAGAGCAAACGGGCACCCCTTCCCGTCTGACGCGGCACATCAGATACAACGCCTGTCTTCGACCGCACATTGGGTTGTACCGATCGAAACCCCTTATGGGCGGCTCAATCTCATGACCTTTCATGCCGCGCCACCCGTTTTCGATGGGCCCGAGGATCGAAACGGATTGCGCAACCAGGATGAGATCAGGCTCTGGTCCGTTTTACTGAACGGTGAACTGAGGCCAGTTCCCAAAGGTCCCTTCGTAATCGCCGGCGATGCCAACCTTGACCCAACGCGTGGAAAGGGCCGTAAACAGGCCATTCAGTCCCTTCTGGCCCATCCGCGTTTGCAAGACCCGCTGCCGAAAGACCCGTCAGGTTCGACCTCAACGGTCGCGTGGAAGGCCACGGGTGAAATGCGCGTGGATTATGTGTTGCCGTCGGCCGACCTGCGCATTTCGGATGCCGGTGTAACGTGGCCGGAAGAAGGCACCAAGCTATACGAATCCGCCCTGCGCGCCAGCAGGCACCGATTGGTCTGGATTGACGTCACCCTGCCCTAAGGCGTGACCGACTCTCCGTTCGCATAGGGCAAAGCCACAAGGCTGGGTGAGATCGCAGAACGCAATGCATCATCCAGATCTGTCTGATGCACGGAACCCAGCAACTCGGTCAGGTACGATCCGTCCAACTGATGTGGCACCTGCCACAGGTACCGCATTTCAATCAGGTGTGAGGACATGCGCCAGAATGGTCGCGCCAGCTGCAATGGCCACCATTGCATAGGCTTCACGGATATGTCCCGCCCGGTCACTCTCGTCAGAGACTGCGCGATCTCAGCTCCGGTCAGGGTGTAGCCAGCAAAAGGAACATCGCAGAACCGCGGCAGATCCTTTCGGATTTCACATAGCGCGACGGCAGCTTGGGCCAGATCAGGCAGATAGGCCCAGGCGTGCAGAGCTTTTGGATCTCCGGGATACACGAATTGATTGCGCGACAGATGCTTGGTCATGACCTGATCGAACCAGTTTCCAGATGCCTCGGTGTCAATGAAATCACCCGCACGCAGAAGGATCGTTCTGACGGTTGAAGCGCGATACGCCTCCTCCATTTCAATCCGGATACGGCCAAGCGGATTGGTGGCCAAGTGCGGTGTAAGGCCGGACCATGGGCCTTGCGTGCCCGCTCCAAAAACATAGACGTTTCCGGGAACCAGTACGGTGGCTCCGGTCTCGGACGCGGCGTCTATCACACGTCTGGTCAGGTCGGGCATTTCACGCGACCAATCAGGATAGAGCGGGTTCCACCCGTTTACGATGACATCCACCCCTTTTGCCGCCTGGGAAAGAGAACCGGACCCGCGACGGAATGTCGGCACGGTCCAACCCGCATTCCGAAACGCCTTTGCAGCATTGCGCCCAAACCGGCCCGACGCGCCGAGTATCAGAGCAGTTTGTGTCATTGATGCCTCCTGTTTCAGACCAATCTATCCATTCAATGCACGTATGGAATTGCCGGGAAATGTAGAATGTGTATTCAATTATGAATGGATAAAGCACTGACACATGCGGATTGGTCTCTGATCCAAAGCTTTCTGGCCGTGGCCGAAACAGGATCCCTGTCTGCCGCTGCACGGCACCTTGATCGCAGCCAGCCCACATTGGGACGGCAAGTACAAAACCTTGAGGCCGAACTGGGCGTATCCTTGTTCGACCGGCACGCGCGTGGCCTGAAACTGAGCGTGGCAGGTTCCCAGCTCTTGCCGATGGCGCAGCAAATGCACAGCGCCATGACTGCCTTCAGCCTTGCCGCCGCAGGGCAGTCGCAGCAGCTTGAAGGCTCGGTCCGCATCACCGCTTCGGTCTTCGCGTCGCATCACTTGCTGCCACCGATTCTGGCGAATATCCGAAGGCAGGAACCCGCCATTCAACTTGAGCTGGTCGCCACCGATACCACGGAAAACCTGTTGTACCGCGAGGCAGATATTGCCGTTCGCATGTATCGCCCCGCGCAAATGGATATCATTTCGCGTTATCTGGGTGAGGTGCCGTTATGCTTCTGCGCGGCCAGGTCCTATCTCGACCGTAAGGGACGCCCCAAGACACCCGAGGAACTTTTTTCCCACGACCTTGTGGGGTTTGACGCCAATCAGGAAATCATCAAGGCCATGCGCGAAAAAGGATGGCCCGCAAGCCGCAACAGTTTTGCGACCCGCTGCGATCTGCAAAGCGCCTATTGGGAACTGATCCGCGCGGGATGCGGCATTGGCTTCAGTCAGGTCCAGATGGCAGAAGCCGACCCGGATGTCGAAATCTTGAAGCTGGATGTTGAAATCCCGGTTCTGCCTGTGTGGTTGGCTGCGCCGCAGGCCATGCGCCAGACCCCACGTATCCGCAGGGTCTGGGATTTGCTGGCAGAAGGGCTCAAGGCCAGCCTCTGAGGATCAAAGTGGGCCCGTATACGTTCCGCGCGCCGGGTAGTTATTGCCCAAAGTGAACTTCAGACCACCCGCGATATCCGACATCGACGGACGTCCAAAAGGCGTGGTCTGCTGCCACCCAAAATAAAGCGTCCGGTCAGGTGCGATGTAAAAATGTCCGGGTTCCGCAAACAGGTCTGGTTCGGCACTGCCTTCGCGCCTGGTCGAGATGTTCAGCCCCCAACCCTCCCGTGCCTCAGACAGGGGCAGGCTGTGGCCTACACGCAGGCGGGAAACATTGGCTTTTGCTGCGGTTTCAGCGGCACGTTCGGCGGTATCGGTGGTGATCATGATAACCTCGACACCCAGCGCCGCGAAATCGTCCAGCGCCGCCTCGGCCTCGGTCATCTGCCTGATGCAGATCGGGCAATGCAATCCGCGATATTGAATCACCAGCGTTCCGTTTTCGCCCTTGTTGGTCTCGAGGTCGAAACTGCCATGGGCGACAGTTTCAATTTTCAGCGCAGGAACCAGATTTCCGGGTGTCAGCATGTGTTTTCCTTGTGTTTTGACAGGTCTGTCTCATTGACCCGATGCTGCGCAGACGCTAGGGCCTGTGCAACAAAACGCAAGGAGACCCTTCATGCCCAACCCCTCGCTCCTCATCCTGCCCGGAGACGGAATTGGCCCAGAAGTTATGGCCGAAGTGCGCAGAATCATCGATTGGTTCGGTGCCAATCGTGGTCTTCAATTTGACGTGAGCGAGGACCTGGTGGGTGGTGCCGCCTATGACGCCCACGGCAAGCCTCTGTCCGATGAGACCATGGCAAAGGCGCAAGAGGTTGACGCGGTTCTGCTGGGCGCCGTCGGCGGTCCGAAATACGACGATCTGGATTTCAGCCTGAAACCCGAACGTGGCCTGCTGCGCCTGCGTAAGGAAATGGACCTGTATTCGAACCTGCGCCCCGCGCAGTGTTTTGACGCGCTTGCCGATTTCTCTTCGCTGAAGAAAGACATCGTTGCCGGTCTGGATATCATGATCGTGCGCGAACTGACGTCGGGCGTCTATTTCGGTGAGCCGCGCGGCATCTTCGAGGAAGGCAACGAACGCGTCGGCATCAACACCCAGCGTTACACCGAATCCGAGATCGAACGCGCCGCGCGCTCGGCTTTTGAACTGGCAATGCGCCGCAACAAAAAGCTGTGCTCGATGGAAAAAGCCAACGTCATGGAATCGGGCATCCTGTGGCGCGAAGTCGTCACCCGCGTCGCAGCGGACTACCCCGAAGTTGAGCTGAGCCATATGTACGCTGACAACGGCGCGATGCAGCTTGTGCGCGCACCGAAACAGTTTGATGTGATCCTGACCGACAACCTGTTCGGTGACATCCTGTCCGACTGCGCCGCGATGCTGACCGGGTCGCTGGGCATGTTGCCTTCGGCCTCTCTGGGCGCGCCGATGGCTAATGGTCGGCCCAAGGCAATGTATGAACCCGTCCATGGCTCGGCCCCGGATATCGCCGGTCAGGGCAAAGCCAACCCGATCGCCTGTATCCTCAGCTTTGCTATGGCCCTGCGCTACAGCTTTGATCAGGGCGAAGAAGCGGATCGTCTGGAGGCCGCGATCGAGAAAGTACTGGCCGATGGTGTACGCACCGGCGACCTGCTTGCAGATGAGGGCGTTCAGCCCGTATCAACCACTGAAATGGGCGACGCGATCCTTGCGGCCTTGGATGCCAGCGTCTGAAACACGAAACAGCGAAATGACAAAAGGCGGTGCCCGATGCACCGCCTTTTTTCGTTTTTTCCCTCAGAGAAGGCTCTAGTTTCCACCGAAAATATTCTTCAGAAGATTGTTGATATCATCGGCAAAGCCTCCGCGCTTTCGGCGCGGTTGTGGCTGTGCGACCTGAACCGGCGGCGCTGGTGCCATCATCGGCAAGGGTGTCGGTGTCATCCCTTCGGTGACTCGCAGCATGGTTTCTCTCCAGATTTCCGCGGGCAAACCTCCACCGGTCACACCAGATAGGGGCGTGTTGTCGTCGTAGCCCATCCAAACGCCGGTTACGTAATCCGCAGTAAACCCGATGAACCATGCATCCCGCGCCGCCTGGGTTGTGCCCGTTTTGCCCGCCACCTGCCAGCCGGGCAACTTGGCCCGTCCACCTGTGCCCTCGGACACCACACGTTCCATCATCCATGTCAGCTGTTTGGCAGCCGCGTCGTTAATCACCCGTTCACCGATACCGGTTGTCGTAACCATGACAGGAGCTTCATCACCCAGTAGCTTCAACTCGGTCAGGCCATAAGGTTCAACGGCAGAGCCGCCGTTCAGAATACCTGCATAAGCCCCTGTCATCTCAATCAGCGTGCTTTCCGACGCGCCCAGCGCCAAGGCCGGACCTTGCGCCAGATCGCTGGCAATGCCAAAACCACTGGCCACGGTGCGGACGTTATCCAAGCCCGAAATCTCGGCAACTTTCACCGCCGGAATATTCAGCGAGTTCTTCAGCGCATCCGCCAGTGACACGCGCCCGTAGTACTTGTTGGTATAGTTCTTGGGGCACCATTGACCGGACCCGGGAATGTCCACGCAGTAAGGTTCATCCATCACCGTATCCAGCGGCGAATAGCCGAGTTCCAGCGCGGTAGCGTAGACAAAAGGTTTGAAGGACGAACCGGTTTGGCGCTTGGCGATGGTGGCCCGGTTGAACACCCCGGCAACCCGTGTTTCTCGGCCGCCGACCATGGCTCTCACCGCTCCGTCCGCGGACATGACCACGATGGCCGCCTGCGCCTTGGAGCCTTCGCGCACCTTTTCCTGAAAGATGAATTGCAAAGCCTCTTCCGCAGATCGCTGAATCCGCTGATCCAAAGTCGTCTGAATCACAACATCTTCGGTTGTGTTGTCGCCAAAATAACTGGGAAGTTCCGAAACAACCCAATCTGCGAAATAGCCGCCCGCTCGGGCAGCAGCCGCTTCAGACAGTTGCGCCGGGCGCGTACGCGCTTCGCTGGCTTGTGCGGCGGTCAGATATCCCTGATCCTCCATCAGACCGATAACCAGCCGCGCCCGATCCTGAGACCGTTGCAGGTTGTTGGTCGGCGCATAGCGTGTAGGCGCAACCAGCAGACCAGCCAGCATCGCGGCCTCTGCGGGCGAAACCTCGGCGGCAGATTTTCCAAAGTAGCGCTGGCTTGCGGCTTCGAACCCACGCGCGCCTGCGCCAAGAAAGGCGCGGTTCAGGTAGATCGTCAGGACCTCGTCCTTGGAGTATTTCACCTCCATTGCCAGCGCATAGACAGCCTCCTTGGCCTTGCGCCACAAGGAACCCTGACGGCAGTCGGCCTCATACGCGGCCTCGGAATCCCAATCGCTGGGATCATAGGGAACACCCAGACACAGCAGTTTCGCGGTCTGTTGCGTGATCGTCGATCCGCCATGCCCGGACAAAGGCCCGCGGCCTTCTTTCAGGTTGATGCTGACCGCGCTGGCGACACCACGCGGGCTGACCCCGAAATGCCGGTAAAATCGTTTGTCTTCGGTTGCGACAACCGCGTTTTTCAGATGCGGAGACACGGTATCGGCCGTGATCACGCCACCAAACTGATCACCACGCCAGGCAAAGACCTTGCCGTCACGATCCAGCAAGGTCACGGACCCCCGCGCACGCCCATCCAGCAAGGCATCCACATCCGGCAACGTGGCGTAGACGATACCCACCGCCAGCGCGAGCAGCATGGCCGAAATCGCACCGACACGCCAGGTCAGGCCCCAGATCAGCCGCCAGATCCACCGGAACAAACGGCGAAAGATACCACCGCCTTTGCCCCCTGATGACTTGCGGGTTTTCCTGCGTGTGGTTTTGCGCGTGGCCGTTTTGCGCGCCGTCGATTTCTTGCCCGCCGCGCTTTTGGTCGCCGCCGGTTTTCGGCCCTTTGAAGGGTACCGTCTATCCGCGACCAATGTCGGCTTGCGGCGCTTGGACTCAGTCATGCTCAAACTCTGCCCGGTTATACTTTTTGGTCACCATACCTCGACAACCGCAGTATGTAGAGGTCCGAATTTCCGGAATTTCCCCTCTCTATAGTGCTCAATTATTAGTCGCAACGACTGTGTTGTGCAAAAATTGTGCAACTTCGCATTATTTTCCGACAGGTTTTGGCCCCGAAAGCGTTTCTTACTGCGCCGCGGCGCGCTTTTTTTCTGCAGGTGCAAACAAGCCGGTCCCACCGGACAATCAGAGGGGAAAGACGTGAAACTGATCATTGCGACAATCAAGCCGTTCAAGCTGGAGGAGGTGCGCGAAGCACTGACCGAGGCTGGCGTGCGCGGCATGATGGTAACCGAGATCAAGGGCTTCGGCTCGCAGTCCGGTCACACCGAAATCTATCGTGGTGCCGAATATGCGGTGAACTTCGTGCCCAAGATCAAGCTTGAGATCGTGGTGCCTGCGACAATGGCCGACCAGATCGTCGAGACCATCACCAAAACCGCCAAAACCGGCAAGATCGGTGACGGCAAGATTTTTGTCCTCGATGTCGAACAGGCGATGCGTGTGCGTACCGGGGAAACCAACGAGGACGCGCTGTAAGTGCGCCCACTCACAATCATTCGAGGACTGACAATGAACCTGATGAAATCTCTCATCCCTGCCGCCGCCATTGTTGCGCTGCCGCAGATGGGTCTTGCGCAAGAGGCCGCCGCAACCGGCGAAGCGGCACAGCACACCCAGTATATCTTTACCACGCTTCTGTTTCTGATGGCGGGCTTTCTTGTTTTCTTCATGGCTGCAGGTTTTGCCATGCTGGAAGGCGGTCTGGTGCGATCCAAGAACGTTGCCATGCAGATGATCAAGAACGTGGCATTGTTTTCATTTGCCGCAATCATGTATTGGCTGATCGGATTCAACCTGATGTATCCAGGCGACGGCTGGTCCATCACGGGCTGGCTTGGCCCGTTCTTTTCGACCACAACGCTTGATGCGGTTGGTGTTGCGCCGGCGGATGCGGCACTGGACTATGCTTCGGTCGGTTCAGACTTCTTCTTCCAGCTTGTGTTCGTGGCCGCGACCGCATCCATCGTTTCCGGCGCCGTGGCGGAACGGATCAAGCTTTGGCCTTTCCTGATCTTCGTCATCGTGCTGACAGGCATCATGTACCCGATTTCCGGTTCATGGAAATGGGGCGGCGGCTGGCTGGATGCCAAGGGCTTCTCAGACTTTGCCGGTTCGACCATCGTACACTCGGTCGGTGGCTGGGCTGCGCTGGCAGGGGCCCTTATCCTGGGTCCGCGGATCGGCAAGTACAAAGATGGCAAAGTTCACCCGATGCCCGGCTCTAACCTGGCACTGGCGACCCTGGGAACGTTCATCCTGTGGCTGGGTTGGTTCGGATTCAACGGCGGCTCGCAGCTGGCGATGGGAACCGTGGGCGATGTATCGGACGTGTCACGCATCTTTGCCAACACCAACATGGCCGCGGCTTCGGGCTCGGTTGCAGCGCTGATCCTGACCCAGGTTCTGTACAGGAAGCCCGACCTGACGATGGTGCTGAACGGCGCGCTGGCGGGTCTGGTCTCGATCACGGCCGAACCGCTGGCCCCAACCCTGTTCGGTGCCCTGTGGATCGGTGCCGTGGGTGGTATTATCGTGGTCTTCGCGGTCCCGATGCTGGACAAGTTCAAGATCGATGATGTTGTCGGTGCCATCCCGGTCCACCTGTTCTGTGGCATCTGGGGCACCATCGCCGTCGTCTTCTACGGTGACGCAAGCCTGGGCGCGCAGCTACTGGGCATCGTCGCATACGGCGTTTTCACCTTTGTCGGCGCACTGATCCTGTGGACGATCCTGAAATCCACCGTCGGCATCCGTGTCAGCGAAGAGGATGAGATCAACGGCCTCGACATGGCTGAACTGGGAATGGAAGCATACCCCGAATTCTCGAAAGGCTAAGCCTTGCCGCCACCTGACAAAAAAACCCGGGCGTTCGCGCCCGGGTTTCCGTTTCGAATGTCGCGTCGGCGTTTAAACCCCGACATCCACAATTGCTTTGGCCAAAATCGGCACAGTCGCTGCGTTCAGCCCGGCAATGTTCAGGCGACTGTCGCCGACCATGTAGATACCGTGTTCAACGCGCAGTTTCTCGACCAGTTCCGGTGCCGCCCCAAGACGCGAGAACATTCCGCGGTGCTGGGCGATGAACCCAAACCGGTCGGATCCGGCCAGACGCTGCAACTCGTCAGCCAATTGCTGGCGCAGGCCCAGCATGGACAGCCGAACCTCTTCCAGTTCAGTTGCCCAGTCTGCCCGCAACGCCTCATCCATAAGAATGGTCGTCACCACGCGCGCGCCGTGGTCAGGCGGGAAGGAATAGTTCTGGCGATTCAAAAACGCCAGCGTGGCCTGATTCAACGCCGTTTCAGCCGCGTTGTCACTGACGGCCATCAGCAACCCGGTGCGCTCGCGATAAACGCCGAAGTTTTTGGAACATGACGCCGCAATCAGACATTCCTTTACCGATGAGGCCACCAGCCGCACGCCTTGCGCATCCTCTTCCAGACCGTCACCGAAACCCTGATAGGCAATGTCGATCATCGCAACGAGGCCCAGCGCATTGATCAGGTTCACAACCTCCTGCCATTGCACCATGTTCAGATTGGCACCGGTCGGATTGTGGCAGCAGCCATGCAGCAAAACCACGTCACCCGCTTTGGCGGATTTCAGGTCTGCGATCATCCCATCGAAATCGACGCCCCGGGTCTCTTCATCGAAGTAACGATACTGAACGGTTTCCATCCCCAGGTAATTCAGGATCGACAGATGGTTGGGCCAGGTCGGGTTCGACACAAACACACGTGCCGAAGGGTTCGCCATCCGGATCAACTCGAACGCCTGACGGCAGGCGCCGGTGCCTCCGGGTGTCGCCACTGCGGCGATGTTGCCACGCGGCACCGAAGTACCCAAAATCAATCCGATCATCGCATCCGCATAGGCCGGATCACCGGCCAGACCGGTATAGGCCTTGGTTTCCTGTTCTTCCCAGATGCGCTGTTCGGCGGCTTTCACCGCGCGCATCACCGGCGTCACGCCTTCGGCATTCTTGTAAACACCAACACCCAGATCGATCTTCTGATCACGCGGGTCTTCGCGGTACATCTGCATCAGCGCCAGAATCTTGTCGGCGGGCTGCGGTTTCAGGTTCTCGAACATCAGTTCTCTCCGGTTGCGACGGGCAGGGTCGGGAAGGCACCCCATTCAGCCCAGGAGCCGTCATAAAGCGAGTGGTCTTTCTTGCCCATGCGTTCCAACGCAAGGCTGAGAATGGCGGCCGTGACACCAGACCCGCAAGAGGTGATCGCCGGCTTAGACAGATCGACGCCTGCAGCCTCGAATATGGCGCGGCAGTCCTCGGGCGACTTCATTGTTCCGTTGGCGTTCAACAACTGCCCAAAGGGCACATTGCGCGAGCCCGGAATATGGCCCGAACGCAGCCCTTCGCGCGGCTCGGGTGCGGTTCCGGCAAATCGGTCGGCCGAGCGGGCATCGATGATTTCGTGATCCGCCAGCTTGGCGGCGGCGGAAACTTGCGTGACGTCCCGGACAAGCTGGTTTTGCACGCGAACGGTCATGTGGCGGTCGCGAATGACCGGAGGCAGATCCTCGATCTCGCGCCCCTCGGCCTGCCATTTTGGCAAACCCCCATCCAGAACCGCGATGTTTTCCTGCCCCATAAGACGGAACAGCCACCAAACGCGCGCTGCGGACATCAGCCCGGCACCATCATAAACCACAACCTGATGACCATCACCGACACCCATGGCCCGCAGGCGTGACATGAATTTTTCGACCGGTGGTGCCATATGAGGCAGGTCGGAACGGTGATCTGATATCTCATCAATATCGAAGAACCGTGCTCCGGGGATATGCCCGGCATCATATTCGGCCTTGGCATCACGGTTTTGCGCGGGCAAATACCACGACCCGTCCAGAATCCGCAGATCCGGGTCTTTCATATGCGCGGCCAGCCATTCGGTGGATACGAGGGTTTTTGGATCGTCCTGCATCAAAGCCTCCCCTAAGCGAGCTTGGGGTTTCCCTATACCCCGTGGCATGGGCGTTCAAGGCTGGATAGCGCTAGCGCTTGTTGACCTCAGGAATTATCGCGCCTTGCGCAGGCGGAAATGCTGGATGATGCCGATGACACTGATCACAATCCAAAACCCTTCGATCAGCATCGAGGCCAGATTGAAATTCTCAAGCAGCGAAAAGACGATCAGGACAGACCCCAGCAGGTTGATCACCGGAAAGGCCAGGTCATCGGAATTCATCATCCGCATCTGCGTCGCGAAATACGCCGCCACCACGATCAGCGCCCCGAATGAGCCGATGGCATCCACGATGGTAAGTGTGTCAAAGATAGCCGTCATATCTGGGCCGTGCCATTTTCAGGAGATTCAGTGTGTTGCGCATAGTGATGCATGTTTAGAAACGCGGCTCCTTGCGAACCGGCGCGATACCCGTGCGGCAGGTCCGCAGCAAAGCGCAACCCCTGCCCGGCCTGTAAGGGCACCCATTCCTCGCCACGCAGAATTTCCAAAGTACCGCTGAGGACAAATACTTCCTCGGTCACCCCGGCGGCATGAGCCGGGGATTCGTGGCTTTGGTTCGCGGCAAGGTTCACGTGAAAAGTCTCGGCTCCCAGTGCGGGATCGAAGGGAAAGACGATCTTGACCTCGATACTGCCGGGAAAGGTTACAGTCTGAAAGACCGATGGATCGCCCAGCGTTGTGTCGATCAACCCGCTGAGCGGTATCTGAAAGCCTTTGGCGATTTTCCAAAGCGTGGCGATCGTTGGGCTCGATTCGCCGCGCTCAATCTGGCCAAGCATGGCTTTGCTGACCCCGGTCATCTCGGCGACTTTGGACAGGCTCAACCCCGAAGCTGTCCGCACATCCCGTAATTTCAGCGTAATGTCGTCCATAGCCATACCCGCGCCCTGCGATTTACCTTGTACGTTATAACGCACATGTGCTACGTGCGCTATAACGTACGAACCCCGAATTATGCAACCCGAGGCAACAGGGAAAACAGCATCATGCCAATGTACCGATCCAGAACCTCTACCCATGGCCGCAACATGGCTGGCGCACGTGGCCTTTGGCGGGCCACAGGTATGGGTGACGACGATTTCGGCAAACCGATCATCGCCATCGTCAACTCATTCACCCAGTTTGTGCCGGGTCACGTGCATCTGAAGGACCTGGGCCAGATGGTCGCGCGCGAGGTCGAAGCCGCAGGTGGCGTGGCGAAAGAGTTCAACACGATCGCCGTGGATGACGGTATCGCCATGGGCCATGACGGGATGCTGTATTCGCTGCCCTCACGCGAAGTGATCGCGGATTCGGTCGAATATATGGTCAACGCCCATTGTGCGGACGCTATGGTCTGCATTTCGAACTGCGACAAGATCACTCCCGGCATGCTGATGGCCGCCATGCGTCTGAACATCCCGGCCATTTTCGTCTCAGGCGGTCCGATGGAAGCGGGCAAGATCGACATCGCCGATCTGGAAGCCAAGAAGATTGACCTTGTGGACGCTATGGTGGCCGCTGCGAACGACAAGTTCACCGACGAACAGGTTCAGCACATCGAAGAAAACGCCTGCCCCACATGTGGTTCATGTTCGGGCATGTTCACCGCGAATTCGATGAATTGTCTGGCCGAGGCGCTGGGTCTGGCCCTGCCGGGTAACGGCTCGACTCTGGCGACGCACGCAGACCGCAAAGAACTGTTCCTTGAAGCCGGCCGCAGGATCGTCGAGATTACCAAGCGCCATTACGATCTGGATGAAAAAGGCTTTCTGCCCCGTGAGATTGCCACCTTTGATGCGTTCGAAAATGCCATGAGCCTTGATATCGCCATGGGTGGATCGACCAACACGGTGCTGCACCTGCTGGCCATCGCGCATGAGGGTGAAGTTGACTTCACCATGGCCGATATGGACCGCCTCAGCCGTCGTGTTCCCTGCCTCTGCAAAGTCGCGCCCAACACCGAAAATGTGCATATGGAAGACGTCCACCGTGCCGGTGGTATCTTCTCGATCCTGGGTGAGCTCAGCCGTGCGGGCCTGCTGCACAACGAATGCAGCACCGTGCATTCGGCCACGATGGGAGAGGCGATTGCCAACTGGGACATCACCATCGCCAACAACCCCAAGGCACAGGAACTGTTCAAGGCCGCCCCCGGCGGTGTGCGCACCACACAGGCGTTCAGCCAGTCGAACCGGTTCAAGGAACTGGACACTGATCGCAAGGGCGGCGTGATCCGGTCCAAGGAACACGCGTTCAGTCAGGACGGTGGTCTGGCGGTTCTGTTCGGTAACATCGCCCGCGACGGCTGCATCGTGAAAACCGCTGGTGTGGATGCCAATATCCTGCAATTCACTGGCTCGGCTTACGTGTGCGAAAGCCAGGATCAGGCAGTCAGCGATATTCTCACTGGCAAGGTGAAAGAGGGCGACGTGGTGGTGATCCGCTATGAAGGCCCGCGTGGCGGTCCGGGGATGCAGGAAATGCTGTACCCGACATCCTATCTGAAATCGAAGGGTCTGGGCAAAGCCTGCGCCCTGCTAACCGACGGGCGGTTTTCGGGCGGAACATCCGGTTTGTCGATCGGCCATGTCTCGCCCGAGGCGGCTGAAGGCGGAGAGATTGGCCTGGTCCAGAATGGCGACACGATTGAAATCGACATCCCCAACCGCTCGATCAATCTGGCCGTGTCAGATGAAGAGCTTGCCGCCCGGCGCGAAGCACAGGACGTAAAAGGCTGGGTGCCTGCTGCGCCGCGCAAACGCAAGGTGTCTACCGCGCTGAAGGCCTATGCCAAGCTGACCACCAGCGCGGCAAAAGGTGCCGTACGCCAAGTCTAAACTGACACATTACCGGTCTGCTGACGCGGCAGACCGGTAAGCCGATCATGCACAGGCGCTCTCGGGCCAACCAGAGCAGATGTTTCGCAAGAAACGTTGACAGAGGACGAGGCATCCAGCCTTAAGATCAATCGCCCAGCTTGGCGTGAATTTCGTCCAGATCGATTTCGCCGATCGGCATCTTGTTGGCCGGGTTTTCGAAATCGTATTTGAACAACTCGAAATCCTGCTTGTAGATCTCATAGACCAGATGCATCGACAGGTCGTCGAAATAATCCTCGACCGGATGTGCGCGCTTGGGGCCATGGCCTTCGGATTCGTTGAACCGGGGTATTTCGGACAGCGAAACTGAATGCTTCAGCTTGGTATTGTCCAAGACACCCTGCATCCCGTCGTTGAACGCTTCGGTCCAGAAGATCCGATCATAACGGCCACCGTTCACGATGAAGGTCGACACGTGACCAGACATGGCCGACCAGTGAATGTCCGGGTCCATCGGGCGTCGCCAGCGGATGGTATCCCGCGCAAACAGCAGGAACCGGCGAAAGCTGGCGATTTGGTCAAACTCTCCCTTGCCATCGTCACCGCCCACCTCGATCCCGTAATTGTAGATCAGCGTTGGCACCAGATTGCCACGATACCGTTTGCCGTTGCGCTGGATCCCGCAGATCTTGTCGAAAAACGAGCTCAGAATACGCGTGTATGGGTTGCGCACACAGGTAAAGGAATACGAGGCATGATCGCGCACATTTTTGGAAATCAGATCCTGGCTCTGATCAAAGGCCCATTTGTGCATACCATCCTCGGCGTCATGGATGTCACCGTCAAAGAACTGGCCGTGATCCGAATAATACATGATCTGCCCAATGGTCGAGCAGGCGCATTTGGGCACGACGCGGTACACCATGCTTTCGCTCTCGGTCATCCAGGTACCGGGAAAACCCATCTGCTGTGCCTCCTACGCTGGTCTGGTCTCAAACCGATATGCCAGCTTTTGATAACAAGGAACCAAAATTATTCTGTTTATTCAATCGCTCATCCTCAGTATCACGGTTGAAACCGGGCAGAAACGGAAATTACCTAACCTCGATGGCGAAGATTGCCTATATATTGTTGTGCCATAAGGACCCTGATGCAATCATTGCACAGGCTGAACAGCTGACTGCTGCGGGCGATTGCATGGCGATCCACTTTGACGCCAGCGCCAGCCCCGAAGCTTACGGGCGCATCCGTTCCGCGCTGGCTCAAAATCCGAACGTGACCTTTGCAAAAAGGCGCATCAAATGCGGCTGGGGAGAGTGGTCGCTGGTGCAGGCCACGCTGAACGCCTTGCAGGCCGCCGTCGAAACCTTCCCCCGCGCCACGCATTTTTACATGCTGTCCGGTGATTGCATGGCGATCAAAACGGCAGAATACACCCATCGATTTCTGGATGATCACGACAAGGATTTCATCGAAAGCCACGACTTTTTCGAAAGCGACTGGATCAAGACCGGCATGAAAGAAGACCGGCTGATCTATCGCCATTATTTCAATGAACGCACCCAGCCGAAACTGTTCTACGCTGCCTATGAAACGCAGAAGCGTTTCGGGCTGACGCGGCGAATTCCCGAAGACGTTCAAGTGATGATCGGCAGCCAATGGTGGTGTCTGCGCCGCCGAACGGTCGAAATGATTCTGGACTTCCTGCGACAGCGCAGGGACGTGATCCGGTTTTTTGCGACCACCTGGATACCCGATGAAACCTTCTTTCAAACGCTGGTACGCCATCTGATCCCGAAGGGTGAGATCGAAAACCGTACTCCGACATTTCTGATGTTTTCGGATTATGGAATGCCCGTCACGTTCTACAACGATCACTATGACATGCTTCTGGGTCAGGACTATTTGTTTGCCCGCAAGATCAGCCCAGAGGCGCATGAGCTGAAAGAGCGTCTCGGCTCACTTTACGCGAGTGAGGGCATCGACTTTTCCATCTCGAACGAGGGGCGCAGTCTGTATGCGTTTCTGGCCGGCCGGGGGCGCATCGGGCGCCGGTTCGGGCAACGTTTCTGGGAGGCCGGAAGTGTTCTGGGCCCCGACCGAGAGCTGTTTGTGATCGTGTGCAAGAAGTGGCATGTCGCCAAAAGGCTGGTCGATCAGATCGCGTCTGAAACAGATATCCCCTGCGTCGAATACCTGTTTAACGAAGAGGAAACTCAACTGCCTGATCTGGGTGGTATTGAAACGACGCTGACCAAGCGCTCGCGCCATCGGCGGGCTGTTGTACGAATGCTTTTCGAAAGTTTCGGATCAGACCAGTTGGTTCTGTGCCTCGACCCGGCCAATCTGGACGTTGTTCAGGATTTCAGCGGTGATCAGGCCAAAACCCATGTGCTTGAGGTCGAATGCGAATACTCGGACGAATACCTGATTGGCCACGCGCGGCGCGTCGGATTGGCGGGTGACAACAGCCCGGTTGAGACTGTTTCCCATCTGCTGCCGACACTTCGCAACGACCTGAGTTACGAGTCCCAACAAATCCGCGCCGCCGGTTTGGACAATTACCTGCGACTGCGGGAAACCGCCCAGCGCGCCGAAAACATAGCTGTCATATCCGAATTTCTTGGGGTGGACAAAGAAAAGGCCGACGCGGTGATGCGGCTGGACTACCTGTTCGCCGACTAAACGGAAAGTCAGCCTGACATCCGACAGCTTTTCGGCCCCCTTTGCTGCATTGGGTGCACCGCATATTTGCCTGTCGGAAAGGACAGCCTAAAACCCAACATCACTGCCATCGTGATTTTTATTCAAAAATCGGATACTGTGCAGCCAATTGGGCCAATTTGCTTATACTTTTTCTCTTTGGCAGGCCGGCCCTGGCCAGTGAAAGGCAAAAACAGACGCGTCCTTAATTCTGAATGACGGGTATCTGCGCATCGAAAACCCGAAAGCCCCTGCTGGCCGCAATTAGACATTTGAAACGCAACTCCGGGGGGAACAGTTGTGCTTATAGATCAAATTGAAACATCCAGATCATATATCCCAAATGACGCAGACTGGAACCTGATATACAAGGTTCTGCCGGGCGAGGCCAAGATTGCCGACCCGTCAGTCATCAACCGTCATTTCGAATGTATCGAGGTGACCGACAACACGGTTCTGCCAGCAAGCGGCATGTATGTTGTTCTGCGCGGTGTGGTTCAGCTGCGGCAGAACGGTAATCCTTTGGCCAGCGCGGATGTCGGTGACTATTTCTATGAAGAGCACCTTCAGATATCAGACATTCCCGTCAGCCTCGAAGCGCTCGCGCTGGACGGATCGCGGGTGGCTTTTCTGTCCAGCGAGAACTGGCGTCAGATACCAGAGGAAATCCGGCAACCCTGCTTCGCCACGATGTTCGGCGATCTGGTCAGTGTTCAATTGCAGAACTTCCAGCAGCCGATCAATTGTTGCAGCGTGACGGCTGCCGCCCTCAGCATGTCCGCGTTGGGCTTCAGTTGCGAAGTGAACGACATTTTCCGTGAATGCGCGCTGCCTTCGTCTTTCGTCGTCAATGACGGTATCTCACTGGGTGAGCTGTTTGACGTCGCCTGTACCTACATTCATTCGCAGGGCTTGCGGGACAGTGTTCAGGTTCAGGCCTATTTCATGGACGAGGACACGACAAACGTGCAGCTGTTGCTGGATGCGATTGACGAATCCAACCGGCTGGGTGGTGACAATGATATTCTGGTGGCGAATTTTCAGGTCGGCGTCGCCCATGGCAAAGCGAATATGCCGGGCGGGCATTTTGCCGTAATCGCCAAGTGCAACCCAAGCACTGGGCTGGTGCACATGATGGACGTACATCCTGAGAAATACGGCAAGCTTTGGGTTACAACCGCAGACCGGCTTTG
Organism: Ruegeria sp. BH8; assembly: GCF_056538065.1. Taxonomy (NCBI): domain Bacteria; kingdom Pseudomonadati; phylum Pseudomonadota; class Alphaproteobacteria; order Rhodobacterales; family Roseobacteraceae; genus Ruegeria; species Ruegeria sp. BH8. The sequence continues at coordinate 22,392 of NZ_JBQFSP010000009.1, read as the reverse complement.
GAAGGCGATGTCGGACCGTGACGGAACCTCGATGCGGTCGCGTGGCATTTTGCGCTTCTCGGCGCGTGCCGCGGTCAAGACGCATCTGAAGACATTCAAGCAACGATGCAACTATGTCGACAGCACGCTCTATCTGGCAAAAGACCCCAAGAAACGGCGCAACCTGTTCCGCCGCGCCACTCCGAACATGAACTCCTTAGGTGTGTTGGTGGAAAGCCTGGCCATTCACGGCGATGACAAGGTGGACGAAGACGAGCTGCTGCGGGCCACCGAAGCCTCTTTCACGGATGTTGTCTCACGGGTGGCCACGGCCGCGGACATGCACAACATGGCCCAGAAATATCTGAACGCGGCTGAAAACATACACCTGAGCAGTTCACTTCGCAGTTTCGGAACGCGCGAGGACACATCGATCCTTACCCCCGAAGACTGGTTCAAGATGCAACTACAGGGCCTGGACGCCAACACGGACCGTCACCTGATGATCAATATCGACTTTAATCGGGTAACCGGGATCGAAGCCATCCGCCCGCCGGTAAACGTTTACCGGGAAACCGCGTTGCTCGAAGAATTCTGGTGCCTGTGTATCGCATATGATGAAGCAACCGACCTTGTGACGATCGTCGACATGAGCCCCGCAACGTCACAGGTCTGGCAAGCCCCTCGTGGCAACATCTTCCGCGGCCTGCGCGATCTGGAGGACCCGGCTTTGCTGGTGATCGAAACAGTTGAGCCGCCCGAAGATCCCGGGGATGTCGCCAGCATTATCCGGAACAACCCCATGGTTCTGTTTTATGAAGATGAAGACCCGTGGTCCTACATGCTCAGAAGTGTTCTTTCGAACATCGGTGCGACCAGCGTAAAGCAGGTGGATGTGGGCGGTCGCGACCCCAACGCGATAAAGATGCGACGTCAGCTGATATCTTTAGGTGAAAAACCCAAAGTTCCCTACCTGTTTTTCCAAGGCCAGTGCATCAGCAAAGGCGAAAAGCTGGAAGACATTGTGGACATGATCAAGGCAGGTCACCTTCAGGACCGCATGATCGAAGCAGGTCTTCCCGTTTCCAAGCTTGAAGAGACACCCAGCCTGAATAAGAACATGTTCGGCTATCCCAAAGGTGTGATGAACGAGGTAAGCAGCGGCAAACGCAACGTGCTGCTTTGTGCCTGCGGGTCATCGGCGGCAGACAAGATACCAGAACTTGTTGAGCGCATCGTCGACGCCGGACACAATGTCAAACTGATCCCTTCCACTTCGGCTGAAAAGTTCTTTCGGGACTTCGGCGCTGAACGGATCGACGCCAAGATCACCCATAACGACTATTACCGCGACGATGATGAATGGAATTTCCGTTACATGGAATTCGACATGCCAGTGCGTGCGTCGCATCTGGCGCTTTGTGACTGGGCCGATTGCGTGATCGTCGCTCCCATCACCTGCAACACCATGGGAAAGGTGGCAAACGGGATCGCCGATAACCTTCTGACCTCTGTCTTTGTGGCGTGGCAGTACCAGAAGAAGCCCGTGATCCTGTGCCCGGCCTGCAACACGAATATGTGGAACAACATCACCACCCAGAACAATGTCGCAAGGCTGAAGACGCTGGGCATCGATTTCATAGGCCCTCGGGAGGGCCGCCTGTCCAACGGCCGGATGGGGATTGGTATGATGGCCACGCCTGACCAGATCATGGAAGCACTGGGCGACGCATTCGAAGAACTGGACGACCAGAAATACCGCGTGTGCAAATGGGCCCGAGAGGCTGCCGCCGCCGATGATATCAATGAATGGAAACGTGTGTTCCGCGCCATCGATGAAGGTGTCGTGGGAGTCAATATCGTGGACGAAGCCCACGGCGATTCATTGCTGCATTATGCGGCTGGCGGCGAAGGCGAATTGAACGAAGGCGGTCACGATCTGGGCAAGCCAGATTATGAAGCGGCACAGGATTTGATCGACCGCGATATCGACGTCAATATCGTCAACGATCACGGTTTCACGGCATTGCATGTGGCTGTGATGAACAAAGCCCCAAGGATGGTCGACATCCTGTTGCGCGCCAAAGGCATGGATGCAACCTCGTGCATTAAATTTGTTCAGGGCATGGATATCGCCCCCGAGATACGGACCATGCTGGATGCTTGGGCGCGAGACCACAACCTTAAGATAAAAAACGCGGAACAGGGCCGTGACGAAACCTTTATTGCCGTTCAGGAACCCACCTATCTGTATTTCACATACGGCTCCCTGAAACAGGGGTTCCCGAACCATGAGGCACACAGCCGGGTCTTGAATGACTTCGTCGGGCCTGCCCGCACGCGGCAACCAATGCCCCTGATCGTTCCAAATGAACCGTACTGCGACAATCCGAACTGTGGCTTCCTGCACCGAATGGCGACCCTTGTCGATCAGCAGGGCATGGGCAAACAAGTAAGCGGAGAGGTTTACCGGGTGACGGAATCGGGCCTGCACGAGCTGGACAAGCTGGAAGGTTATCATGGTCCGGGCTCGTCCAAGAACGTCTATATCCGCAAAAAGATCAACGTGATCTTGGATGGCGTGATGAAACCCGCCTACGCCTATGTGATCGCCGATCCTGAAAAGTACATGCAAAACTGGCGTGACGGCAAATCAGACGTCATCAGCGACTACACGCTGGATATGGCGCAGGGTGAACCCAAGCCCGGATTCGAGCCGGCTATCTAGTTTTCCACTGTGCTGACTGGTGGCGGTTTCGGGCTTTCCTTGGAACTGAGATTATAGGCCGTGATCACCACCATACAAAGCAGGACGAACGGCCAGAACCCGGCCTTGGGAATAAGGTTGTCCCGATAGTGGATGATCCGCAACGACGTCTCAACGTCGGACGCAAACAGGTATGTATTGACCGAAACTGCCAGCAGCATGAAGTACATCAGGAAAAAGAACGACTCCATATAGATCACAGGAGAACCTGCGAACCCTTCACGCAGCTGCACATGGGCCAACAGGATCACGAAAAACAGAACCGAGCAGGTTCCGATTACACTGGACGTGCTGAAGTCATGCCGATCGGCCAGCCCCTCGCGGCGCGTGACGGTCATCAGCGCCCCAAACAGCAGCATTGTCACGACAAGCAGCGGGACCATGTGCACGATGAACGCGTTTGCGAAATTGCGTTTGATGACAAAGTTATAATGCAGCTCGGGCATGTTGGTTTGATAGGCGTTCTGAGCGATGCCCAACGTCGTATCCAGGCTTGACAACTTATAGTCGAAATAGGTGTTCTCACGTTCCCACGTACCCATCACGATCTGACTGTCGATGCCGAAAATATCATCCGGACCGGTCGCGGAATAAGCCTCAAAGTCAGGAACCAGCGCAACATTGATGTCAAAAGATGCGGGCCAGAAGCGCACCCAGACCGTTTTGTGATCAAAGGGGTAGCGGGTGTAGTCAAAACTCTGCCGAAGGGTTTGTTCAAAATACCACCCGATCAGCAACCCATCTTGTTGCGGCAGCCGATAGGCCTCTTCGATCAGGCCGTTTGCTGTATCGACCGCTTCCGGCAGAAGAAAACCGATCTCACCCTCGGCCGGACGGATCTCATCATGAACACCTGTGATGTAGCGCTGCCAGACGTAACCGGTGACCTGCACGTCGCTGGCACCAAGAAAGCTGAATGATTTTAAGAAGATCCCCGTTTTAACGCGGTAATCCGGCACGGCATCCAGTTCTTCCAGATATGCGTCCACTGATGCCTGATCCGGAAGTTGAGTGGGATCACCCTCAAAATGATTCAGTTCGATCCAAAGTTTGAGCAAGAGACCCCCAAGCCCAAGGGTCAACAAGCCAGAAATCAGCCACACCTTTCTTTCAACGCTCATTCAGCCTCCTGCCGTGTCACCTAATCAGCCAGAAACCCCACTGAACCCAGAAGGGATTGCGTGATACCCATAGCGGCAAACTGCGTTGTCAGATCGGCATACCCCCCGTGTTGTATTGGCGGAGTGTTCTGCTGTCCGCTTTCAGCCAAAAGTCGTGTTTGACAAATGGATAAATCGACCATTGGCAAAGGCTCGGTAGTCGTGAAGGCTGCAAGCCCATCCGCATATTCAATTGCTGCGTCCCAATCGCCGCGCGCCAGCATGACGGCGCAGGCGTCCGAGTAAAAGTGAAGGTGACTGTGACCCACACATCCCTCGGAAATGATCTCAGACCCCAGGTTCAACAAGCGCGTTTGCTCATCAGGGTTGGCCTCGGCCATTGCCAGGGCCGACAAGGCCTTGGGCCCTACAAAGTTCCGCCCATGTTCAAGCGCGATTTCAACCGCGCGACGACCTGTTTCCCGACCGTGGTCCAACTTTCCGGCATAAACCTGCGTTCGCGCCAGATGTTCAAGGGCCTGCGCCTCAAGGCGTTTTGCACCGACGCGTTCCGCAATTTCAGCTGAAACACTGAACGCTTCCAGTGCCTGATCAAGGTTGCCCAAAAAGGTCTCGGCCACGCCAAGGCAGGTCTGTGCAACGCATTCCGGAACAAAGGCAAAATACGTTTGCGAGACTTCGATGGCCTCAATGGCGTCCGCCTTGCCCTGTGCTACGTCCCCGGTGTAACTGCGCGCGACGCTGAGATTGTGCAGATTGGCGGCCAGATCGCGGACCAGCCCTTTTTCGCGCGCTCGTTCAACAGCTTGCGTATAAAAGCCTGTCGCTGTCTTCATGGTGGCTTTCATGAAGTTTGCATCACCAAATCCGCTTAGCGCCCCAACCTCGAGGCGGGCAGAGCCAAGTTTGCGGGCAAGCGTCAGGGCGCGTTCATTGGCGCTCTGCGCTTCCTTGTCCCGGCCCAGAGGGAAATAGACATTTCCGCGCACGTAGTTGATCTGAGCGACATCCCGCTCTGACCCGCAACGCTCGGCGGCGGATTCAGCCAGATCGAGCGCCTCCAGCGCGTCCTGATACAGGCTGGCTTGCCGCGCAGCCTGCGCCAGCCCGATATGCGCACGGCTGATTTGCTCATCAGTTTCGGCAACACGGGCAGCTTCCCGAAATTCACGCAGTGCGTCGCCGGACAGACCCTGAAGCCTGTGCGTTTCAGCCCGTGCGCAAAGCAGATCGAACCGGACACCTGCAGGGGACGGCAGTTCCAGGGCACGTTCGATCAATGGGCTGGCATCGTCGAACCTGAAGGCCTGGATCAGTTTGTCCGCCGCTTCCAGATACGCCTGTGCAGCGTTATTCGCCCCGGCCCGATCCAAATGTTGTGCGCACAAGGTCGCATCGCGATCCTCGAACCACTTGGCGGCCTGCCTATGCAGGCGCGCACGCTCGGATTTGACCAACGTTGCATAGGATCCATCCCTGATCAGCGCGTGGGCAAACATGAGGTCAGGCCCCGCCTCTCGGACCAGCGCGGATCGGATCAGGCTGGTCGTATCCAGATGCCCTTCACCCAAAATAAAGTTCAGCACTTCTGCAGAGAACCGTTGCCCCAGTACCGATGCTGCCTGAATGGCGGAGCGGCTGGTTCGATCCAGTGCATCCAGTCGGGACTGAACGATCCCCTGAATACTGCCAGGCACGCTTTGCTGTGTAAGCACATCCGTATTGCGCAACAACCGTTCAAGAAACAGCGGATTGCCCCCGGCGCGTTTGACACAGGTGTCCAGCAACTCGGGGTCGATGGCCGTGAATTCTTCGACCAACAGTCTGGCCTGTTCTTCCCCCATCGGCGCCAGTTCCATCTTGGATACCAGCGCGCCATCGGTTGCCATTTGCCAATCCCGGTCAATCGGGTCGCCTTCGGCCCGGCTGGTCATCATCAACACGCAAGGGATATCCCGCGTTGCCGCTGCAATATGAGAGCAGGTCATCAGGGTCTCGGGCGAAGCCCAGTGGATGTCCTCGATCTGGATCAGCAAGGGGGCTTCCTGGCTGCAGGCCGACAGCAACTCTTCAATGACCTGCCGCCGTCCGCGCAGGCGGGTCTTGTTGTCCATCACCGCAAACACCTCGGCCAGTCCCGAATCCTGCTCCAGTTCAAGCAGCGCATTGAGGTGCGCGGCGTTCGGAGGGCTGACCCAGCCCCTGGCGATTGTCTCCCTGGCCGCTGCGGCACCCGTTTCCGCGCCGTCTGACGGGCCAAGACCCAGAATGCTGCGGGCGACCATCTGAATGGCCGAATGCCCTTCGCGCGCGCCGAAATCCATCACGACGCCGTTGTGGATCGTGTAGGACTCGCCGGATGCCAGTTCAGCAACCTGCTCGGACAAATGGGTTTTCCCGATCCCGGGCTCACCCAGAATCACATGGACTTCACCCTTGCCGTGGCGTTTGCATCGGTCGAATGTGGCCGAGAACACCGACAGCTCCCGCTCGCGCCCGATAAATTTGTGACGCCGTGTGCGAATGTTCCGGGCCAATCGATCCAGACGCCAAACTTCGACGGGATCATTCAGCCCTTTGATGGCCTTCACACCAATGGATTCGCCCACGAAAAGCGGCCCCAATGAGCGCTGAATGTCATGTGAAACCAGTGTCTCACCCCCAGCGGAAATATCCGTCAGGCGGGACGCCAGATTCACCCCATCCCCTGTAACGGTGTATTCCGTATGCGACTGACTTCCGGTCGTACTGGCAATGACCTGACCTGACGCAATACCGATGTGGCAGGAAAGCGGCGGCGACAAGGTCGGTAGAACTGCATGTATCTCGGCAGCAGCACGCGCCGCCCTTTCGGTGTCATTGGTATGTGAAATCGGCGCTCCGAAAACGGCCATGACCGCATCACCGATATGCTTGTCTATACGACCACCATACTTTTCGACGACATTGTCCACTTTGCTGAAGAATTGATTCAGCAGCGCATGCAGATCTTCTGCATCCAATTCGCTGGATAGTTTCGTGAATGCGGTCAGATCGGCAAACATCACTGTAACCTGTCGGCGCGCGGGCTCGAGCTGCGCGGCAGGTTCAGGCTCTGCTGATGTTTGGCTGGCATCAATCTGTTCAATGGCGCGCAGTAGCCGCCGCCGATCACCGACGGCCGACACCCCGATTTCGATCAAATCCTCGGCCGTCAAATCAGGCAGGATGGAGAAATCGATTTTGTTGTCTGCGAAGGCCTGCGCGTACTCGTTTAATCCAATTGCGCTCAGCCAGCCCCTCAAGTCCTGAGACATGTTGCCCCTCTGAAGTCCCCCACTTCATTCAGGAACCTAGCATGTGCGCCGCTTCGAGTCTGCTAGAACCTATTTAATTTATGCTTTTGAGCAGGGTTAATCCAAAACTGGCTCCTGCACCAAGCCAGCGTTTCCAAAACCGCTCGACAGGATATACGAACAGCAGGCCTGGGTGATCTCGCGGAAGCGGGCTCTTTCCCGACGGTAAATATATACCTCTCGCTTGTCTGGCAAATCTGAAATCGGACGAAAGGCGACCGCATCCGGGATGAACTGTGCGACGGTCTGCGGCAGGACCGTGATCCACTGGCCTGCCCTGACAGTCGTGATCAGGGAATGCGTGTTGTGAATGGTAACCTCGGCCCTGTCCAGGATCTCTCGGAAAGGCGCGGACTCGATAAAGTCGCACAAGGCGTTTCGCACGAAGGGCGCCGCCATCAGGTCACAGATTTCGGGCGGTTTGGCCCGTGTCATAAGCGGATGATCGGATGCTGCAACCAGTCCAAAACGATCCTGAAAAAGCGGCTCGGCACTGACCCCATTCAGGGGATGATGGCCAGATGCAATGCCGATATCCGCCTTGTCCCCGGCAACGGCGTCCAGAACATGTTGCGAATCCCCGTCTCGCAACTCGATCTTCAACCCCGGAAAGCGTGATGTCATATGTCCCAGCAAGGCGGGAAAGACCAAGGCCCCCACCGACGGCACGGATACGATACGGATCAACCCATGTTCCGCCTGCGCCGCCATTTCTATGTTCTGAACAGTCTGATCAAAATCGCGCACCTGTTTGAGAGCAAGGTCCAGAACCTGCTGACCCAGCGGCGACAGGTGATTTTTCCGTTCACCTTCAAACAGTTTCTTGCCCAAGTGATCTTCAAACTGCTTCAGCATCATTGAGACGGCGGATTGTGTCCGACCCAGACGGCTGGCAGCCTCGGCAAGGTTTCCGGTTTGGGCCACGGTACAAAAACACCGCAGCATCTCGACTTTCATCGCCATACTTCAAACTTTCTGAAGCTTCCTAAAGTTATTTGAGTTTGACTGATGTTAGCCGAAAGTTCCATCCTGGCCCAAATCGAAATTTGCGAATTTGGGGCCTGACGTGACCAAACTGAACCTGATTGCCGGCGAATGGCTGGCGGGCGAAAGCGAAATTGAAAACCGCAATCCTTCGGATCTAAGCGATCTGGTTGGCATGTTCACACAAGCCAGCGCCGATCAGCTTGAGGCGACTCTGGATCAGGCGCGCGTCGCGCAGGCCGAATGGGCCGCCTACGGGCTGGAGCGAAAACAGGCCGTCCTGAACGCCATCGGCAACGAGTTGATGGCCCGCGCCGAGGAACTCGGCACTCTGCTCAGCCGCGAAGAAGGCAAGCCGCTGGCCGAAGGCAAGGGCGAGGTTTACCGCGCCGGTCAGTTCTTCACGTATTACGCCGCCGAGTGTCTGCGCCAGATCGGTGAAAACGCCGATTCCGTGCGCCCCGATATCGAAGTGGATGTGCGCCGCGAAGCTGTTGGCGTAGTTGCGATCATCAGTCCGTGGAACTTCCCCACTGCAACCGCCTCGTGGAAGATTGCCCCGGCGCTGTGCTATGGCAACGCGGTGGTGTGGAAACCCGCCAACATCACACCCGCCTCGGCTGTGGCCCTGACTGAAATCATCGAACGGCAGGATATTCCGAAAGGTCTGTTCAGCCTTGTGATGGGCTCGGGCCGTTCGGTCGGGCAACGTCTGGTGGAAAGCCCCAAGGTCAATGCGATTTCCTTCACCGGGTCGGTGCCCGTGGGCAAAGGCATCGCCGCCGCAGCAATCCAGAACCTGACCAAGGTTCAGATGGAAATGGGATCCAAAAACGCGCTGGCGGTGATGGACGACGCCGATCTGGATCTGGCAGTGACGCTGGCACTGGGCGGGGCCTTTGGCGGCACCGGTCAAAAATGCACCGCCTCGTCGCGTCTGGTGGTTCACGCGGGCATCCACGATGCCTTTGTCGAGAAACTGGTTGCCGGTGCGCAGGCAATGAAGGTGGGTCACGCACTGGAAGCAGGCGTGCAGATGGGCCCCGTCGTCAGCCAGCAGCAGTTGAAAGAAAACCTCGCCTATGTCGACCTGGGCAAATCCGAAGGGGCTGAGCTGGCCTGTGGCGGTCAGCGCCTGGAGATGCCTCATGACGGGTTCTACATGTCGCCGGGCGTGTTCCTGAACACCACCAACGACATGCGCATCAACCGCGAAGAAATGTTCGCACCGCTTACATCCGTCATCAAGGTCGGCAGCTATGATGAAGCGCTGAGCGTGGTCAACGACACCAATTTCGGCCTGACCTCGGGCATCGTGACCAAGTCGCTGGCCCGCGCCACCCATTTCCGCCGCAACGCACGCACCGGCGTGGTGACGGTTAACCTGCCCACCGCTGGCACCGATTACCACGTGCCTTTCGGTGGCCGGGGCGACAGCTCATATGGTCCACGCGAACAGGGTAAGGCAGCGGCTGAATTCTATACGACTGTCAAAACCGCCTATATCAGCGCAGGCCCCGTCTGATGCGGATCGACGGCCTGCAATATGCCAATTGGTCGGAGAAGATATTTCGCCAATTGCGCGAAGGGCGCGTGGACGCGATCCACGTCACCATCTCCTATCATGAGAATTTCCGAGAAACGGTTCTGAATTTCGAGAAATGGAACCGTTGGTTCGAGCAATATCCGGATCTGATCATGAAAGGGCGGTGGGCCGGCGATATCGACACGGCCCGTGAAACAGGCCGGACCGCCGTGTTTTTCGGGTTTCAGAACCCATCGCCCATCGAAGACGACATCGGGCTGGTTGAAATCCTGCACGATTTGGGCGCGCGGTTCATGCAACTGACCTATAACAACCAATCCCTGCTGGCGACCGGTTGTTATGAGGCCGAAGACACCGGCATCACCCGAATGGGCAAGCAGGTGATCAAAGAGATGAACCGCGTGGGCCTTGTGGTGGACATGAGCCATTCGGCTGACCGGTCCACAATCGAGGCGGCTGAACTCTCAGACAGGCCCATCGCAATCACGCATGCCAATCCGCACGATTGGTCCCCGGCCCTGCGCAACAAGCGAGATGATGTCATCCGCGCCGTGACTGAAAACGGTGGGATGCTGGGTTTTTCGGTCTACCCTCACCACCTGAAGGACAAGTCTGACTGCACGCTGGAAAGCTTTTGCGAGATGATCGCCCGCACTGCGGACAAATACGGGGCCAGTCATCTGGGGATCGGCACTGACCTGTGCCAGGATCAGCCTGACAGTATCGTTGAATGGATGCGTGTGGGGCGGTGGACAAAAGAAATCGACTATGGCGAAGGCTCGGCCTCTGCTCCGGGGTTTCCACCAATGCCGGGCTGGTTTCAGGACAACCGAGACTTTGGAAACATCGAACAAGGGTTACGCGCGACCGGCCTGAACGATGACGAAGTGGCCGGGATCATGGGCAGGAACTGGTATCGGTTCTTTGCCGAGAACTTCGTCCCACAAAGGTAGCCAAATGGAACCACACGCGCAGACAGAGATCGCCAGACGTGACCCCGCCACGGTCATGCGGCTGTCACGGCTGGGATCATTGCATCAATGCCGGCTCAGCTTTATGCGGCAACTGACACGCCGCATGGCCGATGAAAACTGGAGCTTTTCGCGACCTGCATTCGAAATTGACGACAAAGGCGTCGGCCATGCGGTCTATACCGCGCAAGGCCCCGATCGCGCCTATTCGCTGGTTGCATTTGCCCATGACCTGCCTGCCGATCAACGATCAGACCGGGTTATTGCCGAAGCCTGGGACGCCACCTTTGCGCTGTTCGATGGTATCCCGACGCCAGAAGACATTGATCGGCTGTCGCGGAACGTACCGCTGCAAGAGGCAGGGCGTGTCAGCGAAACCGAATTGTCACTGTCACGCGCCAATCGTTCTGTGCGACTCTGGGCTCATGTGGTGGATCGTCTGGCTGCGGGCCAACAACCGGACCTGGAACAGATTTATCAGGTCGGCTATCTGATGAGGACCACGGCTGTTTACGGGTCGGGCAAATTCGGCGCTGCGGATCGTGAGAAAACGGCGGACCGGGATGAGGTCAGCGGTCCCTTCCAGATCGAAATGCTGTCGGTGTACCTGACCCGGATCTTTGTACGCGATCTGGTGCAATATATGGCGCAGGTCAAAGGTGGGGATCAAACCGCCGAGCTTGATCCTGAAATCGCACGCTGGCTGGGCATCGGAAATTCCACGGGACTGGGAATGGCGCCGTTCATCGTGAACCATCCCGTTCTGTTCAACAACTGGATCATGGCGCGGGAAGAGGCCATCTCGCGCGTGCGGTCAATTAAGACAGCGACCGAAAAAGACGCGTGCGTCTTTCGCGACGTATTCGCGCGCAGCAAACAGTCAATCGCGTGGTGGCAATCCGAACATCCGATACAGGTGGAAAAACTGGCGGCACTGAAGGACGACCTGAATTCGATCGACGTATTTCTGGCTACAGACGACCTGACACAAGACCATCCGTGGGATCGCATGATCCGATGGTCGGAAACCGCGCTTAGCGAAGAAGGCCAGGAGTTGCTGGCCTCACTGATCCTTGAGCCTTACGGAGATGTCGTGGATGGGCTGTCCAGCTGCATGGCGGACACAAACACGGCTGCACAGGTTATTGATGGAACAATGCCGGTGTCAGGGGTGCGTACCTTGATCCGGAACAGTTTTGACTGGGCGCTGGATCTTGATTGGAGTGATCCGAAAAACTGCGCGCGCGCCTGGTACGTTTCCGAAGAGAAACTTGAACCCAGACTGGGTGAACGGTTTGAAGAACCAATTGCGGACTATGAACAACCGCTCGCGCCCGCGCGTGATGCGGCGCTGGCTTTCAAGGCTCTGCAAGAGTGGCCGGATGATGCGCCGATAGCAGAGTTTCTTTTGCGCCACCCCGAGCATCGCCACACCGTGCGCCGCGCCCAAATCAGCCGTATCGCGCCATATGGTGAGATCCATGACAACACAATCGGCGCGAAAGTGATGCCCATCGATATGTTGCGCGCAAAGCTGTCCTTCTTTGGCGCGACGCATTTCGACCCTCGTTCAGATCGCTGGGTCCGCATCTGCATGTATGCCGGCGCCCCCTACCCCGATGAGCTAAATACCGCAAACTCAGATTTGTGGGTTTATCCGGAGGTTGCACAATGACTTTTTCATTGAACGAAGTCGAAGCAACCGCCAAACGTGCAACCCGCGGGGCCGGATATGCCTGGGGCGTGGCGGAAGAGGCTGCAAAGGCCACCCGTTGGCTAAGCGCCCAAGGGTTCGACGGGCCCGCTATTCTGGCCCAACTGCTCAAACGTGAATATGCGCCCTGTCTGGAACGCCACATTCCTGTGCTTCAGAACGGAGTATGGGTTGGCGAACAAGACCTGTGCCCCCTGATGACCGGAGCTGTGATATCGGATTCCCCGACCGTCCTGTCCCAAGGCACCATTGCGATTTCAAATCTCGCAGCACCGCTGCTGTTGCTGCCCTTTGTCGCTGCGGGGGCCAAAAAGCTGGGAACGACAGTAGAAGTGGCCTTCGACGGGTATTCTGCGACAACTGATGGTGTTCATCTAAGCTGTGCAGACAGCAATTTGGACCGCGCTGATCATGTTGAGATAACCGAGGGCGACCACATTCAAAACGGTCGCCCCCTGCTAAGCCGTGCCGCCCCAAATGCAGAGGCGTGGCAGATCCTCAACTCCATGGCACACCGTACATATGCCCCTGCAACTGAAGAATCCCGACTGCTTGGCGCTGGTTCCGGCCTGTCGGACAATGACTGAAGGATCATCAGATGACCGAGACCCAAACCCTGTCGCTTGCCGAAATCGAAAAGCTGTCCTTCACCGCGTTGGTTGCCGCTGGCACAAGTGAAGAAAACGCGCGCCCTCTGGCCGTGGCCACTGCGGCAACCGAAGCGGATGGGGTGGCCAGTCATGGTCTGGCTTATATCCCGATCTACTGTGAACATGTACAATGCGGTAAAGTCGACGGTCAGGCAGTACCGGCGCTGGAAACCCCGCGCCCCGGCCTTATCCGCGTAGACGCTGCGACCGGGTTCGCACATGCAGCCATTGATCTAGGCTTTGATGCATTGATCCCGGCGGCACGCGAACAGGGCATCGCGGCCCTTGCGATCACCAACAGCTACAATTGCGGTGTGTTGGGTTATCACACGTATCGACTGGCGCAGGCGGGTCTGGTTGGTCTTGGATTCACCAATGCACCTGCATCCATTGCACCTTCGGGTGGATCGAAGCCCGTTGTCGGCACCAACCCGTTCTCTGTTGCGGTACCGGGTCCAGACGGGCAACCCGCCTTGCTGATTGATCAGAGCGCCAGCACCATCGCCAAAAGCGAAGTGATGAAACACGCCAGAGAAGGCAAGGCCATCCCGGTCGGCTGGGCGCTGGACCCGGACGGAAACCCGACAACAGACCCGAATGTCGGTCTGAAAGGAAGCATGGCCCCATCCGGCGGGTACAAAGGTGTGGGTATCGCTTTGCTGACTGAAATCATGGCGGCCGCTTTGACAGGATCTACTCTTGGGCTGCATGCCTCTCCGTTCTCGGGGACAGTCGGGGGTCCACCGAAAACCGGGCAGTTCTTCATCGCTATTGACCCTGCGGTTTCGTCAAATGGACTGTTTTCAACCGCAATATCGGATCTGGTCGCGTCGATCAGAGATCAGGACGGCGCGCACCTGCCCGGAGATGGGCGCCGTGCATGTCGCCTTGCCGCAGGTCAAAAAGGTGTCGCCGTCAACACTGCTACATTGGCCAGGATTGACGCGATAATTCAGAAAAACAGTTAAGAGCAGCCACCAGACCGGGCGGATATGGTGGCCGCTTGCGCCTAGTTCACGAAATGCAGCGTGTCGAATTCACTGCGCCAGGCAGAGACTTCCGAAGCGACAGGCGCGTCGTCCAGACCTCGTCTGATCAAATCGGCGAGGCGATCAGCATCTCGAGAGGTCATGCCCCAGCGAACCAATTCAGGAGTGCCGATCCGCAACCCGTTCAAGTCCCCTTCAACCGGCTTGACAGGCAATCCGATGCCGCATGCAAGAAACCCGCTTTCGCGAAGCTTCTTCGATACCGCCTGCCCTCCGCCATAGGGCTCTGCCAGAACCGCGAACTGATGCGAATTGGTGAAGCCTTCCGCACCCTCAAAGACGCGAACACCCTGCGCATCCAACGCTGCGGCCAGTGCTTTTGACAGTGCGATCATCTCGTTCGCGTACGCCTGACCAAAGTCTTTCCAATCCAGCATGGTAACCGCAAGCGCGGCCGTTTTGGCGGCATCGAAATTGGCTGTCATCCCGGGAAAAGCAATTGCATCCAATGATTTGGCAATGTCGACATCATTCGACACGATCAATCCACCTGCTGGTCCACCAAGGCTTTTATAGGTGCTCATGGTCATGAAATGCGCGCCCTCATTCAACGGGTTCGACCATGCACGCCCCGCGATTATCCCGCACTGATGCGCGGCGTCGAACATGACTTTCGCGTCAACTTCGTCCGCAATGGCCCGCACCTCGGCAACAGGGTGTTCAAAAAGGTTCAGACTTCCGCCGATCGTGATCAGCTTGGGGCGCTCAGCCCGCGCCAGGTCGCGCAGTTGGTCCAGATCGACTGTGTAGCCATTTGTGTTAACCGGTGCCTCGATCGTGCGCAGCCCGAACAGCCCTGCACAGCCCGCAGTATGATGGGTCACATGGCCGCCGATCATTGCGGGTGGCGCAATGATTGTATCACCCGGCTTACAGGTCGCCATGAAGCCATAAAGATTTGCAATTGCGCCCGACGGCACACGAACCTCTGCAAATCGGGCATCAAAGACCTCTGCACAAAGCTCGGCCGCGATGACTTCGATTTCTTCGATTGCTTCCAGCCCCATTTCATATTTGTCACCGGGATAGCCCAGCGAAGGCCGCGACCCGATGCCCGACGACAAAAGCGCCTCGGCCTTGGGGTTCATGACATTGGTCGCGGGGTTGAGGTTGAAACACTCTTCCTCGTGAATACGGCGGTTTTCCTCTGCCAGATGCACGATCCGGTCCAATAGGTCGTCAGACGATGCCGATGCTGTCTTTGTCGCGATATTCTGAACCAATGTTTCGCTTGCGGTGGGCACCCAGTCTCTATGTGCAAGTGTCATCTGACATCCTCCTGTTTCGTGCACTGTGACTGCTGCTGCGTGACTTCGCAAAGCAGATTTGTTATTTCTTGGCGTAGAAAAACTAAGGCTAAGGTGATGAGCGTTTCCCCAAAGCGTCCCAAAGGGCCCCCACTGAACGCAATGCGCGCTTTTGAGGCAGCGGCGCGCCACATCAGCTTTGTCGCCGCGGCTGAAGAGTTGAACGTCACACCGGGTGCAATCTCGCAACACGTCAAAACGCTGGAAGGCTGGGCCGGTGCAGCACTTTTCCGGCGCAACGCGCAAGGCGTAGAACTCACGCCCGAGGGGCAGTCGCTTGTCGCTGAATTTACCAGGGCTTTTGACCAATTGGCCGACGCGGCCCGTGCGCTGCGCAACCTTAAACCCAATGCAGATTTTCATATCGCTGCTTTACCGGCCATTGCTCAGCTCTGGCTTCCCAAAAGGCTGCGCCAGATCCGATCTCAATTTCCTGACATCAGTTTTTCAGTCACTGCGCTGGAAGCGCCGCCGAGCCTGGGGCGCGAACTGTTCGACCTGTCAATCTTCTTCGCTCCACCGGACGACACGGCCAATCAGGTGGTCGTTTGCCCGGACGAGATCGTGCCGGTTTGCGCCCCGGCGCTTAAGGACCAAGTTTGCCGCGCAAACGGTTTTCTGGGCGTACCGTTGCTGCACGATCTGGTGTGGAACGAAGATTGGACCAAATGGGCCCAACACTCTGGCTATGACCTGCATAGTGCCAAGGGCGGTGCTCAATTCTCCCTCTACAGTCTGGCCGTAGAGGAAGCGAAGGCGGGCGCAGGAATACTGATGGGACACCTGTGCCTGATCGAAGACGCCTTGGCCACAGGCGAGCTGACAGCTGCGCACACCAAATTGTTCCGCACCGACCGATCTCTGGTTATCCAAATGCCACAACGAACCCGCAGGAGACCGGAAACGGACCAGATTATCGCATGTTTGTCCCGTTGACCCAAATTGTCCCAGACCTCAGCGCTGGATAGATGGGAACTGAAAGGGGGGCGAAAGATTGCCCAAAACACCGGGCACTTATCTTCGTCAAACTCGAACGCTTGGTCCCAACTTTGCATGTTCAATCATGTTTGGGTACACACGAAAAACTGTCAGAGCGCTTCCGCAATCGTGGCCACTCGGTTTGGCCAGCGACACGTGGAGGGTCACAGTGCTCCGCGCCCGTAGAAGACGGGCTGCGTCAAACGGGTTTAGTCGGTCTCAGCTTTTGGCTTTGCCTGCGACCTTGGAGGCAGCTTCCATGTTTTCGCCGATGATGTCTGCTTCTGTTTCGCTTACGTATTTTGCACAGCGCGACATCATTTCGAACCATTCACGTGCGTCATCCACCATTCGTTCCATGGAATGGCGTTGCCATTCGGCGACGGCTTGCATCGTTTTGCTTGGATCTGGGTTGTCGCCAAACGTAGCTTCCCGGGCAGTTTGCAGCGCGGTGCGTGCAGCCTCATGGCGGCGCTTGAACCAGAGGCGGGAGTATTCCTCCGCCTCGCTCAGCAGGTGGTCCTGCGCTTTCCAAAACTGCTCAATCTGCGGCGTCACCGCGGAGTTCATGGACATCATGCCCTGCATGGATTTCAACACGTCGGTAAGGGCTTCCTGTGTCTCGATTTCGGCTGATTTTGTGGGCATTTGAACTCTCCCTGGAAAAGAAGACGGTGATTAATTTTACCACACCCAGAGGTGCACTCTCATTAACCGAGATCAAATTCACTGGGTAATTCGCGCCGTCGTTTCACAATACGCCCGTCCACAACATACACGGTCGGTTGATATCAACTCATCTGGGCGACTGACCGTCTGAACATAACCAGACTTGTCATCAACAGGGCCAGACCCAACACAGCCATCCAAACGAATTCCGGCCAGACCGTTTCGATTCCAGCACCTTTGAAAACAATTGCTTGGCTGGCTGACATATAGTGGCGCGATGGCAGAAACAGCGTTCCGGCTTGCAACCAGCCTGGTTGCCCTTCGACTGGTGTTTCCCCTCCGGACAGCATCAGCATTGGCAGGACAATCAGCATGACCAGAAGCGCAAATTGCGCCATTGAGCGCGCGATCGTCGCCAGAAATACCCCAAGCGCCGTAGCTGTAAACAGAAAAAGTGCGGTTCCAAATAGGAACAGTGTCTTTGATCCGGCAATGCGAATGTCCAACGAACCCTGCATGACAAAAGTCAGCGATAACCCCGCAGCGATCAGAACAACGGCCGCATTGGCCCAGATTTTTGCCATCGCAATGTCGAGCGGAGTTAGAGGCATGGCGAGCAGATGCTCAATTGTTCCATGCTCTCTCTCCCGGATCATGGCAGCGCCGGTCAGGATGGTCGTGAGCCACATGATCTGACCGATCAGCGCAACGATGCCCGCAAAACGCACCGTATCTCTGTTTGGGTTGAAGGCACTTCTCAGAATGACATTGATTGCGGGAGGATCTACGAGGTCAACACCAACTGCAAAGCGATGGATTTCAGCGCTCAATATACTGGTGATGTAATTGGCGCCGATACCTGCCTGCTCCATAGCCGTGGCGTCTATCAGAACCTGTATCTCTGGTGTGCTTCTGGCGCGCAGGTCTTTTTCAAAACCTGGAGGAATGGCAACGATGAAGATAAACCGCCCGGCATCCATGTGCGCTGGACCGGTCCCCGGTTCAATTTGCACGACCGGTTGAAACTCCGGTGGGAAAAACGCAGTGGCAAGGGTGCGCGATAGTGGAGAGTTATCCTCATCTGCAAATGCGATTGAGGCGTTATTCACCGAGCTTGCAACGCCTGTTGCTTCCATGATCGGAGCCAGCGTGAATGACCAGACCAGCAAGGCCATCATCACCCAATCGCGGCGCAGGCTCATCATTTCCTTCAATCCCAGCCAGAATATGCAAAAAAGGCGCTGCATTCACTTCTCCTGCGCGCGCAGGCAAAGGGCGGCGGCGAGTGTCAGCACTGGACCGAAACAGGCAAGCGCAAGAATGTCCGGGGCAAGTGATTCCCACCCTAAGCCCTTGGTGAACGCGCCGACGTTCAGGTGCAGAAAATAGGAAGATGGCCAAAGCGAGCCGATGAACTGAGCCCCCCCTTCCAAAGTGGAGACGGGCTGCAACAGGCCCGAGAACTGGATGGTCGGCACAACCGAGGCGATGGCTGTCGCAAATGTCGCTGCCACCTGGCTGGATGTCATTGTGGCAATCAGCAATCCATAGGACGTCGTTGCCCAGATATACAAAAACGCACCAACCGCTAGCGGAATGGGATCGCCTTTGAGCGGCACACCGAAGACGAAAATGGTCATCGCTGCCAGCAACAGAAAGTTTGCAAAAGCAATTGCAATATAGGGAATTTGCTTACCAATCAGGAATTCGAGCCGGGTTGTCGGTGTTACGTAGAAATTCACCACAGATCCCAGCTCACGCTCACGCGCGACACTGACCGCCGTCAAGACGGCCGGCAACATGATAAGCAAAATCGCCGGCATGGCCGGGGCCATTGCTGCAATGCTTTCAAAACTCTGATTGTAGCGAAATCGCGGTTCTATCCGGGCAATCTCGAAGTCCCGTTGCCCCGTCTTTCGGGCGTGTTCGTCCAGAAAGGACTGATGCAGTCCCGCGACATATCCTTCAACGGTCTCGCCTTTGAACGGAATGGCACCATCGACTGTCGCGAGGACCTGTGTTGGCTCGCCTGTGCGCAGCTTACGACCGAAGTTCGGTGGCAACTCTAAGACCAGTGAAACGTCTCCTGCCTGGAGCCGGTTGTGGCCTTCCATAGCGCTTTCCAATGGCGGCGTGGGTTTGAAATAGGACGACCCCGCGAACTCAGTTGCATAGGCACGGCTCTCAGGACCCTGAGAAAGGTCTAGAACGGCAAAGTCCAGTTCATCAATGTCAAGCGTGATGCCAAAGCAGAAAACCAACATCAAAATGGCTGACCCAAGAAACGCAAAGGCAAGGCGCACAGGATCGCGCGCCACCTCGACGGCCTCGCGTCGCGTATAGGCCAGTGCGCGCCCGACACTGCCACCGACGTGTTTGGAATTGGTGGCCAAATCAACTCTCGGTGCTTCAACCGGCGCCGGTCTTTCTGCCGCCTCCAGAATTGAGATGAACGCAGCCTCAAGGCTGTCGGCGCTTTCAGCGGCGATCAATTCGGCTGGTGTGCCTCCTGCCAAGACCTGGCCTGCGTGCATAAACGAAACACGGTCACATCGTTCTGCTTCTGCCATGAAATGGGTGGAGACAAAGATCGTTACCGCGTCTTGTCGGGACAACTCGACGAGCAAGGCCCAAAACGTATCTCGCGCCTCTGGGTCCACTCCGGATGTCGGCTCATCCAATATCAGCACACGCGGGCGATGGATGATCGCAACCGCCAGCGACAGGCGCTGTTTGATCCCAAGGGGCAGGGCGGCCGCAAGGGTATCACGATGCGTGCCGAGTCCGAATCGTTCCGTCAGTTCCGAAATGCGCGCGTCGCGGTCAGGGATTGCGAAAATCCGGGCGTGCAACTGAAGGTTCTGATACACTGACAATTCACCGTACAATGAAAACGCCTGACTCATGTACCCAATCTCGCGGCGCACCTTTCGATCCCTGGCGTCAACGGGTTTGCCGAATAACAATGCCTCGCCTGAGCTTGCAGGCAGCAAACCGGTCAGCATTTTCATCGTCGTGGATTTTCCGCATCCGTTTGATCCCAGAAACCCGAAAATCTCTCCGCGATTGATCGAGAAATCAACGTTGTTCACGGCGATGAAATCGCCAAAGCGCCGTGTCAGCCCGCGTGCAGTAATCACGGGATCCGATTTGATCTGTCGAACGATTGATTGACCCGGCGCTGAACCAGATGCCTCGTCTGCCCGCAAGCGTCGGTACGCAGTTTCGAAGTCCTTATCGGCACGCTTCAATTCGGCGGGTTTACCCTGAAAGATGACGCGACCTGCGTCCATCGCGACGATCCAGTCAAAGCCTTCGGCCTCCTCCATATAGGCTGTAGACACAAGGACAGAGAGCTTGGGGTTTTCCGTTCGGATAGCGTCGATCAATGCCCAAAACTGTCGACGCGACAACGGATCAACCCCGGTTGTTGGCTCATCCAGAACCAGGAGTTTGGGGTCATGAATCAACGCACAGCACAGGCCAAGCTTCTGTTTCATTCCACCAGAAAGCCTGCCCATCAGGCGATCCTCAAATGGTGCAAGCGCGGTCGCTGTCAGCAATGCGGTGATCCGGGCGTCACGCTCGTCGTGTCCCTGTCCGAAAAGGCCCGAGAAGAACTCCAAATTTTCGCGTACCGACAGTTCTGAATAGAGATTCCGACCCAAACCTTGCGGCATGAATGCGATCGCAGGGCATATTCGTCTACGATGAGTGGGCTCATCAATCGCTCCGCCCAGAACGTCGATTGATCCGGATTGAAGCTTTTTTGCACCGGTGATCAACCCAAGCAATGTGGACTTGCCCACCCCGTCTGGGCCAATGAAGCCGACAAGCTGTCCGGTTGGAAGGTCCAAGGTTACAGAGTTCAACGCGATGTGTTTTCGATACCTGTGTGTAACACCGGCAATTCGAAACTCTGACGAGGCGACTGTGGCATTCATTCGAACAGCTCTTGCGGGATGGGCTGTTCAAGCGCCTCGGGCCATGCGCTGGTGGGATCGATCCGTATCACGGCAATGCCGCGCAGGCCAGTTTTTACGTGTTCAATCCGGCTTTCAACCAGGTCCTGGGGGATACGAACGCGGACACGAAAGACCAGTTGCTCGCGTTCATCCAGAGTCTCGACTTGTTTGGGCGTGAATTGCGCCTCGGGAGAAACAAAGCTGACATATGCAGGTGTGGCGTATTCGGGTAAAGCATCAAGCACGATGCGAGCTTCGGCTCCAATCGGCAACAGCCCGGCTTCCCGCGCAGGAAGGAAAACTTCCATATACACGTTCTCGAGACTGAGAAGGGTCAGGATCGGTTCACCCGCTCCGACGACCTCGCCCGGCTCGGCCAATCGATAAAGAACGCGACCCGGCATTGGTGCCAGCAAGGAACTGTCTTCGATTTGCGCCTCAATCCTGCGCACCTCGGCTTCTGCAGCGGCAATCCGGCTTTCTGCGGTTGCAACTCGGGCTTTGGCGGCACCCAACACAGCAGACGCAACTTGGTGGATGGTTTCACGTTCCTCAAAAACTGTCTTAGAGATATTGTTCCCGGTCAGTAGCGCTGTAGCACGTTCAAGTTCCTGCGCCGCCCGACGTTGCTCACTTTGGCGTTGCAGAACCAAGGCTTCAGCTTCTGCTTTTGTCTGGCGCGCCAAGGCGACCTCGGCTTTTGCCCGGTCCAGCGCTGCGGACAATTCGTCTATATCCATCCTGGCAAGTACATCACCGGCGGCGACCATGCCGCCTTCAGGTGCCAGAACTTTGGCAACACGCCCGGCGATCGTTGGCGCAATTTCAACCTGCTCTGCCTCAATCCTTCCATTACCCTGTACGAAGCCACTCGGCAATTGATCGCCGTCTTGGGAGATGACGGAGTAAACAACCGCGCCAGCAACCACGATGACTACCAGAGCAAAAAAGATGGGCGAACTCTTCTTCATAGCTTTTGCCAGATCGTTGAATGCGACGGTCAGTCTAGTGCCTGGCAGGATTGGGGACTTTGCGATGGATCAAGCGTTTCCAAAGCATGCTTGGGGGAACAACATATCCTGTCTGTCGGAATGGACGTGTCCTGTTTTCGTGCCGCCCCAGGTGCTCGTTCAGCCTCTGTTGCGCATTCATCACAGGGTGAATTGCGTCCCCTGTTGCTTCCAGAGTGCTTTGAGTTGTGCAGTGGCCCTGAACGCAGAAAGCGCCCCTTGGGGCGCTAAGTGTTTGATATCTGACTTGAAGTATTGGTTGCGGGAGCAGGATTTGAACCTGCGACCTTCAGGTTATGAGCCTGACGAGCTACCGGGCTGCTCCATCCCGCGTCAGAGTCAGATTT
>NZ_JBQFSP010000008.1:0-168215 GCF_056538065.1 Ruegeria sp. BH8 | reverse complement strand
TGCTGGCCAACACCCTCACCGCCTGCTGCCGCGCAAACAAACTCCCAGAACCAGAAGGCCTGACCGCCTGATAAACACGGGGGCCGGAGCGGGGCGTTTCAGAGTGCAAGGTACCCTATACCTGCAAATGCAACACAACACCCAAGCCACTGCTGAAGAGCCATTTTTTCCTTCAATATGGCCCAGGCCAGAACTACGGTTAACAACCCAAAAACGGATGCCGAGACCGAGGCAAATTGTGCATTGGGCAAACCACCCGCTGAGACCACGCAAAGGATGGCAACTGCATCCAGAACACCCATCACACATAACAGGGGCATCGCTTGGGGTCCGGGCCAAATTGCTTTTCCAGATGCCACAGCAACCATCCCCAGAGTCAGGATTGCCGCCAATCGGCTGACCAGCGAGACCGAGTACTCGTTGCTAAGCTCGGTTGCATATTGTCCTAGGGCAAAGGCCGCCGCGAAGCCGACGGCCGCAACCAGCGACAGCAGTATTGTTGGGCCTGTTGCCGGATACACCACCGCATCCCGTTCGGACTTGGCTGCGACCACGGAAACCCCGATGCCAATCGCAATGACGGCAAGCCAATGCAGCGGGCTGATAGTTGCACCACGCCATATGGCCAGCAACACGGACAAGACCGGGTAACTCGCGACAAGTGGCGCAACCAACCGAACCGGGCCACGCTGAAAAGCGGCATACATGCTGATACCCGCCAACAGATAAAACCCGCCCGCGGCGACAGCGGTGAACACTGCGGCACCAGAAATCGAGTCAAATGTACCCAGCGTCACCGTCAGACCAAACTGAAGCACCGCGCCCGATATCAGCACGACCATCAGCGACGCGATCACGCTGACAGACTGGCTGACATAACGTACTGCCAGATCGTGTATCCCCCAGCAAAGTGCCGCGACCAGGCCAAGCGCCAGAGCAGTCATTTTGTCATCACCATCATCGGCTTTGTTTCAATCCGCTTGAGACCATGCATACGTCAAACTGTCACTGGTATTAAACTTATTTTCCTGTTATGCAATATTATTGAAGCCAAAGGCAGTAAGAGGCAGCACATGACGTCTGCATTAGAGCAACTTGGCGGTGAGAGCCGGCTGCGCAGTCTGGTTGAGCGTTTCTATGATCGGATGGAAACGGATCCGGCAGTTTATTCCTTGCACAGGCTACACTTTCGCGGCCATGGGCTGAACCATACCAGACAGGCCCAGTTCGAATTTCTCAGCGGTTTTCTGGGAGGGCGGGCCTATTACCGCGAACGATTTGATCACATGGACCTGCGTGAAATTCATGCGCATGTCCCTATCCGCGAAGCTGATGCCGAGCTTTGGCTGGAGACGTTTGACGCCGCGCTGGCGGATTGCGGCATGTCCGGTCCGGTTGTCGACAGGATGCGCGTGACGTTGCGCAGGGCGGCGCTCATGCTGGTCAATGACGTACCTGACTGGCGGCTGGAGGCGGATGCGGGCGCAGATGCCCGTGACACACAGCGTGAAAAGAGCGACTAACTTCGCGTGGCCATCGCAGAAACAGGGCCGCCTATGGCGCGGCCCCGATATGCAATCCTGCAATCCGACTTAGATATCGAGCGTGTTGTCTTTTTCCCAGCGCGAGAAATGGGAAACAAAAGAGTTCCATTCCTGATGCTTCATTTTCAGGAAAGCTGACGAGAATTCGGCACCCATCATCGCCTTCAGCTCTTTGTCCTTGTCGTATTCGCGCAGCGCATCAAGCATGTTCAGGGGCAGTTTCGGTGCACCGCGTACCTTATGGCCTTCGGCATACATATCGATGTCCCAGCGCTTGCCGGGATCGGCCTTGGACCGGATACCTGACAGCCCGGCCGCGATGATGACGGCCTGTAGCAGGTAGGGGTTGGTTGCGCCATCGGGCAAGCGCAACTCGAAACGTCCGGGGCCGGGAACGCGCACCATGTGCGTGCGGTTGTTGCCGGTCCACGTCACCGTGTTTGGCGCCCAGGTTGCACCGGACATCGTCCGCGGCGCGTTGATGCGTTTGTAGCTGTTCACTGTGGGGTTGGTGATCGCCGCCAGTGCCGAGGCGTGCTTCATGATCCCGCCGAGGAAGTGCTTGCCGCGTTCTCCCAGACCAACCTCGCCGGTGGGGCCGTCACCCTCTCCTGCGAATACATTGGTTTTAGCGGCATCACCCGGCGCATCCCAGACCGAGATATGGGCGTGGCAGCCATTGCCGGTCAGCCCTTCGACCGGTTTCGGCATGAATGTTGCCCGTAGCCCGTGTTTTTCCGCGATCGATTTTGCCATGAACTTGAAGAAGGAATGCTTGTCTGCTGTGCGCAGGACATCATCGAATTCCCAGTTCATCTCGAACTGGCCGTTGGCATCCTCGTGGTCGTTCTGGTACGGGCCCCAGCCCAGTTCCAGCATGTAGTCGCAAATTTCGCGCACCACATCATAACGGCGCATCACGGCCTGTTGGTCATAGCAGGGCTTTTCGGCTGTATCGAACGGATCACTGATCTGTTCGCCATCCGGGGTCATCAAAAAGAACTCGGCCTCGATCCCGGTTTTGACATGCATGCCCTCGCTTGCCGCTTCGTCGATCAGGCGGCGCAGAACATTGCGCGGGGCTTGCGCGACGTCCTTGCCTTCCATCACACAGTTGCCCGCAACCCATGCCACCTCTGGTTTCCAGGGCAGTTGGATGACGGAAGTCGGGTCCGGAACCGCCAGCATGTCGGGATGCGCCGGTGTCATGTCGAGCCAGGTAGCGAAACCGGCAAAACCAGCGCCATCTTCCTGCATCTCGGCAATGGCCTGCGCTGGCACCAGTTTGGCCCGCTGTCCACCAAACAGATCGGTGAACGAGATCATGAAGTATTTGACGCCTTTTTCTTTTGCGAAAGCTGCGAGATCTATCGTCACGATTGCTTTCCTTTCCCTGTTGAATTTTCGGTTTTCAAAGCAAGAACGCGGCCCCCATTCAGGAGGCCGCGTCGCATATGTTCAGAACCCTTCCTTGCCCGGGTACCAACTGGTTCCCGCTAAGGGCACCCGCGCCATCGCGGCGGCCTCCATAGTCAGGGCACACAGGTCCTCCGGCTCGAGGTTGTGCAGGTGGTTGTGACCGCAGGCGCGCGCAATGGTCTGCGCCTCTAACGTCATGACCTTCAGGTAGTTGCGCAGCCTGCGACCCGCTTCGACGGGGTTCAAGCGCGCGGCAAGCTCTGGGTCCTGCGTTGTGATGCCAGCGGGGTCGCGCCCTTCGTGCCAGTCATCATAGGCCCCTGTGGTCGTGCCCAGTTTCTGATACTCGGATTCCCATTTGGGATCGTTGTCGCCAAGGGCCACCAGAGCGGCGGTGCCAATGGCGACCGCATCGGCCCCAAGCGCCAATGCTTTGGCCACATCTGCACCTGTTCGTATGCCACCCGAAATGACCAACTGAACTTCACGATGCACACCTAGATCCTGCAACGCCTGCACGGCGGGGCGGATACAGGCCAGTGTGGGCAAGCCAACATGTTCGATGAACACATCCTGCGTGGCGGCTGTGCCACCCTGCATCCCGTCCATGACCACGACATCAGCCCCGGCCTTTACCGCCAGTGCAGTATCATAATAGGGGCGCGTCGCGCCGACCTTGACATAGATCGGCACCTGCCAACCGGTGATTTCGCGCAGCTCAAGGATCTTGATCTCCAGATCGTCCGGCCCGGTCCAGTCCGGATGGCGACAGGCCGAACGCTGGTCGATGCCTTTGGGCAGGGTCCGCATTTCGGCCACACGGTCGCTGATCTTCTGACCCAGAAGCATCCCACCACCTCCGGGTTTAGCGCCTTGCCCGACCACGACTTCAATCGCATCCGCCTTGCGCAAATCATTCGGGTTCATGCCGTAGCGCGAGGGCAGATACTGGTAGACCAGCTTGGTCGAGTGGCCCCGTTCTTCCGGGGTCATGCCGCCATCACCGGTTGTGGTCGATGTGCCCGCAGCAGATGCGCCACGGCCCAAAGCCTCTTTGGCGGGACCAGACAACGCGCCGAAACTCATACCCGCGATGGTGATCGGAATGTCCAACTTGATCGGATTTTTCGCAAAACGTGTGCCTAGCGTTACCGAGGTATCGCAGCGTTCGCGATATCCTTCCAGCGGATAGCGCGAGATGGATGCGCCCAAAAACAGCAGATCGTCGAAATGAGGGACCCTGCGCTTGGCGCCACCTCCTCGAATATCATAGATGCCTGTCGCGGCTGCGCGTCGGATCTCGGCATTGATGGGGTTGGAGAACGTCGCCGACTGGATCGGCAGGGTGCGGGGGATCTGATCGTCCATATCTTTCATACCCTTCTTCCTCAGTATGCGGCGGCGTTGTCGATGTCGAAATTGTACAGCTGCCGTGCCGAGCCGTAGCGTTTGAACTCTTCCGGTTTGGCATCACAGCCCGCCCGGCCCAGCAGGTCTTTCAGTATCTCCAGATGTTCGGGACGCATTTCCTTCTCGATACAATCGGCACCAAGACTTTTGACCGAGCCACGCACGAACAGCCGCGCCTCGTAGAGTGAATCCCCCAGCGCATCGCCTGCGTTTCCGCAGACCACCAGGTTTCCGGCTTGCGCCATGAAGGCGGACATGTGGCCGATATTGCCGTGCACGACGATGTCGATGCCTTTCATCGAAATGCCGCAGCGCGAGCTTGCATTGCCCTTGATCACCAGCAATCCGCCATGGCCGGTCGCGCCGGCATATTGGCTGGCGTCACCATCGACGATGACCTGACCGGACATCATGTTCTCTGCAACACCCGGCCCGACGGACCCTTCTACCTTGATAGTTGCCTGCTGGTTCATCCCCGCGCAGTAATACCCAGTCGATCCCTTGACCGTCACTTCGATCGGCGCATCCAGCCCAACGGCAATCGCATGGCTGCCCTTGGGATTTACAATTTCCCAACGGGTCTGGTTGGTCTCGGAATTTTGTGCCTGCAAGCAAGAGTTCAATCCGCGCAGCCCGTCTGCCTCTAGATCATAGGTCTGCATATCAGGCGGCCTTTTCGTGGGTTGTGGGGCTGTCGTTGTGCGACCAGAAATAAACGGTGGACGGTTCAGGTTCCCAAACTCGTGCATCTTCGATGCCGGGCAGGTTCACCAGGGCGCGATACTCGCTGCCAAAAGCCACATACTGATCGGTTTCAGCCATCACGGCTGGTTTGCACGCGATCGGATCACGCACGACGCCAAAGCCGTCCTTGGTTCCCACGACAAAAGTGAAGAAACCGTCCAGATCATCAATGCTGGATTCCAGAGCCTCGCCCAAGGTGGCACCATTCATCATCTTCCAGGTCAGGTAGGCTGCGCCAACTTCGGTGTCGTTCTCTGTCTGGATCGTTACACCCGCGCGGCGCAGCTTGCGGCGCAACGAGTTGTGGTTGGAAAGCGACCCGTTATGGACCAGACATTGGTCAGACCCTGTATTGAACGGGTGGGCACCCATTGTGGTCACCGCAGATTCCGTCGCCATGCGGGTGTGTCCAATGCCATGCGTGCCGCTCATTCCGCTGAGGTTAAAACGCTCGGCAACATCCTTCGGCAGGCCGACTTCCTTGTAGATTTCAAGGCTGTCACCACGGCTCATCACCCGGACCGACGGGCGGATCTCAGCCAGCGCGGCGCGTGCAGCTTCGAACTGACCGGCGGGAATTTCCAAAACGGCATGTGTGTCGTTGTTTCTTTGACCAACAGATGTGCCCAAGCTTTTACCCAACTCGTCCGCAAGGTCGACAAAATCGGTTTCGGGGTTGGGGGACTGAACCGTAATCTTGGTTTTACCCGCCGATTCTGCGCCATAAATCGCAATACCGGCACTGTCGGGGCCACGATCTGTCATCGTGATCAGCATGTCTGTCAGCATATTGCCCAGTTGAGGAGCAAGGGACTGATCTTTGAGGAATAATCCAACAATTCCGCACATGGCTGGCAGATCTCCTTGTGTGTTTAGTTATGATTCGACGGTACCAATTATTCTGCAGGATATCAATAACCGTAGGAAAGTTTTTTTCCTGTCAGGCAATGGACGCATTCATTGATCTTGCGCCCATTGCCAGTTCTCAAAACCGGATCAATAACGATCCAGCTGTGCTTTTACTCTGTCTTCGTCTCCTGCGTGGCGGGCTTTTTCAAGATGCTCGCCCTCGCGGACAAATTGGATACGGTGCCAGCCGATCCAGAAGACGACGCCAATGATGACCATCAGAATTTCGTACCCCTGGAAGGGATAGACCGGGCCGACTTCGGCAAGATCAACGGCCCAACTTGTATATCCGATTGTAGACATAACGTTCTCCTCTATTTCGCGGCTGCGCCGCGGGCGGCCAGCTCTTCTTTGTCAGCCGCGATAATCGCTGCTTTGGCATCTTCGTAGGCATGGTGTTCGGCGTAATCGAGGCCCTGAAGCTCAACCTCTTCCGGTATGCGAAGAACACCGGCAGCCGCTTGCAACTTGGCCACGATCCAACCAGGCATGAAACCCAGAACAAAGAACATGATGACTGCACCGGTGACCTGTCCGACCGGATTGATCGTCGCATATCCTTCGTAAGGCGAAGACGGGACACCCCACAGGACAAACCCAGCAATGATGAGGCCAATAACACCTGAGTACCCGTGCACTGCAACCGCCCCGACAGCATCATCCAGCTTGAACCGGCGTTCGACCCAGTAGTGCAGCTTGTAGACAATCACGACACCGATCGCGCCGATGATCATCGCCTGGATCGGGTGGTACAGGTCATTCCCTGCGGATGCTGTGATAACACCGGCCAGCCCGCCCGAGAACGTCCAGAAGGCATCGCCTTTTGAAACCACATACGCCGCCATCAATCCACCAGACAGAGACATCAGGAAATTGAAGGTAATCGCCGAGAGAGTCGTCGGAGCCAGATAGATGTTTGTTGCCGTCCAGGTCACGCCAGTGATCTGCCCGTCAATCGCCTCGGGAGAGATCACCGGAACGTTGCAGGCAGCGTAGAAACCCCAGAAGCCGGTGTAGATCAGGAAAATCCCGATCGTCAGCATCCACGGATTGTGAGGTGGAATATCCCGAGGAGTTCCGTCCTTAGCAAACTTGCCAAGGCGAGGACCCAGAACCATGATCACACCAAGCGCATACCCACCCGCGATCGCGTGAATAACGCCGGATGCATAGGCATCATGATACCCCAGAACACGCACCATCCAGCCGGCATAGTGCCAACCCCATGCGGCATCGATGATCCAGAAGACCGACCCGATCAGCACCGCATGTACCCAAAGGGCAGAAGATCTGATCCGCTCGATCACCGAGCCGGAAACGATCGAGGCCGCGGTCCACGAAAACAGCAAGAATGCGGCCCAGAAGACCCCTGTGATTCTGTCGCCAAGGTTGGTGGCCATTGTGTCGGCCCAAGGCAGATTCGCGGCACCCGCTTCTGCATCCAGACCGCCCCAGAACGGAAAGTTCGGAAAGGCCCAATAGATCCACCATCCAAAGAAGAAGAACGTGACCGTCACCAGCGGGATGATCATGATGTTTTTCATCAATGTGTGCATGTGGTTACGCGCTCGGCTGGCGCCGACCTCGTACATGCAAAAGCCCACATGGATGAGGAACATGAAGACGACCGTTACCCAGTAATAAAACTCGGTAAAGACCGTCGTGAGTGCGTTTAGATTACCATCCACTTCGTAGTCTCCCTGTTGTTGCAGCAGGAGGTCCGCCCGCGCAGAATTTCCTGCTGGGAATATTTATCTACTCAGAGGACATTTTCATTTGCGACCTGTCAATAGATATGTGGGGCAAACACCTTTTAGGCCTGTCCGTAACCTAAGCTTTGGCACACCAAAAACGGACCTAAACATCTGACAAACAACTAACAAATTCCCTTCTCAGGAATGTTTTCAGGGTGCAAAAATTGCAGGCAAATATTCCCAGCAGGAAAATTTTCTGCACTCAGGTGTTGATTTTCAATCCAACATCGGCCTCAATGTGGCCAACAAAAACGATCAACGGGAGACCTGAACCATGGCCATTCTTTGGAGGACGTCGGCCCTTGCGCAGCGCCATGCCGAGATCGGCGGCGAGCTTGAGGACTGGAACGGAATGGGGACCGCTTGGTTCTATGACCACAGCCCTGAACGTGCCAAAGCGGACTACGAAGCCATCCGCACCAAAGCTGGTCTTATGGATGTATCCGGCCTGAAAAAGGTTCATGTGGTTGGCGAGGATGCCGCCTATGTTATTGATCGCGTCACCACGCGGAATGTGGAAAAAATCATGCCGGGCCGATCGACCTATGCCTCGATCCTGAATGCTGAAGGCAAGTTTGTTGATGACTGCATCATCTATCGTCTGTCGGTGAACACATGGTTGGTGGTGCATGGCACCGGAACAGGTATGGAGCAGCTGACATCCGTGGCGGCAGGCAAGAACTGCTCGGTCATTTTTGACGACGACATGCATGATATGTCGCTGCAAGGGCCAGTCGCCGTTGATTTCCTGGCAAAGCATATCCCCGGCATTCGTGACCTGGCTTATTTCGGCATCATGCAGACTAAGCTTTATGGGTGCCCGGTGATGGTTTCGCGGACCGGGTATACCGGTGAGCGTGGGTACGAGATTTTCTGTCAGGCCAAACATGCTGTGCATCTGTGGGACAGCATTCTGGCTGACGGCAAGGACATGGGCATCGTACCAGTCCAGTTCTCGACACTCGATTTGCTGCGCACCGAAAGTTACCTGCTGTTCTATCCGGGCGATAATTCGGAAACCTATCCGTTCGATGGTGAGACATGTGGCGATACGCTGTGGGAACTGGGTCTGGAATTCACTGTCTCGCCCGGCAAGACCGGCTTTATCGGCGCCGAGAACCATTATGCCTCGAAGGGCAAGGAACGGTTCAAGATCTATGGCGTCAAGTTGGAAGGCACGACACCGGCGAATGAGGGCGCGGACCTGCTGCAGAACGGTGAAAAGGTCGGTGTTGTCACCTTTGGCATGTATTCCGAAATCAACGGGCATAACGTGGGTATCGCGCGGATGCCGGTTGCCTGCGCATCGCCCGGAACCAAGCTGACGGTGCGCAACGGAGATGGAACGGAAATAGCGGCGACTGCGGAAGAGATGCCGTTCTACGATCAGGATAAATCGATCAGAACCGCAAAGGGCTGAGTTTCAGGGGGCGCAACGGGCATACCGTGGCGCCCTTTTCCTATTTGAGGGTACAATGTCAAAGTTCGAATTTCCCAAGTCAATCACAAGCCGACCGATCTGGGGCACGCTGGAAGCTCGCAAGGGTGACCATCATCTCATGATCGCCGAAGCCGAAGGCGCAGAAGCCGTTCTCGACATCGCGACGCCTGATCTGATGGCCAAAACGCACCTGATCTATATCCCCAAAGGGACGGACTACTCGGAAAGGTTGCAGGCGCTGAACCCCGCGCAGTTCTACGAAGGACCTTCCTATGCGGCCGCGCTGCAACGCATCCGCCGCGTACTGGAGGACGCGCATATGGGATTGCAGGTCTATCTGAGCGGTACTGAGGGCATGATGGGTCAGGCCATGAATGAGGTGACAGCAGTCGGCCTGCCACACACGGCGATACAGACCGAACATCGCGGTTCGGTTGCACGCCGGATGCAATGCGTGCACTGCAAAGGCATCACCGAAGATGTCGAGGTTGATCCGTTTGTCTGCTCGCATTGCGGGCTGAATCTGTTCGTGCGCGATCACTACTCCCGCCGGCTTGCCGCCTATCAGGGTGTCCGCGTCGACGCCGAAGATCATGGCAACGTGCCCGAGCCGAAAGGGATTTACGAATGAGCGGTGCCGAGAAAATTCAGGTCAAAGTGACCGAAATCACCCCGCTGAATGAACTCGTGACGCGGTTCCGGTTCGAACGCATCGACGGCGGTCAGTTGCCAACATTTTCCGGCGGGGCGCATACCGTTGTCGAAATGAAGGATGGCGGTATCACACGGCTTAATCCTTATTCCCTGATGTCCGACCCGTTTGATCAGTCATCCTATACGATCTCGGTCCGCCGTGACGATGAAGGCAGGGGCGGTTCGTTGTTCATGCACCGTCAGGTAAAGCTGGGTGATGAAATGACCATCAGTTATCCGGTCAACCTGTTCTCGCTTGACTTGCGCGCCCGCAAGCACCTGTTTCTGGCCGGTGGCATTGGCATCACGCCCTTTCTGGCGCAGATCAAGCAACTCGAACTGCTGCACGGGCACTGGGAACTGCATTACGCTTGTCGAAACACGGCATTGGCGTCTTATGCCGAGCAACTGACAGACAGTCATCCGAATGAAACCCATCTGTATTACGACGACCAAAACCAGCAGATTGATCTGAAAAACCTGCTGAGCGGGCAACCCTTGGGTACACATGTATATGTCTGCGGTCCCAAGGGCATGATTGATTGGGTGCGCAACACCGCGGCTGCCGAAGGCTGGCCCGAGGATTGCGTCCATTACGAAGAGTTTCTGGCCCCGCGACCCGGCAAACCGTTCGAAGTGCGGTTGGCCACATCGGACAAAGTTATTCATGTGGGCGAGAATGAAAGCCTGCTGGAGGCGATCGAACGTGAAGGCGTGGATGCACCGTATCTGTGCCGCGGCGGGGCTTGTGGCCAATGCGAAACCGTTGTGCTGGATCATGATGGCAATTTCGTTCACCGCGACCACTGGCTGACCGACGAAGAAAAGGCAGCGGGCAAGAAAATCATGCCTTGCGTATCGCGTTTCGAGGGCAAGTCCCTTGTGCTGGACCGCTAAGAGGAGGCCCAACATGACCATTCAATTCAACGACGAGTCCTTCCGCGACGATTATACGTTTCATAACTCGGACTGGGCGATAAATCGCTTTCCGTTTCCGTTCCACGAAGACAGCTACATGTATTCGGTCAACATGGAACAGCATCGCGGCGGGCCCGAAGGGTCAGTCTATGAAAAGCGGTTCGATGTGGACGAACATTACGTTTCGGAAATGAAAGACCGCGCCATCGTTCTGGATCAGGACCCGCTGCGTTGCCAGTCTTTGCCACACATGACATTGGCGGGTTGGGACATTCTGGAACTGATTATGGTTTGCAAGTCCGAGGATTACCCGGATCTGTTTGAACTGCACCGCAACGGCAACCAGTGGCGCTGGATCAACAAACCATTGGGGATTGATCACAGCTTTACCTTCATGGATGAAACCACCCTGCCCTGCGGGCCGATGGAATATATCACCCGTCAGGCCCAGGGTGACTATGCGGTGCTTGATCAACGTGACGACATGCTGTGGATGGATGCCGGAATGGTGACCACCCAGGCCGACTGGAGCCTGGATTTCGACATTGGCATGAACTTTTTCGAATGGCACGCCCCGGTACCACTGGCCCACGAGATGGGTATCTTTCAGCGTGCGCTGAAATTCTTGCTGAGTATTCAGCAGGGCGCACCCGCACGCCGCCTGAACTGGACCATGACGGTCAACCCGCTTTTGGATACCAGCCCGGAGAACTACCATAAATGGGGTATTCAGAAAACCACACTGACACCGGAGAATATTGGCCAAAAACAACATCTTCGGGTCGAGTTGCAGACATTCTTCCGACTACCGCGTTCAAACGCGCTGTTATTCCCAATCCGCTGTTATCTGTGTAGTTTTCAGGATCTGATGACTGTACCGAAATGGGGTCGTCGCCTGCATCGTGTTGTTCGTGATCTGCCAGTGGAACTGGCAACCTACAAAGGGTTCATCGACAACCGGCCGCTGATGCTGGACTATCTCAGCCAGTTCGACGACGGGTTGCCCACCTCGCCCGGGATCTGGCCGGATCTGGAAACGGAACCCCCCTTGTCAAAGTAAACCGGCAATGTCAGGTGTCTTGGCTGTTATGACTGATCCAGACAGAACACCGTGGCTCATCCCGAGCGATGACTTCGCTCTGTATGACGCTCTGGCGCTGCTGCGCGAGTCCTTTCGGTACATGGATGCTCGGATCGACCCTCCGTCGTCCATCCATCGTCTGAACGTGGACGGAATGCTTGCGCATTGTCAAAGTGGCGGAGAAATCTGGGCCATCGGCCGACCGCTTTTCGCCTGCATGTTTCTAACGCCCAAGCCCGACAGCTTGTACCTTGGAAAGCTGGCAGTGAAGGACGGATTGCGAGGACAGGGTATTTGCCGGTCCTTGGTGGATCATGCTGCAATCCGCGCAGCGCAGCTTGGCCTGCCCGCGCTGGAACTGCAAACGCGCGTGGAGCTCACTGAAAACCATCGCATATTTTCCAGGCTTGGGTTCACGATTGTCAGCACGGGCAGCCATGAGGGGTATGACAGACCCACAGATTTCCTGCTGCGCAAGCCGATCAGTTTGTCTGCGGATAGCTGATCACTGAAAGATAGCGTGCCGGCAGATTGACCAACCGTTCCGGGCCGTGGGGTGCGTCGGCGTCAAAGAACAGGGTATCGCCGGGCTTCAGGGGATAAATCTGGTCCCCGTGGCGATAGTCTACCTCGCCTTCAAGCATGTAAATCGTCTCAATTCCGCCATGTTGGAACGTTGGGAACACATCGGATTCAGCAGTCAGTGTGATCAGGTAAGGTTCCACGATTACACCTGATCCATTGGCGCCGATATGCCCAAGCAGGTTGTACTGATGGTTGGCGCGAGTTCCCTCGCGCTCCAGTTCGACCCCTTCACCAGCTTTCGTATGAACCGCCTCGCGGCGTTCTTCAAACTGACGGAAAAAGCTAGTCAGAGGAACCGAGAGCGCATCCGCCAGCAATTGCAGGGTTGTCAGAGAAGGTGACGTGTTGCCGTTTTCGATCTTCGACAACATGCCGATTGACAACCCAGTTAGCTGAGCCAGGTCTGCAACCGTGATGTTCTGCTGTTTACGAAACGCTCGAACCTCGCGACCAATGGCGACTTCGAGAACTTTTTCCCTGTCACCCGAACGAACCGAATGCGGGTCCTGACTCAGATTTATCGCCATGTCTTTGTCTTTTTTTTTCAATTTCACTCTTTCAACGTCTTGCTACACTTGTCCAAACCGGTTCTGCAACCAGGCGCGGTGCAATAGCCCATCCAATTCGGACCACAATAGCACCAAGCTTTCCTGATAGTAAAATAATCATGCTGACAGAGAATATGAGCACACTGTTCAATCGCAGGAACCGTTCCGCTGCACGCAGGTGTTTTGCCAAAACGCTGGACTGCCAGGTTTCACTGCATCAATCTGAAATCTCGGCTAAATCGACCCAGCGATTTACTTGGGTCGATTTCAGTACTGCGCCACAGAATCGCATTTCGTAGCGACCGTCTTCAAATGTCGCCAGTTGCGTAAAGTGCGACATGCTGCCTGTCGTCAGGGAATTTGGGACAGTTGGCCGCCTGAACTAAGAGAGGATCAGGCTCACCTGGTTGTTTTGATTATGCGGCGGATTCGAGGTGGAGCAAGCGCCGGGTTTCGATTGTCTTTTGTTTGGTCCTTCCTCGTTGTCTTAGTATGGTCTGCCCGCGTCCGAAGTAGACATCGGCCGGGGTTAGGTGTTCAGTTTCGGCATCTGGTGGATTGGATTTAGGATGGATCGATCTGGTTTTGATGTCCAGATTTTGCAGATGTATTCATATGGTGCGAGACCGCTGAGCGTCTTCAGTCTGAGGGCAAAGTTGTAGGGGTCAATTGCGGAAGAGTGTGGAATCCAACGCTAAGAAAACAATGACGCCATTGCGGGACGGGGCGAAATGACACTCTGAGCGATTTCGTGTTGCGCGCGCTCACAGCACCTGTATGCCGCAGGGACGGAAATTTCGGCGCCGCGGTGCAGCGCGGAGACCGGCCATTCATCGACTGCGCAGCAATTTTCGGACACCCAATTTACGAGTCGCGGACGAGAGTCCTATTTCGCTGCGGTTGCACCAACGTCCGGTCGCACGACGGGTTTCTAGTCAACGATCACCACCTGCCCTGTGAGAGCACCCTCGACACATTTCGCATATGCCAATCCAACATGATGGGATGAAACCGGTTTGTGGCCGTGAAACCATGCGCCGTAACGTGGCGCGGACACGTCCAACATGCCCGGACTGACAACATTGACTCTCAACCCGCGCGGCATCTCGATTGCAGCGCTCTTTACGAAGCCTGCCAATGCTCCGTTAGCGGTTGCCGCATTTGAACCCATTCTGATCGGATCGCGATCAAGAACACCGCTTGTCAGAGTGAAGGAACCTGCATCCGAAATGACGTCCAGCCCAGCCAGGACAAGGTTCACTTGCGCCATAACCTTTTGCTGAAGACCCACCATGAAGGTCACTTGGGTCATCTGCGGCAACGGGGCAAAGGTCGCGTCGCCTGCACAGGACACCACAGCATCGAAATTGCCGAGGCTTTCATACAGTGATTTCACCGCGTTTAAGTCACTTGAATCGACCCGATGGTCCCCACTTGAACGTCCCACTGTGACGATTTCATGCCTTTGCCGAAGCTCCTTGCAGGCAGCTTGTCCAATATCACCACCTGCTCCGACTACGATAATTCTCATGCCTGATCCTTCAATATCTCATCATAGCGTTTCAGTTTTCGATTTAGGATCACGCGGCATCGGTCCAGATCGGCCTGTCGATCTTCCAGGCGGCGGCTATGTGCCAAAAGGGCAGCTTTGCGCTCAGGGACTTTGCCGTCGCCGGATGCGTAAAGCTCCGCAAAAGCCCGCATTTCTGCCAAAGGCATACCTGTCGAACGAAGGGACGCCAGTAACTCTAACCAATCGGCATCTGCCTTCGAGAATTTGCGCTTGCCATCCGCGCCGCGTTGGACGAATGGACACAACCCCGATTTCTCATAGAAACGAATTGTTGAAGCGCTGAGTCCGGTGCGTTCTGCAACTTCTGAAATCATCATGCGATCTGATCCTCTCGCCCAAGTCCCTACCTACCTGAAGCTACTTCAGGTCAAGCAACTTCTGCAGAAACTCTCAAAAGCCGCCATTCTCGCATCGCGCAGCTTCGGCCACTCTGGCTCGCTGCAAAGCGCTTGGGCAGTATCGATGCGGACAGACAGGACTTGGCGCGCCGCGGCCAAGGTCAGCTTTCGACGTATCAGGCAGCCACCATATCAACTTCGGCAGCCGAGAATCCAAAAGAAGCGACCATGTTCCGATGGGCATCGGTCCCAAGGAATTGCGAAAGAACTGCGTCGACTTCGTTCCGCAGGTTTGTGTCGTTCAAACCAAACGCGAATGACCCGAACGCAGGAGGTTTTTCTGAGTTTGGCACAAGGATCAGCTCCAGATCCCATTCCGGGTTCTGCTCGATAAATCCACCATGCGCTCGGCCCACGCTGGCATAGGCATCGGCGGTGCCTTCACAAACAGCTTGTGCGGCCTCGACATATGTTTCGAAAATCATGATGCGCTCTGCGCTGACGCCAAATTCAATCGCCGAGCGATGCTGAAACTGGTCCCGGATAACCGCCAAACGGATATCAGAATTGTCGGCAACCGATCGATATCCGCTCAAACC
The DNA here is from genome assembly GCF_056538065.1 of Ruegeria sp. BH8. NCBI lineage: Bacteria > Pseudomonadati > Pseudomonadota > Alphaproteobacteria > Rhodobacterales > Roseobacteraceae > Ruegeria > Ruegeria sp. BH8. The sequence goes on along the minus strand of NZ_JBQFSP010000008.1, from coordinate 152,659 downwards.
CATCTGATTGCCCCCAGCCACCAGGAGCCCGTCGGGTTGCGCCCAGATCGGGCGGCTGAACAATGCGCTCTTCCTGCGTTCTTCCGTTCCAAAAAGACCGGTCGTCATGCGCCATCGGCCATCCCCGACCCCGGGCAAGAGTTCAGCAAATTCCGTTTCTACCATTTCAAAACCGGCAATGCCAAGTTGCGCCATTACATACCGCGCGAGCTCAACGTCACAGCCCGTGACGTGGCCTGTTGCATCGACGTAGTTGAACGGCGGTTCGATCAGGTAGGCAAACTTCATTGGTCATCCTCTTTGGCGTCCGGGCCATAGCTGGCGATCTTGATGGCGAGGATGCTTCCGCATTTTTCGAGAGTTGCGCGTTTGGCTTTCAGCGTTGCCGCGTGATCCGACAGGATTTTTCGGCGTTCTTCGATACCTGCATCGCCCACTTTGGCAAGAGTCGTGAACCGACGCATTTGCTTGAGTGGCATGCCGGTTTCGCGCAGCCAATAGAGCAGAGTCAGCCACTCGACCAAACGAGGCGTAAACCGACGATGTCCATCGGTGCCACGCTCGATCTCTGGCAGCATTCCCGACTTCTCGTAGAACCTTATAGTATGTGCGGATAGCCCACAGGCTTCCGCCGCTTCAGCAATTCTCATCTTCGCAAATGTTCCTCTGATCTCTGGGTAGCGAGTTAGAGCCACTCTAAGTCAATAGCGACTATTGAAAAGCCGGCATTCGTGCAGAGTGCGGCATCTGTCAAACTGGGCTCTGGGCGGTCATCGAAGGCGGAGCAGCATCTGAATTAAGAGAGATCTGTGGAGCCATCGAGGACGGCCCAAACCAATCTCTCAGCGCAACCCCATACTCTGCGGTCGCTGCCCGAAATTCAGACATTCGCTGCAGGCACGAAAGGTAGGATCACCGCAAGGTCAGCAGTGCGAACAAAGCTGGCATCAGCAATTCGTGTTTGAGACCCACTACCGATGCAAGTCTCCGTTCAAGTAGCGCAGACCGGTGTCGATGATCACGGTCACTACGGTTTTGCCCGGTCCAAGTTCCTTGGCCTTTTTCAGGGCCGCCCAGATGTTTGCACCTGACGTCACACCGCCAAGCAAACCTTCCTGGCCAGCGAGCGCCCGGGCCCCCCAATAGGCGTCTTCATCCTTCACTGGAATTACATCATCGATGAGGTCCCTGCGCAGGATCTTCGGCACGAAGGATAAGCCTATCCCCTCGAGCTTGTGCGTACCACTGGTGTCACCTCCTGAGAGGTTGCGCACGTAGTAGGGCTCCACGGCGACAACTTCGGTGTTGGGATTGTGCGTCTTCAAGACCTCGGCATTGCCCGAAATGCAACCGCCACCGCCCGCAGCCATGACGAAGGCATGTACGGGAGTGTTTACTTGGCTCAGAATTTCCTGAGCCATGTCGTGATACCCCAGCTTGTTATCTATGTTGTTCACCTGATCCGGCCAAAACGTGCCCGGTTCCCCGGCCAGTTCTTTTGCGCGCACAATCATCCGGTCGAGTACATCCGCAGTCAGCACGCCGCCCTCGGCGTGAACAATTTCCACTTCCGCGCCGAACGCTCTCATCGTTTGTAGCTTTTCCTCGGAGAACCCGTTTGAAGACACAAAGTAGGCCTTATACCCGCGAGTGGCACAGACCATCGCCAGCGAGCTTCCGGTGCTGCCACCAGTGTACTCGACAACGCGCCCACCGGGCTTCAACTCTCCGCGCCGTTCGGCCCCTTCGATCATCGACAAGGCCATGCGGTCTTTCATGCTGCCCGTTGGGTTGGCCCCTTCCCACTTCACATAGATGTCGGCGTGATCGGGTCCTGTCAGATGGGACAGTTTGATGAGTGGGGTATTGCCGATGGTGGTCATTTTGGAGCCTTTCGCGGACTGTCATCACCAGTGGCTTCCATAAGTTAAGTCACATACTGAGTCAAACTTCCATTTTTTAAGTAACTGCGCTAAGTTCAACAAATTGACAGCTAACATGAGGACGGAATGACCCAAACAGAGCATGAGTTTCGTTCCCGATGCTCGATTGCGCGCAGCCTTGAGATCCTTGGTGACAAATGGACCCTGCTGGTGGTGCGAGACCTGTTGTGGCACGGAAAACATACATTCCAGGAATTGCAGAACAGTGAGGAACACCTGCCCCCAAACCTTCTGTCTCAACGACTAAAGCGGTTGATGGAGTGGGGGCTTGTGGAGCGGGTGGCCTATCAGGTCAGGCCAGTGCGCTATCGTTACATGCTTACCGACCGGGGGCGAGCGTTAGAGCCAACCTTGTTGGGGATCATGAACTGGGGGCACTTGCACTTAGGGGGAGGACTGTTCGACCCAACGCTTGGCAAGACAGTGGCTGGAACATCGGTCTGAGTTTCCAGACACGTTCGTTCTGGGTTCGTAGCAGACCTGGGAGCATGCGCGTCAACTAGATTCCAGAGTTTGCGACACATCCTCGGCATGTCCGAAGCAGAATACCAACGGCTTCGCGATCTGACCAGCGAATGGCGTTTCGGCAACAACTATCTGCTGACGATCCTCCTGGAACACTTAGACGATGTTGTGGACAGGAGGCTTGGAGCACCGTGATGGCGGACTTCATCGAGGAATACGGTCAGCCGGAAAGCGGCAGATTGCGTTAGCTGACGATGAGGCCCGGCCGATAGTGTTGAAAAACTCTGATTTTGCCCAAAAGTGGTGGAATAGTTGGCCGTAGAGAGCAAGTCGAAGACCCCGGCTAGGCGTAAGAACACAGCTTCGACGTCGTCAATCTGGATTTGACCAAGGCTTCGGCAAAGGTGACGGCACAGGCAACACCATCAACAACTGGCAAACCAAACTCCTCGGATAATTGTGACATCAAGTCTGTCATTCCGGCACAACCCAGAACGATGGCTTCAGCTTTGTCCTCGTCAATGGCGGCGCGAATTTCAGCCCGTATCTTATCTATTGTCGCCGGATCGTTTTCCTCAAGCTTCAGAACCGGCACGTCCGATGCCCGAACCCGGGCACATCTGCGATCCAGGCCATATTTCAGCAAATTGGTTTCCAACCCAGCCAGAGATCGGGACAGCGTAGTAATGACGCTGAATTTTGGACTGATCATGGAGGCCGCGTGATAGGCGGCCTCACCAACACCAACGACCGGAGCCGAGGTGATGCAACGTACAGCGTCGACACCTGTGTCATCGAAACAGGCCACTACGATGCCATCCACATCCGGATGCTGCTTGACCACATCCAACAAGCCCGGAACACAAGTAGAGACATCCAGATAGCCCTGTATGCTGGCGGGACCGTCTTGCGAAGTGGCAGCAATAATCATGGTTTCAGGATGCGCAGCCGCCCGCGCTGCCTCTTCTATCTTTCGCGTCATGGAACTGGTGGTGTTGGGATTGACGACTAGAAGTTTCACAACGTCCTCACATTTCTCCGCCCAGATAGGCAGCTTTGATCCGGGGATCGGTCAACAGCTCTTTGGAATTGCCCGAGATCACCACATTTCCAGTGGTTAGTGCATAGGCACGGTGCGAAATCGAAAGCGCCATGCGCGAGTTCTGTTCGACCAGCAACACAGACACACCTTCGTCCCGGTTGATAGCTACAATAGACCGCGCAATGTCTTGCACCAGTTTGGGCGCAATTCCCAACGACGGCTCATCCAGCAACAGAAGGCGTGGCTTTGCCATCAGAGCGCGCCCGATCACCATCATCTGCTGCTCGCCACCCGACAAGGTTCCTGCCGACTGGCTGTAGCGCTCTTTCAGACGCGGAAACCGTTCCAGAACCGAATCCAGAGTGCGCTGAACATCCGCTTTGTCCGAGCGGGTAAACGCCCCCATCAGAAGATTGTCTTTTACCGACATGTACGGGAAGACGCGCCGCCCTTCGGGCACCATAGCGATGCCTTTCGAGACGATCTCGGCCGGGTTGGTTCCGGCAATCTGTTCGCCCTCGAACGCAACCGAACCGGATTTGATCTTCGCCAGCCCAGTGATCGCCCGCAGGATCGAGCTTTTGCCTGCCCCATTGGCACCGATCAAAGCAACCGTTTCACCTTGCTCAAGATCAATTGATACCCCTTTAAGGGCATAGACGTGATCGTAGTAAAGCTCGACATCCTTGAAATCTAACATTTTGGTCATGGCTCAGATCCCAATCTCGTCGTCGGCGCTGCCCAGATAGGCTTCGATAACTTTTTCGTTGTTCTGGATTTCTACCGGTGTGCCCTCGGCGATCATCTCACCGAAATTCAGCACAACGATCCGGTCCGAGATATTCATCACCGCAGGCATGTCATGTTCTACCAGTAGAACGGTCACCCCCCGGTCATCTCGCACCTTGCGCACCAGATTGACCATTTTCATGGTCTCGTCATGGTTCATCCCGGCGAAGGGTTCATCCAGCAGCAACACCTTGGGATCGGTTGCCAGACCAATCGCGATCCCCAACGCCCGCAGGTTGCCCTGCGGCAGGTTTGAGGCCTGTTCGTTGGCGATCTCGGTCATGCCGAGGAATTCGATCAGATCGTCGGCATATTGCCCGAAGCTGTCGACATCTTCATGCGCCGTTTTTGTGCCCCAGAAATACCCGGCCAACGAAGCACGGGCCCTTAAGTGCTGAGCGACGATGATGCTTTCGCGCACTGTCATGGATTTGAAGATCGTCGTTTCCTGAAACGTACGGACAATGCCTTTGCAGGCCACTGCGTGTGGTTTCAGGTTAGAAATTCTCTCGCCCTTGAACAGCACCTCTCCGGTCGTGGTCGGCAGAAAGGATGAGATCATCTTGAACAACGTGCTTTTACCCGCACCGTTCGGTCCGATCACCGACAGGATCTCGTTTTCATTGACGTTGAACGAGATGTTGCTGTTCGCGGTCAGGCCACCGAATTTCTTGGTGACATGGCGGACTTCCAGAAGATGGCTCATTTGTCCTCTCCTTTCTTGCCAGGCAGACGCAGGCTGAGCAGCCCGTTGGGCAGGAACAGCATCAGGATGATCAGCAAGCTGGAATAGGCCAGCAGCTGGAAGCGGCCCAACTCGAACAACAGGTCCCAGCCAAAATACAGGACCAGCGTGCCCAACATCGGGCCGAACACATATCCCAGACCACCGAGGAAGCAATTCAGCATGAAGTTCACACTGTCGGCGACCTGAAAACTGGACGGATAAACCGATTGCGCAATCGATCCGAACATCGCGCCGCCAATGCCGCCCAGAAAGGACGAGATGGCAAAGACGATGACCCGGATATACGAGATGTTCACACCTATGGAGCTGGCCAGTTCCTCATTCTGCTGCATCGAGCGACAAAGGTGGCCAAGGCGCGAATTCACCAGCCGGTACATGGCAGCAAAGGTCAGGACCATCAGAACACAGGCCGTGTAGTAGAAGGCCAGCCTTGGGTTCTCCAGCGTTCCGAAATCGGGTATCAGAGGGATACCAAGGATCGACACCCCACCCGGAAGCGGGATCGAAGTGATGCCCTTGGCACCATTGGTGACGGGCAGGGCCAGCGCAGTCAGGGTGACGACCTGTGTCAGCACCAGCGAGATCATTGCAAAATACACACCCCGCAGCCGCAGGATCGGCAGACCGATCAGAACCGCCACACCAGCTGCAAAGAGGCCCGCAAGCGGTAGGGACAGCCAGAACGAAATGCCAGTCTTTGTCACCAGAATGGCCGAGACATAAGCTCCGATCAGGGCAAAGGCACCCTGCCCGATGTTAATGCGGCCGATATAGAAGGTCAGCCAGACACCGGCACTGGCGATCGACAGCAGTGCCACCGATGTCAGCGTGTAGTACAGGTCAGACCGACCGGACGCGGCGACAAAGCCGGGAACCGCGATGAAGATGGCCAGCAGGAAGACCGCCACACCGGCCCATTGAATCATTGATAGTTTTGGCACTGCATTATCCCCACGGTTTGCCCATCAGGCCCTGCGGGCGGATGGCCAGGAAAATCATCAGTGAGACGAAGATCAACAGGTAAGTGATATCGCCATATTGAGACAGGACAGCCAGACCGATGGCTTCCATGAAACCAAGGATAATTCCGCCCGCGATTGCGCCGGAAATCACACCTGCGCCGCCGATCATGACCATCATGAAAGCCTTGATTGAGGTCGGTCCGCCCATACCCAGATTGACGCCGGTAATAGTCACGAGCAGACCGCCGACCAGACCAGCCAGCATTGCGCCCAATGCAAATCCAATCATGGAGTAGCGAGCAACATTGACTCCCATCAGTTGGGCAGCGGTTCTGTCCTGCGCCAGCGCACGCAGGGCGCGGCCGGTTTTGGAATACTGCATAAACAGGATGAAAGTGACGATCGACAGAATAGCCAGCACGCAGATCAAAATACGGTCATATGGCATGATCAACTTGAAATCCCAGTTGAAAACCCCGTTGACGATCTTGGGCACACCGCGCTGTTTTTCTCCAAAGACCAGCAGGATGACCGCGTCAAACAGAAACGCCAATCCCGCCGCCAACAGCATTGTGCTTTCTTCGCGCGATGACCGTCGTATGACTGGGGCGAACAGAAACCGTTCTATCAGCGCGCCGAGCACGGCCAGAGTGATACAGGACGCCAGCAGCGCAAGGATGAAAGGCCAGCCAAGTTGTCCGTAGAAGGTGTAGGTCACAAAGCCGCCGAGAACGTACATCTGTCCGTGAGCAAAATTCAGTACGTTCATCAGGGCAAAGATCAGCGTCAGACCCAAGGCGATCATCGCATATTGCGCGCCCAGATAGATGCCGTTTGCTAGTATCTGTTCCATGATAGTCCCGCGTTAGGTTCGGGTTTCCCGGGCCGATCATCAGCCCGGGAGTTTGAGTGGCTCGTTAGGCTTTCGCCTTGTCTTGGGGAGTTCTGCCTCAGTCGACTTCAGCGACAAAGAGTGTTTCAAACTCTCCGTCCTGGTAAACATTCACTACCAGCGGGACCGCAATCTGACGCTTTTGTCCGAAGGAGGTTGTTCCGACGTACCGCATCACGGCGTCGCCCTTCATGAAAGGGTTCGGTGCTTCGAACGTGTCCATCGTGGTCTGGAACGCCTTGACGTCGTCAATGCCCGCCGGGTTGGCGTTCAAGGTCGCCAGAATATACTCCAGCGCATAGACCTTGGTATTCGATTCATCGTTATATTCGCCGAACATATCAGTGTAACGCTTGACGAATTCCTTCATGTCGTCCGATGCGATTTCAGGCGTCGATGCACCGCCGACCGAGATGAACCCGTTGGCCAGATCGCCCGCACCTTCGCGCAGAACCGTCGCATCCTGCGCGGTTTCGGTCGAGATGATGCCCTGATACCCCAGTTCGCGCGCAGACCGGATCAACTGAGGTGCATTGGCCGGCGAGACGCCGGACAGAACCAGCAAATCAGGCTGCGTGCGCATTACAGGCGTCAGAACCGGGGTAAAATCTGTCGTGTCCACCTGATACGTCACGTTGTCAGACACAACTTCAAGACCCAACGCATTGGCCGCTGCGATCCCTCCATCCCGCTGGCTCAGCGGATCAGACTCGTTGGCAGCAACAAAGGCCACGCTCTTTACGCCTTTTTCGTCGCGCAGGTATTCGTAAATCGCCGGGCCGGATTGATAGTTCGCAACCATGCCCAAAACCGCATTGGACGCCGGAGCGGTATAAAGCTCTTTCGGGAAGGCATATGGGAAATACATGATCCCTTGAGCCTCGGCCACAGGGCGCACGGCGGCAGCGCCGTCATCCACATTCGGACCAACCACATAGTGGATGCCTTCCTGTGCCATCTTCTCCATGCCCGCGATTGCGCGCTTGGGGTCTTTCTGGTCATCGAACGAGACGATTTCGATATCGTAAGTGGTATCACCGATCTTGTAGCCGCCGGATTCATTGATCCAGTCAGCGCGTGCTTCCATCGAGCGCTGGTTCGAGATGCCCCAGGCCGCTGCCGGACCTGAAGTCACACCAACAAAGCCAATCTTGAGAACCGGGTTTTCCGCCCAGGCGGTGGAGCCCAGAACGGATATGGCCAGCGCCAGGGCCGCCGATGATTTCATCAGATTTCTGCGTTTCATTTTTTCCTCCCTATTGAGGTTTGGGCGCCTCTTTCGGGCGCTTGCAAAGGTCATTGAGTCACAGGTCGAATCCCGGTGATGCTGCCAAGCTCAACATTGTTAACAATCTATGTCAACATTTTTTAATGAATGACAGTGTTGATATTGTGAACAAATACTCAATATATTGTCAGTCAGAAGCCGTGCGTCTAAGAAAACGCACAAGAATTCCAGTCGAATTGAAACCAGATGACAGACGCACAACAAATACTCGACACCGTCCAATCTGATCCGGATGAGCAATTGATCGTTGATCGAATTTATTCCGCGGTAATGGAACAAAAGCTGGCGCCACGAACCAAATTGAGCGAACAAACCTTATGTGAGACCTTTGGCGTTGGTCGCATGCGCGTCCGCCGCGCATTGTTGTTATTGAGCAGCCAAGGCATTGTTGAACTTCATTCCAACCGCGGTGCCTTCATTGCTTGCCCAAGCCCCGAAGAAGCCCGAGACGTGTTTGAGGCCCGCTTGATGATCGAAACCGGTATCGTTCGGGATTTGACGCGAGAAATTAGCAACGCGGGGGTCAAAGCGTTGCGGCTTCATATCAAAAAAGAAGATGAGGCTAGGGCAAGGAACGACCAAACAGAAATTATCAGGCTCTCTGGTGAATTTCATGTCGAGTTAGCTAAATGCCACAACAACGCAGTACTCACTCGCGTCGTCAGGGAACTGGTGACCCGGTCTTCTCTGATCGTGGCGCTGTTCGGAACCAACAAGGACTCATCTTGCCCCGATGATGAGCACGCGTCGATCATCAATGCGATCGCGAGTGGTGACCCGCAAGCTGCGGTAGACAGCATCCAACACCACCTTTTTCACGTTAAAAACAGCCTGGATCTGGAAAAAACCCAAAAGGTTGAACCCGATCTGGCCAAGATACTCACCGGGCGCATGTAATTGGATCTGTTGCAAACTTTTGGAATGGCCAGAGTAGCGAATAACCGGACACACCTTTCCTGCGATCTCTGCAAATAGCTGAAATCCCGACGTCGTAGCGTTGGGGAACAGCTGCTTTCGGATCATGTTTGCGACCTCGATGCCGTCCAGACTAGCCGATGCGGACCCGAACGATTTGAACCCGCACATGTGCCGCACGCGACGCTTGATAAACCGGTGATCCTGCTCGATCAGGTTATTCAAATACTTGACCTGACTGTTTGAATTTTGTCGAGGCAACCAAACCGATTAAAGATTTTGTTCACCTCTCGAATGCCCGCTGCGTTGTTTCCGCTTTTGTCGATGACGATCTTGCTCGCGACTCCATTTGAAGACAGCGCTTTGGCAAAGAACCTGGCTGCCGCTGGAGGGTTCCTCCGCTCAGACAGCATAAAATCAAGGGTCTTGCCGTGCTTGTCGACAGCTCGATAGAGGTAAACCCACGCGCCTTTCACCTTGATGTAAGTTTCGTCCATTCTCCACGAACGATCACAAGGTCCTTTGCGGCGACGTGCTGCCTCAGCGATCGCACCAGAATACCGTGTTACCCATCGGTTTAGCGTGGCGTGGTCCACTAAAACAACGCGCTCGGCCATGATTTCTTCCAGATCCCGGTATGACACACCGAATCGGACATAAAAAAACACCGCGAACAGGATCACGTCCTTCGGATATTGCGCGCCTTTGAAAGAAATCATGAACCAACTTTCGACTGATTATACCGAAAGTCATTCACCCGCAGCATCTGACCTCGTCAACAGCCAAATGTTTGCAACAGATCCGTTGAATGCCGTCTTGGAACCAGCCCGAGCCAGGCGGCGAAGTCGCGCCCTCGCGGGAACGTTTCCGGCGGCGGGGCGAGGGCCACCAGCGCAGTTGCGATGAGCGGACCAATTCCAGGCACCGTCATAAGGCGGCGTGCCGTTTCATTTGACCGCGCGCGGCGGGCAATCTCGGCATCCAGTTCTTTGATCTGACCCTCCAGTTGGTTCAACATGCTGATCAGCCTTTCTAAGCACTGGCGCAGGCCTCCATTCAGGTTGTTTGCAAACCCACAATGGCACACCGAGGCCAGCGGGGGCCTCTACACCTTCAGAACCGTACAGGATTTCTCAAATGGAGCGATTTCTTTGCCGACCCGGTGGCAGAACTGGTCGATATGGAACTTAGAACGCTCTGTGGCGGGATCGTCCGGTGGTCCGGCAGATCTCACGAATTGATCGCATTTGAAGAAGGCGGACTTGTACGAAGCCTCGATAGCTTCCAATCGGGTCAGGTCGAAGACTTGGTTGCGGAATTTGGCCTCAACCCAGCTGAAGTTACCGAAGTGCGCGGAGATTCAGACGATCAAGCCCTTTGGATCAGATATCTGAAATAATGAATCGTCTGCACCCGCTACACTTGCGTTCCCCAGCAATCCACTTATGAAAGTGCCATCAATTGACCTAGGGAAAGCTTGCGATGCGCATGCGCGATACGTTCATCAAACCGATGCACCCTGAAGGCATTCGGTTTGTCGCGATCTTTGCCGCCATCACGGTCGGTCTGTTTCTCCTGTCCGACATTCTGGGCTGGATTGGCGTCGGCCTTACGATCTGGTGCTACTATTTTTTTCGCGACCCCGAACGCGTATCACCGACAGGGGAAGGCCTGATTGTCAGCCCGGCGGATGGGGTGGTATCGCTAATCGAAGCGGCAGTGCCGCCGAGTGAGCTTGGGATGCCAAACACGCCCCTCACTCGTGTCAGTGTATTCATGAGCGTCTTTAATTGCCATGTGAACCGCGCGCCCATTGAAGGTGAGATCACCGCCGTTGCCTACCGCCCCGGCAAGTTTTTCAACGCATCCCTAGATAAGGCCAGTGCCGATAACGAGCGCAACAGCCTGCGTATTCGAATGAGGAATGGTCAGGACCTGGCCGTGGTCCAGATTGCCGGCCTAGTGGCCAGACGGATCGTCTGCTTTGTGAAATCTGGCAACGCGCTTCAAACCGGAGAGCGATTTGGATTGATCCGTTTCGGATCCCGGCTGGATGTTTATCTTCCAGATGGCGTGGAGCCGCAGGTGCGTGTCGGGCAAACGATGATTGCCGGCGAAACCATCCTTGCCAGTTTGCACACACCCAATGAAAAGTAGGTGGCTGGATCAGTGACAGAACCATCCGAACAGGAAGAGACCGGGTTTGCGCTGATTCATTTGCTGCCCAATGCACTGACAATAACAGCCATTTGCGCGGGCCTGTCGGCAATCAGATTTGGCGTTCAGGGAAACTACGAGCTTGCGGTGCAGTTGATTATAGCCGCTTGTGTGCTGGATGGGTTGGATGGGCGCATTGCGCGCTTGCTCAGCAGTGACAGCAAAATCGGGGCAGAACTGGATTCGCTCGCGGATTTCTTGAACTTCGGCGTTGCCCCGCCGCTTGTTCTCTATTTCTGGGCTTTGCAGGATGTACCCAGTGCTGCATGGCTCGCCGTGCTGTTTTTTGCGGTGTGCTGCGTTATGCGCCTTGCTCGGTTCAATGTGGGCAGCAAGTCCGAGACCTGCGAACATGACAGCGCTTATTTCGAGGGGGTTCCAGCCCCTGCAGGGGCGCTGCTGGTCATGTTGCCAATGTATCTGTCCTTCGCTTTCGCGGATGCGCCCGCGCTGCCCAGTATATTGATTTGCCTCTTCATCGTGATCATTGGTCTTTTGCTTATCAGTCGCATACCGACCTGGTCTTTTAAAACCACGCGGATTTCACGCGAGAACGCGAAGTTTTTTCTCATCGGTGTCGCTGTTGTTGGCGCCGCGCTGCTGACCTTTGCCTGGGCCACGCTGATCGCGCTTTGTGTCGGATATGTGGGAATGGTCGCCTGGGCGTGGATTGACAGGGAAGCACGTTCTAACCGTTAAGGATACGATATGGACATCAAAGCCGTTCAAACCTCTTACGCTCGCTGGGCACCCGTCTATGACAAGACGTTTGGGGCCGTCACCAATGTCGGGCGGCAGCATGCGGTTGACTATATCAACAGACGTTCTGGCAAGGTTCTGGAGGTTGGCGTGGGCACCGGGCTGTCACTGGAACATTACGGACCCAGGACTCAGGTGACCGGAATCGACTTCAGCGAGGACATGCTGCAAAAAGCACGCGGCAAGGTAAGAGATTTATCCCTGAGCCACGTTGCGGAGCTAAGGCAAATGGATGCCCGCGCGCTTGATTTCCCAGACAACCATTTCGATACGGTTGCAGCGATGCATGTGCTGTCCGTCGTTCCAGAACCGGAAAAGGTAATGGCGGAAATTGTGAGGGTCTGTAAACCCGGCGGCAGTGTGGTGATTACGAACCATTTCAAACGAGAGCGAGGTCTGCTGGCAACCTTGGAACGCGCGTTTGCGCCAATTGCTAACACAATCGGTTGGCACTCTGACTTCGAAATCGACACGGTATTACAAGAGCAAGCGCTAACTGTCGAAGAGCAAAGAGCCCTACCACCGATTGGGATGATGACCTTTCTGGTTTTGAGAAAGTCAGTGGTTGCATAGTGGTCTAATGAAAAGTTAGCGCCTACTAAAACAGGAAGCCGAGCAGAATGACAGGTATTGCCAAGTTGATGACCTGAGCATGTGAGGTATTGGCGAAGACAGGATCAAGCGGTCATTTCCGCAGTGTACTCGTCCCAGAGGTTGAACGCGTCGGAACGAGCGTGGCGGTAAGAGTTTGCGGTGAGTTGATAGCGGCTGGGGCGGAAGACCAGGTTGATTTTGTCATGCGCAGACAGAAATCTCTGAGCCTTTAGGTCAGACTTGAACCGGCCCATGATCTTTTCTCGTTTGCGGGTTGGTCGGTGCGACACTTCGATGGCGTTATTCAGACCTTTGTGGGCATGATGGTCAACCTCTGGTGCAAGTATTTTGATCGGCTTGATATAGCTGCGCAATTTGTCGGTGATGACGACCCTGGGTTCGCCAAACTTGGCAACCGGCCCGAGCAGCCAACAGATCCTCAACGTCAGCTGTGCTCAACCCAAAGCGATGGTAAGCCCAGACCGCGTAGGCAATGATCTCACGAGAAAAGCGAAAACTTTTCAGGAGTGGCATGATCGTTGGGATGTTCATTGGCGCGACATAGCTGGATCATTCAACGTGAACAACTTGGCAATACCGTCGAGTTAGGTTCTTTCGCAAACTTCTCTGAGATCTGCATACATGAAGCTGGAGGGACGATTGTCCAGCCAGTTGGCTGAACTGCTGAAAAAGACGGAATATGGGCGTGAATTGACCTTTGCTGATCTTCTTGAAGACTGTTCGGAAACTACTCGATGGGACCGAACATGAGATCACGTACGTTCGACAATTGGGCAACAAGGCCGAAGACAGTTACTCAGCTGCGTCCACGCGAACCGTCCTGATGCTGGGATCAATACGGCTGTAGGCGGCCAGAAGTCGCGCCGACCACTTCTGCGAAATATAATCGGCCATGAATCGTGACGGTGCGATAAGGACAACACGCCCCCCTGCCCTTTCAGCTTCGGACAGATGTTGAAACCAGCTTGCCCACAGTTCCGGATCGCGACCGTGTAGAATCGCCTGTACCTGCGACCACACATCCCCAGCTGGGCTGTCAGGGGCACTGGGTTTGGTTGCAAAGGGTACGACATTCGTTTCGGGTTCCGGCACGTCAGTCATCCGGGCTTGAAAGTCCGATCCGATAACAGACCACACCTCTTCGGTGTCAATCAGGATTTGTTTCAGATCGATCTCGTACACGGCTACACGACCCCGCGCTGAGGGCCGTTTTACCGTTACCCAACCTAATGTGCGAAATCTGGACATTTCGCGCTTTACGGTTCTTTCGTTCACTGCCCACAGGCGCGAAATTTCTTCCCGCCCAATGGATAATTCGTTGTTGCGCCAGTTATACCGGGTCGTAATCAACGCAATGATGCGCAAAATACTTCGTTGTCGGTGCTTGTCGCCTGACAGCGCATGAACGGTCAGAGCAGATAGTATATCATATTTCAAAGCCGGCGCATTTCGCCCGACCGGTTTCGCAAGCTGCATATCCGTTCTCACCGCTCAGTCTGCCTCTGGCGGGTGTGTCCCGCCAATCTCGCGCCGTTTGCCAACGCTTTTCGTCATCTTGGCCTAATTAGCGTCCAAAGCTTCGATTCTGTCAAGCCAAGACTGGAACATCGCGTGATCTTGCGCAGATCAAACTCAAAAAACGAAAAGAAATTTGGTGAAATATTGGTGATGGGGGTCATTCTGTGTGTCCCCTTATTGGGTCTTTGTGTCCCCCTATATGTGGTTATTTCCTTCGGTCCGTCCCCCTAAATACTGGCTGGATAGGGCTGTCTTGATCGTTTTGTTCCACCTGGGGCGGTCGAATCGCTTCGGGTGTTTTTGCGCCTTGTTTTCTTACCCGTGGGTAAGATCGTACTCTCATCATAATTTCTTTTGCTTAAAGTGCAAATCAAGCGTAAATAAGAAACGAGCAGAAATTTACGTTCCAAACTAAGAGACCCGAGGCATGTACACGCACGAAGACCTGAACGCATTGCGCAATCAGTCCCTCAAGTTGCAGGGGTGGATTCGCCAGCAGACCTTTAGCCCTGAGATGGAGAAAACGCTCCGCCGGTTTTCCAGCTGGGAAGTGTCCGAACTGATCTTCCGGGTGAATCAGTCAACCTTTCGCGGAAAGCTTGCAGCCGATCCTTCCCTACCTGGTGGAGAAGTTGAGCCCGACGGGCGTCAGCGCTGGTTCAGCCTGGAAGAGGTGAACGAACTTCGGCGACGGCTCAAGATTAATCGCAAGTCACTGATGCCCCCTCGCCCTGAAGGCAAGCGCGCCATTCGTGCGGCTGTCGCAAACTTCAAGGGTGGCGCGGGAAAGTCGACCGTGGCGCTGCATCTTGCCCATGCAGCCGCCCTGGATGGGTATCGGGTCCTTGTGGTGGATTTCGACCCTCAGGCAACACTAAGCCATTCGATGGGGCTGACGGATGTGGCCGAAGATTATACGGTCTGGGGGATCATGGCGCGTGACCTCATTCGTGAAACAGAACGCATGAATAACCGCCCCGCCGCTGCAGAATCGGGAACCGCCCTGCCCCGCCGGGAGTTGCCGCCCGCGATAACAGATATGGGCCTGGGCGATCTGCGAATTGCTGATTTCATCAAGAAGACCTCCTGGTCGACGATCGATGCGATACCTTCCTGTGCGAACGCAGCCTTTGTTGAATTTGCGTCGGCCCAGTACCGGCACCTGAATCCCGAATGGTCCTTCTTTGCGGCGGTGTCCCGGTATCTGGATCAGATTCCGGATGACGCCTATGACCTTATCCTGTTCGATTGTCCGCCCGCAATCGGGTACCAGTCTATGAACGCGGTCTTTGCCGCAGACATGCTTTATATCCCTTCGGGCCCTGGCTATTGGGAATATGACTCGACCACATCGTTCATCGGCCAATTGGCAGAAGCGTTGGAAGACCTGGCTTATGGGTTCGACAAGACCTTACCCACGGGTAAGATTGGGTTGCCCAAAACCTTCTGTGAGTTGCGGTTCCTGTTGACGCGGTATGAACCGGGCAATGCGCTGCATCTGGCGATGTTTGATGCCTTTAAGAAGGTATTTGGCGAGCACGTCGCACAGCACCCGGTGGAAATGACCCGTGCGGTGGAGCAGTCTGGACGTTTTCTGAGCTCGGTCTACGAAATGGATTACCGCGAAATGACCCGCGAAACCTGGCGGCGCGCCCGCTCAACTTTCGACAATGTGTATGAGGAATTCCGGGGCGTAATGCTATCGGCCTGGGACAAGGTGGAGGATGACGCATGAGCCGCAAGCGGAGAATGTTCGATATTGATCTACCGGCTATGGATGACATTCCTGTTGGTAAGGTGCCGGATAAAGTTTTCGAAAAACGACGTGGCCCAATGGCCGCTGCAATTTCGGAAAATGCCGACGCTTTGCGTGATCAGCAATCGACGGAACAATCCATTCGCGCAGAAAACGATCGTCTTGCACACGAACTGGTTCGGCTGAGAGCCGAAGGTTTGGTGACAGAACGAGTGGTGCTAAACGACGTTGTAACGGAAAAGCTGACACGAGATCGCAAACCCGGTCCCGATCCAGAACTGGATGAACTTAAGGACTCTATTAGGGAGGTCGGCTTGTCCAACCCGATCCGCCTGGAGCGCAGGTCGGACGGGCTGTATGAATTGATCCAGGGTATGCGCCGTTTGTCTGCCTATCGAGCCTTGTACGATGAGACCGGTGATGAAACCTACGCCAGAATTCCAGCGGGGATTTCTGATGCGGGTGATCTGGACAACAGTTATCGGCGTATGGTCGACGAGAACCTGATCCGAAAGGATATCTCATTTGCGGAAATGGGTGCCCTCGCCCGTGCATATTCCGAAGACCCTGCGAATGACTGTCCCGATGTCGACAAGGCGGTGTCCACGCTGTTCAAATCTGCCAGCTACACAAAGCGCAGCTATATCCGGTCTTTTGCCAGTTTGCTGCTGATGTTGGACAAAGTTCTGACCCACCCGAACGACATTCCGCGAAACGTGGGTGTTGAGCTAAAGCGCAAATTTGACGCGACGCCAGGTCTGGTTCGCCAGGTAAGCGAGGCACTGAAGAGTGAGCCTGATCGGGATGGCGCGCGTGAAGTCGCAATTCTGAGGTCATTTCTAGGTGAGCCAGAAGCTGTGTCCTCGAAGAAGACGGAGGCCGCCAGTGCAGGTAAACCACGCCGCGCGAAAACAACTTTTCAGGTTTCGGGCAGGGCAGGGATCGCGAAATGTGCTGCTTCTAGTGGAAGGATCGAGGTGCGGTATGATCTGGATTTTACCCGCGTTGATCGAAGCAAACTGGAGGCAGCAATTGCCGCGCTGCTCGATGCGCTTCCCGAGGAAGATGATCTTACCCACGGGTAAGATCACGAACTAGCAAGTCAGGTGAAGGCGTCGGAAAGGTTTCGGCGCCTTTTTTGTTTTGCCGCGCAAAGGGTAGGGGCCTTGAGTGACATTGTCGGGTAAATCCACTGTCCAAGCTGAACCGGAGGGCGCGGGCCATGGCGTGAACGGGGTAACCGGCATATCAAAGCTTGCTGTCAAGCCAAGTATAAAGTTTCTCAACATATCGATTATGGACATAATCTGCTTAGGCATGTATCTCCGTTCTGTCGAAAACAGGCGGCGCCGGGAGCGTCGCGCTTACCCCGCCGACCCGCCGAACGTCAAACTTACCTAGTGCACAAGCATCGTTGCGATGTTTACAGTCGAAGATCAGTCGGTTGTGATTTGAGGCATATGTAGTGTTAGCGACTTGCATAAACTACAATATATGCCAACAGCTCTGGCTTGGCACCCAAAAAAGATGTGTCGCAACCTCTGGGGTCTGGTTGACGCGCGTGCGTGATCCTCGGTTTGTACTCGTCGGATAGTTTTGAACAGGTTGTTTGAGCATGATCTCATTGAACGGCTGTCATTTCTCAAGGATGCAGTTTTGTACGCTGTGTACTTCTACCTGCGTTACACGGTGTCGTATCGGGACTTAGAAGAAATCCTGGCGGAACGCGGCGTTCAGGTGGACCATGCCGCTCTCATCAGGTGGGTCGTGAGGTATTCACCGATGATCGCAGTAAGATCGCAATTGAAGAAACGCCCAACGCCGAACTCTTGGCGCATGGACGAGACTCTGAGTAATTGACCAGCAGCTCTCTTGGCCGGTGCATGATGGCATCGGAACAAAGACAGGAGAGTAAAATGGAACAGTGTTTTGTCGGATTGGATGTTTCGAAAGCTGAGACGTCTATTTGTTTATGCGACGAGAAAGGTCCGGTATGGGGCGCTCACAAACTTCTCGATTTAGATGTGGAATCTTGAGGTATTCCCTGCCAAATCGACCTGAAGACGTCGAGGCACACAATCAGCATGCCGCCTTACATAGCCTCCAACGTGTGGGCGAGGCCATTTCTGATGTGATCTTCCAACAGTTTCTTGGCTGTATCAGCGTCTTTGGCCAACGCGGCATCGAACATTCGTTTGTGTTCTTGGGCTGCAACCTCACCTCGGTAGGTCAGTACGAGCATCTGATAACGAAGGTACTTGTCATAAATGATTGAGTGAAGGGATAAGAGGTTCTTGGAATTACAGGCTGCAATCATCGCTTGATGAAACTCTGAATCGTACCTCTTCCAGGTTTCCTTTTCAGAGTCATCACCCTTGAGAAGCCGTTGCTCCATCAAATGCAGCTTATGATGCGCAGCGACCAGGTTGCCTTCCCAGTCCGTGTCGCCATTCGCAATGGACAACTCCAACGCGTGGCATTCCAGCAGAACGCGCAGTTCTGAAATCTCGGTCAGGTCTTCTCGTGAAACTGGCGTGACCAGGAAACCCCGTTGCTCAGGAGCTTCGACAAATCCGTCGCTGGCGAGCCTGTTCAGCGTTTCACGAAGTGTCGAAAGGCTTGCCGAATAGCGTTCCTTCAAGGCGTCCAGCTTCAGTTTGGAGCCGGGCTGCAGCTCCCCGAAGATGATGTCCCGCTTGATGCGCTGATAGGTGCTTGCACCTATCGTAGACGGCTGTTTCGCCATGCGTTTCACCCGATATTTTTAGTTTCCTCGTTCAATTAGCATTTTTTTGAGACATCAGCAATCCAAACTGATGTATGGTATAAATAATAATATCATACATTATTGCGGAATCGCGAAAACCCCAATACGGTCGTGGCCAAATTGGGCAAGGCAGCCTGATCGCAATCAACGGTTTCGGGATTTTCCGGACCCTCCGGAAGGAAGCAAAGTGTCTAAGAACTTTCGCATTGCCATTGTCGGCATTGGTCTTGTTGGACGCCGCCACGCAGACGCTATCCGAGCGTTGCGCCATGTTGATCTCGTTGCGGTAGTCGACCCCAGTGATGAAGGTCGTGCTTACGCCGTTGAGCACGGGGTCGCATGTTACGAGACCCTCGAGAAAATGTTTGCAAATCAGACGCCAGACGGAGCTGTTCTTGCGACCCCGACCACGCTTCATGTTGAACAAGGCCTCACGTGTGTTCGACACGGTTGTCCTGTTCTTGTCGAAAAACCGATCGCCGTAGAAGCCACCGCTGCACTTGAGCTTGTTCAAGCTGCGGAGAAGGCCAATGTGCCACTGATGGTCGGTCATCATCGCAGACACAATCCTCTGATCAGGTCGGCTAAGGAAGCAATTGTCGATGGAAAGATTGGAAATGTGCGCGCTGTCCATGCGAATTGCTGGTTCTATAAGCCAGACGAGTATTTTGATACTGCGCCCTGGAGAAAGAAACCCGGTGCAGGGCCCATCTCGGTCAATCTTGTCCACGATGTGGATCTGCTGAGGTACCTGGCCGGAGAAGTTGTGACCGTACAGGCTCAGTCGGCTGCATCGCAGCGGGGCTACGACAACGAAGATGTTGCTGGTGCGCTGTTGACATTTGAAAGCGGGGCGATAGGGACCATAAGTGTGTCCGACAGCATCGTTGCTCCATGGAGCTGGGAGATGACGTCTCAGGAATATCCAATCTATCCTTCGACCACAGAGAGTAGCTATATGATCGGTGGCTCTCATGGTTCGTTGTCCGTTCCCGATCTTCGCCTGTGGAGTTACCAGAGTGAGCAACGGGACTGGTGGACGCCTATCTCATCGACCGCGCTGAAGAAGGGTGCGTCTGACCCTTTGGTCAATCAGCTCAGGCACTTTATTGAAGTAGCCCGGCACGAAGCAGTGCCGATTGTGTCTGGATGGGAAGGTTTCAGAACGCTTCAAGTTATTGAAGCTATTCAGAATTCCTGCAGAACAGGTGAAACGGTCAGGATCAAAAACTTACAAAAAACACCAATGGTAGATATGACAGTAGTATAAAATATCAGATATTTTGCAAAAAATCTTGCAAAATTTCCAAAATAGGGCAAAACTCTGAATCGCAAAAAAGAAGCATCATGATGTCTCAGGGAGGAGCAAAGTGATTACCAAACTTACCCGCCGGGCTGCTGTATCAGCCCTTGTTGCAACCGGTGTTCTGTTTGGCGCGACAAGCGGTGCGCTGGCGGAAGACAAAGTGCAACTTCGCCTCGCAACATCAGGATCGGAGACCGACCAGCGCTCGGTCGCTATGGCCGAGGTTTTCGCGCCGATGGTCGCTGATTTTGCAAGCTACGAGCCCAGCTATAATGGAACCATCTTTGCCCAAGGCACCGAGTTGGATGCCATCAGCCGGGGTAACCTGGAAATGTCGATCACCTCGGCGCAGGAACTGGCACAGTTCTTCCCCGAGTTTTCGATCTTTACCGCAGGTTATGTCCACCAGGACGCCGCGCATCAGGTGGCTGTCTTCAACGATCCCTTGATGGATGCCTTTAAGCAGAAGGCCGAAGAAGAATTAGGCGTCAAACTGCTGTCGGTCATGTATCTGGGCCGTCGTCAGGTGAACCTGCGCCAGCCCAAGGATGAGCTGACAGTCACGACACCCGCAGATTTGGAAGGCGTGAATCTGCGGATGCCGGGCACCGACGCATGGCAGTTCCTTGGCAAGGCGCTGGGTGCCGCGCCGACACCGATGGCCTTCTCCGAAGTCTATACCGCGCTGTCGACCGGTGCCGTTGACGGGCAGGATAACCCGTTGCCGACCGTCGTCGACGCCAAGTTCTATGAAGTGACCAATCAGATCGTCCTGACATCGCATCTGGTCGACCTGAACTATATCGCCATCGGCAAAGAGGTTTGGGACGGGCTGACACCGGAACAGCAAGCCAAGGTTCAGGAAGCTGCGGACGCAGCAGCTGAATCAGGCCGCCAGAAGCAGCTTCAGAAAGAAGAGGATCTTGTCAGCTTCCTGAAAGAGCAGGGCATGGAGATTTACGAACCCGATCTCGCTGCGTTCCGCGATCAGGTACAGTCTATGTATCTGGACAGCGAATTCGCTGGCTCATGGCCCGAAGGCGTTCTGGATCAGATCAACGCTCTGGGCAACTGAACCCAGTAAGACAGGGGAGGGAGAACCATAATGAAGGCCTTTATGAAGGGGTTCTCCCGACTGACCGAAGCGATTGCCGGCGGGATGCTGGCGGCAATCTTCCTTATCTTCCTTCTCCAAATTCTACTACGGTACTTCTTCACCCCAGCAGGCTGGACGCTGGAATTGATCGGCATTCTTTGGGTCTGGGTGATTTTCTTCAGCTGCGCTTTCATCGTGCGCGAACGGGATCACGTGAAGTTCGACATCATCTATCTTTCGGTGCCGATGCGCGTACGGCAGGTCTTTGCGATGCTGGCGGCCGCAGCGATCGTAGTCGGTATGCTCTACAGCTTCCTTCCGACGTGGGACTACATCGACTGGATGAAAATCCGCAAGACATCGACTGTCCGCAATCCGTTCTCCGGTGAGAAGATTCCGCTGCGCACAGTATTCTCGATTTACGCGGTATTCATGCTGGTCGTCGCAGCGCGCTACGCGTGGCTATTCTTCGACGTCATGCGCAATGGCCCACCAAAGACAGAGTTGGAACTGGTCGTTGGGTACAACGTGGTTGACGATCATCCCCGTGTCGACGTCGAAAAGGATGAGGAAGTTAAGAAATGAGTTTTGAACTTCTTTCCTGCCTGCTCGCTCTCTTTCTTCTGGCAGGCATCGGGACACCTATCGGCTATTCCATCCTCCTGGCCTCATTAGTGTACCTGGGCACGGCCGGACTGGACGTCGCCCTCGCGGGCGAGAAGATCCTGCAAGGTTTTTACAAAAGCACGATCCTGCTTGCCGTGCCTTTGTTCATCGTCGCCGCGAATATCATGAACGCTGGATCGATCACGGACCGTCTTTTGAACTTCTGCGTCGCTGCTGTCGGTCGTTTCAAGGGCGGCCTCGGGCACGTAAACGTGGTAGCGTCACTGATCTTTTCGGGTATGTCCGGCTCGGCCGTCGCGGATGCTGCTGGGATCGGGAAGATCATCATTGAAATGATGACCAAGGATGGCCGCTACAGCCGAGGCTACGCAGCTGCAATCACGGCGGCGTCGGCAACGATCGGCCCTATTATTCCGCCCTCTATCCCAATGGTTTTGTACGCGCTCGTTTCCAAGGCCTCCATCGGGTCGCTGTTCCTAGCCGGTATTCTGCCGGGCCTGATCATGGGCGTCGTCCTCATGGCGATGAACTATTATCTGGCCGGAAAGCGGAACTTTGCATTGGAAGAACCTGTTCCACTGCGCGAGTTGCCGGCTAAAACCGCCAACGCATTTCCGGCACTGCTGATGCCCGCAATCCTGCTCTACGGCATATATGGGGGCGTCACCACTCCGACTGAAGCTGCCGCCGTAGCTGCATTCTACGCCCTGCTACTGGCAGCGTTGTTCTACCGAGCGCTGACCTTCCGCGGCCTTTATCAGGTGTTCGTCGATAGTGCGCGCTCTTCCGCAGCCGTCGGGGTTGTCATTGGTGGCGCGTTCATTCTGAACTTCATCGTCATCCAGGAACAAATACCGCAGTCTATCTCGGCGCTGCTGGAGGGTTCCGATGTTAGCCCGATTGTGTTCCTGATCCTCGTAAACCTGCTGATCCTCGCGCTGGGATGCGTGTTAGACGCAACAACGATCATCCTGGTGATTGTGCCCCTGTTCATTCCAACCTGCGAGGCGCTTGGGATTGATCTGGTGCATTTCGGGGTGCTGGTCGTCGTGAACTCGATGATCGGTCTGATCACGCCGCCCTATGGCATTCTGCTCTTTGTGATCAACGCCGTGACGGACATTCCGCTACGCGAAATCATCTCGGAAATCTGGGCCTTCCTCGCGGTTCTCATCTTCGCCCTGGTGATCATGATACTGATGCCTGATTTGGTCCTGTGGTTGCCGCGTATGTTTGGATATCAGGGATAATGTGCCTCTCGGTTTCGACAACGTCGATCCCCGGTGATCTGGCCGAAAAACTAAGCACTATCGCTGACGCGGGATTCGGGGGTGTCGAATTACACGAACCGGACTTGACCGCTTTTGACGGGCCGCCATCGCAAATTCGGAACATTGCATCAGATCTCGGCCTGAAGATTTGCCTGCTGCAACCTTTCCATAACCTTGAAGGTCAGTCTGGCGGCGGACGGGAGCGCGCCTTTGATCGACTGAAGCGCAAACTCGACCTGATGAGCGAATTGGGTACGGATCTGCTGCTAATCGGGTCCGCATTCGAGGTCGATGCCGCTGCGACCGAAGAACAGGTAATCGCAGATCTTGGCGAGGCGGCCGAAATAGCAAAGGCATTGGGGTTGCGTCTGGCCTATATGGGCTTGCCATGGTCGGATCTTATTCACTCGGATGAACAGGCGTTAGGCGTCGTTGAAGCTATCGACAGCCCTTATTTGGGGTTGGCCTTGAATTCCTTCTTCTCGCTTGCCGACGGGTCCAAACCAGCCCGCCTTCGGGACATTCCCGGAGATCGGCTGTTCCATGTGCAGCTATCCGATGCACCCCGACTTGAGATGGATATTCGCAGGCTCAAACGGCACTTTGGGCTTCTGCCGGGGCTTGGGTCGCTGAACCTTGCGGGCTTTGTGCGGGTGTTGTCCCGCGCTGGGTACAAGGGGCCTTGGTCTATTGCGCGTGTCAATGAAGCAGCTCCTCAACCCGGTGGCCTGACACTGGCCCGAGACAGCTACAGGTCGCTGGTGAACCTGTTAGATGAGGTTTCCCGGACCGAACCGGGAACAGATTTCGGCATCCCGGACCTGCCGGAACGCGTCTATGCGTCAGGCTTCGAATTCGTCGAATTTACAGCCGACGAAACAAGCGGCGCGCAGCTGGCAGATATGCTGTCAGCAATGTGTTTTCGAATGGAGCGAAAACACGTAACCAAGTCCGTCGAGCTGTGGCGGCAGGGCGCGATAAACATCGTTGTAAATACCGAAAAGGAAGGTTTCGCCCATTCGGCGTTCCTGGGTCACGGCCCCTCCGTGTGTGACATGGGGTTGCGTGTCAAAGATGCGGATCAGACGGTTCAGCGAGCGACCGCGTTGGGCGCGCCGAATTTCTCACAGCCGGTAGGGACTGGGGAACTGGACATCCCGGCCATCCGAGGTGTTGGTGGCAATGTTGTCCATTTCATAGATGAGAAATCCGATCTGCATCGGGTTTGGGACATCGAGTTCGAGCCAGTCGCCAAGACCAAAGCGATCCAGCCTGCTGGTCTGCGCCGCATCGACCATCTGGCGCAGACGATGCGTAACGATGAGATGCAAAGCTGGCTGCTCTATTACATTTCGACTTTTGAGATGGCAAAATCTCCGATCGTGAACGTTGCCGACCCTTCAGGTGTTGTGCAAAGCCAAGCCATCGAGAGCCCCGAGGGCGAAGTGCGTTTAAACCTGAATGGTGCAGTTGGGCGTCGAACACTGGCGGCTTCATTCCTTGAAGACGGTTTTGGTGCCGGTGTTCAGCACATAGCCTTCCAGTCGGACGACATATTTGAAACCTCAGCCCAATTGCGGAAGTCCGGCTTTCCCAGCCTGTCCATCCCAGAAAACTACTACGCTGATCTGCAAGCGACATTCGGGTTAAGTGAAGACCTGATCGCCCAAATGCGCAGGGATAACATTCTCTACGACCGCGCAGCGGGTTCCGAGTATTTTCAGATCTACAGCCGACCTATCTTTAACGGCTTCTTCTTTGAAATTGTTGAGCGCCGATCTGGCTATTCCGGCTATGGCGCGCGCAATGCTGCGTTCCGATTGGCGGCCCAAGCGCGACACCACATGGCGGAAGGAACAACCTGAAATGAAGGCGGCACTAATCGGCCAAGGTATTGCTGGCTCCATGACGCCTGAGATGCACGAGGCAGAAGGTCGGGCGCAGGGTATCGATCTGAGCTACGGTAGGATCGACACTGCAAAAGAGCCATTTCGTGGAATGTCGGTCGCTGATTTACTGCATTATTCCGTTGAATTAGGCTGCGCGGCGGTCAACGTGACGCATCCCTACAAAGCATCAGTCATTGATCATCTTGATGAGCTTTCCAAGACTGCTGAGGAGCTTCAAGCTGTCAACGCGGTGGTTTTTTGTGACGACCGAATGGTTGGCCACAACACCGACTACATAGGTTTCCACAGTGCCTTCGGAGATTCTTTGGGATCATCGAAGACTGAAACGGTTCTCATGTTTGGTGCTGGTGGCGCGGGCAGTGCAGTCTCTTTGGCTTTGCTTGATTCAGGTGTTCGAGACCTGGAGATTATTGATCCTGACCTCCGCCGAGCGCAGGCGCTGGTCAGTCGACTAGAGGTCTTGCGCCCTTACGCAAAGATTCAGGGTTCCCCTTCGATTTCGTTGGATCGGATCGAACTTGTGGACGGAGTGGTCAACGCAACACCACTTGGAATGGACAAGTACCCCGGAACAGTCATTGAACCATCCCTGTTGCGGCCCGATGCATGGGTGGCAGACATCGTATATTTCCCGCTTGAGACACACCTACTGAGCAGGGCCCGCGCAACTGGGTTGAAAGTGATGAATGGTGCTGGAATGGCGGTTCATCAGGCTGCAGCGTCTTTTGAAATCTTCACCGGCTGCACCGCCTCAATCAGTCGCCTTCAAAACGTTTTCGATTCACTTCGTCAGCAGCGCATGCGCGAGTTTAGAGGTGCAACGGTATGACAAACGACGAACAAGCAATCCGCCAATGGTGGCGCACATCCATCATTGACATGAAACCCGGCAAGATCGCGTTTCGTGGCAACGCAATAGAGGATCTGATCGGGAACGTTTCTTTCCCGCAGATGATCTGGCTGATGGTGCGGGGCGATCTGCCCAGCGACGCACAAGCGCGTCTGTTCGAAGCCGCTTTGGTCGCAGGCGTGGATCACGGCCCACAGGCCCCCTCAATCGCGGCGGCGCGCATGGCTGCCACCTGCGGGGTAGGTCTCAATAATGCGATGGCGACTGCGGTGAACATGCTGGGCGATGTGCATGGCGGAGCAGGCGAACAATGCGCCGAGCTGTACTATGATATCTCGGAACGCGTGAATGCTGGGGCATCGCTGATTAATGCTGTTCAGGACGGTCTGGACAGCTGGCGCGAGACGTACGGCAAGATCGTCTCGGGCTTTGGCCACCGTTTTCACAAGCCCGTCGACCCGCGCGCGCCCCGGCTGATGCAACTTGTTCGTGATGCGGCAGATGAAGGCACTGTTTCGGGTCGCTTTGCTGATATCGGAGAAGAGGTTCAGGCTGAACTCGGCCGTCAACGCGGCGGTCGGCCAATTGCCATGAATATTGATGGCGCGACAGCTGTGATCTTCTGCGAACTTGGCTTTCCCGCGCCCTTGTCGCGGGGGCTGTTCTGCCTGTCCCGCTCGGTCGGAATACTCGCCCACGCTTGGGAGCAGATGAACCAGGGTGGCCGCAACAAAGGGCCCATGCCCCCGAATTACTTACCTCTCTACGAAGACAGGAATGATGACACGTGAGACATCGAAATCCTTCCGGGTCGGCCTTATCGGTTGTGGTCGTATCAGCGATATCTATCTAAAAACGCTATCCAAATTCTCAAACGTCGAGGTCGTGGCTTGTGCAAGCCTTGATCCTTCGGAAAGCCGCGCCAAAGCGGATCAATACGGTGTCGCCCAGGCCTGCACACCAGATGAAGTGTTTGACGATCCGACGATTGACTGCGTTCTGAATCTGACAATTCCGGCGGCGCATGCGGAAATCAGTTTGCGCGCGTTGGAGGCCGGCAAGCACGTCTATTCCGAGAAGCCGCTGGTTATGAATCGAACGGACGGAAAGGCGATCCTGCACACTGCCACTGAAAAGGGGCTACTGGTCGGTTGCGCACCCGACACGTTTCTGGGCGGTCGTTGGCAGACCGTTCGGCGCTTGATCGATGAAGGCGCTATCGGGAAACCAACAGGGATTTTTGCCCATGTCGGGACCCACGGGACGGAGCGCCACCACCCCAACCCGGATTTCTACTATATGGCGGGTGGTGGGCCATTGCTGGACCTTGGGCCGTACTACCTGACCGCTATGATCTACTGCCTTGGTCCCGTTGACCGCGTTGCCGGAATGGCTCGGCGCACGTTTGACAAAAGGATGATCGAAAACGGCCCTCGCAACGGCGAATGGATGAATGTCGAGGTGGACACGCACTCCCTAAGCCTGCTGCAGTTCTCTTCCGGAGCAATAGGGTCGATGACCATGAGCTTCGACGTCTGGGACAGCGAAACTCCGCGGTTCGAGATCTATGGTGAAAACGGCACCATCAGTATCCCTGACCCTGACCCGGTTCATGGCGCCAACATGTTTCAGGGGGATGTCTGGCTGAAAACGCGGGAGACCTCACGCTGGTCTCATCAGCCCCGTCCAACCGGTCGTGAAGACTGGCAGGTTGTTGAAAACAGACATGGGTTTAACGAAGATAGCCGCGGGCTCGGTCTTTTGGACCTCGCCCTGGCGGCACAAGAAGGACGCCAACCCCGTGCAAGTGGAGCGCTTGCTTACCACGTTTTCGAGGTCATGGACGCAATTGAGCGGGCACCGAAATTCGGTGCCTATCAGACGATAGAAAGCCGTTGCGCGGCTCCGGAGCCTTTGCCGGTCGATTTCCTTAACGATGAGAGGAAGTAGCTGGTCCATGCCGATTGAGACACTCGACTTTGCCCAGCCATTCTTTGGTGTCCAGCACATAACTGACGAGCGCAGATTTTCTATCGAGGGTCGCGCCATCGTCCTTAACCTTGGGGGGCGAAATCTCTCTGTCGAGGATCAGACCATTGCACCGCTTTCCTCTGTGATCGTGCAAGACAGCACGCTTAGCGGCGTGGAACGTGCAGTCATTGTCCACGGTTTCGACGCCCATTCCAATGACAACGAGTTGTTCGCATGGGTGAAAGATACATGGCCATCTGCTTTTGATGTTCGCCAAGAGGAGCGTCTGCGTGGCGTCAGCCACTACATGTCGCCGAAGGTCTTCGTGGGTAACGTTGGACTGACCATGTACCATTCCGGCTCGGTCCCTTTGAATGTCGGATTGCATAAGGATCATCCGTTCTGCCCGGTACCAGGGTTTCGCGAAGTGCATACGCAGATCGTTGGCTTCGGCAAAATGCAGCAATGTCGCGAACGGGATGTCGAGACCCTGTATCTCGAAGAATTCATGGCCCCGGGCACGACCCACAAACCAATGTATGACGCCGAAGGCAATTATCCCTGGCATCAATACGAGACGATCACCCCCGGTATCTTCATGGCGGTGGAGATACTGCCCGAGGGCGTACGGGTCCCGGAAGCGGAGGTTGAGAATGGCTGAGAGACTTTTACCCGAAGACCTGAAGTTCGACGGCCCTTTCCCCCGGTTGTCTCGCCGTTTGCGGCTGGGCGTTGTTGGTGGAGGACGGATCTCGGACACGCAAGCAACGGCTGCGCGCATGACCGACCGGTGGGAGGTCGCCGCAGGCGCGCTCAGTTCAGATACCGAGCGCAGCAAGGCGCGCGGGGTCGAGTGGTTCCTGCCGGCCGACCGGTGCTACGCGTCGTTCGAGGAGATGGCACAGGCCGAGGCGGCGCGCCCAGATGGCGTAGATGCCGTCATGATCACGACCCCAAACCACGTTCATTTCGGCGTGGCCAAAGCGTTTCTGGAAGCGGGCATTGACGTGTTGTGCGACAAGCCCCTGACCAACGAAGTGGCCGAGGCCGAAGGGCTTGAGGAGATTACCGCGCGCACGGGACACATCTTTGCTGTCGGTTATGTGATGTCATGTTTTCCGGTGATACGGCAGGCCAAGCAGATCGTGGCCGACGGGGGCATCGGCAAAATCAACCAGATCCATGTCGAGTTCATGCAAGACTGGATGACGCCCGAAGATGTGGCCGATGCGCCTCATGTAAAGTGGCGGCTGGACCCCAAGATTTCTGGTCCAACCAGCTGTGTCGGCGATATCGGCACCCATGCCGCGCATCTCGCCAGTTTTGTTTCCGGCCTGCCCTTGACCGACCTGCGGGCCGAGTTTCATGTCTGCGGCGCGCCAAAGCCTTTGGAAGACACGGTGTTCATGTTCACCCGTTACCAAAATGAAGTCCCCGGAACCTTGATGGCAACACGCCTTGCCCCCGGAAACCGGGGTGGGTTGCGCCTGCGCATATTCGGGAACGAAGGAGGCCTCGAGTGGGACCTAGAGAACTCGGAGCGGCTGAAATTCAATCGGTTTGGTGAACCGGATCAAATCATCAGCCGAGGTCTCGGGCATGGTATCGGACCCGGCGCAGAACGTTTGATCCGTACCGCGCGCGGCTTCCCTGAAGGGATTATCGAAGCTTGGGCCAACCTCTATACGGAACTTGCGATGGCCGTAGCCGCGCGTCGGGATGGCGTAACCGTTCCGGCCGATTGGCTTGCTTATCCCAGTGTCGAACAAGGCGCAGACGGTGTTCGATTCATTGACGCCTCTGTGCGCTCTCACCAGTCCGGAGGGGACTGGGTCACTCTCTAAGGGTCTGCCTACACGAATGTAATACACGCCCGGGGCGTTGCCCGGGCGTTTTCATTTCTGTTAAGTATTGAAGTTGATATTTTAAAAAATATCAGATATTTTTGACTACGTGTGATGAATTTTAGATTCGCAGACACGTGGAGCTGTCGTTCATGGTGAAACCCGAAGAGGCTGGCGCAAGCCCCTCTCTCTATTCCTTGGCGCATCTGACGCTGATTGGCTGTACGCCGCCCGAGTTGGTCTATATCGCCGCACGGGCCGGTTACGATGCCGTCAGCCCCCGATTCATTCCGATGCATGTGCCCGGCGAATTCACTCAATCCCCAATCGACAAGGCACAGGTGCAGGCCACCAAAACGGCTCTCTCTACCACCGGATTGAAGGTCCTTGATGTCGAGCTTGCACGCATCACCGAAGATGTCGATCCACGCAGTTTTGAGCCTTCTCTTGAGATTGGCGGGGAGTTGGGCGCCAAACGCATGATTATGAGCGCGTGGACAAACACCCGCGATGATCGTGATTTTCTGATCGACGTCTATTCCGAAACCTGCGAACTGGCAGCGCCCTACGGATTAACGGTGGACTTGGAGTTCCCGAGCTTCTCCCGCTTGCGCACGCTGGATGAAGCACTGGACATTGTCCGCGCCTCTGATCAGCCCAACGGCGGTATTCTGGTCGATACGCTCTACCTGCACCTCAGCCGCGTAGATCTTGGTGAGCTGTTGCACGTTCCCTCGGACCTGTTTCACTTCCTGCATATCTCTGATTGCCTGCCCGGCATCGCCGATACGCGTGAGGGCATGATCCAACTGGCCCGCGATGCGCGGCTATATCCCGGTGAGGGATGGATCGATTTCACAGGCATCATCGAACGGATGCCACCCGTCGACTATTCCATCGAACTGCCCAACCAAAGCCGCGTGGCCGAGTTGGGATATGAAGAACACGCGCGTCGCTGTCTCAGCCACGCCAAGCGAACATTCGGCGAGGCGCGGTCACAGCGTCGTATGCCCGATGCTGCAATTCCAAAACACCAAGAGGATCATCATGGGCAAAGAGCTCACTGAAAACGACCGCAACATGGCGGCCGATATGCTGGCACGCGCCCGCGCTGCCATGGCCGAGATCGAGGATTGGGATCAGGGCAGGTTGGACCGCCTGTCTCAGGCCATTGCATGGTATGCGGGGAACGAGAAAACCTTCACGCGTCTGGCCCAGCAAGGCGTGGACGAAAGCGGTATCGGAGATCGCGAAGGGCGTCCTGCCAAGCGATTTAAGATTCACATGGTGTTGCGTGACGTCTTGCGGACACCATCGACCGGGATCGTCGAAGTAGACGAAGAAAAGGGTCTGGTAAAATATGCCAAGCCTGCCGGTGTGATCGCATCTCTGATTCCGATGACCAATCCAGCGATGACACCACCGGTGACCGGTGTTTCCGCCGCCAACGCCCGGAATGCTGTTATCTTCAGTCCGCATCCGCGAACCGCTCATACCACCTTCGAGATGGTCGAGGTCATGCGAGCGGCCTGCCGTGCCGCTGATGCCCCCGAGGATCTGTTTCAATCCATTCGCAAACCGTCGATCCCATTGACGCAACATTTGATGGAGATCTGTGATCTGACGCTGGCAACGGGCGGCAAGCCCATGGTCAAAGCGGCGTACAGTTCAGGGCGCCCGGCCTTTGGCGTCGGCGCGGGCAATTCATCCATCGTCATCGATGAGACTGCCGACCTGGACATCGCCGCTCAGAACACACGAATTTCCAAGACGTCTGACTTTGGTTCGGGTTGTTCGGCCGACGGTAACATCATCATCCAGCGCTCGGTTTACGACGATATGGTCAAGGCGCTTGAGGCCGAAGGTGGATACCTGTGTTCGACCAAAGAGAAGGCCATGCTCGAAGCTGCCATGTGGGATGAGAAAGGAAACCGTACCTTCCCGACTATCGCCTGTCCGCCTCAGCAAACGGCCAAGGTCGCCGGTTTCTCGATCCCCGAAGATCGCAAGTTCCTGATGGTTGAAAATCAGGGGCAAATCGGGCCGCAGCACAAGTTCTCGAAGGAAAAACTGACCACGCTGATGGCGCTATATCACTTTGACACTTTCGATGACGCGCTGGAAACGGTCAGCCAGATTTACAACACCGGAGGCAAGGGCCATTCCTGCGGCATCTACAGCCACAATGACGATCACATCGACCGGTTGGCGCGCCTGGCTCCGGTCAGCCGCATGATGGTGCGACAGCCTCAGTCCAAGGCCAATGCGGGTGCCTGGACCAATGGCATGCCTATGACCAGCAGCCTAGGTTGCGGCATCTGGGGCGGCAACATTACCAATGAAAATGTCACCATGAAACACATGATGAACTACACCTGGGTCAGCCGTCCCATCCCCGAGGATCGCCCCTCGGAGCCGGACCTGTTCGGTGAGTTCTACGGACAGGAGGTCGCGTGATGGACGGAGCGAAACTGGAAGGCAAAACCGTTGCCGAACACATCGTCGACTTTCTCGAACGTCGCGAGGTCAAGCATGTATTTGGCCTGTGCGGGCACACGAATATCGCGGTTCTGGCCGCGTTGGCGGAAAGCCCCATCGATTTCGTCACCGTACGGCACGAACAAATCGCCAGCCACGCAGCGGACGCATATGCCCGCGTGACGGGCAAGGCCTCGGTGGTGCTGTCCCATCTCTCCCCGGGGCTGACCAATTGTGCAACCGGGGTCGCCAACGCCGCACTGGACTGTATCCCGATGGTCGTGATCGCGGGCGACATTCCAACGCACTACTACGGTAAACATCCACATCAGGAAGTGAACCTCCATGCAGACGCCGCCCAGTGGGAGATCTATCGTCCCTTTGTCAAACGCGCCTGGCGGGTCGATCGGGCAGACCTGATGGCCGAAATTCTGGAAAAGGCGTTTCATCTGGCCGAAAGCGGCCAGCCCGGGCCAGTGCTGGTCAACGTGCCGATGGACATCTTCTCCGAGGTGATCCCCTCGGACAGTTTCGACCGTATCCGCGACAACACGCGCGCGCTCAAAAAACCGTCGATTGACGATGAAACAGCGCGAGAGATTGTCGAAGCGTTGGCGCAGGCTCAAAGTCCGGTCGCTTATGTCGGTGGTGGTATTCTACTGGCACAGGCCAGCGAGGAATTACGCGCCTTTGTGGAGCACATGGGCCTACCAGTCGCGCATTCTTTGATGGGTAAAGGCGCACTGCGCGACGACCATCCGCTTGTGCTGGGAATGACCGGGTTTTGGGGCACCGAGCTGGTCAACCAGTCTTGCCTGAATGCGGATTACATCTTTGCTGTCGGAACCCGGTTCAAAGAGGCCGATTGCTCCAGCTGGTATCCTGGTTACACGTTCAACATTCCTGGCTCAAAGGTCATCCATATCGACATTGAACCGCAAGAGATTGGACGGAATTATCCCACCGAGATCGGAGTCGTTGCTGACGCCAAGGCCGCTTTGCGCGTCGTCAACCGAGTTGCCCGCGAGATGTATCCTGAGGGCTTCAAACGCCCCGCGCTGGAACAGAAGATCACCGACTTCCGAACGAACTTCAAAGCGCGCAACGTGGACATGGCGACCTCGTCGTCCTTTCCGATGATGCCCGAACGTATTTTGGCAGATACCCGCAAGGCACTGCCCGAGGATGCCATTATCACTACGGACGTGGGATGGAACAAGAACGGCGTCGGACAACAATTTGATATCCTGGCACCCGGTTCAATCCTGACCCCGGGTGGATTCGCGACGATGGGCTTTGGCCCTCCGGGAGCGATCGGCGCAAAACTGGCAGCCCCTGACCGTGTGGTGATAAGTCTTGTTGGCGATGGGGGGTTCGGTCAGAACCCGTCGATGCTGGCAACCGCGGTCGAGCTTGATCTGGGCATCATCTGGCTGGTTATGAACAACAACGCCTTCGGCACTATCGCGGGCCTTCAAAAGGCGCATTACGGTCTGACATACGGGACCACGTTCCCTGGATCAGCCGCAGCTCCTGCAAACGGACCGGGTTATGCGGATATTGCAAGAGCTTATGGTGCAGAAGGGCACAGGCTCAGTGCTGCTGATGAATTGTTGCCCGCATTGGAAGCGGCAATCGCCAGCGGCAAACCAACCGTTCTTGATGTCCCAATGATCAACAACCCAACACCAACGACCGGACATTGGAACATCTTGGACATATACTCACCGGACAAAGAGGTATCTCACGTCGCGACTTGACGAAACTGGGCGCGTCTGAACGCGCCCAGTTTCTTGTGTCAATGCTCATCCGTGTTCGAGCAAATATCAACAGCTCCGTCGCGGCGCGGTCATCGTTGTTGTGTGTCTGAACTTTTTTGTTGGTTAGTTATTCTCAACGAAGCACGTGAGATAATGTCAAATTGCAATAACGCTGAAGTATGTGCGTTCTTAGCGTCCAAGTTTTCTCTCTCGCAGCGAATGGCAGATACGACGGGATGCGTCGCAGCATCACCAACAGGCAGCCAACGGCAGCCTAGGGCCGGGCGCGTCGTTTAGGCCAAGGCGCTTATTAGCTACCCGGTACGTGACTGTTTTTTGATGGCGGCGAGCAGTAAATGCCTAAGAAAGAAGGCCCGCAATGACGCGAGCCTTCTTTTGGCGGATGGGTCATCGACTATGCGTCGAGAAACCTTTTCGCGCTCGGCAGGTGGTGCATCAGCACGTAGTAGGTCAGACCCGCCGGGATCAGACTTGCGTACCAGGAGATCCCCGAAAAGATCAGGGCCGCGACAACTCCGACACCCATGGCGATCACGGCAGCCCAGTTCACGCCGTTATAGGGGCCTTCCGGATCATAGAGCTTGTCAAGATCAAGCGTCTGTTTGCGCAGCACGAAGTAATCGACGACAAGGATCGCGAAGATGGGACCTAGGAAAGCCGAGTAGGTCTGAATGAAAATGCTCAGGCCTGCCGCGGACTCATCTTTTACAAGTTCCCACGGGAAAGTGCAGAAGGCGAGCAAGCCGACGATCACTGCAGAGGTTTTGAATTTGATCTTGAAGACATCCATCAGCGCATAGGCGGGAGGGACGACGTTGTTCAGGATGTTCGTTGTGACCTGAGCAAAAGCAATGAACAGGAGCGTTACGACCAGCAGCAGCTTGTTGTCGACAGCGCTCGAAAACACCTTGATTGGATCAACTTCACCGGTAGCACCGGACACCATCAGCCCAATGAGGCCCATAAAAAGTGTCGCCGGCAGGATCGAATTGGCATAGATCGCGACCTGCCTTAGCGGCCCAACGCTCCGACGCAATTCGCGCGAATAGTCCGATACGTTCAGCATCATCGTACTGTAGATCCCAAGGAAGAGCATGGTTGCCCCCCAGAACGGTGCACCCCAGGTGCCCTCGACATTTACCAGATTGGTCGAGATTTCTTCGCCGTATTTGTTGATGACGCTAAAGAACATGTAGATCAGCGACGCGATGATGAAGATCGATCCGATATTCTCGAGCCACTTGATCCCGTGAAACCCAAGCACCGAAAGACCGATCTGAAGGAACTGGAAGCCGATAAAGAACGCCCACATGTTCGAATAACCGAGGAGCGTTTCCGACACGAGGTTGAGTGCGCCCGCGCCGATCCAACTCTGGAACCCGAACCAGACGATAGCGGGAACCGAACGCACCAGCGCCGGAATCCGAGTGCCCGCAAAGCCAAAGGCGGACCGGGCCTGTACCATGAACGGAATGCCATATTTGTGACCGGCCTGACCGTTGATCATTAGCGCGAGCCCGATCACCGTGCAGCCGATGGCGATAGCGACAAAGGTCTGCAGGAGGTTCAGCGTACCGACCAAGCCCGACCCGATAGTAAATGTTCCGATGGAAACACATCCGCCAAGCCACGCGAAAAGATAGGACCACGGGTCCATGATCCGCGTCTCTTGCGGTGCCAGGCTCTCTTCCCCGATCGCCTTGTGTTCGATATGGGTTACGTGATCGTCGTGCGACATAGCGACCGTGTCGGCCGTGTCTGATTTGATTGTCATTTTCTCCTCCGATGACAGGTTATTTTAGTTTTGGCCGGGCGTAGGCATTGATTTTGCTGGTCTTTAGGCCGCAACCGACCAGCGCTTCGATCATGCGGGTTGCCACGCTCACGCCATCGATCACAGGAATGCCGGTCTCTTCGCTGAGCCACGCGGTCAAATCGGCCATCCCCGCACATCCCAGAACAATTGCTTCGCAACGATCTTCCTCAATCGCGCGCAGGATTTCCTCGCGGATCTTTTCGCGCGCGTTCGAGCCGGGCTCTTCCAAGGCCAAAACAGGGATCTCTGCTGACCGAACCCGCCGGCATTGATGCGACAGGCCATAGCCATGGATCATGTGTTCGATGATGGGCACTGACCGCGGCAAAGTGGTGACGACCGAGAACGAGGTGGCAAGCATGCTCGCCGCCTTCACCGCAGCTTCGCAGATTCCGATGACAGGGCCCGTCGCGATCTCGCGGCAAGCGCCGATACCGGGATCATCGAAACAAGCAACGACAATGCCATCGACCTGCTGGTCTTCTGCGGCTTGCACGCAGGACAGAAGGCCGGGAACTGACATCGCTTCGTCGAAATGCCCTTCGATACTCGCCGGTGCGCCTTGCGCGGTAGCGCCTCTGATCACGACACCGGCACTCGCGGCCGCCTGGGCGGACGTGATGATCTTGCGTGTCATCGATTCAGTAGAGTTGGGGTTTACAACTAGAATTTCCATGTGATCTCCCTTGACGATATAAATTGTTAACAAACAGTGTTAACGATTCCAAACAAAATGTTAACTTAAATTGTCAAGGCGTTACCGATGCCTAGATGGCGTCTGTTCCGACTGGGGGCAGAATGACAGGGGTGTTGTCAGGTTAACCCTAGATCGGTTGCTCGTGTCTGGATTTGGACATAGATCGCATTGGTGAATCCATCGTCCAACAGCTACAAGCGTCACCGATTT
This sequence comes from Ruegeria sp. BH8, assembly GCF_056538065.1. Lineage (NCBI taxonomy): Bacteria > Pseudomonadati > Pseudomonadota > Alphaproteobacteria > Rhodobacterales > Roseobacteraceae > Ruegeria > Ruegeria sp. BH8. The sequence continues at coordinate 116,126 of NZ_JBQFSP010000008.1, read as the reverse complement.
CCGCCTCAGATCATTGCCCACTCTGTGTGGCTGTATTTCCGCTTCAATTTGAGCCTTCGCGAAGTTGAAGAGATGCTGCTTGCGCGCGGGATCGGCGTTTCTTACGAGACTGTCCGGCGTTGCGTGATCAAGTTCGGACGGATGATGGCTCGAAACTTGCGACTAAGTCAGGACCGTCCTGGTGATGTCTGGCATCTCGATGAAGTTGTCGTGAAAATCGCTGGTCGCAGGTATTGGCTTTGGCGCGCGGTCGATCAGCATGGCATCGTGCTGGACGAAATACTCCAACCGAAGCGGGACAAACGGGCCGCAAAACGGTTGTTGCGCCGCCTGATAAAGCGTCTTGGCTTCCTCCATTGGTCAGCAAAGAAGTGAAATTTCTTTCAGACAGTTACACATATCCGCAATGCATCGAGAATTGCGGCGTGTATATTTCGGCTTGTAACTGCGTCGCCAATTCGGGCCAAATGGAAACGGCCGCTTAGATTGGTGTCAACGAATGGAAATGTCCCACCAATAAGCGCCTTGTGTTCAACCTGCCCGTGGTTCCGCGAGCTTGGTTTGAGATCGTGAAAAAGTCCGTCCATTGGGGACAGGCCATGTTCTACGACTACGTGATCAACAAGACGTTCAGTGACATCCCCCGTCAACACATGACGCAGGCTGGCGCGAACTCCATCATCTTCGCGCACCAGGGAGGTAAGCTCTTGCAGGCTGGTGAAGGTAACTCCATTGGCGGCCAGATCGCGTAAGGCGACGGCAGAGGTCGTTGGGCCAAGGTCATGCAGAAGTGCCCGGTCCGGGGTTACAAGATTAACACTGCAACCATTGCCCGCCAGCGCGTCGGCAGTTACAGCCGCAGGGTGGTCGCCGACTTCATCGAACAACAGCACCTCGCCCGAGACACGTGCCTCGCCCGACAACACGTCCCAACTGGAAATTGCCAGGTCGCCGCCGGGGATAACTGTGGTTTCGGGCCAGCCGCCTGTTGCAACGATCACCAAATCGGGGGCTTCGGATATCACGTCATCAGCTTCGGCATAGGTGTTCAAGCGGATATCGATCCCAAGCAAAGTCACTTCGGAAATCAACCAGTCAGCTACGCCCCAGACCTGTCTGCGCGTTTTCCCTTTAGAGGCCAGAACCAACTGCCCGCCCAGCCGATCCGATGCCTCGAACAGCACGACTTCGTGACCGCGCAGGGCGCAGACCCGTGCGGCCTCCAGTCCGCCGGGCCCGCCGCCGACGACAACAACTTTCTTTCGGGTGTCGCTGTAGGCGATGATATGAGGCAAGGTCTGCTCACGCCCCGTGGCGGCATTGTGTCCGCAAACGGCAGGTTTGCCCTGATTGACCCGGTCCACGCAGTAGCCCAAGCCGACACAGGGGCGGATGCGTTCTTCTTCCCCCCGCGCGAGTTTTTCTACCAGATAGGGATCTGCCATCTGTGCGCGGGTCATGCCCACCAGATCGACATGGCCGCCGGAGACCGCGTGGCGGGCCGTGGCAATATCCGCAATCCCTCCTGCGTGCAGGATAGGCAAATCGACGGCATCACGGATGCGCCCGGCCACGGTGATATGCGGTGCCGCCGGCAGGCCCATGGGGCGCACCCATTCAGCCAAACCCAGATCATCATAGGGCGCGCCGGCGAGGATGTTGAGCAGGTCGACATCGCTGGATTTTTCCAGCATCCTGGCTGCGGCAATGCATTCTTCAGCGCTCAGCCCACGTTCTTTCAGTTCATCGCCGGTGATGCGCATCGACAGGATGAAATTAGCGCCGACTTCGGCGCGCACGGCGTCGAGCACCTGCAAGGTCAGGCGCATGCGGTTCTCCAGCGTTCCACCATAGTCATCGTCGCGCTTGTTTGTCAGCGGGGACAGGAATTGCCCCAGAAGGTGTGAGTGGGACAGGAGCTCGATCCCGTCGAATCCTCCTTGCTGACAGCGACGCGCAGCGGCTGCGAAATCGTCAATCACGCGGTTGATGTCTTCTTGTTCCATGGCCTTGGGAAAGGCACGATGTGCACGTTCGCGGATACTGGACGGAGCTATGACAGGCAGCCAATGGCCATCATCCCATGCAGTGCGGCGCCCCATATGAGTGATCTGACACATGATCGCGGCACCATGTTCGTGAACGCCATCCGTTAGTTTCCGAAACCATGGAATGACGCTGTCATCACCGGCATAAAGCTGGCCGAACACCGATGGGCTATCAGGGGCGATATTGGTCGACCCACCGACCATGGTCAGGGCAACCCCGCCCTTTGCCTTTTCCTCGTGATACAACCTGTAGCGGTCCCGGGGATGGCCATCTTCAACAAAATTCGGCGCATGGGACGTGCTGACGATGCGGTTGCGCAAAGTCAGGTGTTTCAATTGAAACGAATCGAGTAGGTGCGCCACTTTCGTGCCCCTTCGGCCAAATCTGCTGTTTGAAAACTGTCCAGGGTCGGCTCCGCTGGTCAGTTTCAACACCTGATGAGTTTGGTTGTCGAAAGCACTTTACTTGGGAAGCTATGCGTAAGAATTCACTGCTTCCGACATTGCTGTATGAAAAGGCGACCCGACCAGGAAATCCAATGGTGGAACACCCTTTGAGTACAGAAGGGAACCTGGCAGGGGCCGCTCGATCCATCAAGGTCTGCACAAGGTTGCAATCACGTGCAATCTTAGATTGGAGGTGCTGCGCGCGCTGTGATCAACTGTCTGGCAGTAACTCTTTCGCGATGTATCATGTACAGACCTGCACCGATGATGATGGCAATGCCAAGCAGGCTAAGCCTGTTCGGAAAGTCATTGAAGACAAGGTAGCCAAACAAGGTTGCTACCGGCAGCTCAAAATACTGCAAAGGAGCCAATGTGGCAGACGGGGCAAATGACAGCGCATAAGTCATCATCATGTGGCTTACCGTCGCAAAAAAACCGGTCCCAAGAAGCCACAACAGTGCAATGTCTTTCTGCCAAACGGGATCGAAAAGTTCGGAACCAGAACCTTGCGCAACCAATAAGATTGGAATGCAAAACAGACTGGCAACCAGGCCAGTGTGAAATTGCAGAGCCACCGGGTGCATCCGTCGCGACAAGCCCCGCGTCACAAGAATGTAGAAAGCGAAAGCAACAGCCGTACCGAGAGGAATAATTGCCACTGCGCCGAAAGCCGCGAAGCTGGGTTGGATGACGAACAATACGCCAACAAACCCTACAAGAGCTGCCCCGACGCGACGAGGACCGACATCTTCACCAAGGTAAAACTTGCCGACCAGCAAGACAATGAACGGTGCCACAAACACGATGGCAAGGGCATCAGCAAGCGGCATCACTCGGATAGCCGTAATGAAACAAAAAGTCGCGAACAGCAAAAGTATTGAGCGGAATACAAGTACCATCAATTCACCGCTCGCGACACGCAATGACAGTCCCATTTTCCAGACAAACGGTCCCATCAACGCACATTGCAATACAAAGCGAGCGGCCGTTATCTGCCCAACCGGCACACTGGCCGATGCGAGCTTGGCAGCTACATCGAGCAAGGGAGCAGTCAGGCAAAATCCAAGCATCAGTGCAACGCCCGCAAGGGTGCGATCCGTGGATTGAGGTGTGGAATCAGCTGAGGTCATCTCATCATGAAGAACTGTCGCCAAATGCGTGTCTGTTCTCAATGCGACGCCAGGCAAAAGTCCCGATATTCCCGAGCTCGGGCAGAGTAGGAGTTTGCTCATGCAGCGAACCGCAGGTTCCATGACCCGCACGGCAGCATCAACTGCCTTGTTTCAGGATTCGCTAACGAGATGTACTGGCTTTTTCATTCAACGGTTTACCTGCAAGGCTAGGCACAGAGATCGGCGACCTGCAAATCTCTAGAAACCGGTCAATCAACGCTGTCTGCACTGCTTGGCGAGAGCGGGCAATCACCACCCTGTAGTGTCCGATGCTTTCCTCGAGCGGTCGCGCAACGATGGGGTCGCCTTCAATCGTGCGATCCTGCTTGGGCGGGAAGCCTGCCAGGGTGAAGCCGAACCCCTTGCCGACGTAGGCCTGAACAAGCTCGCGTGATTGGGATTGGAATGGCACTTCGGGGTGAACGCCTGCGGCCTGCAGCAGTTGAAGATAGCTAGGGCCAGGCCCGGCTGGTGATACAGCGATATAGGGCAGTCCGATCAGGTCGGACAGGCTGATCCGGGCTTTTGCTGCCAAAGGGTGTTCGCCTGACAGCAGAACCAGGGGCGGCAGCTCCAGCAGCACTTCTGCCTCATGCCGCTTGAGATCGAACCCCTGGTCAAAAACCACCAGCGCATCCACTTCGCCACCATCCAGTGCGTCCACCAAGGTCGGATAATCCGCTTCCTTCACCTCGACACGAACGTCTGGGTAGCTTTCGCGGAAGGCAAGCACCGCAGGCAGGACGATGCGCTGTGCCAGTGCGTGATGAGTGCCGATGTGGATCCTGCCAGTGCGTCCTGACGCCAGGTTCTCGGCCTGCCTGTCCAGCGCCGCGGCCTGCGCCAGCAGCGCCTCAGCCTGGGCGAAAAACTCCTTTCCCGCAGGCGTCAGCCGCATACCTTGCGCCGGAAAGCGGTCGAACAGGGTCAGGCCGGTGGTCGCCTCCAGTTTGTCCACCGCTGAGGCAATCGCGGCGGGAGAAACATTCAATTGCCGAGCAGCCTGGGCAATACCGCCCCGCCGGGCGGTTTCTGACAGGTAGGCGAGTTGGCGAAGGGTGAAATTAATCATCTAAAAAACTGACTTTTGAGGTGTATTAAATCAGTTTTACCGACCTTTTGACAAGCCCTATGCTGCTTTTGGGACAAACAGGAGACTCACATGGAGATTCTTCCTCTGACGGGGGGGCTGGGTGCCGAAATTCTGGGTGCGGATGTCCGCAGCGATGCAGATTTTGACGCCATTCAGCGCGCATTTGCCAAATACTCGGTGATTGTGCTGAGGGGGCAGGATGTGGGCCCGGAAGATCACCTCGCCTTTGCCCGCCGTTTCGGGCCGGTCAACGTGAACCGGTTCTTCAAGCCGGTCAAAGGGCACCCCGAGATCGCCATGGTGCTGAAAGAGAAGAACCAGAAAGAAGCCGTTGGAGAAGGTTGGCATACCGATCATTCCTACGATCAGGAACCGGCGATGGGCTCGATTTTGCATGCGATCGAAATGCCGCCTTACGGCGGCGATACGCTGTTTGTCTCAATGGGGGCCGCCTACGAGGCGCTTTCGGCCCCGATGCGCCGGTTTCTCGGCGAGCTGACGGCCGTGCATTCCTCGCGGCATGTGTTCGGCGCTGCCGTAATGGATAGCGAGGCAGTAAAGTCAGGACGTCTGGGCAATGCAGAGGCCGCAATCCAGGACGCCCGGCATCCGGTCGTTATCACGCATCCCCTGAGCCGACGGCGTGGCCTTTTTGTGAACCCGGTCTTCACAACCCGTATCGAGGGTTTGGCCCCGGCTGAGTCTGAGGCGCTTCTGGCCATGCTCTATGCCCATTGCCAGCAACCCGAGTTCCAATGCCGTGTGCGCTGGCAGGCCGGTGACATTACCATGTGGGACAACCGCGCCACCTGGCATAAGGCGATCAATGATTATCACGGCTTCCGCCGCCTGATGCATCGTGTCACTGTTGAGGGCGTGCCCCTCGCGCCCGCTGCTGCGGCCTGACCTTAGCGAAAGTATCGCAATGACCCACCTCAACTCACAGGCAGCAACCAGCCGGCCCAATGTCATCCTGATCCTTGCGGACGACATGGGATTTGCCGATCTTGGCTGCACCGGTTCTGAAATCCAGACCCCCAACATCGACGCCCTTGCGCGGGGCGGCGTTATGCTGTCGGCGATGTACAACTGCGCCCGCTGCTGCCCCACCCGTGCTTCGCTTCTGACCGGGCTTTATCCGCATAATGCAGGCGTTGGCCACATGGGCGCCAATCTGGGCACCCCTGCCTATCAGGGCTTCCTGCGCAATGACAGTGCCACGATTGCCGAGCATCTGCGCGTCAGCGGTTATGCCACGCTGATGTCGGGGAAATGGCATGTGGCGGGCGATTTTGAAGCCCGTAAGGTGGACAGTTGGCGGGTTGGCGACGTCGAACACCCAACCCCGCGCCAACGCGGCTTTGACCGGTTTTACGGGATCATGGATGGGGCCACACATTTCTTTTCGCCGCATTACATGCTGGAGGATGACAGTCGGGTCGAAACCTTCCCCGATGACTTCTACTTCACCGACGCCATCACCCAAAAGGCTATTGGTATGATCGAAAGCGCTGTGGCGGAAGAAAAACCCTTCTTCCTTTACCTAGCCCACACAGCGCCGCACTGGCCGTTGCACGCCCACCCTGAGGACATCGCAAAATACGATGGGGTCTATTCAAAAGGCTGGGACCATATTCGCACCGCGCGCCATGAAACCATGAACAGCCAGGGTGTGTTCCAGCGCGGCTGGGACATCTCGCCCCGCGACAGCACTGTACATGGTTGGGAGCAGGAACAGAACCGGGACTGGGAGGCCAGCAAGATGGCCACCTACGCGGCGATGGTTGACCGAATGGATCAGTCGATCGGCACGCTGGTTGCGGCCCTGAAACGGCTCGGTCAGTTCGACAACACGCTGATCCTGTTCCTGTCAGACAACGGCGGCTGCGCCGAATTCATGGCCGAGGACGGCTGGGCTAAGTTCTATCCCGACCGCACCCATGACGGCAAGCAGATCACCATGGGCAATGTGACCGGTCTGCGCCCCGGCGATGCCCAAACCTTCCAGAGCTATGACAAACCGTGGGCCAATGTCTCCAATGCGCCGTTCCGGCTTTACAAGCATTATGTCCACGAGGGCGGTATCTCCACGCCACTGGTGGCCCATTGGCCAAATGGGTTCGAACCGCGCGGCACAGCTCATGCAGCTTGCCATGTGGTCGATATTCTGCCGACCATCCTGGAAGCCACCGGAGGCGCCTATCAGACAGAGGTGGGCGGTCATGATATCCAACCGTTGCAAGGGGAATCTCTGCTAGGTCTAATGAAGGGCAAGGACTGGCAGCGCGAGCAGCCGATCTTCTGGGAGCACGAGGGCAATGCCGCCATCCGGTTGGGCCAGTTCAAGCTGGTTCGACTGCATGACCGCCCCTGGGAGCTTTACGATATCGAGGCCGACCGTACCGAGTTGACCGACCTAGCGGGCCGCAACGCCGCCCTTGAGAAAGACATGATCCATCAATACCAGGCTTGGGCGGAAACCGTCGGCGTGATGGACTGGAACGTAGCGTTGCCGAAACTGCTGGCGGCATGGGGGATGGAGAACGCGGATGGCTGAAGCTGATCGCTAGGTGGCTGCTGAGGTCCCTTGGTAAAGGACGGGTTTGCTCGCATCCTGCCAGTTCAGGCGAGGTGTAACGAATGGAACCGAAGCCAGCATCAGATCATCCATTTCGATCTTACCTGTGACTTTGGGGGTATCTTGCTCTGGGTAGATTGCTCGCCTCATCTTTTTTCTTGAGACGAATGTTTAATTATAGGAATGTATTTGAAAAAACCGAAAGTAGAACAGAGGAGTAGGCGTCAAATGGCCGGGAAGTTCGAGATATATAAAGACAAGGCTGGTGAATTTCGGTTTCGTCTGAAAGCCGGGAATGGTGAAATCATTCTGGCCAGTGAAGGATATGTTCAAAAGGCGAGTGCCACGAACGGGATCGAGTCTGTCAAAAAGAACGCGCCGGATGACGGCCGGTACGAGCGCAAGGAAACCAAATCCGGCGGTCATATGTTCAACTTGAAGGCCAGCAACGGTCAGGTGATCGGCACCAGCGAGAGCTATACCAGCACTTCAGGGCGGGATAACGGGATCGATTCCGTCAAACGGAACGCACCTGACGCACGTGTCGACGATCTGACGTGACCTGACACGGTAACTTTTTACCACTTCCATTTGTGTAAACTGCGAAGGCGAGATGCATCGACGCATCTCGCACAAAGGCTTGAACAACCAAGCCGAAAGCACACATCAATCAACCCGTAGGCGCGAACGCATCGTGAAGCGTTTCGTTTCGATTCTGTTTCAAATCCGTGCCTACCGAATAAAACGGCGTTTTAGCGACAGAGGATCCAGACCCATGCTGGCAATCAAATCCTTTGCTTCAACCGCATTTGCCCTGACGACCATTAAGCTGAAAAACATGATCCGCTAAAGGCAGATCTCCCCTGGACTCCGTCCATTTCAGCATTTCGCCCAACTGGCAGGCCAATCGAGTCGCCATCTCCACTGATGCTGCCGCTATTAAGACCGTAGTAGAATTGTCAACTTTGGTTCCGCGCGGGTGGGTTTGTCACAGGCAAATTGGGTTTGCTCGCGAGGTCCCCAAGGCTAAAAATCCGGGAGTGAGTGTGAGACGGAGGTAGAGCAGTGACCCAACAGAACTGGAGCCAGGCCATTCTCGACCGGCTCAAGTCCGCAGGAAGTAATCTGACTATACCAGACGGATCCCAACTGTTTGCTCCGGGCGCTTACGGTGAGATGTTTTTGATCGTCCGTTCGGGCATCGTCCGGGTGGAACAAACCAGTCCGTCGGGACGCACCGTTGTTCTTTATCGGGTTGGCCCGTACGACAGTTGCGTTATGACGACCTCGTGCATGTTGTCGGACATCCCCTATTCAGGGTTCGGTTATGCCGAGGGGCCGGTGACGGCGCTGGCCATCGGGCGGGACAAGTTCAACACGTTGCTGGCTACAGATGCCGAGTTTCGGGGCGCGGTCTTCATGGCGTTTTCACAACGCATTGTTGAGCTGTCCGAGGTTATCGATGATCTTCTACTTAACCGGATGGACCTGAAACTGGCGCAGTGGCTTTTGGATCAGGGCGCAACTTCGGGCGATATTCGCACCACGCACCAGCGCATTGCAGCCGAACTGGGCAGCGCGCGCGAAGTCATGTCCCGTATCCTCAAGGATTTTGAACATCGCGGGTGGGTCAGGCTTGAGCGAGGTGTGATTTATCTGCAGGACCGCCCAGCTCTGCACCACCATGCCAGAACGGGGGTTGTGTGACCTCGTCACATAATATGGCTTGGAAAACAGTGAATCTTGGGCCAGACAATCAAGGAGATTCGACCATGCAATTCACGTCTAATGTTGGTTCTGTCGACCGGATTCTGCGCCTGATCCTCGGTGGTGTGCTGATCCTTCTGGCACTGACCGGTACTATCGGCCCCTGGGGTTGGCTTGGGGCTGTGTTTGTGGTGACGGCATTCATGAAATTCTGTCCGATCTATGCGCTTCTGGGTCTGTGCACCAACAAGCAAGCCAAGCCGTAACACGACCAACCCTTGCCTCGTGCAACACCGGGATTTTCTGGATCCCGGCGTTGCGCAGCGGGCGCGGGTCAGGCGCGGCGTTTCTCAGAGCTGACGCTGTTTGAGGCGGCCCGAGCGCCCGTGATCCTGGCAAGGGCGGGGGCCAGCTCGGGGCTATTGAAACGGAACCCGCTGCGTAGCAGTTTTGCCGGAATGACACGCTGGCCACCCAGTATCGTTTCACGTCCCATATCCCCTGCGACGTTTGTGATCAGCCAAGCAGGCAGACGTATCAAGGCAGGGCGGTTCAATGCGCTTGCCAAAGCCTGTGTGAACTCTGCGTTGCGCACCGGGTTTGGAGCAGTGGCGTTGAGCGGGCCGTTGATATCCGGATGCGACATGACGAATGCGATGACGCGGATCAGATCATCCCGTTCGATCCAGGGCATCCACTGTTGTCCATTCCCCAGCTGACAACCGGCACCAAACTCGAAAGGTGTCAGCATTCGGGCCAGCATGCCGCCTTCAACCCCCAGCACCAGACCGATACGCAGTTGCACAACCCGGACGCCCATATCCACGACTGGCGCAGCGGCGCGCTCCCATGTGTCGCACACCTCATGGATGAAGGCGGGGCAGTGCGTGTCGTCTTCGGTGAGGGTCTCGTCTTGCCGCAGCCCATACCAGCCCACGGCGGAGCCGGTGATCAGACAAGATGGTTTTTGATCCAGCCTGCGGATCAGTGCGACCAAATCTTTCGTCATCTTGACCCGAGACTGCAGGATGCGCGCGCGTTTCCGAGGCGTCCAATGCGCGTTTGCTACCGGCTCACCCGCCAGATTGACGATGGCGTCAAAACGCTCTGTGTTGTCAATTTGCTCGAGTGAGGTGATCAGGCGTACCGGATGGGTCAAAGCGTCGACCTTTTGCAGATTGCGGGTCAGGACGGTGACGTGGTGGCCGCCAGCAACCAGGGCTTCGACCAGGCGTTGTCCGATGAAACCGGTGCCACCCGTGATCAGCAGATGTTGTCGGGGCGCGAGTTGCGCGACCAGAGAGGTCGCGTTGACAGCATTCAACCGCGTGCTGCGTGCGGCCGCCACCAAATCGCGCGCGCTGAACAGCGCCACACCAATCGCGGCAAGGGTCGCCATGATGCTCCAACCGCCGCGATGGACGGGTACCATCTCTGACGGCAGGGCAGACCAGGTCCAAAGGTATGGGGCAGCCAGCGCGAGGATCGCACCATAATTCAGCGCCAGCAAAGTGTGATTGACCCGTTCTGTGGCGGGGAGACGGCGGGTCAGGTCCTCTTCAACGAAATCCCAAAGGGTAATCAGGACCTCAAGGCCCAGGATTATGGTCAGAGCAATGGTAAACGTGCCGTGGGGTTCGAACCATCCAAGGCACAGGAAGATGACGGCGTAGAAAGCGTTCCTGACCCCATGCAGGCGCAGTTCGGTCTGTTGCGAAGGGCGCCAGGCCAGCCGCTCGGTGCCTTCATGGTGCACCAGCGTGTCGAATGCACCCATCGAGATCTGAAGGGCAATCAATGTCCAAAGCAGCGGGTCAGTCATGTCGGATCCTTTCTGTCGTAAAAAATGGCGTCCTGGTGGATCAACTCTCCGAACAGGCGGCTATGAAGGCTTAGGGAAAACAGAAACCGCGCGTCGCCAAGATCGGTGTGAGTGATGGTCAGAACGCCAGGGCGAATCCAGCGCGGGAGGCGCAGTTTCCTATCACCCAATTGAACGAAGTAATGATCGCTGAGAAAGCGGAGACCGGTGCGGTCTGCTTGAACGCGCAATGCGATACCGATACCGGCGCCGATGTATTCTTCGATCCCGGTCGGTCCAGAGAACCGTTTTGCGCTGTGGATAACTTGAGGAAACCCTCCGGCGCGCCCATACTGGCGGATCCAGAACTGTCCGTTAACGGAACTATCCTCGGTCACGGTGACAATCGCGGGCTGATCCACGCTGGATGTATCAAAGGGTAGGGGGCCGCCGATCAGACGGGCCAGATGCGCCAGCAGTTGCCCGGCCAGCGTCAGACGCATTGCTACAACTTTGCCCTGATAGACCACGCTGGCGCCGTTCGCTAGGCAATGACCAAACCGCGCCCGGACCTGATGGGGCAGGGCGGCCCAAGCTGCGGGGCCAACCAAGTCGCGAAACCTTTGATCGGACATGTCCATAACATGCGGAGAGAAGTTGCTCAGTTTCATATCACACCATATGCTGTAGTTGCTGTTATTTCTGTATGAAGAGAAATATATTCTCAAAATTTTTTACGACTTGCCTTTCTTGCTCCCGATCTTGAGGAGCATGATGATCTTGTCGCCCATCTTCATAAGAGCCGAAAGCTTGGACTTAGGGACCGACAGCATTTGCTCGGACCATTGGTCGGCCGTAGTCAGGAACTGTTGCATATTTTGCATTCTCTCCAATACGACAGGGGACAGATCAGCCTCGTCCGAGGCTTGTTGCACGCAGATGTCCAACGCCCGCATCGCGGGGTCGATCTCGCGCTCTTTGCGGCCTTTTGCAATCAGAAGGGCCATGTTCCAGACATCAGTTTCGGCTGCGAAGTGCTCGCGACGATCACCGGGGACGGGCACGCGGTGGATCAAACGCCATCCGGCCAGCTCTTTCAGCGAGTTTGAAACATTTGACCGGGCGATGCCAAGTTCGTTTGCGATTTCTTCGGCATTCATGGGCGAAGTGCTGAGGTACAAAAGCGCATGTATCTGCGCTACGGATCGGTTCACACCCCACTGGCTGCCCATATCACCCCAATAGAGGATGAATTGTGAACGGGCCGAGGATTCGGATAAATCAGTTGTTTCTGTCATGACAGAAATATGAGATACCGGTAGTCTGATGTCAAACAAATTTACCATGACGTCAGGGTGATCCGCCCGAAACCTGTACCGAGGTCTTGTCGCAACCGGATCGCAATTGATGACCGTGGAATCCTGAGTGACTAACCAATTCCAAAGTCAAATTTAGGGAATTAACCAGCCGCAATACCTGCCGTGCATTTGTAGCTAACAAACTATGCTAAAACCCGCGGTACGTTGGAACTGGTCACCTGACCGTGGCAATCTGGACATTTCCTACACGGAACCGACCATCCGCGGCCAACGGTACCCATTTTTCAGGACCGACACGCCGTCCACCTGTCCAGGTTCCGTTCGTTGAGCCCATATCACGAATAAAAAGATCGCCCGTTTTTTCTACGCGTAAAACACAATGCTGACCCGAAGTTCTTTCGCTGCGAGAAAGCGCAAGATCAGCCCAGTTCTTGTCACGTCCGATTTTGATCTGATGTGTGTTAGACAAGCCTTTAACATTCCGAAATTCGACAAACTTGCCGCGATCCGGGCCGTTCAGAACAACCAGTTGCCAAAAGGCCAAGGCGCGGGGAGCCATCGGGCTGTACCATGTCACATCGGCGGCCCTGTCATACCGGGATGCGACGTTCGGATTTGCTCCGGTTAAGCCAAACGACATGATCTTCTTCAACGCGCGGGTAGAACGCCGCATATGAGATACCGGATTGCCGCGTTTGTCGCGCATATTCAGACGTAAGGCATATCGTCCCAGGCTGTGCCCACCAAGAAAACCTTCGCAGATCAACCAGTAGCTAAGAACCAGGATCAGATAAAGCCCTACCGGTAAGGCCAGACCGGTATTTCCCAACCGTAGTTCCTGACGCAACACAGGTTCCAAAGTGACCAATACAAAACCCAGAAACATAAAATCTAGGACAGCGGCGGCGCTCAGCAGGCGCGCGGCGTTTTTTGAATCCAGAGGTCCACTGAGCTTCATGTCCGCGCCCCCAACAAAGTAAGCACCATAAAAAGGGCCGCGCCGATCGAGAATAGGAACAGCGCGTCGCACCTGATCCGCAGTGCTCGTCTACCACCTGCACCGGCGCTTTGAAAATGGAATCCAGCGACCCACACGGCAAGACCCGTTCCTGTGACAGTGAATAACAGGACTTCCGGCAAGACCTGTTGGTGGGGCGCAATAGAAAGCCAGTCAGCGGCCCCCACCATAAGGCCGCCCCACAAAAGCGCGACGACATAAGCTGCAAAGCCAAGAGACTCATTTCTTTGCTGACTTAGCTTTCCGACAAGTGCACCCAATCCCCATCCCAATGCCGCAGCGACTAAAACTAATAATGTCAGGCGGACAGGTAAAGACAGTGAAGAAACCTGAACATTGAACACAATACTGGACGTATTGTTCGTCAAATTGGAAGTAATACCGAGAAACGCAAGAAATGCGCCAACTCCGGCACCGAGGTGCCCAAGGAAGGTAAAAATATCATTTGCGAGTGAGAGTTTATCTCTGATATCAAAGGGTAATTTCATTGAAAATCTCGAGTTTGATAAATAAGGAATTCACGTGTTCGGCGACGTGAGACGATATTACCATTCTTCACTTGCACACATGCGAATCGTTGATTGAAAATAAAAAGTATGTGACTTCATAATCAACTACGAAGAAAATTATGAGTACGGAGTTTGTTGATGCGTTCAGTAGCAATTTCTATTTTTGCGGTTTTTTCTCTTCTACTTTCAGCCTGTACAGAAGAAACAATTCAATCTGCGTCATCATCGGCAGTCGCTGGCAAGACGCAGCAGGAAAAGCAACTTGAAAAGCAGGTTCGAAGCCTGGATCAGGTTTCAAAAGATATCATCGTCAACAATACCATTCAGGGTGCCCTGGCTGGTGCAGTCGTTGGTTGTGGGATCGGATTGTTGCTGGGTGGCAGTGGCAGCGATTGTGCCGCTGGTGCAGCAGCAGGTGGCCTGATCGGCGGCGTAGGCGGCAATCAGGTCGGCAAGAAAGCGGCAGCCAAAAATGTTGAAATCGTCAACAGCAAGGCTGTTCTGGCCAATCTGTCCAACGTCAGTAAGCAACTGAATTCGGTCGAAGCAAACCTGCGGTCAGTTCTGGCATCGCAAAACGCGGAACTGAAGTCGCTTCGTCGTCAACTGGATGGCGGCCAGGTTTCTCAATCGGCGTACAACGCACGCGTCAAGGCTATCAAGTCAAACCGCCAGGTTGTTTCGAATGAGCTAAAGCGCAGCGAAAAGAACATGGATGGAACGATTTCCGAGTTGCGTGCTGCCTCAAGCAAAGGCCAGCCTGGTCTGGGTGGAGCCACGAATGCAGCCGTCAGCAACAAAAATCGTCTGGCGCGGACGCGGGCATCCATCAATCTTCTTTAAGTTTCTTTGACCCGCGTTCGTTACCGGACGCGGGATTTCCAATAGTAAGTGTGTACCATGACCTCTGATCTTTTTCGTTTCTCAAAACCGGTAATGCTGGTCTCATTGATCGCCCTTGCGGGATGTACAGGATCTACGGACCCAACCACCGCGACTCTCTTCGACAATATAGCTAACCTGAATTCCGGGGAATACGATCGCCAGATTGCGCAGAACAAGGCGCAAGCGGATGCCATTCTTGCTCAGAACAAGGCGGCTGAGCAGCGAAACGCTCAGCTAGCGGCGCAGCGCAATGCCAATCAAAGCGAGATAAACGCGTTGCGTCAGCAGATTGCGGAAGTCAAAGCCCAAGGGGCCAAAGCCCGCGCAGCGTCAGCTTCGGACCCGGTGAAACTGCAGCAAGTTCAGGCTTTGGACAATCAACTGGGGGCCGTCGAACGGGACGTATCAAGCGGCGCTGATCCGTCTGTTGTACGCAACGAACTGAACCGGATTAAGTCGGCCTATCGCGCGCTGTCGATCTGATAAGAAACACGCCAGGTCGGCGCTTGTCGACGCATGCGACGACCGGGACAACTTGCCTGAGGGGGGTCTTGGGATCGTGACCTACGGAATATCACGCACATTTATTGCGGTTGCGGCTGCATTGGTTTTTGCAAGCTCAGCCCAGGCGCAGGACGGTAAGACGCGTGCGCCTGCGACCGGGCTTGCCATTCTGGATTGCGCTCCGGCAAAACCTGCACCGGAAGACAGTTGTCTGGTGCGGGTACCGTCAGGCAACGAACGCGGCGGTATGAGCTTTCGATCCCTTGGTGATACGCAAGCTGATTTCGAGTTCGTCAAAGATGTCGACGAATTGCCCGGTAACCTGACCCTCTCTGCTACAATGGTTCTGATTGACCTTTCTGTCGGGGATCGCAGTGGCAGGGTGCGCAGCTGGAGCCGCGAGAGGGACCTTATATCGCGCGTGGTGACGAACCTGCCGCCAGATGAGAAAGTTGCAATCTACGGTTTCGGTAACGATATTGTCGAACTCTCACCATTCTCCACCAGCCGCTCGCGCGCGGAAGACGTGGTCAAATCTCTAGAAATCAAAGAACAGAACACGCGCCTTGTTGCAAACTCGACCCGGGCAATCGAATTGCTCAGCGAGCAGGACGATGTGCTGTTGAAAAACCTGATCCTGATCACCGACGGCGACGAGGAAGGGTTGGCCACCGTTGAAGAGATTTCAGCGGCTGCGGAAAAGGCAGGGGTGTCTGTCTCAGCTCTTGGGATGTTCTGGCGGGCACAGGGGAATGCCCGTACCACGCGCGGCATCGATGTTTTGAAACGCCTGACCGATCCTCAACAAGGTCTAATGGAAGAAGTGTTTCTTCAGAACCAACAAACAGCAAACACGGTAGTTTCAAGCTTCATTCGAACTTATGGAAATTCGGTCAAGGGCTCAGGCCTGATCGTCCCCGTAGGCGATGCGGCGCCAGCGCGTATCACGATTGACATGATCGAACCTGTTGTTGGTCAACCTGGTCAGACACAGACCAAGAGCTACTCGGCAGAGTTTCAGCCTGTCAATGTAGCGGCGGCGCAAACGGAAGAACCGGCTGAACCGGAAGTGGATGAAACTCTGATTTTCGGCTTGCCGGCTTTGTATGTCTATGTCGGTGCCGGTGTTCTGGCATTGCTGGTACTTTTGCTGGCGTTCTTGCTGATGCGTCGCGGGGGCTCTGGTTTTGATGATGATCTGGAAGAGATCGAACTGGGGGATATCCCAAATGCTGAGGAAGTGCCGAACCGCGACGCAGCACCGACGGCTGCGCATGTACCACCTCCGGTTGCCTTTCTTGTGCGTGTTGACAATGGACATCGGTTTCCGGTGCCCGCAGGGCGTTCGACCTTGGGCCGCAGCAGCACTAACGCCGTGGTCGTTCCCGATAGCGGCGTATCCCGTGTTCATGCCGAACTGAGCGGATCGCTGGATGGCAAGTTCACACTCAGTGATCTGGATAGTCTGAACGGGACGCTGGTCAATGATCGCAAGATCAAAGGCACGCAAAGAATAAATGTGGGTGACACTGTGGGCCTTGGGCCCGTGCGCCTGAAACTGGTCCGCGGTTAATCCGCCAGATCATCTGAACAGGAAAGGTGATGAAAATGGGTAACGATAACAAGACTAGCTGGTTGTTCGATAAGGATGACGAAGAGTTGAACGATCTGGACATAGAAGGAGATGACGGTTTTACCGAAAGCCTTGCCCCTTCGAACAATGAACCGACACATGCAATCGGCGGATCATCCTACAGCGAAGCCCCGACCGAATATGTAGAATCTGACAAGACGCAGATCTACCACGGAGGTATGTCCAAGAGCTTTTCCGGAAAAGCCGAATTTGATCCAATGATTGATCCCATTACAGGGTGGTTGGTCGTGGTGAAGGGCCCCGGACTGGGACAGTCTGTAAACCTGGGTTCAGGTATGAACACGCTGGGACGCGAGGGAGGAGAGCGTGTGTCACTGGATTTTGGTGACAAGTTGATTTCTGGTAAGGATCATCTGCGTATCATTTTTGACGACGCCAATCGGGTATTCTTTGCAGCCCCCGGAACAGGCCGCAATATCAGTCGGATCAACGGGCAGATCGTCGCCACGACAATGCCGCTTGAGAACTATGCTTTGATTGAATTGTCCAAGCAGACTCATGTGCGTTTTGTTGCTTTCTGTAACGAGGATTTTGACTGGTCGGAACTGGCCCAATCCTCTGAAGACTAATTCAGATGACAATTATCAGCGGCAAGCAAAGCCTGGGCCAGCGCGAGAACCAGGAAGATGCGTTTGACATCGTATTCCAGAATGAACGTGACCCCAAATCAGATATCCTCATGCTGGTCGCCGACGGGATGGGGGGGCACGCTGGTGGTGAAGTGGCCGCGAACATGGCGTTGTCAACCTTCAAATCCCATTTCATCGAAGGCTCGAACGCCCCTCGTCCTCGAGACCGGTTGCAGGAGTCATTGATCGCGGCCAATGAAGCTCTGCGTCACAAGATTGGCAGCCAACCGGATCTAAAGGGCATGGGGTGTACACTTGTTGCCGCCCTGAAACTGGGTGACCGTTTGGTCTGGTTGTCCGTCGGAGACAGCAGCTTGTTTCTACTACGCGACGGACGGCTGAAAAAGCTAAACGCTGATCACTCGCTTTACGGCGAGCTTTTGCAGATGGTTGCGTCTGGTCAAATCACTCAGGACGAGGCTGACAACCATCCGCGTCGCAACGCACTGCGCTCTGCCTTGATGGGAGATCGGATTTCACTGACGGATATCAACGCGATCAACCTGAAACCCGGTGATGTCGTACTGGTATGTTCTGACGGGCTTGATACGTTGTCGCAAGCCGAGATCACCGGCGTGTTGCAAAGCGGTAAAAGTCGCGACATGCGTGGTGTGGCCTCGGATCTGCTGAATGCCGTCGAGGCGAAAGGCAAACCGAAACAGGATAATACGACTGTTGTGGTTTATGCTCATGTTCAGGAAGGCATGAGCAGCATGTTGCGGGGCAGCCAGTGGGCGTTCACACCCGCTGACAATCGAAAGAAAACACTGAAGTATATTGCAATCGGACTTGGGGCTTTAGCCATTGGGGCCACTATTGGTGCGCTGAGTTTCGGTGACAAGAAGGCAGCGGAGACTGATCCGGCGCCAAAGCCCGAGCCCGTTCCTGCAGAACAGGAAGAACGCAGTATCGGAGACAGCTCGGTCACCGATCCAGTTTCACCGGAAACACCTGTTGAAGGTGGTGATAGCCCCGCCCCCGAGGAATCGGAAACTCAGGAACCGGTGGCTGATCCGGAAGCGTCTGGTGAAGAAACCCTTCCGTCAGACGCGCCTGAAGCGTCTGGTGACCAGCCCACTGAGGATGTGACCAATCAGGATGAGAAGCCGTCCATTGATTCAGTAGTTCAGGAGTAGCGCCGCCCGTGTCCGCTCATTTGCCAAGGGGAGAAACCTTTGCCGGCTATGTCCTGGGGGACGTGCTTGGGCAAGGGGGCTTTGGCATCACATATCAATCGCGCAACCGGGAATCAGGCGAAAGATTTGCAATCAAGGAGTACTTCCCAGCGGATTACGCCAGTCGCGGACCCAAGAACGCAGTCGTTCCTACAAGCGAAGGGCGTCAGCTTTTTCACATGGGGCTCGAGGCGTTTTTACAGGAAGCTAACATGTTGCGCGATCTCCCGCAGCAGCAGGGATTGATGCGTGTTCGGGCAGCTTTTCGCAAGCATGGTACAGCCTATTGCGTGATGGAATACATCCACGGCGATCCGTTGGACCGGATGATGACCCGTATGATCGAGGCACGTGGCTCCGTACCTCAGGACCTCGTAAAAAAGTTTCTCCAATCAATGCTTGGTGCATTGGATGCGGTTCACAAGGTTGGGATAGTACATCGCGACATGAAGCCTGCGAATGTCATGATCCGAAAGGATGGGCAGCCGATCCTGATTGACTTCGGAGCAGCGCGACTGATGGGCAAGTCCAGCGGGTTGGCCTCTATGTTCACACGGAAATACGCCGCGATCGAGCAGTTTCCGCCCGAAAAAACCGGGTTGGCAGGCGGAGTTCACGAAGGACCGTGGAGCGATCTGTTCGCATTGTCCGTTATTCTTTACGAAATGGTGTCGCAAAGCCTGCCGCCAAATGCGGAAGAACGCTGGAAAGACAAGCGGGCCACTGGTCGTGATCCTTATGTGCCCGTGCGTCAGAATCTGATCCGCAACCGTGTGCAGGCCCAATATGATGACGTTCTGCTCAATGCGATCGACATGGGGTGTCAGCTGTTGCCCCGAGACCGAATTCAGACTGCGCGAGACTATGCCCGGATTTCAGGTATCGATTTGCGTCACCCTGTCGAGAAACATGAACCACCTGACCCGAAACCAAAGCGACCACAGGACGGTCGAACGCCTCAACATAAGCGCGGTGGACGTGCTGGGTATAAGGCATCGCTAATGGTGTTGATGTTTATTCTGGTCGTTGCTGTGGCCGTAATTGCGTATGGAACTTTGATGTGAATGTTGTGATCGCCCTTCGTGCATTGTTTTTCTCAGTTGTTTGGTCGGCTGCTTTCGGCGTGTCAGCAGCATGCGCGCAGATCCAATCCGAAGTCGTTACGGTGGCTGATGGTGCGGTTGGGCGTGTGGTTGTCCAATACGATGGCGGATGGGGAACCGGGTCTGGCTTTGTGCTTGCGCCTTTGCCGGGTGGAGGCGGGTATTATTTTCTGACCAATCACCACGTGATCGAAGGTGGCGTCAGCGCGTTTGTTGGCTTCAAGAAAGGCGACCGGATCTACAAATACGGCGTTCAGGTCGCATACGATTCCTTTGAAAAGGACATGGCTATCCTGAAGATCACACCGCAGGAATCCTTTGATCACAAACCCAACGTTCTGGCGGTGCGTGTTGGGACAATCAACAAAGGCGAGCAGGTTGCCGCAGTCGGTTTTCCTGGCACTTCAGACGTATCCAATGACAGCGGAAACGAGCTGGCCTTTTTTGAGACCACATTGACACAAGGGGCCGTCAGCAAAGTTTCACCCGGAAAAACGCAGCGGAATCGTGGTACGCAAGAAATTGTTCAGCACACTGCAGCAATCAACCCCGGAAACTCCGGCGGGCCGATGATCGATTTCTGCGGTTCGGTTTTGGGGATCAACACCGCCGGTGTCATGTTGAATTCGGATGGTGAAACTCCTGCTAACGGCACGTTCTTTGCACCATCCGCCAATTCCATCGCCGGTTTCCTGCAAGACAGCAATGTCCCGTTCACGCGTCACAAGGCAGGTTGTGATCCTGACAATCCAACTGTCGTTTCCGGTGGTACGTCAGACAGCAACCTTCTGATCATCCTTGCTGTATTGTGCGGTGGAGGCGCTGTGGTGATCGGTGGGATGTACTATGTCGTCTCGCAAAGTCGCGGTAAGGCTGATTTTAAACCCGAGCGGTCGGCTGCGTCTTCCAAATCCTCTGGGCGGTCTATTCTTGCCGTGGGCATGGCGGGTCATTCTGCGCAGTTCAGTGCTCGGCAGTTGCAATCCGGTGTCACCATCGGGCGTGCCAGCGAGAACACATTGACAGTCACTGATCGCAATTTGAGCCGCCGTCATGCAAGCCTCTCTCTGCAGGGGCGCAAGATGATGCTGACAGATCTTGGGTCTTCGAATGGGACCAAGGTTGACGGGCGGCGCCTCAAGCCAAACGAGCCGGTGCAGATCAACACCACGTCGAGGGTTGAACTGGGAGGGATAGCGCTTGTCCTCAAACGACCCTGATACCGTCCTGTCAATCCGGAACCTTGGTATAGAACGAGCGCCGAGTTTCTTTGTTGTGATCGAAGAACTGGACCTGAGGGCAGGTGAGACCATTGTTCTGGATGCTGTCAGCGGGGCGGGTAAAAGTACCGCTCTGGGGTTGATCGCGGGGGCGCTTCCGTTGACTGCATTGCCGGATACGCACCACGAGATAGCTGGCGTTACGGTGACGCCGGATACGCCTCGTGCGGATTTTGCGGGGCCGGACAAGCTGGGATTTGTACTTCAAACAAACACACTGGTTCCATATCTGACATTGCTCGAAAACATCGAACTGCCCGTGCGCGTTGCGGGTCAGGAACCCGATGCAGAATGGCAGGACCATCTTATCCGGTCGATGGGCCTGGGTGACTATGGGGCGCGAAAGCCGGGTCAGTTATCTGTTGGTCAACGACAGCGAGTATCCGTTGCGCGGGCTTTGTTGGGTCGACCGGCCCTGTTGCTGCTGGATGAGCCGGTGTCGGCATTGGATCCCGCGAATGTCGCCGAGGTCGAGGGCTTGATCGTGCATCTTGCGGCAGAGGCCGGGTCTGCTGTCGTGTTGGCCAGCCATCAGGCGCAGACCGGTGAGTTTGCGCAAACGCCTCGGGCTGATCATCGGCTTCTGGATCATCAGGGGCAGTCCTATTCCATCTTTTCCACAGCGGGTCGTGTAGCGGCCAAGGTGGCATGATGTTGAAAATACCAACCAAACTGGCCCTCAGGGAGTTAAAGCACGACTGGCAATCGGCTTTATGTTTTGTCGCTGCCTTGGCTGGTGTTCTTGGACCTCTGCTGATCATACTTGCGCTCAAGAATGGGGTCATCGGCACAATGGTCGGGCGTCTGATCGAAGATCCGTCGAACCGTGAAATCCTGGCCATCGGTGCGGGGCAGCATGATGCTGCCTTCTTTGCAGGTTTGAGTGCGCGGCAAGATGTAGGTTTTGTTGTTCCTGCAACACGCTCAATCAACACATCCGCAAACGCTGTTCGGAATGAGGCGCAGCGGAAACTGGAGCGGGCGGTGCCATTGATCCCGTCATCTGCGGGTGACCCCTTGGTCAAGGGCGAGGCCGTCGGTCCCGGCCGGATCTGGATATCAGACACGCTGGCAAGTGATCTTTCGGTTTCCGCAGGTGATACACTGGACATGATTATCGGGCGCGAGGTCGACGGGCAGCGCGAGAACGCGCGGCGCGACCTGACGGTTATCGGTGTGCTATCGCCTGAGATCTGGCCGCGGCCCGCAATCTTCCTGTCGGTTCCCGACTTGCTGGCAGTTGAGCGGTTCCGGGATGACCTGTCCGCGACACCTGGTAACTGGACGGACCCGGTTCCGGAACCTGACAGCTTTGCCAGCTATCGCCTGTATGCCAGGTCTCTCGAAGATATCGCAACCCTTTCCGCTTATTTGGCGGATATCGGTTTGCAATCTCGTCCAAGGGCTGAAAACGCAGCGCTGTTGCTGTCATTTCGCCGGAATTTAAACATCCTTTTCACGGCCGTAGCGGCATTGGCGATGTTCGGGTTTTGGGCTGCAATGTCAGCCAACCTTCGTGGTATGGTCGAGCGTCAACGCGTCATCTTCAGTTTGTTTTCCATGTTGACGATGCCCGATCGTCAGCGGTGCGTCATTCCCGTTGTGCAAAGCCTGACGCTTGTACTGGGTGGTGTGATTGCGACCTTGGTTATCATCCTGCCTTTTCTGCTTGCCATCAATGCCAGCTTCGAAACGGCGCCCGGAGAGGCCATTGCGCGCCTTTACCCCGGTGACATTCTGGCCACTCTGGGTCTGGGCGCTGTGACAGCTGTCACGGCAGCGGCCTGGGCGGTATTTGCCGTTCGCAATGTTGAACCACAGGAGGTTTTGACCCATGCCTAGACTTCCTCTGAGTATGATTGCCACTCTGATCGGCCTTTTCAGCTTGACTTCAACCGCACAGGCGCAGGACATCACTTGGCGCGAGAAATATTTTAATCCGCAACCCGCCGAGGGAGATTTGACTCTGCCAATGCCGTGCGGCGGAGCGATGACGTTTCGAAAGATCGCAACTCCTAATACTGACGGCGTGATTGGCGATGTTTCGGTTGTACTTGGTCAGGAAGGAAGCGAGCAGCCCTATCTGAACGGTCTTCGCCGGGCGTTTGTATCTGGTGCGTTCGCGGATGAAGATGGTGCGGCCAAGGGCTACTTCTACATGGCCAAATACGAGTTGGCACAGGCACAATGGGATGTGGTCATGGCTGGTCAATGTTCCGAAAAGGAACCCCGCCGACGCGAGTTTGTTCCTGCCGTCGCACAATCAAAGCTCGACTATCAGCGCTTTGCTGAGGCCTATACGCTATGGTTGATGCAGAACGCCCCGGATACGTTACCGCGTGTCGGTGAAACACGTGGGTATCTGCGATTGCCGACTGAAGAAGAGTGGGAATACTCTGCCCGCGGTGGGTTGGCCGTTGATCAAGCTCTGTTCCGGGCGCCCTTGCCCCCGATTCCGGAAGGGACGCCGCAGGACGAATTCATAGCACATGGTGGAACAGCGTCGGCGGGCGGTAAATTACAGGTTATAGGTTCGTTGCGCCCCAACCCTTTGGGTCTGCATGACATGCTGGGCAATGCGGCCGAAATCGTTGGCGATCCATTTGCTTTGGTCCGTCACGGCCGATTGCACGGACAGGCCGGAGGATTTGTGAAACGGGGGGGTGATGCACGCACACCCTTGGCGGACATCACTTCTTCGACCCGGTTCGAAGTGCCGCCGTTTGACATTTTGTCCAATACCTCTTCAGCGGACCGGTTTACCGGCACACGTCTTGTGTTGCAGGGCTTGGCCATTACTTCGGCTGATCAGGACCAGGCTCTGAAAGATGGACTGGACCAATTGGCACGCCCGGACGAAGGTCTTGCTGTAGCGGCCAGCGAACAAGAGGCGATGGACCTTCTGGATGAGATATCGGCCGAGACGTTGTCGGATCGGACCAAAACTCAATTGGCGGTGATCAAGGATACCTTGAACAGGGGGCGTGTGGAACGTAACGCGCAACGCGACCAGTCGATCCGCCTTATCCTGACCTCGGGTGTACTTGTCTGCGGGCAGGGCATTCGACGTTATCTAAATGCGCTGATTTCATCACTGACAATTGCACCTGAGCTGGATGCGCTGGAGGCGGAAGCGCGGGCAAGCGGGGACCAGTCTTTCCTTGACGAAGTGCTTGCTGCCAAAGAGGACGCTGCGGCCAAGCTGGCCGAACTTGAGGCCAAGGCCAAGGCTGATATTGTCGAATATGCCAACCTGATCGAAGGGTTGGTCGATCAGTATTCACCTGTTTTGCTGCGCAAGCAGATCGATTTCATCTATCCGACAGAAGCAGAGCGGGGTCGCGAGCGCGCGACTTGCCTTGCTATGGTTCAGGATCATATCGGTGCGCGAAGCGTAGCTGGCTATTCGGATTTGGATCAGATTGCGAACGACTTTCAGGCAGTTGCTTTGTCGTTTGTCGAAGAATGAATTGGAAAGGTTGAACTATGCGGGATGTATTGAACAAATCGCTTGAAGTACTGGTCTGGATAACGACTTGTCTATCCATTGTCTTTTTCTGTTTCACAGCAATTACGATGTTGCGGCTATCTCCGCTGGGGCCGGATACAACGACCATCATTGCAGCCTTTCTGACTGTGGTGTTCGGGATTACCGCTTCGCTTGTTTTTGCTGGCATCTGTTTTCAAATCATGGATATCCGCACCTTTTCCAAACACAGCGCGATCAGTTTGAAGAGCCGGAGGTAACATAAGCTATGGAACATTCTGTACTTGGGCTTCGACCCGGCAGCGTCCTTCAGGATACCTACGAGATCAAGTCTCTGTTGGGTGAAGGTGGTATGGGTGCCACATTCCGGGGTTTGAACCGGGCCAGCGGTCACGAAGTGGCAATCAAAGTAATGACACCTAGCTTTGCCAAGAACCAAAAAGCGGTTGACCTGTTCCGGCGCGAAGCGAATTTGCTGCGAACTGTCCGTAGCGAGGCGGTGGTCCGGTTCGAAACCTCCATGCTGGATAAGGACGGGCGCTTGTTTCTGGTCATGGAATTTGTACCGGGTCATCCTCTGTCGCATTATCTGAAAAAGGGCGCGCGACTTTCGTCCGATGACGTTCTAAAATTGGGGTTGCGACTGGCGCAGGGGCTGGAGGCAATCCATAAACTGGGCATCGTTCATCGAGATGTTGCACCCGACAATGTGATGATCTCGCATGAAGACATTAATCAAGCGAAGTTCATAGATTTCGGTTTGGCATCTGACAGCATCGGAACCGACAAATCGATAATCGGCGACAGTTTTGCAGGCAAGCTGCGCTATTGTGCTCCAGAACAGTTGGGTTTGTTTGGCAATAGTGTTTCAGCCGCGACCGATGCCTACGCATTGGGTCTTGTGTTGATGCGTACGACCGGGCTCGAGTTGCCAGGTGAAGGTAAAGGTTTTGCCGCGGTTGAAGACCGAAAGGTGGACATCAAGATAACCGATCCAAAGGTTGCGCCCGGTCTGAAATCTGTTTTGGAACACCTGCTGAAAGCCAACCCCAAAGACCGTCCCAGTGACCTGCCTGGCTTGTTTCGCACAGCAATGAGCGGTGCCAAGGCAGCACCGACTTCGGCGGCTGTACCCCGTCAGCCGACTGCCGCGCCCGACCAGGGTGGGGGCAGCAAACTACCTTTGATTGCGGCGGGTATCGTCGCTCTGATCGCAATTGCTGGAGGTGCATGGTATTTTCTGTCAGGAGCTGGTGGTTCGTCAGCCAAGGTCAATGAGTCTGTCGGGATTGCGCAGGAGGCCGTTGCTGCCGATAACCCACTGACAGCCGCACGAGACCTCTTGGCTGTGGGCGGGGCACAGAATCTGGATGCCGCTTTGGGCGCGCTGATTGCGATCAGCAACGATCAGGAGTTGTCCCAACAGGATCGGGCATCAGCCAATATCCTGATTGCTGAGATGTATGATCCTAAAACGCACAGCACCGTTACATCGCCTTTCCCGCGCCCTGACCCGTCGGCAGCACGGCGTTATTATCAGCGCGCAGCTGATCTTGGGTCGGACACGGCGCGTCAGGCTTTGGATCGATTGGCTGAGTGAGGAGGTGAAGAAGATGTTGATACGAGTTATTTCCCTAGTTGCCTTGTTGGCCTCTATGGTCGGTCCGGCTACGGCGCAATCAAGATCTCCGCTTCCAATCGAAGGCAAAGAAAGCCTGTATCAAAGGGTTCTGATCCGTGAGCGGATCGACGCGAGGCCCGAGCCAGACAGCGAAAGTTCCGCGGCGTCTCTTTCTCCATTACAGGTGTTTTTTGTCTATGCTCGTGACGGCGACTGGATGCAAATCGGAGCGAGCGATCAAGGCGACGATCTTATGTGGATTCCGGAAGGGGCGGCTATTCCCTGGAATCAGAACATTGTTGCAACGTTGGAAGGCAGTGACAATGTCGGACGCGTTTTGTTTTTTAATGATATCGACCCGATCTATGACATCATCGAAAGCGAAAACCCCGCCGGTCTTGCAAAAAACGCCAGAGATGAAGCGCTGGCAGCTGAGCAGGGCGGCGAACCGTCAGAAAGCGTGATCGCCTTAGGCCCGCGCGAAACGATTGATCAGCGTCAAAACCTTTATGTAATGCCAATCCTGGCAACGGAAGAGGCTGTGTTCGACATCGGACCGTTCGTAAATCTGCTGCAAGTGGCCGTTGCCAGTGCCAACGCCCCGAACCGCCCGGCGCCATCGGGTAGTCAGAATTCGGGCGACTTAAAAACAGCAGTGGTCTTTGTCGTGGACACTACGATATCGATGGAGCCGTATATCCGCGCTACCCGTGCAGCACTGCAAGAGGTTTATCGAGAGGCCGCAGGATCAGCGGCAGCAGACGCGATCAGTTTCGGGCTTGTTGGCTATCGCGACAGCCTCGAGGCAGCTCCGGGCCTTGGGTATGACGTTCGGACATTCGTGGATCTTCAGCAGGGCCTTAACGTTGACAACTTCCTGAGTGGCATCGATCAGATGCAAGAAGCGGAATCCAGCAGTAAGAATTTTCGCGAAGACAGCTATCGCGGTATTGAATACGCATTGGAAGGCATGGACTGGAGCGACTTTGGGGGACGGTTTATCGTACTGGTTACAGATGCAGGTCCACGCGAATTCGATGATCAGTATTCTGCCACAGGGTTGAGCGCCGAAAGTCTGAACAGGATTGTCCGTGAGCGCATAGGTGGTGCGATGGCCGTCATGCATCTGCGTACCGCGCGAGGTGCCAAAGACCACCCTTCGGCTGAAGCGGCTTATAAGCAACTGACCGCCTTTCCGAATTCTGCTCCCTTGTATTTCCCGATCGAGAACGGTGACCCAGACGTCTATAAGGAAACCGCACGCACGTTGGGTGGGATTGTGGCAAAGCATACGTCTTCTTATCGTCGCAGCGGCGGCGACGAGATTTTGGACGAAGACGCCATTGCTGACAAAGGTGACAACAGGTTTTCCGGCCTGAGTACAGCAAGCCGGACTATGCAACTGGCCTACCTTGGAAAAACAGAAGGCGCGCGAGCGCCCGACTTGTTTGAAGCTTATGTGGCGGATCGGGATTTTGATCGACCAGGATTGAAACCTTTGTCTATCAGATTGCTCATCTCGAAGGCGGATCTGAGTAACCTGGAAGAAGCGTTGCGGATCATTGTCGACCAGGCCGAGCGGAACGTCGTGAACCCTGATCAGTTCTTTGCACAGGTTCTTGGAGTTGCCGCAGACATGAGCCGCAGACCTGATCAGGTATCACGCCAATCAGACCCCAGCCTTGCCGAAGCTGTGGCGTTGGACGAATACCTGTCTGACCTGCCCTATAAGTCTCAGATCATGACTATTACTGAAGATGATTGGGTGCGCCTTCCGATTTCAGAGCAGCAAACCATCGTCAACGGGCTATATGACAAGATCGAACGGTACCGGCGGTACAACGAGTCGACCGATCAATGGGTTGATTACCTTGGGGCCGGGCCGCAGGCAGGAAACTTGCTGTACCCGATGTTGCTGGATGATCTGCCATAACCCCAAAGGTGTTGTCGCAAATCTTCTGCGCGAGCCAAGCCGTCGAAAGCGGTTTCTAGATCATTTGACCATGCGCCAGGCGGGCGATGTGTTCCATCGGGTCACGTTTCTGGTCCCCGACCAACGTATACTGCCAGGGTCCGTCCTGCCAGAAGACGACAAGATACCCGTCCTCTTGTCGAAACCGAAATGATTGAGTTTGAGTTGTGTCGCCATGCGTGGCCATCAAACTTAACCGATCACCCTCTGCATTCTCGTACATAAATAAAGCTGAGGCTTGGTCTCCTGCGGGCAAAAGGCGTCCTCCAATCAGGGAAAACCCGGTTTCCCCAAGTTGCGGCGCGATAATGGCAGAGCCCAGACGATTGGAGAGCCAGGTTTGCAAGTGGTCTTTTTCCGCAGCGGCGACTTCTACAGGGTGAAGAACCTCAACGGCGAATAAAGAATGCGCCGCCTTTGCGTGTTGCGAAAACAATGCCAGATCGTCGGTTGTTCCACTGTTCCAAGGTTGCAAATAAGATCCCAAGCCGAATCCGACTGTAAAAACCGCGACCGAAGCAACCAGCCTCAAAGAGACTGGCGAGGGTGGCGTGGCCTGTTTCCGCAGACTTCGAAGATGTGCCGCAGAAGGTACAGGGACCGCCTTGTTTATCAGATCAGATTGACGCTGCATTGCACGAACGCGCGCTGCATCGTCCGGGTGACGGGCAAGGTGACGGTCAAGGCGTTCGCTCTCTTCCGGTGACAACTCACCGTCTATGCTACGCTGAACCAGGTCTTCGATGGATGGGGTGTGCGTCATTTCACGCTCCTGATCTTCACGGCGGTCGAAGCGTCCATTTCAGATTTGATTTTAGTACGCGCGCGCGAGATCCGCGACATCAGCGTACCCTTTGGAATGGACAAAGTTGTGGCCGCTTCGTCATAGCTTAACCCACCAATCACAACAGAAAGAAGGGCTTCTCGCTGATCTTGGGGAACAGAATCCAGCGCCTTCCAGACAGCCTTGAGTTCCAACCGTTCTTCGGCCGTGCTTGTCGTAGCTGCCAGCGTCGAAATGTTGTCGAGATCGACAGTGTTGAATTTGGTCTCTCGACGCCACCTGTCCCGGTAGAGGTTCAACAATATTTTAGTGAGCCATGGTTTCAACGGCCGTCCCGGAAGCCATAGCAATCGTTTGCGAAGGGCGCGTTCAACACAATCCTGCACCAGATCATCCGCCGCATCCGGATCACGGGTCAGCGACCAGGCATAACGCCAAAGATCGGGGAGGCAGTTTTCAAGCTGGTTTTCAAATGACTGAAGCATGTACGTAAGCCGGGAGAGGAAACCTTCCCCCGGCACCAAGGTTCAGGGGCGTGCGATATGCCAAACACCTTTTACACCGTCCCCTGTCATGTCCCCAGGGTTTTCGTCTTTGAACCATAGATAAAGCGGCTTTCCTTTGTAGGCGATCTGAACGCTGCCATCCATGCGTTCGATCAGGCTGTAGCCTTTTTTCAGTTCCATGTTGGCATCACCCATCAGCGGCGGCCATTTGGTGGCACAGTCATCATAGCAATTCGAAACGCCTGTTTCGTCCTTGTCAAAGGTATAGAGAGTCATCTTGTGCGCATCCATAAGGAAGGTTTCTCCGTTGAGCTTGCCAGTTACGGCTGGCGCACCGGTGTGACCATCCGCAAATGAACCGGTTGCAGTCGCAACCAGCGCGACACCAGAAAAAGTAAGGGACTTTAGGGACATTGTATTCTCCGACTGTTTCAGGTCTGCCGAATGGCAGACAATACAACTACGAAGGCACCTGGAAAAAATTCCCCAAAGTGAAACATTTTTTCGGCGGCGTGTGGGCATTGTTTTGATGGTAAAGCCAGAGTCCACGCCTATGGGAAAGGTCACGCATATCCAGTTTGGGTACGAAAAACCTGTATCTGTTCGACAAGTGGGACAAGCGCGTTAGGGCCCGAGGGGCAGGGTGCTTCGTCACCTGTCAGTATCTGAAGTAAGGACAATTAAGTGTTGGCACGGCTATCGCAAATCTTGCAAAACGAAAGCACAGGCGAGCTGATTGCATGCGCCCGGAACAATTATCTCTCAGAAACTTCTGTCTCCGAGCTATCCAATTTGAATTGGGACGCCGCCTAGGCTTAGACCTAGAATTTTCCGGGGAAAAGTCCGCATAAAAACCTTCGAACAAGGTTGACAGAGCGGCGGCGTGAAAATCCCTGCATATCGGTTAGGTAGTTCACCCACATCCCCTCCAGCAAGGCCAGCGTTCCGCTGGTTGCGTCATCTACCAGGTTCGGGTCGCCTCTGTTTTCCGAGGCTATCTCTGTGAACGCGGACCGCAAGGTTTCGACAAGTTTGTCATCCTGAGTGCTGCTGTAACGGGCGATACCTGGATGAGAGCTTGCGATACCCCGAAACGCATGCCAGATTTTAGTACTGCGGGGATTGAGCAGTGCTTCTGACAGGTCGGCCTCAATCACTGCCATAACACGGTCTTCGGGTCTTGCGCTCGGGCCCAGATCTGTCCTTCTGTCCATCTCGGCATAATACTCGGTGCTGAAATGCTGGGCGGCTGCGGTCAGTAAATTGTCCTTACCCCCGAAATGCAAATGGATCATTCCGCGTGACAGACCGGAGCGCTCGCAGATTCGGCTGACCGAGGTATCGGTCACCCCAATATCGGCAATCGTGTCCAGAGTCGCGTCGATCAGTAGCTGTTTATTGGCTTCCGGATCCCGCTTTGAACCGCGTTTTTGTTCCTTGACGCTTTGCGCTTTATTCAATGGTACCAACCGTTTGTGAATGTCTCATAGAGGTAGCTCACAGGAATATTGACACGAAAGGCCATTCTGGCGCAACATTTAATGGACGATCGTCCATTAGTGACTCGTGAATTGCGGGAAGGGAGGTTGGGTGATCTTTCGCAGCGAAGCGTCCCGGGGATATACCCTTAGCGCGCCAGCCACGGCTTACGTGGGCTTTCTGGTCGCGGCGCCATTGGTGATCCTGATTGCCTATTCATTCTGGACCCAAACCTATGTGACGCTCGACAAGACACCGACGCTGAAGAATTACAGCGATGCGTTTGCGGATCCGCTGGTCCGACACCTGATGCTTCGGTCGATCTGGATTGCCGGAGCGGTGACCATAGTCACCGTCGCGCTGGCCTATCCCATCGCGTATTTTATCGCGATGAAGGCCCAGAAAAAGACCATCTGGTTATTACTGATCACCATACCGTTTTGGTCCAGCTATTTGCTGCGCGTATTTGCCTGGAAGCTCATTCTGGGGTTCAATGGAGTGATGAACTCTGCGCTTCTTGCGCTGGGTTTGATCAGCGAACCTCTCGACTTCCTGCTCTACAACGAATTCGCAGTCGTGCTGACGCTCGCTCATGCCTGGGCACCATTTGCGATCCTGCCGATCTATGTCTCACTGCAAAAGATCGATCCGAGCCTTCTTGAGGCTGCAACAGATCTTGGGAACAGCCCCTTTCAACGTTTTATGCGGGTGACGCTGCCGCTGACGATCCCAGGTATCATTGCTGCTTGCCTGATCATCTTCATCCCTACAGTCGGTGATTATGTGACCCCGGCTCTGGTTGGTGGTTCAGATGGGAAGATGATCGCCAATCTTATTCAGGTGCAGTTCGGGGCCGCCAACAACTGGCCACTTGGGGCTACGCTATCGTTAATCGCAATGCTGTCGGTGGGCTTTGCGGCCATCGTGTTTGTCATGTCCGCCACACGGCTGGGGAGGCGGATCAGATGAGACGTCCTACGACCCTGACAGCCTATGCGTTCGTGTATCTGCTGTTTCTGTACCTGCCGGTTTTGTTCCTGCCTTTGTTCTCTTTCAACAGCGGCACAATCGTTGCGTTCCCGATTAAGGGCTGGACACTGGACTGGTATCGGAAGCTGGGCGAGCAGGACACGTTGATCCAGGCGCTTTGGAATTCGCTTGCTGTCGGCACTGTTGTTGCCCTTCTGTCGACCGCCATGGGATTGTTCGCCGCCCGTGCCTTCGTTCGGTACCGTTTTCGGGGTCAACGCGCGGCAGAAGGTCTGGTGATGCTGCCTTTGGTGATCCCAGGTATTATCGTCGCCTCTTCAATGCTGGTCCTGTTTCTGTTTCTTGGTCTCAAGCCGTCATTGCTGACCGTCATTCTGGGCCACACGTTTCTCGCGCTGCCGTTCTCTGTCTCGATCTTGAAATCAGCCTTTGATGACTTCGACGCATCACTGGAGGAAGCATCTTACGATCTGGGCGTCGGTGTGTTCGAAACCTTCCGCCGCGTGACGCTGCCGGTCGTCGCCCCCGGTATCGTAGCCAGTGTTTTGGTCACATTCACCGTCAGTTTCGATGAGTTCGTCCTTGCCTTTTTCCTGTCCGGCAACCAGCCAACCCTGCCGGTTTACATCTGGAGCCAGATCCGTTTCCCCGCCAAGCTTCCAAATGTGTTGGCGCTGGGGTCGATCCTGCTGCTGACTTCGGTTCTGCTTCTGGTTCTGGCCGAATACTTCCGCCGCCGTTCATCCGCATCAGAGGTCCGATGACACACAGAAACATCATAGAGCTCAGGGACGTCGAAAAGCGCTACGGAACATTTGTGGCCGCGAGCGGAATAAACCTTGACCTCAGAGAGGGTGAGTTCTTTTCGCTCCTCGGTCCTTCAGGGTGTGGCAAGACCACGGTTTTACGCATGATCGCGGGCTTTCAGGAACCCACCAGGGGGAAGGTGCTGATTGACGGTCAGGATATGGAAGGAGTGCCGGCCAACAACCGCCCGACGAACATGGTCTTCCAAAGCTACGCAATCTTCCCACACCTCAATGTCGGGAACAACGTAGCCTACGGGTTGCGGGGCAAAGCGCCCAAGGCCGAGATCGACCAGCGCGTCGCCGAAGCTTTGGAAATGGTCGAACTGGGTGGTCTTCAGGATCGCGGCGCAAGCGAGTTGTCGGGCGGGCAGCGTCAAAGGGTGGCGCTTGCCCGCGCGCTGATCATGCGGCCAAAGGTGTTGCTTTTGGATGAACCCTTGTCAGCGCTTGACAAGAAGCTGCGTGAACAGATGCAGTTTGAAATGCGCAATCTGCAACAGTCGCTTGGCATTACCTTTGTGATGGTCACGCATGACCAGTACGAGGCTATGACCATGTCCGACCGTATCGGCGTGATGTTCAACGGACAACTCAAACAAGTTGACACGCCAACGACGCTTTATGCCCGTCCCTGTGATCAACAAGTGGCCAGCTTCATCGGTGAGATGAACATATTGCCGGCCCGGTTACTGAGCGAAAGCGGTGACATGTTGTCAATCGATGCGGCTGCCTTCGGGCGGATGGAAATCGAGAGAAACCCCAATGTGGCGACCAGCGCCAGAAACATGAACATCGGTATTCGACCGGAACAGTTGGAGATTGCTGAGGACCGTCCAGAAGACTACCCATCAACGGTTCAGGGCACTGTCAGCAACGTCGCCTTCTACGGTGAGAATATTCACTACCACATTCAGGTGGCTGGGGCCGAGAAACCAATCTCGGTCTCGGTTCCGAACTATTTCCACACGGTCGACTTTAAACGCGGCGATGTCGTTTGGCTGGGGCTTCAGGCGGCTAGCGTGATCGATCTTGGTACGATCTCGGAATAAAACAGAGGGAGGATAGAATGAAACTTCAGGGAATTGCGGCCTTCGCGTGTGCGACGGCAATAACGACAGGCAGTGCCAGTGCAGGTGGCGCCGATCTGACGGTTTTTGACTGGTCGGGATATGAAGATCCCGGATTCTTTGCCAGCTACATGGAAAAATACGGGGATGAAGCGCCAAGCTATTCCTATTTCGGAAGCCAGGAAGAAGCCTTTACCAAGCTGAGTTCCGGTTTTACCGCTGATCTGGCACATCCTTGTTCCGACGCTGTCAGAAAATGGGTCGCAGCTGATCTGATTCAGCCTTTGGACGAAAGCAAGCTGACCAATTGGGCGGATGTGCTGCCCGAGATCAAAGAGGTCGACGCCATCGTTCTGGACGGCCAGCTTTACATGCTGCCGTTTGAATGGGGGAACACGGGCCTTATCTATCGCACCGACAAGATCTCGGGGGATGACATCTCGCTGCAACTGATGGCAGACCCGGCCTTTGCGGGTAAAATCGCCATCCCGGATGCCGCATCGTCTGCTTATGCCCTGGCCGCGCTGGCCACCGGAAACGCGGATGACTACACCAACCTGAGCGATGAGCAATTCAAGGAAGCATCGGATTTCCTGCGCTCGATCCATCCGAACATGCGTTTTTACTGGTCCGATGCGGGTCAGTTTGACCAGGCCATGACCAGTGGCGAGATCGAAATGGGTTGGGCCTGGAACCAGTCCGAACTGAACCTGATCTGGAACGAAGTGCCCGCGGCCATGATGCGCAACGTGGACAAGGGCATCGCGACCTGGGCGTGTGGCTATGTGCATCTGAAATCGTCCACGACACCGGTCGATCAGGTCTATGACCTTTTGAACGCGCTTACGGACCCTGCCAGTGGTCAGTACATCATCGACAACTGGGGCTACCCGCATTCCAACGCAAAAGCGTTTGAAATCGCCGATCAGGCCAATATCGAAGCCTATGGTTTTTCCGATCCCAAAAGCTTCTTCGAAGGTAGCTTGTTTTTTGATGCTGTGAACCCCGAGCTTGAGGCGAAGATGCTGGCCGAATTCGAGCGGATCAAAGCCGGCTTCTAACATAACCCACTATCCGGAGCCTTTAGGCTCCGGAACTCAACTACAGGAAAACGCGTGATTATGTCGAACGCGAACCCATATGCTCTGCTTTTCGAACCGGTCCAGATCGGGCCCGTCACAGCCAGAAACCGCTTTTATCAGGTGCCGCATTGCACCGGGATGGGGCATCTCAGGCCGCGGGCGGACGCTGCCGTTCGGGGAATGAAAGCAGAAGGTGGCTGGGCCGTGGTGTCCAATCAGGAGACCGAGATTCACCCGACCTCGGACTTGTCCCCGTTCCCCGAAGGGCGATTGTGGGACGCACGCGATGTGCCTGCGCTGCGGCTGATGACAGATGCAGTGCATTCACATGGCGCGTTGGCGGCCATACAGCTGGTTCATAACGGCAACCACGCGCAAAACCTGCTGACCCGCGCTCCGGTTCTTGCACCGTCCGAGATGTCTGTGGATACGACGCAACCAAAGCATGCGCAGGCTATGGACAAGGCTGATATTAGGGAACTTCGCCGCTGGCACCGCGACGCGGCCCTGCGCGCGAAAGAGGCCGGGTTTGACATCGTTTATGTCTATGCCGGGCACAACATGACATTGGCGCAACATTTCATGCTAGCCCATATGAACCAGCGCAGCGATGAATATGGGGGGTCGCTTGAAAACCGTGTGCGGCTGACCCGTGAGTTGCTGGAAGACACCCACGATGCCATAGGCGACAGCTGTGCCGTTGCGTTCCGCTTTGCCATTGACGAGATGATGGGCGCCGACGGTATGCAGGCAGCAGAAGAAGGCCGCGCGGTTGTTGAGCTATTGGCCGATCTTCCCGACCTGTGGGACGTGAATGTCGCGGATTGGTCCAATGACAGCGCAACGACCCGTTTCCAGCCCGAAGATGGCTATCAGAACGCGTTTCTGTCCCACGTCAAACAGATCACCCGAAAACCTGTTGTTGGCGTGGGCCGACTGACGTCCCCGGACATGATGCTGTCGATGGTCAAAAAGGGAATTGTCGACCTCATCGGTGCCGCGCGGCCATCCATTGCGGACCCTTTCATTCCAAAAAAGATCGAGGAAGGCAGGATCGACGAAATCCGCGAATGCATCGGCTGCAATATCTGCGTGTCGTCGGACAATCTGGGTATTCCGATCCGTTGCACGCAAAACCCAACGATGGGCGAGGAATGGCGCCGTGGCTGGCACCCCGAGATCATCGCGCCGAAAAAAAGCGAGGCCGAAGTGCTGGTCATCGGCGGCGGACCTGCGGGGTTGGAATGCACGATGCAATTGGCACGGCGCGGGTATCAGGTGACTCTGGCCGAGGCCTCGGCCGAATTTGGTGGACGGGTAGGTATGGAAAGCAGACTTCCCGGCCTCGCCGCCTGGTCGCGCGTGGTTGACTATCGCCTGAACGATCTGAAACAGCGGGCCAATGTTCAGTTATTCACGGACAGCAAGCTCGAAGCCGGACAAGTCGCCGAGCTTGGCATCGAGCATGTCTTTGTTGCAACCGGCAGCCATTGGCGTGCCGATGGAGTGGGTCGCAATACGCAGCGCCGCCTGCCTAGGGTCACGCCGGATGCCAAGGTGTTGACGCCTGATGACATCATGAAAGGCGTTCTGCCCCCGGACGGCCCGGTGATGATCTATGATGATGATCACATCTATCTGGCTGGGGTGATTGCCGAGAAATTGGCGACTGCCGGATATCAGGTCATTTTTGCCACGCCTGAGAGTTTGGTTTCGGCCTACGCCGTTCACACATTGGAACAGTCCCGCATCCAGGCCCGCATGATCGAACTGGCGGTCGATATCCGCTGCAATCAGGTGCTTACGGCGGTTCAGAGCGACGCGGTGCGGATAGGCTGTGCCTTTACCGACCGCGAAACTGAAATCCCGTGCGCCTCAACGGTTCTGGTGACCGAGCGCCAGCGTGAAACCGCCCTTTTCGACAGCCTGAAGGGAGCCGGTTTGAAAACCCTTGACCTCATTGGTGATGCCGCGTCGCCGGGGCTGATCGCAGACGCGGTTTTTGCAGGCCATCGCGCCGCCCGCGATTTCGAACGCCCAAAGGCCGATGCAGACAAAGACTGGTTTCGCCGTGAGATTATTGATTTGGCAGAGGATGCAACATGAACAGCACCAATGAAGCACCCCGTTCACGTCGTCGCGGGGGCGGGGGGCGCGCAGCGCGTCTGAAGGTACAACAGACGACCACGGGTAACGAAGCCGTACGCGGGGGTCTGAGCGGCGGACGCTATAGACCGCTGACTCAGACCGATATGGAGAACATCCATCATGCGGCCTTGACCGTCCTGGAACAAACCGGAATTACCGACCATTTCCCGGAGTTGCTTGAGCTGGTGCTTCCTAAAGGTGCAGTGCTGAGTGACCTCAACCGGCTGTGCTTCCCACGCGCCCTGATGGAGGACATTCTGGCAGGCGCCGCCAAGGAGTTTTACGTCTATGCCCGAGGGGAGCGCGAAGGTAAGGACGACATGCATTGCACGGCAGAAAGCGTCTATTTCGCCAATTCCGGCACCGCCGTGACAACATTCGATTCCAAAACCAAAACCTATCGTCCGTCGGTTCTGCGTGATGTTTATGATTTCACCCGCCTGGTCGACCGTTTGGAAAACATACACATGCTGGGCGACACGGTTCTGGCGACGGATGTGACCGATGACTTCACCCATGACATGAACACCATTTATGCCATGCTTGCGGGCAGCCAAAAACCCGCCTGCCTGACGTTCCGCGACCGCAGCCACATTCCACATGCCATTCGCATGTTTGATCTGGCTCAAGGGGGCGAGGGGGCTTTCCTGAATAAGCCAAGCGTCATATTCGGCGGCTGCCCCATTGTTTCCCCCTTACGGATCGGCAAGGAAAATATGGAGATCCTGATTGATACCGCCAAACTTGGCCTGACTGTCGATCTGGCCGTGCCACCTCAAGCCGGGGCCACGGCACCTGCGACGCTTGCGGGAACGCTGGTTCAGACCGTGGCCGAAACACTTGCCTGCGTTGCCATCGTCAACCTGATCACGCCGGGTTGCCCCATCTGCTTTGCGGCCTGGCCCTTCATTACGGACTTGCGCAGCGGGTCTTTTACTGGCGGCAGCGGCGAACAGGCGCTGATCGGTGCCGCAGCAATTCAGATGGGCAACTTTTACGGCCTTCCTACCTCGGTGGGTGCAGGTATGACCGATGCAAAAATACCTGATGCGCAATACGGGTTGGAAAAGGCGCTGACCTTTACCCTTGCGGCGCATGCTGGTGCCAATCGCCTGTGCGAGTTTGGTGGCATGGTCGGTAGCCTGATGGGATGCAGCTTTGAAAGCATGGTCATCGATGACGAAGCGGGCGGCATGATCCTGCGATCGTTGCGTGGGATAGAGGTTACTGATGAAACCATGGCGGTGGATGTGATTCACCAATGCGCCATAGATCCGGGTCATTTCCTCGGCAATCCGCACACGCTGAGCTATATGAACAGCGAATTTGTCTACCCACAGCTGATGGACCGCGAGCGTACGGACACTTGGGAGAATGAGGGGAAAACGGATCTGTTGGACCGCGCCCGCAACAAGGCGAATTCCATCCTCGACAGCCATTTTCCTAATTATTTTGGTGCTTTGGACGCTCGGGTGCGCGAAGAATTCCCTATTGTACTAAGCGCGGAAAGCATGGCCCGCCATGGATAACTCCAACGCCAAGCAATGGGACAACGACCACTTCCTGCACCCGTGGGAAGGGATGGAGGCTTTGGGTGAAAACGACCGCACCTTTATCGAAGGCGCCAGCGGCATCCATCTGATAAACGAAAAGGGTGCTCGCCTGATCGACGGTCCGGGGGGAATGTGGTGCACCCAGATTGGGTATGGGCGCACGGAAATGGCCGAAGCAATGGCCGAGCAAGCCCGGAACCTTGCCTATTTCTCACCCTTCAACAACACCAACTCGACTGCGGCACAGTTCGCCCGCGAAATCGCCAAACGTGCGCCCGGCGATCTGAATAATGTCTTCTTTACAACCGGCGGTTCCACTGCGGTTGATACAGCCATCCGGTTTGTCCATTTCCGCAACAACCTTATGGGTCGGCCAGAGAAAAAGAAAATCATTTCAAGGCAAAAAGCCTATCACGGAAGCACTTATCTGGCAGCCAGCGTCAGTGGAAAAGAACGTGACAGGCTTTGGCTCGACAAGGCCGACGACCTGGCGCATTTCCTGCCGGACGTGAACCCGCTTTACCGCGCGCCCGGTCAAAGCGATGAAAGCTTTCTGAACGAGAAAGCTGCCGATCTCGAAAACGCCATTGTGGCACTTGGCCCGGAAAATGTTGCCGCTTTTATCGCTGAACCGGTTTTGGCCTCGGGCGGTGTCATCGTGCCACCAATCGGATATCACGCACGCTGCCTGAACATCTGCAGGAAGTATGATGTCCTGTATATATCAGACGAGGTTGTCACGGCTTTCGGCCGATTGGGTCATTGGTTCGCCTCCGAGGCTGTCTTTGGCATTCAGCCCGACATAATCACCTGCGCCAAGGGGATGACATCCGGGTATGCGCCGATGGGGGCCGCGATTATCTCAGATCGGCTGATAGCGGATGTTGCGGGAAAAGATGCCACCTTTTCGAATGGCTACACCTATTCGGGCCATCCGGTCAGCGCGGCTGCCGGGTTGAAAAACATCGAGATTTTCGAGCGGGAAAAGATACTCGAACACGTTCAAAAAGTCGGCCCGGTTTTTCAGGATCAATTACAGCAGTTGCGTCAGATTGACATTGTGGCCGATGCCCGTGGGATGGGATTGATGGGGTGTGTTCAGTGCTCAGTCGATGGCGATCCCCAGAGCGAGCTTGGGCGCGACTATGAGATTGGCAGTCGTATCGATATGGAATGCCAGAAACGCGGTCTGCTTGTACGACCCGTGATCAACATGTGTGTTCTTTCACCGCCCCTCATCATTACAAAAAGCGAAATCGAGCATATGTTTGCTATTCTGCGACAAGGGCTAGAAGCGACATCCGAGTGGCTCGGCAGGATCAGTGGCCGGTGACTGTTGCAGGCTGTCGCTGCGAAAACCTGGAGATCGGCTACCGTAGCGGCATTTAGATCTTAAGGATTGCCAAGTTCGTTTTCGTCAAGGAGTTGGCGTATTTGCACTGCCCGAGCGACTATGGCATCTACACGTTGGTTCCAGAGATGGAGTGTTTCGGATCATCAGTGTAGCCGTTTGATTCTGTCGTGCACGGCCATTACAGGACCGATTGTTTACGTCCAGAGAGATCCCAAACAAGGCCAGTAAAGGAATGACGAATTCGTAGCGCGTCAAGACAGTGACTACAGTTTCAACCTCGGGACAGCGTAATCAAAAGGATTCCCAATGCGATCAGGCTTGCCCAGCCGATACGGTGCAGAAAACGGGATTCCTTCAATATGATCGCCGCGAGGGTCACTGAAACCGGGATCGATGCTTGCCGTACCGCGCTGACTGTGGCGGCTTCGGCCCCAAGCTGGAACGCGGTCAGGATGAATAGGTAAGACAGATAGGACGCAATCCCGGCAAAAGCGATCCGCACCGGTGCCTGCGCCCAGCCACGCACGACCCCCAGAAACGGGGCTGACAAGTGGCGATCTTCCCAGGCTCTGATGCCAGCAAGCAGCGGTGTCACCAGAATATAGGTGAAAAACAGGAAAGGTGCCGGATTGGTCAGCTTCATCGCTTGGGCATCGCTTAGCGAATAAGCGGCAGATCCCAGCATCGCCATACTTGCCAGCGCGAATGCTTTGTGATCATGCA
Source organism: Ruegeria sp. BH8 (assembly GCF_056538065.1). NCBI lineage: Bacteria > Pseudomonadati > Pseudomonadota > Alphaproteobacteria > Rhodobacterales > Roseobacteraceae > Ruegeria > Ruegeria sp. BH8. The sequence continues at coordinate 75,629 of NZ_JBQFSP010000008.1, read as the reverse complement.
GCAGTCCGCCAGGCGACTTCTGAATCATCAGGCTGCCTAGCAGGACCAATGCGATCCCCAGCAGGGTGAACCACGAGTAATGCTGATCAAGGGCCAGCCAGCTGAAGGCGACAATGGCAATCGGCGACGAACGGATAATCGGATAATAAACCGACAGGTTCCCACGTCTCAGGGCCGACAATGTGCCGTAGTAGTAGAAGGTCAACCCAAGGGCTGAGATTGCGACAAAGGGCCAGGTCTCAAGTGGCAGGCTCAATTCCTGACCCATAACCAGCGTATGAACCGCCGCCAGGATCACCCAGGTCAGAGACACTCCGACATAGCACGACACCGGATGCGCAACCCCTTTCAGCGTAAGGTCGCGCAATGGGTGGGTTGCCGCCGAAACCAGAACCAATGCGATCCAATAGGCTTCCATACCTCAGGTCTGATGCAATGGGTTACGTTGCAGGAAAGTGTTGAAATGCACCGTCAGCTGATCCTCGGCGATCTGTACGACACCGTAAGCCGGAGGTTCGTCGCAGAACTCGCCATCGACACTGGCCGCATTCAACGGAATCTGATGGTTGAGACTGGGCAGGCTGGTAAATGGAATGCCGCGCCAGTTCACATAGGTCATGCGGTGCACATGGCCGTAAAACACATGCCGAATGTTGCGCCCGTGTTTGAGGGCGTCAGCAAAGGCGTCCGCCTCGACCAGCCTGATCTCGTCCACAAGGGGAATGCCAAGGTCAAAGGGCGGGTGGTGCAGGAACACATAGGTTGGCTTGTCCTCGGCTTGGGTCAGTTGCTGCCTGAGCCAGTCCAGCCGGGCAGGGCAAAGCTGCCCTTCATGCACATCGCGCCCGTCTTTGGTTGAATCGAGAAACAAGAAAACCCCCTCATCCGTTTCGAACCGATGCTGGACAAACCCGTTGGCATCCTTTGGATGATCCGGGAAGATCGATTGGAAAACAGTTCTGTCGTCGTGATTTCCAATCAGCAGAAAAGAGCGGAGCGGAAATGCGGCCAGTTTCGCCTTGAGCGCCCGATAGGCCTCTTCCTCGGCAAATTCAGCCAAATCGCCAGAGATGACACAGAACGCCGCATCGGAATGGCACCGAACGATATCGTCCAAACAGGCGTCCAGCCGCTGGGATGGAAAGCCGCCGTTTAGCGGGCCGGAGTCGCGGACGAGGTGTATGTCAGTGATGTGAATGAATTTCATCAGCCCTTTTCCCCGAGTATTGCAAGAAATAAGGTATCGACGAAGTTTGCCGATCACACGGATTTAGTAAGAAATTCACTGGGTTCACTCGCTCATACGCGACAAGGTTTGCAGTCGTACACGACAGAGTTCGCGAAACTTCCCCCAAATGATGTGAAGCCGTAGTCCAGATAATCCGGCCGTATCGCTGTCGCGGGTACGCAAGTCTGAAACGGGCGCGGTACCGTGCCTAAACGAACATGTGGAACCCGGGCAGTTTTGCTTAGCAGAGAAAATGGAGAACCAATGTCGCGCACGCCGAGGAGGTAGATACGCTTAGGTTTGCCCTCTGTATGCCGCCGTTTCACACAGCGCAGCCAGTGTCATCACACCGCCTGGCCTGGCTGGGTTGCCGACTTGCGTCCACAGCGGCAGCCTCGCTGGCAAGTAGGCTTCCAATCTCTGCACCCAGCTGCAGCTTAGAGACCTGGCCAAAGTGATGTGCCGCAATCCGGCCTGACTGATCCAATAGAACAAGGCTGGGCGTGCCGCGCATTCCGTATGCCGCCATGGTTTCCGGCAAAGGCCCGGTGCCCTGTTTGTCGACCGCCACAGGAAACCTGATACGGTATTCGTGAAGAAAGGCTTTCAGTGATACCGGCGTCATTGCGTCGTGATGTTCGAAAACGGTGTGCAACCCGATTACGGCGACGTGTTCGTTGGAAAAATGCTCCCGCACAGCTTGTGCCAGAGGGATGCCATGGATGACGCAGCCTGGGCATAGCATCTGGAAAGCCTCAATGACGACAACCTTACCCTGGAAATCCGAAAGCATTAAGTTCTTGTCAGTGTTGAACCATTCACTGACCTGCAGTTCAGGCGCTTGCATATTGATCTCTCCTGTTCAGAGGTCGGCCGCCTGCCTGAGACGACCGGCTGACATCGTTATTGAAGCTTGCCCGGTAGGCTCAGGTCGCCCGAGGCAATGTCGAAAACATCCGTGACGCACAAAAGCGGAGCGTGAATGTTGGCGTTTACCCGCAGAGCAGAGGTTACGCCATCATAAGCGATGCCTTCCAACTGAACGTCGTTGGAAAATCCGGCTTTGACTTGAATTTCCGGACCATCGAACAGCGGAGTGAACCCTGGGCTGTCCAGGAAGATTGGGAATCCAGGCCAGGTTGCAGGAAGCTTTGGCGTCGTCCCTTCAGGGATATCGCGCACTGCAAGGGCGCCCGGGCCGCAAGTTTCGGTCGGGGCGAGAACAACCCAGTGGCTGTGCCATTCGATACCGTCGTTGGCTGGGTCGCCATCGCCGTTTTCATCAAACAGCGGGGTGTCGTCAAAATCCGGGTGGCTGGTTGCAGCCATTGCCAAGATGCCGGCGCCGCCTTCGAAACCTACTGCAGACGTATCCAGGGATGTAGGCCACACATAGGACCAGACGTCTGACCCTCCTACTGCCCCGGTTCCTGCCGGCACCGATGCCCCGGCAGTACCATTGGTGGTCATGTGGAACGTAATGGTATTGCCGTTGCGATGCGCATGCGCTGCAAGGATGTCAAAGTCGGCCACCTTGGCGACATCAGCGGGAGAGACAACAGCCCCCTCCTGATGTATCGCGTGATCGCCTTCTGCGACGGCGGACGAAGCTCCGATCACAACTGCAGCAAGTGATTTCCAGGTGAGTGTCATTTCTTATCTCCGGTAAAGTGATATCGACTCGCTACCAAACGGAGAAACATATTGCAACTTTAATTTCGACTCGCTACTTGTTGGGCATGAGAACCGCCCACAGTATTCGTATCCTTATCAACCGTCTTGCCCGGATAGATTCCGCTGCGGGCTGGACGGGCGACCTGAACCCGACACAAAGGGCGGCGCTGGAGTACCTTTCCGAGGCGAATCAGTTTTCCCGTTCACCGTCACATGTCGCTGAGTACCTTGGGACAACCCGCGGAACGATGTCCCAGACACTGAAAGCGCTTGTGCGCAAGGGATACGCTGCCGAGCACCGACAAAAATCTGACCAGCGGTCGATCTCGTACGAACTGTCCAAGGCGGGCGCCTCTGTTTTGACAGAGGCCAATCCGATTGCTGACGCCATCGGCAATCTGCCCTCCAGCGTTCAGGTGTCTCTCAAGGATGGTCTGCTTCAGAGCTTGATGTTGGCATTGGCAGCGAACGGTGGTCACTCGTTCGGGAAATGCATGACCTGCGCCTATCATAAGAAAGGTCAGAAAAATGGCTTCTGCAGCTTGCTGGAAGTGAGCCTCGAGCGTGGCGAAGAAGAAAAGATATGTATTGAACACAAAGAGGCCTGAATGACCCTTCCTGAACTATCGACAGTAATAGGTGGCATTTTCCTGGGTTGTGTCACGAACCGCTGGGAGGCAAAGCCGCCCTCTGCCATTCAGAAGGATCGGGTGTCTGGCCGTCAGGTCATTTCGCTTACTGGATTTTCAGATGATGCACAGGCGGACCTGACCGTGCATGGCGGTGCAGAAAAAGCCATTCACCATTATGCGCAGGATCACTATGCGGATTGGCAGAGAGAAGGGCAGCTGCCCCCCGGCGCAGAGCCCGCAGCATTTGGTGAAAACATCTCAACAACCGGTTTGACCGAGGAAAATCTGTGCATTGGCGACATCCTGAGGCTGGGCACGGCAATCGTTCAAATCAGCCAGGGCCGTCAGCCCTGCTGGAAACTGGGACTGCACACCGGAAATGAAAGGATGCCCTACCTGTTTCAGAAAACGGGTCGCACTGGGTGGTACTACCGTGTTCTGGAAACCGGCGAGGTCGAAGCAGGAGATCGAATAACGTTGATTGAAAGGCGCAATCCGGACTGGAGCGTGCAGCACGTGACCCGCGCCCGACTGACACGACGAGTTTCCCGCAAGGATGCCGAAGCCCTCGCAAATCTGACGGACCTCGCCCCTGGCTGGCGGCAAGCCTTTGCGCGCATGGCGATGGGCGACGTAAAAGAAGATACGCGCGCGAGATTGGGGAGCATGTCGAACACATCGCCTTAAGGCCCCACTGCGAGACTTCAGCATGTTTGTTGGAAGACATGGGCAGGTCGCCAGCGCGGTGCACATCGGCACGTCAAGGGGCTATATGAATTTCTGGCGGTTGATCAGCCAGGAAGTTTCCAGTGAACGTTCCGCTTTCGCAGTTAGGATATCAGTTCCGGTTGTCGGAAGGAGGGTCCGCATGCGGCGGACCACGTCTTTTGCGCGCCATCTCAGAGATGGCAATCAAAGTTCCTTTGCCCTTCATCGGGCGGTCGCTATCTCCGAGATGAGCGCGCGGAGCCATTGGTGGCGAGGTGACGCTGCCTGGCGCATGTGCCAGATCTGCGCAATTCTATCGGGTGGCAGGTCGACGGGTGGGCTGCAATGAGCAAAGCCGGCAAAGATATTGTCCTTTAACCGCGCAGGCATAGTCGCAATAGTATTGGTCCCGCGAATAAGAGAGGCGATTGCCGAGAAACCGGGCAGCGTCACTGAGATGCGGCGATGCCTTTCCAGGTGGCTGAGCGCCAAATCGATAGCGGTAAGTTCGTGTTGCCCGGGCATCATGACCGCGTGGGGCAACGCGCAATAAGCCGCGATTGTATCAGGAGCAGTCACGTGGTCAGGGTCGAAATAGCAAAGATCATTGTCGGTCAGGATCAGTTTCTGCATCAAGTCGGCTTCGGTTCCGGTAAGCTCGGGCGCCAGCACCAGATCGACCTGCCCGTTGCGTAGTAGTTCGGCCCAGTCTTGTTGCGACTGCGCGCGCCAAATGCGCAGTTGTACCTTCGGTGCGCGGTGTCGCAACGCGTGAAATAAGGGTTTCAGCACGATTTCGGTCTCATAATCATTGGCGGCGATCACAAACTGGCCGCTGTCATCACGAGGCTCGTATTGCGCGGGTTCTGTAAATGCGTCCACTGCCTCCAGAATATGTTGCGCTTGTGCAAACAACTGGGCTGCGCGCGGCGTAGGAGAGATACCGCGCCCCATAGGGACAAACAGCTCATCTTTCACAATTCCGCGTAGCCGGTTCAATCCATGGCTGACAGTGGATTGTGTGACCTCCAGACGTCTGGCCGCCGCCGTGATCGAACCTGTGTCATAGACCGCGGCAAACATGCGTATCAAACGGACGCCGAGTTCCTTGTTATCGTTTTTCTTCATGAGTTGTATGGTTATTCTTTCTGTTATTTTCATCAATGAAAATCTCTATCTGGTCGCCACATGCAACCGAAAAGGTAAACCCATGCCGTTTAGAAGATCCGTCCTCTTTGCTGCAACCGCTGTGGTTATGGCGCTTTCCACTCCGCTCCATGCTGATAAGCTAAGCATTGACGCACAAACCCAGGCCTCGATCAAACTGGCCGAAGGGTTCTATCGGGATGTTTTGGTTTACCGGAACCTCAACAATTTCGGGAAGTACATCGGCGATACCTATGTTCAGCATGCCACCGCATATGGCGACGGGCCGGTTGAGTTGATCAAGGCCGTTGCCAGTGAACTGACTGCCGATCCTGATGTGCAGGTGGATCTCTACCGTGTGCTTGCCGAGGGTTCCTATGTTGCAATCCATTCTGTCTGGACCGGCAGTAACGGGGACCAGTACGTCTATGTTGATGTCTGGCGCGCCGAGGACGGAAAACTGGTCGAACACTGGGACCACTACCAGCAGGTCCCCGAAAGCGCGGCGAATGAAAACACCATGTTTCAGGGACCAAACGCAGATGTTTATTCCGATCAGAATATCGAGCAGAACCGTGAACGTGCTATCGCCGTTCTGAAAAGCTTTGAAAACCCAAGTGATCTATCAGCGGTCGAAGCGTATATCTCCTCCGAGAACTATATACAGCACAACCCGAGCGTGCCGGATGGGCGCGATGCTCTGGCAGAATACTTGACCGGACTAGCTGCTGATAACGTGCGCCTAAAAACAGAAATTGCCAAGACTATTGCGATGGGCGACATGGTGCTGGTTCATTCGAAGCAGACCAACCTCGACATTGAGGGCGATCTGGGCATCGGATTTTTCGATATCTTCCGCTTTGATGACAATGGTTTCATCGTAGAGCATTGGGACATCGAAGAAGCGCAGACCGGAGAATCTGCAAACACCAACGGCGTGTTCGAGTATTGAGGATCAGGAGAAACCCCATGACCATCAAACCCGGCAATGTGCACAGGCGAGGATTTCTAAACAGGATGGCCGGAGGTTTGACTGCCGCCGCCGGTACAGCGATGATCGCTGATATGCTGGCAACGCGGGCCTACGCCAGCGCGGTTGATGGGAAGGGGGTTTCGAAACTCAGAAAAGGAGCCTATGGCATGAGAAGCAGCGAAGCCCCCGTGTCAATCGGCCGTGTGGCACTGATTGTGAACAATCTGGACACTGTTGGGACCTTTTACCAACAAGTGCTTGGCCTTGAGGAATTGGCGCGGGATGGCGAAACCCTGAAACTGGGCGCAGGAAACAACGTTCTGCTCGAGTTGCGCCAAGACCGTGCTGCGCGGCGCTATCCGCATGCGGCGGGTCTTTTCCATACAGCTTTTCTGATGCCGGACCACGATTACCTGGGACGCTGGCTGATCTATGCTGCACAAAACCGCATCCCTTTGACCGGGGCGGCGGATCACGACGTCAGCGAGGCGCTGTATCTAAACGATCCAGAAGGCAATGGGATCGAAATCTACGCCGACCGGCCTGTTGAAACATGGCAGATGGATGGAGAGTATATCCGCATGGGCTCGCATCATCTGGACCTGGAGGCCATTGCAGGTGCGGCCCGTCAAGACTGGTCCGGGGCTCCGGAAAATATGGTGGTCGGACATGTCCACCTACAGGTCGGGGATATCAATGCGGTCGACGAATTCATGACACGACATCTAGCGCAGGATCGCATGCTGCACGAAGGTTCAGCAGGGTTCTACAGTTCGGGTGGGTACCACCATCACTTTGCAGGCAACGTCTGGAACAGCAATGGTGCAAAAGCTCGTCCAACTGACAGCAGCGGCTTGGATGAGATCGTGCTGTTGACGGATGGGACTGTATTGCAACCGCAAGAGCTGACAGACCCTTGGGGAACGCGGTTCACTGTCGAAAGGAAGTGAACCTGCATGATTGGCCAAGAACAAAGGCGTATCTTGCAGGCCGGACAGCGGTAAACTCCTGCGGCGTGGCCGGAAGGTGGAAGCCGGGCGCGGCTTCCACCAAGGGGGAATACCACGCCGGGTCATTTCCGCAAGTCAGTTGCTATCATTCATGATCCGGTCGAAAACATGCGGATCTGTGACGCCCTCTGACCCGATCAACATCACTCGGGATCGCGGCGTAATTTGAAATTGTTTTCGCAAGTCGGTGCGCATCGACGCGCAGATCAAGCCAATCAGACCGGCCACGGCGCTTTCTCCGGCTTCGATTGGCTCATCTCCGAAAGCGCCGTTTGCCAATAGGCGGACGGCCGGTGCCACAAGCTGGTCAGGGATTTTCATGAAACCGCTGGCGGCCTCTTCCAAAACGTTCCATGCCAATTCGGACGGCGCGCCGCAGGATAGCCCAGCCATTATGGTTTCTTCGCCTACTTCGACGGCTGTAGGCCGATTTGCCTGGGCGCTTGCAAAAAGGCAGGGGGCCAATTCAGGTTCGACCACGATGACGCGCGGCGCATTCTGCTCCCATTCGTGGAGGAATACCGCGGTGACGGCAGCCGCTAAGCCTCCAACGCCGCCTTGAAGGAAGACATGAGTGGGTGGCAAAGCCAAATCCTGCACGATCTCGCGCGCCATGACCCCGTAACCAGCCATGACATCAAGAGGTGCCTGAGTGTAACCGGGCCAGGAAGTATCTGAAACAATCAACCAACCGTGTGCCGCTGCATCGGTCCGGGTCTGTGCCACGGAAGCGTCGTAATCTCCATCAACCCTGATCACTTCGGCCCCCAGCTGGCGCATTGCGTCGGCGCGGAATGCGCTTACTTCTTTGTGAATGTAAATTCGGCATGGCGCGCCGAAGCGCTGGGCACCCCAAGCCACTGAACGACCGTGATTGCCATCTGTCGCCGAAATGACGGTTATGTCTGCAATTCCGGCAGTATGGGTGCCGTTTCGGATCTCATCGGCAGTGACTTCACGGCCTGTCTTTTTGGTTAATTCGCGCTGTAATACTCGCAGAACCGCATAAGCGCCGCCAAGTGCTTTGAAACTGCCCAAGCCAAATCTTAACCCTTCATGCTTGTAATAGACTGCGCCCAGATCCAGTGCTTCGGCTAGACCTTGAAGAGACGGCATTGGCGCTCTTTCGTACCCACTCCAGCTTTGAATTTCCCTCTGTGCGAGGTCAAATCCCTCGCGGGGTAAGGTGGCTGTGGCGGCATGGCCAAAGCCTGGCTTGGCTGTATGGCTTTCAATTCCGACTGTCTCAAAGTTTGCGAGCATTTGTGGTCCTTCCATTGTTGGTGCAAATATAATTCAATGTCAGTGATGTTTTCGCTCTGAATTGCTGGTAATTTTGAAGCAAACTTGCATGAGGTCGCCGTGAAACAAAAATATTTATCAGGAAGTCTGGATAGCTTCGATCTCGCGATTCTTAGGGTGTTGCAGCAGGACAATACGGTGCCGCACCGTCAAATCGGTGAAAGCGTGAATCTGTCTGCGCCCAGCGTGCAGCGGAGGATCAAACGCATGGAGGCGGAGGGCGTCATTGCCGCGCAGTCAGCGCATATTGATCCGGCAGCCGTGGGATTGCCGCTGACCATTTTCGTCGAAGTCGAACTAAAAACCGAGACTGGCGGAAAAATCGATGAAATCAAGAAAAGCTTCTATGCTGCCCCTGAGGTTCAGCAATGCTACTATGTTACTGGTGAAGTGGATTTTGTTCTGATCGTTATCGTTCGAGATATGTCCGAATATGAAAAGCTTACCCAACGGTTGTTCTTTTCGAACAAGAACATCCGAAAGTTCAGAACATTCGTTGCAATGGACCGAACAAAGTCATCCATGCAGTTGAACATCTGACTTGTGCCTCTCCAGAGCATGTAGTCTGGCGGGGTATTTGACTTTTGCGCGGCGCGAACTGGAAACAAAGTGCTTGTGCACTCCAAATCTGCCAGAAACCTGGTGATCTGGGCGGTAAATCCTGCCGAGACACCTCTCGGTTTACCTGGAAAATAACCACGTTTCCCGAGGTATTGAGGTTGGGACACATTTGCCCCAACCTCATCAAGGTAACAGGAGTTTATCTTACGATTTGATACGGTCCATTTTGGGATCGTAAAGCGGTTGAAGTGTCACGTCGCAGGAGACACGTTGGGTCGCAACCTCCAACTCATACGTGCCGGACGTAACAAAATCTGCATCGACGCCGCCCTGATTTCGGACATAGCCGTAACCGATGGATTTGCCGGTTGTATAGCCATAGCCTCCCGACGTTAGCCAACCCACCCGTTCTCCATCCCGGTATATTGTTTCGCGGCCCAACAGCACCACATCGGGGTCGACGGTGAAGCAGGCCAGCATCTTTTTGACGCCCTCGGCCTTTTGCTTCTCGCTTGCCGCGCGACCCTTGAAGTTTATGTTTTTGCGCAGTTTCACAGCCCATCCCAGACCGCTTTCAAACGGCGTGTGATCAGGCCCGATATCAGACCCCCAGGCGCGGTAACCCTTTTCTAACCGAAGAGATTCAATTGCGCGGTAGCCCGCATTAACCAGCCCTTGCGGTTGCCCTGCTTCAATCAGCGCAGAATAGACTGTTTGCGCGTATTCGACAGGCAAGTGCAGTTCCCAGCCAAGCTCGCCCACATATGTCACCCGCAGCGCCTTGACCGGGCAACCCGCGATGCCGATTGTCCGGATTGTGCCAAACCTGAACCCGTCATTCGAGACATCATCACGGGTAACTGCCGCCAGAATATCTCGTGCTTTTGGCCCCATCAGCGACAACACTGCGTTCGAGGAGGTGATATCGAACAGCTGGCAGTTCAGCCCGTCCGGAATATTTCGGCTGATCCAGTCAAAATCGTGGGTGGCATAGCCCGTACCAGTGACAATGTAGAATTCATCATGCGCTACACGGCCCACGGTCAGGTCGCATTCAATTCCGCCCTTGTCATTGAGCATCTGGGTATAGACCAGCGCTCCCACCGGTTTGTCCACATCATTGGCACAAATCCAGTTCATCGCCGCCAAGGCGTCCGGGCCTTTCAGCGCGAATTTGGCAAATGATGTTTGATCGAACAGCACTGCCGCTTCTCGGGCCGCTTTGTGTTCACGACCAACGGCAGCGAACCAGTTCTGGCGACCAAAGCTGTATTCGTCCTTGGGCGTTTCACCCAGCGATGCGTCGGCAAACCAGTTTGGACGCTCCCAACCCAGTTTTTCTCCAAAGCAAGCGCCCTGATCCATAAGCGTATCGTACAGCGGTGACTTGCGGCAGGGGCGGCCGGACTCGTGTTCTTCATGAGGCCAAGCCATAGTGTAGTGTTTGCCATATGCTTCGACTGTTCGGGTGCGAACCCAATCGGTGTCGAAATGCGGGCGGCCAAAACGGCGAATGTCGGCGGACCACAGGTCAAAGGGCGGCTCGCCCTTGGCGGCCCATTCTGCCAGCACCATTCCGGCGCCACCGCCAGAAGCAATGCCAAAGGCGTTGAAACCAGCACCAACAAAGAAATTCTTCAGCTCTGGTGCTTCACCTACAATGAAGTTGCCATCCGGAGTGAAGCTTTCGGGACCATTGGTCAGGGTCTTGATCCCCGCGGTCTCCAACGCTGGCACCCGGCCCAGCGACAGCTCCATGATCTGTTCGAAATGGTCGAAGTTACTGTCGAGCAAGGTGTAGTGGAAATCTTTAGGTATGCCATTCACCGCCCACGGGATCGGGTTCGGCTCATAACCGCCCATGACGAGCCCACCAACTTCTTCCTTGTAATAGGTCAGCCGATCGGGATCCCGCAGGGTAGGCAGATCACCGGGTACACCAAATGGTTCTGTGACCATGTACTGATGTTCCATTGGCACCAGCGGCACATTCACACCGAACTTGGCGGCAAAATCGCGCGTCCACTGACCGGCACACACGATCACCTTTTCACATTCGATACGGCCATGTTCAGTGATTACGGCGCGGATCTTGCCGTTCTCGATTTCAAGATCGGTGGCCTTGGTATCCTCGAATATCTTCGCGCCTGCCATGCGCGCTCCCTTGGCCAGCGCCTGGGTAATGTCCGAGGGGTTTGCTTGCCCATCGGTGGGCAGGAACGCCGCGCCGATGACGTCACCGATATCCATCAGCGGCCAAAGATCCTGCGCTTCCTTCGGGGTTAGCAGCTGCATGTCCAGACCAAAGGAATGGGCTGTGGTGGCCTGCCGTTTGACCTCGGTCCAGCGTTCCTCGTTGCAGGCAAGGCGCAAACCACCATTCATTTTCCAACCCGTTCCCAGACCGGTTTCTTCTTCAATCTTGTTGTACAGATCGACTGAATATCCCAGCAGCTGAGTGATATTGGCGTTCGAACGCAGCTGCCCCACCAGGCCCGCAGCATGGAATGTGGTGCCTGAAGTCAGCTTTTTGCGTTCCAGCAGCACCGTGTCGGTCCAACCCAGCTTAGCAAGGTGATAGGCGGTCGAGCAGCCGATGATGCCGCCGCCGATGATGACGGCTTTGGCTGTATTTGGAAGGTCGGTCATATCTGTCCTCAGGTGTTTTTGTAGTCGGTCAGGGCCGTGCGAAACCGTGCGAGATTTTCGCTTGTGTAGGCTGCGTAATCGAAGTCGATTTCCGAGGTGATCTCGGACACCATGCTCCACATGGTTTCACGAAGCAGCGAGGCGCATTTCATCGCCGTATAGCGATGACGTAATTGGTTGGTGACGGGTGCCTGGAAATAGGTTTCCAGAACCCAGTCCTCTTGTTCATTGGAAAGAGAGTTGTTCGAGGCCAGCCCCCCCAAGTCAAATAATGGCGAGTTGAGTCCCGCGTAGTCGAAATCGATCAGCCACAGGCGGGTGCCATCGTCCAGAAAGTTGCCGCAAAGCAGGTCGTTATGGCCAAACACGATGTCGAACGGCCCGGCCTCGGCTTCCAGGTCATTTCCAATTCGAACAAGTTCCGGGATCAGGTCCGTGTGCGAACTTCCACGCTCGGTGAGAGTGGCGGCATAGTCGCGGATGACGTGAAAGACCCAGAATACCAGCGACGGGCCGCGCAGGTGCTTGGGCACCTCAAGGTGGCAGGCTTTCACGAGTTCCAGCACCCGAGGCAGCATACTGGGGTCGCGTACGTCTTCTTCGGTCAGAGTGCGGCTTTCGACGAATTCCAGCACTGTTAGTTCGTTGGACGAAAATACTACAGCGGGTGACAGACCTGCAGCATGGGCGGCCTTACTGGCGGCCAGTTCGTTAAAGCGCATCACCTGGTGCAAAGGGATGTCGTCACCGACACGCACCACGTAGGATCCACTGCTGTCAGTAACCTTGTAGTTCACATTTGTGATCCCACCCGTCAAAGGGGTGGCTTTGATCTCGCCCTGCCAGATCGGTAGCTTGCGAATGCGGGTCATCAGATCGGATTGGGTCATATCAACTCTCCATTCCAAAGCGGATGCGTGCCTGACGAGCGCTTGCGTTGATCAGCCTATCAGCGATGATGGCAATGAATGCGATGGACAGCCCTGCCACCAGACCTCGACCAGTGTCAGCCTTTGTCAGGGCAATGTAGACCTCTTGCCCCAGATCCCGGGTGCCAACGAGGGCCGTGATAACCAGCATGGACAGCGCCAGCATGATGGTCTGGTTAATACCCAAAAGGATTTCGGGCAGGGCCATGGGCAAGCGAATATGGCGCAGGAGTTGCGTGCCTGTGCAGCCAGAAACCAATCCAGCCTCGATCAATTCCTCACTGACCGATCGCACGCCGTGGGCCGCGTAACGCACGGCCGGGGCCAGTGCGTAAAGGACTATGGCAATCAGAGCAGTGAAATCGCCGACACGGAACAGCATCACTACCGGGATCAGATAGACAAAGCTGGGTAATGTCTGCAGCGTATCAATAAACAGGTTGATCACCGTCCCGGCGCGTTTGTTCAGAGCAGCCACAACGCCCAGCGGAACACCGATCAGGGTAGCAAGAAACACAGAGGCTCCGCAGAGATAAACTGTCACCATTGCCTTGGCCCACAGTCCTGACACGAGGATCAGCGACGCCAGTCCTCCGCACAGCAGCGCCAGCCGCCAGCCCCCTGCGTGCCAACCCAGCAAGGTCAGCATGGCAATGGCCCAAGGCCATGGGATTCCCAGCAAAACCGTTTTGATCGGGATCATGAACCACGTCAGGAAGAAGATCTTGATCGCCTCGAACGTGTCAAAATAATTGATGTTCAGGTATTTGACCGTGTCATCCCAGAACCCGCCAGTGGTGATCGTCTGGCTTTCAGGATATTCCAGCAACAGGGGTGAAAACTGTCCCAGAACCCAGGTCAAAATCAGCAGGATCATTACCAGAACTGTCCGACGATGGCGGGTGATCCACGAGCCGGGGAGCTCGTGATGTACCTGCCCCATACGCTCAGCAAAAGCCTGACTTAGGCGATCGACGGCAATGGCCAGAACTACAATGGCAATACCGGCCTCGAACCCAGCGCCGATGTCCAGCCGGCGCAGCGCGGCAAGGACGTCAAACCCTAATCCTCCGGCCCCGATCATCGAGGCAATGATGACCATGTTCAGCGTCAGCATGATCACCTGATTGACGCCTACCATCAGACTGTGGCTGGCGGAAGGAACCAAAACGCGCCACATCAACTGCTTTTGCGTCGTGCCTGCCATGCGCCCGAAGTCCAAAATCTCGGGGTCGACGGCTCTCAAGGCAAGCGTGGTGATTCGCACCATAGGCGGTGTCGCATAGATGATCGTGGCGACCAGCGCCGAAATCGGTCCAAAGCCGAACATGAACAGAATTGGTACCAGATAGGCGAAGATCGGGATTGTCTGCATCAAGTCCAGAATGGGCGAGATGATGCGGTCGAAAGTCAGGTGGCGATAGGCCAATATCCCCAACAACAGCCCACCGCCCGCGCCAATGGGCACCGCAATCAGGACCGAGGCAAGGGTAACCATCGCGCTGTCCCACTGGCCAAAGACGGCCAGATAGGTAAAGCAGCCGCCGACCAATGCCGCGAGCCCCCAGTCCCGGCAATACTGTCCCAAAGCTATTACGGCGGTGATCACCACGATCCAGCTGATCGCAGGTAGGATGACTTGCGCATCGTTGCCTTGCCCGGTGACAAAACCTTCGGCCAGCAGGGACAAGACAAGGTCATAGGGCTGTTCTATCAACCAAGCAGCAGCGCGGGTAACGTCGGTGAACGAAACTGGGCCGATTGCAGCATCCTCGATCAGCCAGGACATTGCGGATGAGATATAAGTTTTGAATGGGACGACCCAGGCCGACGGGAATTTGGTGATCCAGCGCGCATCGAGCGCTTTTCCCAGGTTACTGCCGAAATACCCCAGCAGGATCGTGAGTCCGACAAGCAGCAGAATGACTAGCTGACTGCGGGACAGGCGGCTCATACCGCGTCCCCTTCACCGAATAGCACATGGGCCACAGCCTTGCGATCAATGGCGCCAATAACCAGACCTTTGCCGTCTGTCACGGGAATTGGTGCATCTGCGGCGATGATCCGTTCCGCCACGGTCGAGACGCGGGTCGATTGCACAATGGGCTCACCTTCACCTGCAGCGCCGACGGTCATTACACCACCAACCGTCAAAACCTTGGAGCGCGGAATATGGCGCGTGAATTCAGCCACATAATCTGTCGCTGGATTCATCACCAGTTCCTCCGGGGTGGCAATCTGGATGACTTCACCGTCCTTCATAATTGCGATGCGGTCGGCCAAGCGAACAGCTTCTTCAAAGTCGTGTGTGATAAAGACAATAGTCTTATGCAACCGTTCCTGGAGTCGCAGAAATTCATCCTGCATTTCGCGCCGGATCAGCGGATCGAGGGCCGAAAAAGGCTCGTCCAGAAACCAAAGATCGGGCTCTGTCACCAACGATCGAGCAATGCCCACACGCTGTTGCTGACCACCCGAGAGCTCTCGTGGATAGTAGTCCTCGCGCCCTTTCAGGCCGACCAGTTCCACCACGTCTCTCGCCTTTGCGTCGGCTTCGTGTTTGGGCGTAGCCTGAATAGTCAGGGGGAACATCACATTCTGCAATACGGTCAGGTGCGGTAGCAGGGCAAAATGCTGAAACACCATGCCCATCTTGTGCCGACGGATTTCAATCATTTCTTTCTCGCTGGCGCGCAGCAGGTCGGCGTCGTCGAACAGAACCTCTCCGCTCGTGGGTTCGATCAACCTGGATAGACAACGAACCAGGGTTGATTTGCCTGAACCGGACAGGCCCATAATGATGAAGATTTCACCTTCAACGATTTCAATATTGGCGTTGCGTACCGCTCCGATCACACCCGCATTTCGAATGTCATCTGCCGATGGGTTCGGATTTTGCGCCAGAAGGGTCTCGGCGTTTGGACCGTAAAGCTTCCAAACGTTTCGGCAGGACAGTTTTGTTGTGGGGGTCATCAGTGGTGTCCGGGACTAAGACGGAAAAAGACCGAAGCGGTAGAGGAGAGCGGGGTAACCGCTTCGGCCAAGCAGATTATTTAGAGATCCAGCCAGACCAACGGTCCTTGTTCGTCTCCATCCAATCCGCGACAACTGCATCAATATCCACACCGTCCAGATCGGCTTTGCCGACCATGGCGCTCATCTCGTCGTTATTGATGTTATAGGCTTCGATGATGTCATACGCGCCCGGCCACTTTTCTTGCAGGCCAGACCAAGCAGCCTTCCAGATCGGACCGCGCGGTTTTCCGCAATCATAGGCCAAGGCCGGGTTCACACCGACGGACGGGTCGCTGTAGCACTCGGCCGAGTATGGCGGAAACTCCACGAATTCACCGTCATATTTGGCCGGGGCCCAGTGCGGAACATAGACCCACAGCATGATCGGATCTTCGCGCTGATATGCGGATTCCAGCTCTGCAAAAAGCGCAGCATCCGTGCCTGCGTGGACAACTTCAAACTCCAGCTCTAACGCTTCGACGCGTTCTTCGTCGAAACCGCCCCAGGTCACGGGTCCGCCGACATAGCGCCCATTTGGCGAGGTTTCAGCCGTGGCAAATTCCCCTGCGCAGTCTTTCAGAGCTTCCCAGTTTGGCAAGCCGGGGCAGCGGTCTTTCATGTAAGTCGGGTACCACCATTCTTCGATCGCCATCAGACCGGTTTCACCAACGTTCACCACATTTCCAGAGGCGGTGGCTTCGTCCAGCGCTTCACGCCCGGTGGTTTCCCAGATTTCCATTGCCAGATGTAGATCACCTGTCTTCAGGCCCGCAAACTGAGCGATATAGTCTGCCTGTACATACTCAACGTTGTATCCGGCCTCTTGCAGGATTGATCCCATTATCTTGGTGTTGATCAGCTGCCCTGACCAATCATGCAACGTCAGTTTGATTGGGTCCGTCGATTCGGCGGCCCAAGAAGCCGAAGCAGTTACGCCAGCGACTAATGCCATTGCGTGTAGTGCATTGAATTTCCTGATCATGTTGTGCTCCCTGAATGTGGCTTTTTGAGTGTTTTTCGTTTATTACACTTCCATGCTGCGCCAATCTGACAACTACGTCAATAAAAACCACACTTCGCCACGAATATTCGTTATAATTCACACAAAAAGCCCCGAACGGCACTGTATTGGACGTAATATTGTTTTATTGGGATGACTGCCGTATCCCCCTTTCAGGAGGTCGCATGTTAAAGCCACGAAAAACCACAAATCAGCGCGAAGAAGAAATCCTTCGCGAGCTGCAACATGCGGGCGGGTCGTGCAGGGTCAGCCTCCTGGCTCAAAAACTGAATGTTTCCAATGAAACGATCCGGCGCAACGTCAAGGCGCTGGAAGAGCGCAAGATCGTGCGGAAGGTGCATGGCGGCGTACATCTTAGCGAAGACGCCATAGAGCCACCCTTTGAAAACCGTTTGGGAACGCAAGCACATGCGAAAGAAGCAATAGCCCGGGCAGTCGCAAATACAATTAGCGACGGGGATTCCCTATTTCTGGATATCGGTTCGACGACCGCCTACGTCGCGCTCGCGCTACGGAAACACAAAGACCTGTTTGTAGTTACAAATTCGGTTTTCGTCGCTTACACGTTGTCAAAGCACAACAACAACCGGGTGTTTCTGGCGGGCGGAGAACTGCGCGCCCATGATGGGGGCGCTTTCGGTGCAGAGGCATTAGATCTTGTGAAGCGTTTCAACGTACAGCTGGCAGTGTTCTCGGTTGGAGCCGTGAATGGCGATTTGGGCTTCATGCTTCATGATCTTGAAGAGGCCAATATCGCGCGTGCTGCGGCTGAAAATGCGCAGGTGCGCATCGTCGTAGCCGACAGCGGAAAATTCAACAAGCGGGCCCCGATATCTCTCCATAACATGGCCGGAATTGATGTTTTGTATACGGACCGCGTTCCTCCTGCCAACATCCTGGCCATGCTCGACAAAAATGAAATCGAAGTTGTTATCGCAGGGTCGGACTAGTGTCAGAACTGATAGATGTACCCAGCGTACAAAACTGCATCTTTGAGGAGATGGCAGCCTTTTAATGAGATCATGTTGAAATCTGTTAACGAACTATTCGACAGGAAAAACGTCAAATCGCGCATGTTCGTCAACCGGGCCTCATAGTTTGCGACACCCCCGTTCAGAATGTGCAAACAAGTTGGCAATGCCGACTATTATACTGACACTGGACCTGTTGTTCCTCTAACAACACACTCCAGCTCGCAGCAAATTTTAAAATGTTCCGACTCATCTGACGTAATGTAATCGGTGAACTTGTCACCTGCGAGTTTACCGATGGCTTCGGCGGGGATTCGAATGGTGGTGAGCCCCGGCTCAACATCAGCTGATCCCTTGAAATCTCCGATGCCCATTATTGAAAGATCGCCGGGAACGTTCAACCCCAGTTTCTGGGCCGCAAACAAAGCGCCCTGCGCTATGACGTCATTTCCACATAACAAAGCCGTAAGTCGAGATGTTTCCGCCAAAAGGTTCAGCGCAGCCTGCTTGGCCTGCGAAACGCTGTAAGGAGCTTCAGATTCGTGCTCGCCCGGAACGGAGACACCCATATTTTGTAGCGCTTCGTGCACGGCGGAAAGTCGATGTTGCGCGCGGTCATTACCACTGGTCTTTGGAAAGATCAGCCCAATGTCACGATGCCCTAGGGCCAGCAGGTGCTCTGTTGCGAGACGGCCGGCCAACTGGTTGTCGGCCCCGACACAAGGAAGTTCCGAATCCTTTGAGTAGTTCCAAATCGCAAGTGCAGGTATTTTCTGCTGCGTGATCAACCGATTGGTGGCATCGGAATGCTCCAAGCCAACCAATGCCACGCCGTCCACACGATGTTCAAGAAACTTGCGGACCATCGCGTATTCCCGATCTAGATCATACCCGTGCGACGCCAGTAGAAGGCTGAATCCTGCCTTGTCGATAGAGTCGGAAAAAGCCTGAATGACCTCGGCGAAGATGGCATGGTTGATAGTTGGTACGACCAGGCCAATCGTTCCTGACCGTTTGCCATGCATTGTTTGAGCGGCACGATTGCGGATATACCCGAGCCGCTGCACTGCCCTGTTGATCTTTTTGCGAGTCGCAGGGCTGACCAGATCAGGGTGATTGAAGGTACGAGAAACCGTAGACGGTGAAACCTTCGCGGCCTTTGCGACTGCCACGATATCGACTTTACCATGCTGAAAATTAGACATAATTTCGTCCTGTTCGGTCGATTTTATGAAAACATTTGCAATACTATTTTCATCCCCTAACCTGATTTGTCAACAAACCAAAAGTGCAGACAAACGGGTTGGGAGGCACTGGATGGAATTCATTTACTACTTCGGGGATGTGTTCACACCGATGTCCTTCTTGCTGCTTTTGGGCGGCACGATCGGAGGGCTGATCCTGGGCGCGACACCAGGCTTGTCACCAACGATGGCGGTTGCCCTTTTGATTCCGTTCACCTTCCAGCTTGAGGCCGCACAGGGGCTGATCTTGCTGGGAGCCGCCTATACCTCGACCGTTGCTGGTGGCGCGGTGAGTGCAATTCTACTGAAAATCCCAGGCGCTCCAGCCAATATTGCCACCACTCTGGACGGCCACACCATGGCCAAGCAGGGACAAGGGGCGCGGGCGCTGCAACTGTCGTTTCTGGCCTCGGCGGTTGGCGGCATCTTCGGTGTGCTCCTATTGATCTTTCTGACACCGGTTTTGGCCAAATGGGCGCTGGCGTTTGGCCCCTCACACCTGTTCTGGCTGGCCATTTTAGGGGTGACTGTGATCGGCACGCTGGATTCTGCATCCGTGGTCAAAGGTTTGCTATCGGGTTGTATCGGATTGTGGCTGGCGACAGTCGGTTTCGACGACATTATGGGCGCGCAACGCTTTATCTTTCACCCTGCACTGGGCGGCGGCATCAACATTATCGCGGCGCTGATCGGTCTGTTCGCGATCCCTCAGGTGCTGACGATGTTTGCAAAGGGACGCCACGACACGGGTGCTGAAGTCATCGAAGTACAGCGCCATTCGATCATGGCCGCATTGCGAGAACTGTTCAGCCGCACCCGAGCACTTAGCATCGGCACACTGACAGGTTCCATCATTGGCCTGATCCCAGGCGTTGGCGGGCAAATTGCCGGGCTGGTTGCCTATGATCAGAGTAAGAAGTTTTCAGCCGAGAAGGACAAGTTCGGCACGGGTCATTCCGAGGGCGTAATTGCCGCGGAGTCCGCCAACAATGCGATGGTGGGCCCATCTCTGGTACCGTTGTTGACCTTGTCGATCCCGGGTAGCCCAACCGCAGCCGTTTTGCTGGGCGGGCTGCTGATTCACGGAATTTTTCCGGGCTCGGATCTGTTCGACAACCACCCGGACGTTGCGTGGACGTTCATAAACTCCATGCTGATCGGCCAGGTCCTGATGTGCGTCTTCGGCCTATACATTGCTGGTCTGGCCGCGCGTGTCGCGCAGGTGCCGCAATCGGTCATGGCGGCCGTTGTTTTGGCCCTTTCGGTCTTCGGCGCCTACTCGGTTCAGAGTTCGATGGGGGATGTCTATGTCATGGCGTGCCTTGGCATTGGGATGTTCTTTCTGGAACGATTTGGATTCTCGGCTGCTCCGTTGGTACTGGGATTGATCCTTGGTCCGATTGCCGAAGCCAACTTCATTCAGGGCGGAATGATCGCGGACGCGACCGTCGGCAAGGCCTCTTACTTCCTGACGGGCGGATTGAATCTTCTGCTGATCGCCGTTGTACTGGCTTCAATTGCCTACTCGGTTTGGATGGAACTTCGCCACCGGCGCTATACCACCAAAGAGGAGGCACAGGCATGAACCGCACACAACACATAATCGGGTCGGGTTTGGTTTTTGCCGTAGGACTTTGGGTAACCTGGGTCAGCTTTACTCAACAACCGGTCGAGGCATTTCTGTTTCCGCGTCTTATCGCTTCGGTCTTTGTGGTTTTGGCAGGGTGGACCTTCGGCAAAGCGCTGATGGGATTGTCCAAGGTAGGCAACGGCGTGACCCGCATGATGTTCATCAACATGCTGCCGGGCCTGTTCGTCACCCTTATCTATGTCTTCTGGGCGTCCAAATCGCTGGGGTTCTACACAGCAACGGCAATCGCGTTTTTCATTCTGCTGTCGATTTACGATCCAGACCCACATTCCGAAGCCAAAACCTGGGTCAAGCGCGGTGTCATCACAGCGATCTTTGTGGCGGTGATGTACGGGCTCTTTGCCATGCTTCTGCAAGTCTACACACCAAGGGAATTTCTGTTCTGACCGCAAGGGATGCGGGTGAACCAATATAGGGAGGAAACGCAAATGAAACGGTTGATTACAGGGGCAGCACTGGCCCTCACGAGCCTGACGGGCGCGGCGGTTGCCGAGGAGTATCCCGAACGCCCAATCATGATGATGGTCAGTTACGGCGCTGGTGGCGCAACCGACTTTCAGGCGCGGATTGTCACCATGACATCCGGGAATGAAGACGCGCTGGGAATGCCAATCGCCATCATAAACAAACCCGGCGCCGGAGGGCGTGTGGGTTGGAACTGGTTCGCAACCCAGGCCGACGCCGATGGCTACACGCTTGCTGCCTACAATGTTCCACATTTCATCGCCCAATCGATCAAGGGTGGGGTCGAGTATTCGGTCGACAGCTTTGAGCCCATCGCCAACTGGGGTGCTGACCCGGCTGTCTTCGTGGTTGGTGCGGACAGCCCGTTCAACTCGATGGAAGGTGTTGTCGCATATGCCAAGGAAAACCCCGGCAAGCTTACCGTGTCCGGGGCTGGGCTTTTTGTTGGTCACCACATTGCGGCTCTTCAAATCGACAAGGCTGCAGGAACAACGATGGCCTATATCCCGACCAAAGGTGGCGGCGCAGCGGCCATGAAAGCGGTAATTGCTGGCGAAGTCATGGGTGGTATAAACAACCTGTCGGATGCGTTCCGCGCAAAAGAGGCGGGCAACGTCAAAATCCTGGGTGTCGCAGATCTTGAGCGAAACGCGTTCCTGCCCGACGTGCCGACTATGATGGAACAGGGGCTTGATGTCGACAACTCGTCGGTCAATTTCCGGGGCGTGATGGTGCCCAAGGGAACGCCGCCCGAGGTGATCGAGAAACTTGCGGAAACGGTTCCCGAGATGTTCGCCAACGATCGTGTGGTGAAAAAGATGGAAGCTGGCGGATCGCCCATGCACATCATGACACGCGATGAAGTGATCAAGATGTGGGAGAAACGTCAGCAAACACTGAACGAATTGTTGGCTGGGCTCTGAACCAGTCAACTCCCTACGGGGCGGAGTGGGTCCGCCCCGATCAAACAATCGAGGACCGAGATGAACGCTCAGGAAGGGGTTTCCCCCCAGATCGACGAAGTTGATCGCATAGTAGCGCATGCGCGCAAGGCCCAAGCGACCTTTGAAGAAAGCGGCAGTCAGGCGCTGTACGACAAGGCGGCGCTGGCGGCGGGATGGGCAATCATGGAGCCAACACGCAATCGGGCACTGGCCGAAATCGCTGTTGCGACCACCGGTCTGGGTAATGTTCCGGACAAGATTACAAAGAACCACCGCAAGACTCTGGGCTTGTTGCGCGATATCGCTGACGTGAAAACCCACGGCATCATTAGCGACAATCCAGCAACCGGCATGACCGAGATTGCACGCCCAATCGGTGTAATCGGTGCTGTGGTTCCATCGACCAACCCCGCTGCGACGCCGGCGAACAATATCATCAATGCGCTCAAAGGAGGCAACTCCATCGTGGTGGCACCATCCCCCAAAGGAGTCGCTTCCTGCGAGATGCTGATCGCTTTTATCCATTCAGAGTTTGACAAGCTCGGCCTCGATTGCGATCTGGTCCAGATGATCCCTGCGCCCGGATCCAAGGCCAAGACACAAAGGTTGATGGAAGCCGTAGATCGCGTGATCTGTACCGGCAGCCAGAACAACGTCCAACGCGCGCAATCCTGTGGAACGCCAGCAGTGGCGGTTGGTGCGGGCAATGTGACGGTGATTGTGGACGAAACCGCAGATTTGGCCGCAGCTGCTTCCAAGATCACGGCATCGAAATGCTTCGACAACGCGACGTCCTGCTCGTCTGAAAATGCGCTGGTTGTTGTAGATGCGGTCTATGACGCCTTTGTCGCCGCGATCGCCGTTGAAGGCGGTGCCTTGGTGCCATCTTCCGAGGCTGGAAACATCATCGCACGGCTGTGGCCCGATGGGCATCTCAACCGATCTGTAATCGCGCAGGACGCTGGCAAGATGCTTGAAGCACTGGATATGGCGGATAAGGTCCCCGAGGGGACCAAGTTCCTAGCCGTGGAAACTGACGGAATTGGCCCGGATCATCCTTTGTCGGGGGAAAAGCTCAGCCGGGTTCTGGCGCTTTATCGAGCGGCAAATTTTGAAGAAGCCAAGGTAATCGCGGCTCGTATTCTGGAACACCAGGGCGCGGGGCATTCTGTCGGAATCCATACCAGCGACGACGCGCGCGCGGTTGGGTTGGGTCGTGACCTGCCCACCTGCCGGGTCATTGTAAACCAGGCGCATACCTTTGCCACTGGTGGCAGCTTCACCAACTGCATGCCCTTTTCGCTGTCAATGGGCTGCGGCAGTTGGGGAGGCAATTCCATCGACACCAATCTGCATTGGCGGCATTTCGTACAAACGACAAAGATCATCCGTGAAACGCCGCCGCGCGAGCCCGAATTGGAAGCGATATTTGGCGGCTATTGGTCGGAGGCGGGGCAATGATCGAACCACCCAAGGGAACCGTCCGGGACTGGCTTGACCGTCGGGCAAGCCGCGGGGGAACCGGGTTCGTTTTCCCGGACGGGGCGCGGGACCTGAATTGGGGTGAATTGCGTGACTCAGCTCGCCGCATCGCAAGCATGTTGACCGAACGGGGTGTGGCGAAGGGAGAAAGCGTCGCCATCCTCTACCCCAATTGCCGGGAAGCGCTTGAGGTCCTTTTTGGCGTTCTCTATGGCGGGTTTCGGGCCACGATGATCAATCTTGTCGCGGGTGACAGCGCCGTTGCCTACGCGCTGGAACACAGCGGCGCATGCTATGGATTTGTACATTCCGATCAAACGGACCTGTTCAGGCGAACGGCCAATCCTGCGAAAATCAAACAGTTGAAGGTGGCAGATGCCGTTGAGTCCGGCAGCAACCTGCATAGCCTCTCGCCTCATAGCCACGCGTTGTTGATGTATACATCCGGAACAACCGGTCGCCCCAAGGGGGTGGTCCACACACATTCCAGCCTGTTGGCAGGGGGTTGGACGACCAAAATTGCCCATGAATTGTCCGAGGCTGATCGCGGGTTTTGCGTCTTGCCGATCTATCATATTAACGGGCTCTGCGTGACGGTGATGGGAACACTGGTCTCAGGCGGATCGTTGGCCGTGTGCGAACGATTTTCTTCCAGCAAGTTCTGGGACAATCTTGGAAAGGCCGAGGCAACGTGGTTCTCGGTCGTTCCGACCATTATCTCGCACCTGCTGCACTCTGAGACTAGTCCGGATGCGCAAACCCGGCAACGCGTGCGTTTCGGGCGCTCTGCGTCGTCAGCCTTGGCGCCGGACGTGCAGCGTGGCTTTGAGGATCGTTTCGAAATCCCAATCGTGGAAACCATGGGCTTGACGGAAACTGCCGCTCAGATTCTGTCAAACCCGCTGCCCCCCGGCGTTCGGAAGATTGGTTCACCCGGCATTGCATATGGAAATGAGGTTGCAATTCTGGACGCGGAACTTCGGCCTGTACCTACCGGAACAGAAGGTGAGTTGGTCATACGCGGTCCGAATGTGATGCTGGAGTACCTCAATGACCCGGATGCTACTGCGGGCACATTTACTTCGGATGGCTGGTTGCTGACCGGAGATCTCGCCCGCATGGATCAGGACGGGTATGTTTATGTGACCGGTCGATTGAAAGAACTGATCATTAAGGGAGGGGAGAATATAGCCCCT
The DNA here is from genome assembly GCF_056538065.1 of Ruegeria sp. BH8. NCBI lineage: Bacteria > Pseudomonadati > Pseudomonadota > Alphaproteobacteria > Rhodobacterales > Roseobacteraceae > Ruegeria > Ruegeria sp. BH8. The sequence goes on along the minus strand of NZ_JBQFSP010000008.1, from coordinate 50,828 downwards.
CGTGAGATTGACGAGGCGCTTTATTCACACCCCGACGTTGTTGAAGCTGCGGCCTTTGCCCGCCCTTGCAAAAGCTACGGTGAAACCGTCGAGGCAGCGGTCAAAATTCGAGAAGGTTCTGAATTGACGCCGCAAGCTTTGTCAAAGATCTGTGAGTCCCAGCTAGGCCGTTTCAAGTCTCCTGACAAAGTTCATATTCTGATTGATCTTCCAAAGGGCCCTTCGGGAAAGATCCAGAGAAACAGGATCCTACAAATCGTTAGCGAGGAGGCGAGCGACTTGAAAATGTAGATGGCAATGCCGGTCCGACTCTACCTGAAAAATAAATGCCAAAACAACAGCGGGAATAGCCACAAAAGCAATTCACGTCGCCAGCTTCAGCAGTGCCGAAAGCCTTTCAATCGTCATGATAAGCGTGTTTACATCAACGGTTCCAGGCACCCGTTGTGGCAGATGCCTGAACGCCTCTCCTCTTTCGGAGCGATCTTACTCAACCGCCACCGTCACCGAGATTACCTTGCAGGTAAAACGCAAAGCTGCTTCGGCGCCGTTCGCTTTGGCCACCGGTGTGGAAAGGTCGAAGCCAACGTCTGCTGTTTCGTCCGCCGAAAAGATGATGGCCTGCATCTGGTCGGTCCTGCCCTGTGCCACCTGCATCTCGTCAACAAAGAGGGTGCCGTCCCACCTTTGTCAGGGCTTCCACCGTCATAATCTAAATCGAGGACGATTTCATGAGTACCTTCGGTCACAGATTCGGACGCCGAAACGGTAAGTATCTCGATCCCCAACCAGTTGTAGGCATAGGCTGGAACGCCATTTTCAACATAAAACGACCAGCCGCCAAAGCGGCCCGCTTGTGCGATAATAGCCGGGTGGTCTCCGTTAGAAGGTTCTTCGATATGTTCTGCAATGCGTTAGGAGAGGTTCTGGATATTCGGGGTCATGCCGGTCATGCCACTGCAATCGCCGAAGCTGCGTGTCGACGGAAAGGCCCATGCGATCACCCGAACTACTCGGCGCGCTCGACTCTGTGCAACAGAGCCTGACAAAGCTCAGTGATCTGACCCGTGGTATTCTGAACCGTGTGATACATGTAATGGACCACAGGCTTGCTGAAATGACGTCACTGATTCGCGTATTTTTTGGTTTGTCCGAGGCCAGAATGCTGTCGCCATTCGGGCACGAAGGATTGTTCGGATTTCGCGTGGCTTCACGAAAATGTCACGAAGACCGAGCTGATCCTCAGAAAATTGCCAGCGATAGGTCGTCGGAGATATTTCTGCTTGTGGTTGCCTAAAATTTCATCAAGGCTTTATCCCAGAGCCAAAAGATGTCACGGTTCAACGCAGTGAAAGACAACTTTCGCAACTTCTTTACCGACAGAAACCAAGAAAGCTGCGACGCAGTGTTCCTTGCGAATTGGCAAAACCAAAATCGAAATGGACGAAGTCCCAGCGGGCGTCGGTCTAATCCGGCTGCTGCGTGCGACCCCGATCAAGTGGGGCCGCGCGGCGACGAAAATATGGGAGAGAAATCATGAACAGATACATTCGGAACTCAGTGGCGGGGCTTTTGTCGTCGACCATGATCACAGGTGCCGCGTTTGCCGCTGGCACGCATCCTGAAACCGGCGAAGCGCTGGCGGACGATCAAACCTTTACCTACCGCATTCTGGACGAGCACAGCTCGGTTGATCCGCAGGTTGTCGAAGACGTTTCCGGTGCTGAAATTGTACGCGACTTGTTTGAAGGGCTGATGAACCAGGATGAGGATGGCAATCTGGTTCCGGGCGTTGCCACAGGTTACACCGTCGATGACAGCAAGAAAGTCTATACCTTCACACTGCGCGGCGATGCTAAATGGTCGAATGGCGACCCGGTAACCGCCGGAGATTTCGTTTTCGCATGGAAACGCGCGGTTGATCCGGCACTGTCCTCTCCTTACGCGTGGTTCATGGAACTGATGTCGATCGAAAACGCATCAGCGATCATCGCAGGCGAAAAACCGATTGATGATCTGGGCGTTAAAGCCATCGATGACACGACCCTGGAAGTCACGCTGAGCGCGCCGCTGCCGTATTTCCCGCAGATGACAACGCATTCGACAACCTTCCCGGCACCTCAGAAGGTGATCGCGGAATTTGGTGATGAATGGACCAAACCGGGAAACATCGTGTCGAATGGCGCGTATGTTTTGACCGAGCACCTGCCGCAGGAACGTTCGGTACGTGAGCGCAACGAGATGTACTGGGACAATGACAACACCATCATCGACAAGGTTGTGGCACTGGTCATCAATGATGAAAACGTAGCCCTGACCCGCTATCTGGCCGGTGAACTGGACCGGACCGAAGTTCCTGCCGGTCAATTCCCGCGTCTGCAGGAAGAGCATCCGGGCGAGGCTATCAGCTTCCCGCGCCTGTGCAACTACTACTACACGTTTAACGTGTCGGACAGCGGCCCTGAAGAATTCAAGGATCCCAAAGTTCGTCAGGCCCTGTCGCTAGCCGTTGACCGGGACATCATCACCAAGAATATCAAGGCCGGTGGCGAGCCGCCCGCGTATACATTCGTGCCAGAAGCAACCGCAGGTTTTACTGTCCCGGTCGTTGAAATGGCATCAATGAGCCAGGCCGAGCGCGATGAGCTGGCCAAGGAACTGCTGGCCGAGGCCGGCTTTGGCGCGGATAACCCTCTGACCTTCTCGATGGTTTACAACACTTCGGAAGCACACAAGAAAGTTGCCGTAGCGCTGAGCCAGATGTGGAAGCAAAAACTGGGCGCCAATGTGGAACTGGCCAACATGGAATGGAAAGTCTTCCTGGAAGAGCGGGGCAACCAGAACTTTGATCTGGCCCGCGGCGCGTGGTGTGGTGACTATAACGAAGCCTCGACCTTCCTTGACCTGTTGCAGTCGGATTCGGGCTACAACGACGGCAAGTATAACAATGCCCGTGTGGACGAGTTGCTGGCCGAAGCCAAAACTTCGGACGATCCGGCTCCGCTGTACACCGAGGTCGAGCGTATTATCGCTCAGGAAACCCCCGTTATCCCGATCTATCACTATGCTGGTGTCTACATGATGGATAGCGATGTCGGAAACTGGCCAGTCAAAAACGTAGAGCAAAACTGGTACTCCAAGAACCTCTACAAAATCGCCGAGTAATCATCTTCTGACCATGACCTGCCCCGAAGTTTTCTTCGGGGCAGCGCCATCTATTGGGGGCATTGAATGCTTGCCTATGTCATTCGGCGGGTCCTGACCGCCATACCGACGATCCTGCTGCTGATCGTCGCCTGTTTCTTCTTGATGCACTATGCGCCCGGTGGGCCCTTTACCTCGGAACGGACGTTGCCGCCGCAGGTTTTGGCCAATATCGAGGCCCGGTATGGTCTGGACCAGCCGTTGTGGAAGCAACTCTGGGACTATCTGTACAATATCGTTGTGCATTTCGATTTTGGACCGTCCTTCAAGTTCAAGGACCGCGATGTGAACGACATCATCGCGCAGGGCTTTCCGATCTCGCTGACCTATGGGTCGCTGTCCTTTCTGGTCGCTACGGTGGTGGGCATCGGACTGGGGATTGCCGCCGCAATCCGGCACAACAGCTGGATCGACTACTTTGCGGTTGGGCTGGGGATTGCAGCGCAGGCGCTGCCCAACTTCATCATGGGTCCGATCCTGATCCTGACCTTCACCCTGTGGCTGGGATGGTTGCCCGGCGGTGGGTGGAATGGTGGTCAATGGCCCTATCTGATCATGCCGGTTATCGCCCTTGCGACATCTTACATGGGATCGATTGCACGGATCACCCGGTCTTCAATGCTGGAGGTTCTGAATTCGAACTTCATCAGAACCGCCCGTGCCAAGGGCCTGCCGACAAGAACCGTGATCTGGCGCCATGCGATGAAGCCGACCTTGCTGCCGGTCGTATCTTATCTGGGGCCGGTGTTTGTGTATGTGCTGACCGGATCCGTCTTTGTTGACATCTACTTCTCGACCGGTGGTCTGGGGCAGGCTTATGTCGGCTCGGCCTTGTCACGCGACTATGCTGTGCTGCTTGGGGTTACGATCCTCTATGGCGTTCTGACCGTTCTGGTAAACCTGCTGACCGATCTGGCCTATGCCTGGTTCGATCCGAAGATCCGCTACTGAGGGGCTGGATATGCTAGGAAAATCACAAAAAGCTGCGCATCTGGCCGAAGAAATCACCGATTATACAGCCGTTCAGGGGCGTTCGCTCTGGCAGGACGCGCGCATGCGCTTTGTACGAAACAAAGCAGCAATGGCCAGTGTGTTCATTTTGCTGCTTATCGTGTTGTTCACAATCCTTGGCCCGTATTTTGCGGTCTGGAGCAATGAAGAGATCGACTGGAATGTCATGGGCGATGTCCGGGGCATGGGAATGCCGTCGATGGAAACGGGTCACTATTTCGGTGTCGATGATCTGGGGCGCGATCTGTACAGCCGCGTCATTCAGGCTACCACGACGTCCCTGCTTGTGGGGTTGATCGGGGCGGCGACCGCTCTGATCGTTGGTACGTGTTATGGCATTACTGCCGGTTACTTTGGGGGTCGGACGGATGGCGCCATGATGCGTTTTGTCGACATCCTTCTGGCTATCCCGACAACTCTGATCATCATTCTTCTGCTGGTTGTTGCCGGGCGGTCCTTCTTCACGCTTTTCATCGCATTGGGTGCGGTTGGTTGGCTGACCATGTCACGTATCGTGCGCGGGCAGACGCTTGCCCTGAAGAACCGTGAATTCATCGAGGCCGCCCGAGCGGCGGGCGTCAGTGAATTTACGATCATGTATCGCCATATCCTGCCCAATCTGTTGGGTGTCGTGATCGTCTATGCCTCGCTTCTGGTGCCCGAGATGATCCTGACCGAAAGCTTCATCTCATTCCTGGGTCTGGGGATTTCCGAACCCTACACGTCACTGGGAAGACTGATAGCAGAAGGGGCGGGAACCATGGGCTATGGAACGCTGTGGCAATTGATGTTCCCGCTGACATTCTATGTCGCCATCATCATCACGATGTTCTTCATCGGCGATGGTCTGCGTGACGCTTTGGACCCGAAGGACCGCTGATATGAGTCTGTTTTCCGTAAAGAACCTGAGCGTCCGGTTTGACACCCCCGATGGTGTCGTTGAGGCGGTCAAGGATATCAGTTTTGATATTAATCCGGGCGAATGCCTTGGTATCGTCGGTGAAAGTGGATCTGGCAAAAGCCAGACCTTCATGGCGGCAATGGGTTTGCTGCCCCCTGCCGGACATGCCAGCGGGTCAGCCAAGCTGAACGGTCAGGAGATTTTGAACCTGCCGGTGAACAAGCTGAACCAGATCCGCGGCGACGATGTGGGCATGATCTTTCAGGATCCTCTGACTGCATTAACGCCACATCTGAAGATTGGGCAACAGATGCGTGAAGTGCTGCAGGTCCACGAGGGCCTGAAGGGGTCAGCCGCGCGCGCGCGCTGTCTGGAGTGGTTGGACAGGGTGCGAATTCCCGAAGCGGGCCGCCGTCTGGACCAGTTCCCGCACGAATTATCCGGTGGAATGCGACAGCGTGTGATGATTGCGATGTCGATGCTGTGCAGTCCCAAACTGCTTATTGCGGACGAGCCGACGACGGCGCTGGATGTTACTGTTCAGGCAGACATCCTTGATCTGATGGTTCATCTGCAAAAGGATGAAGGCACCGCAATTGCACTGATCACGCATGACATGGGCGTCGTTGCGCGCATGTGCGACCGGGTTCAGGTCATGCGGATGGGCGAATTCGTCGAAGACGGTGAAACGCGCGGGCTGTTCCGAAATCCGCAACATGAATACACGCGGGCCCTGCTGGAGGCGATGCCCCGGATTGATGCCGGCGACGCGCCGCGCGCTTTGGAAAAGGCCGAAGAACCCCTTCTCAAGGTCGATGACGTCAAGGTTCATTTCCCCATTCATGTCTCTGGCGGGTTGTTCGGGCGCAAGGTTCCGCTGAAAGCTGTCGACGGTGTCAGTTTTGATATTCGCAAGGGCGAAACTCTGGGTGTCGTGGGCGAATCCGGTTGCGGAAAATCGACACTGGCGCGCGCGGTCTTGCAACTGATCGAACCCAGCGCGGGGGGCGTCAGCTGGTTGGGCCATCCGATCGTCGGATTGAAGCGGTCCGAGCTGAACAAATACCGCAAGGACCTGCAGATCGTGTTCCAAGACCCTTTGGCCAGTCTTGATCCGCGCATGACCATTTCAGCGTCGATTGCTGAACCGCTGAAAACCTACCGCCCCGATCTGACGGACCGGGAACGCAAACAGATGGTCGCTGCGATGATGGAGCGGGTCGGGCTGCAGGCCAACATGATCAACCGTTACCCGCACGAGCTGTCCGGAGGTCAGAACCAGCGCGTCGGCATTGCGCGGGCGATGATCAACAAGCCCAGGCTGATTATCTGCGACGAGGCGGTTTCAGCGCTGGACGTTTCCATTCAGGCGCAGATTGTCGAGCTGCTAAAGGAACTTCAGCAGGAATTTGGCCTGTCGATGATCTTCATCAGCCATGACTTGTCGGTTGTGCGTGCGGTATCGAACCGGATCATGGTTCTGTATCTCGGGCGAATTGTGGAAATGGGTGACGGTGAGGTGATCTGCTCGGAACCGATCCACCCTTATACTCAATCGCTGATTTCGGCCGTGCCGATACCGGACCCGGATGTGGAGCGGACGCGGCAGCGCCTCAAACTGCCGGGTGAGCTGCCATCGCCGCTGGATCCCAAAGCCGCGTTGCGTTTCTTGCCCAGTCGGCTGGTCAACGGTCACAGTGATTATGTTCCAAAGCTGCAGGAGGTCGCACCAGACCATTTTGTAGCGGAACATGACACACTGGATTCCATCATGGCCAATGGCTGATCGAAAGGTCTGTTGCAGGTTTTCGGGGCTTGATGAATGCCCCGAAAACCTGCGCAGGGTCTGTTCGAAGAAACCGCAGCCTATGGCGGGGCTTAACGTTCTGGAATGAAAGACAATCCTGATACAAGCTGTCGCAGGCCAAGGGCCGCTCCGGCAAAGATCGCCGCAAAGGTTATGGGCGCACTATAGGCCAGCAGAGAAAAAGCGGAGATGCCTTGTCCGACACTGCATCCAACCGCAATTATTGCTCCGGGCCCCATTATCGCCGCCCCCAGCATCTGCCGCTTAAGCTCACGTGGATCTTCGCAGGCTTCCCAGCGGAAATGACCTTTTGACCATGACCCGAGGAAAGCACCAATCAGAACCCCTGAAACCGAACCGACCGCAAACGAGAGCGTGTTGCCTGAGGCGGTCATGAGATAGAACACGGTATCACCCAAAGGCGCGGCAAACGTGTGTGTTTGCAAGGTCTCACCTTCAAACCCGTGTGTGGCCACCCAATTGGTGCCAAGCCAGCCTGAAACGACTGCCAATCCGACCGCCGCACCCCATAAAACCTGCGCAGGTGATTTGCGAAACCGATCATTTGTCAGGGCAAATACTACTATGGCAGAGCCGACAAGCGTTCCTGTAACCCATGCCGGTGTCGACGTCAGCCGTTCGGCAAGGAAGCTGACGCTTTGAGGATTACCGAGATCCATGGCTTCGGGGAAAAGCCAGATCCTGACGTAGGCCAGAGGGCCGGACATGACCACATATGCGGAAAGGCCCACGATCAGGACAATGACGAATGACCGAAGGTCGCCGCCGCCAAGGCGTGCAAGCGCGCCATAGCCGCAGTTTCCGCTGATGGCCATGCCATATCCGAACATCAATCCGCCAATGACCGATCCGATCGGATTCCATGTCTGCGCAATATAGGTCGTGCTGAGCGGATCAATCCACCCTAACGCCATGCCCAAATGGCTGCCGACAATCGCAACACCTATCGCAACGGCCCACATACGCAGGCGCCGGTCGTCATTTGCATAAAGATAATCTTCAATCGCACCCAAGGTGCAGAACCGCCCAATGCGCGCGGCAAGACCAAGTACAATGCCGCCAACCAGACCGATCAGCGCAACTGTATTGGCGTCTCCCAGAAGTTCGAACATGGCCAGTCTCCTCCCAAAGCTGGCGGTGTTTCTCGCGGGCTTCTATTTGTCCCGACAGAAAAGATTGTAGACGACTTCCAGAATCTGAGTCGACCGGTCGTCCGCCAATCTGTAGTAGATCGTTTTGCCTTCGCGTCGTGTCTTGACCAGCCCTTCAAAGCGCAAGCGGGACAATTGCTGGGAAACGGCAGCCTGTCTGGCCGACAACATTTCCTCCATCTGCGTGACGGATTTTTCCCCTGATGACAAATAGCACAGAATCATCAGCCGCCCCTCATGGCTGATCGCCTTGAGGAAATTGGACGCCGTCTGGGCGTTATCCATCATCCTATCCAAGTCCTCGTTGCACATGTCCTTGGTGAACACGGGCAGTTTCGACGGTTTGTCCAACACGATCATCTCGCTTTCGTGGCTTCACGTATTCAAAACAGTATATGTAAATCCCGAGGATTTAACCAGAGCTCTCGATCTTAACTCCGGCGTCACGTAGTAAAACACCCAATAGCCCCCAGAAAAAGTCTTCGCCAGGATAACCCTCGATCCGGCCGATTTCGTGACCGTCCTCCAGCAATACAAAGGTCGGCGTATAAAAAAGCGGCCGGTCCAGAGTAATCCCTTCGGGCGTGGTTGCGTGGATGTCCGTTCGTTGCAGTGGGGCAGCTTTTCCTTCCGTTGTCAGCGGGTAGATCTCGGAAATTTCGGCGTCCCAGCGGGCGCACCACATACACCCGTCTTCTTCGGCCATCAGCAACACCATTTCGGCCCGCAACGTAGCAGGCCAGATCAGCAATGTGATGACGAGCAATGTATGTATTACGTGACGCATCAAAAGCTCCGATTGACCTGGGTGGTACACCTTTATTATTTTGAATGTGTGAATAGTAACCTGTCTGGACGGATTTGACCATGCTCGACATCACGTTTGCAGGGGCTCTGATCGCGGGGCTTTTGTCGTTCCTGTCCCCCTGCATTCTGCCCATTGTCCCGTTCTACCTCAGCTATCTTGCAGGCGTCGGGATGGAGCAGATTTCGGCCGGTTCGACGATCACCCCGGATGTTCGCCGTCGGGCGACCCTGTCAGCGATTGCTTTTGCTGCAGGGATCATCACGGTCTTCATGGCGCTTGGGGCCACGGCGTCGATCTTTGGTCAGCTGGTTCGCGCGTATTTCGACATTCTGCGATGGATCGCTGCGCTCATCATCATCGCGATGGGCCTGCATTTTCTGGGTCTTTTCCGAATCGGGTTCCTGTATCGACAGTTTCGTGCAGATATCGGCGAGACGACAAATGTAAGCGTGATCGGGGCATATGTTCTGGGGCTGGCTTTTGCCTTTGGCTGGACGCCTTGCGTCGGGCCGGTTCTGGCGGCGATCCTGTTCACGGCGGCCGGAACCGAGACCGCCTGGCGTGGCGCCGTGCTTTTGTTCGTCTATGGGGTTGGCATGACAGCGCCGTTTGTTCTGGCAGCCTTTCTGGTTCGGCCCTTCATGCAATGGATGGCACGTTTCCGGAAACATCTGGGAATGATTGAAAAGGCGATGGGTGTCTTACTGATTCTTTTTGGCATCCTGATCGCGACCAATTCCATAAATCTAATCGCACAATGGATGCTGGATCACATGCCTTGGCTGGCGGCCATTGGCTAATTCGGGAGAACACCATGAAACGGATAGTATTGTTCTTGATTGCAGGGCTGTTTGCTGGGGCGGTTTCCGCGGCTGAACTGGGGGATGACGGTCTGCATAAAACGCCGTGGATGCGGGACACGTTCAAAGACCTTCGTGAAGACCTTGAAGAGGCGACGGGGGAAGGCAAGCGGCTGGTTCTGTTCATTGAACAACAGGGCTGCATCTACTGCAAAAAGATGCATGAAGAGGTTTTCCCCCAACCCGACCTGTCTGCGTATATCGAGGAAAACTTCTTTGTCGTTCAGCTGGACTTACACGGAAGTACGATGGCCATCGATTTTGACGGAGAAGAAGCCGAGCAAAGATCACTGATGCGCAAATGGGGGATTCTGTTCACCCCTACTTTGGTTTTCCTGCCGGAGGACGTATCAGAGGATGCCACAGCAATCGAGGCGGCCGTTGCGGTCATGCCCGGGGCGTTCTCCAAGGGAACGACCCTCGATCTTTTTACCTGGGTCAATGAAGAACGGTACGAGCTTGATAATGGGGAAGATTTTCAACGGTATCATGCGCGCCGCATTCAAGAACGAAACAATGTTTCGCAAGATTGACGCGGTGCAGTATAAATAAAAAAATTCATTAAGATGAATTTAATGTTGCGATGAACCCTGCCCGTCGACTACGGTACACAGAGGCTTTGGGTCGCAAAGCGCCATCGGCGCGGTAGCAAATGGGAGGGATCATGAAGCTGAGACACTTGACTTTGGCTTGTATCATAACAGGCAGTGCCGCCATCGCGGCAGAAACAGGACCAAAAGAGGTACAGTTCGACGATTATGGCGCGGTGGAGGCTTCATTGACCGGCGTCGCTGGCGATGCGGCAAACGGTGCGGTCATCGTGGGCGAGAAATCCAAGGGCAACTGTGTGGCCTGTCATCAGGTCACGGCTTTGGCGGATATTCCGTTCCATGGCGAAGTCGGTCCGCTGCTGGATGGGGCCGGGGACCGGTGGTCCGAGGCGGAGCTTCGAGGACTGGTCGCAAATGCCAAGATGACGTTTGACGGAACGGTCATGCCGGCTTTCTACAAGGATGACGGCTATATCCGCCCGGGCGACGCCTATACGGGCAAAGCCCCGTCAGGGCCTTTGACGTCAATCCTGACTGCACAGGAAATCGAGGACGTCGTCGCGTTCCTCGCAACCCTAAAAGAACAATAATCACGCTTTCAGGCGTGAATTCGTGAGGATCCAAAGGAGATTGAAAATGGAATTTTCTCGTCGCGAGACTCTGGCTCTTGGTCTGGGCGCTGCGGTCCTGACCCTGATGCCGTTCCGCGCAAATGCGGCTGCAGAAGACGCGATAGCCGCGTTTACGGGCGGTGCAGACATGGCTGACGGCGGTGTGACACTGACGGCGCCGGAAATTGCCGAGAACGGAAATACCGTTCCGATCGAAGTCAGCGCGCCGGGTGCGGCTGCAATCCTGATCGTAGCGGCCGGAAACCCCGAGCCCGGCGTTGCCACGTTCAACTTTGGCCCGCTGGCTGCTGCACAGGCGGCTTCGACCCGCATTCGTCTTGCAGGAACGCAAGATGTCATTGCTGTGGCCAAAATGGCTGATGGTAGCTTTGCCAAGGCTTCGGCAACCGTAAAAGTGACAATTGGCGGCTGCGGCGGCTGATCGCCACGCGCCCTGAAGAACAGGAGAACAACCAATGGCATCCGGTGTAAAACCCCGCGTCAAGGTTCCAAAAACAGCCGCTGCTGGCGAAGCAATCACGATCAAAACACTGATCAGCCACAATATGGAAAGTGGCCAGCGTAAGGATAAGGAAGGCAACGTCATTCCGCGCTCGATCATCAATCGGTTCACCTGCGAGTTTAACGGAGAGCTGGTGATAGACGTGACGATGGAGCCGGCGATTTCGACAAACCCGTACTTTCAGTTCGATGCAACCGTGCCTGAAGCCGGGGAATTCGTTTTCACGTGGTATGACGATGACGGGTCCGTTTACGACACAAAAAAACCGATCGAGATCGCCTGACGGCTCGACCGTAACGGCAGATCAGCGCCGGTGCTTAAAACCTGCGCTGATCACCCAAGGGAGGAACGCAATGAATAAAAAAGCACTCACGGCGATCGCGGCAGTTCTGGCTTTCCCGATTTCAGTGGCAGCTGGACCTGACGAAGACAAGCTGGTGATCAACGAAGAGCTGGAAATGGTTTCGGTGACCGAGGCCCCGGCCCATGTCGAGAACTTCGATACGATCTACTCGGGGTGGCATTTCAGAACCGATGAAACGCAGGCGTTGCAGATCGACGATTTCGACAACCCGGCTATGATTTTTGTCGACCAGGCGGCTGATCTTTATGAGGCTGTCGATGGCGCGGCTGGCAAAAGTTGCTCTTCGTGCCACGATGATGTGGAAAGCTTCAAAGGGCTGCAGGCGTCCATGCCGAAGGTCGATGCGGATACCGGCAAGCTGGTTGTGATGGAAGATCTGATCAACAAGTGCCGTACGGAACGCATGGAAGCAGATGCGTGGAAATGGTCTGGTGCCGATATGCAGGGCATGGTCGCGCTGATTGCCTTTCAGTCACGAGGGCTGCCCATGAATGTCGCCATTGATGGCGATGCTGCCCCATATTGGGAGCAGGGCAAGGAAATGTACTACACCCGATATGGTCAGCTGGAGCTGAGCTGCGCCAACTGTCACGAAGACAACTGGGGCAACATGATCCGGGCCGACCATCTGAGCCAGGGGATGATCAACGGTTTCCCGACTTATCGTCTGAAGCAGGCCAAGCTGATCTCGCGTCACAACCGCTTCCGCGGCTGTATTCGTGATACACGCGCTGAAACCTTTGCCGAAGGTTCCGACGAATTCCGGGCGCTGGAGCTTTATGTAGCATCGCGCGGCAACGGCCTTTCGGTCGAAACGCCGGCCGTGCGTCAGTAACAAAGAACCCGCGCCGGGATTTCCGGGCGCGGGTTTTTCATTTCTGCCACATTCACACATTTATATGTGAAACAGGAAAGCCGACAAATGATATCGCGACGTGATTTTCTACAGGTCTCCATGGCGGCCTCAGCGCTGTACGGGGCATCCGGTTTCGGGAACTGGGCAAGGCTGGCGGCCCAGCAAAGCCTGACCCAGGACCAGTTGCTGGAATTTGAGACCTTCGGAAATATCAGCCTGATTCACATCACGGATATCCACGCGCAGCTCAAACCGATTTACTTCCGCGAGCCCGAGGTCAACCTGGGCATCGGAGACGCGCGCGGGCAAATGCCGCATGTGACGGGGGCCGCATTTCGCAAGGCTTACGGGATCGAAGATGGCAGCCCGTCCGCCTATGCGCTGACTTACAATGACTTTGCTGCATTGGCGAAGACCTATGGCCGCGTCGGAGGGCTTGACCGGGTCTCGACCGTTATCAACGCCATCCGTGCCGACCGGCCAGATGCGTTGTTGCTGGATGGGGGCGACACCTGGCATGGCTCGTATACCTGCTATCAGACAGCGGGTCAGGACATGGTCAACGTGATGAATGCACTCAAGCCCGATGCGATGACATTCCATTGGGAGTTCACGTTGGGCAGCGAGCGGGTCAACGAGATCGTTGAGGGTTTGCCTTTTGCGGCGCTGGGTCAGAATATCTTTGACGCGGAATGGGATGAACCTGCGGAGCTTTTCAAGCCCTACAAGTTCTTCGAACGCGGCGGGGCCAAGGTTGCCGTCATCGGACAGGCTTTCCCCTATATGCCAATTGCCAACCCCAGTTGGATGTTCCCGGAGTACTCGTTCGGGATCCGGGATGAGAACATGCAGGCCATGGTGGACGAGGTGCGCGACGCAGGTGCCGATGTGGTCGTCGTCCTCAGCCATAACGGCTTTGACGTGGACAAAAAAATGGCGAGCCGTGTTCAAGGGATTGACGTAATCCTGAGCGGTCACACCCATGACGCTTTGCCTGAACCGGTTCTGGTCGAAAAGACGCATATCATCGCGTCCGGCTCGAACGGCAAATTCGTCAGCCGCGTTGATCTGGACGTGCGGGATGGCCAGATGATGGGGCTGAAGCACAAGCTGATCCCGATCTTTTCAGACGTCATCGCACCTGATCCGGCACTCACGGCCCTGATCAACGAACAGCGTGCACCATATGATGCGGCACTAAGCGAAGTGATCGGCAAGACGGACTCGCTGCTTTATCGGCGCGGAAACTTCAATGGCACGTGGGACGATCTGATCTGCGATGCACTGATCAGCGAGCGCGAGGCAGACATTGCCATGTCGCCGGGTGTGCGCTGGGGTCCGTCGATCCTGCCCGGTCAGGAGATCACGCGTGAGGATATCTGGAACGTCACTTCGATGTCCTATCCGAATGCGTATCGTACGGAAATGACGGGTGAATTCATTCACGTGATCCTCGAGGATGTTGGCGACAACCTGTTCAACCCCGATCCCTATTACCAGCAGGGTGGCGACATGGTGCGTGTCGGCGGCCTTGGGTACCGTATCGATGTTACCAAACCGCAAGGGCAGCGGATCAGCGACATGACCCTGCTCAAGACGGGTGAGGCGATTGATCCGGCGAAATCCTATGTTGTGGCCGGTTGGGCCAGCGTCAACGAGGGCACCGAAGGCCCGCCCATCTGGGATGTCGTAGAAAACCACATTCGCAGTCAGGGCACCGTAACCGTCGAGCCGAATACCTCGGTCGAGGTGATCGGAGCCTGACAGCGCGAACCGAATGTCAAACATTGAATACAAGATTTGCTGATCGAAAGACGGAGGCAAACAAAATGAGCGAGAACCCAAGGGCAAAAGCCCCATCGCGTCGCCAGTTTCTAAGCGGTGCCGCCGCGGTTGGCGTAGGTGCGGTCGGCGCCTCAGCGGCGCGCGCCGCAGGCCCTGACCCGCTGATCACGCAGGTTCAGGAGTGGGCACAGGCAACAGGCGAAGGCGTGGATGCAACCCCCTACGGCCTGCCAATCCAATTCGAGAGTGATGTCGTGCGGCGCAACGTCGAGTGGTTAACCGCAGACACGATCAGTTCGATCAATTTCACGCCGATCCACGCGCTGGACGGCACGATCACCCCGCAGGGATGCGCGTTCGAGCGGCACCATTCGGGTGCCATCGAGCTGAGCAAGGCGGACTACCGTCTGATGATCAACGGACTGGTCGAAACTCCGCTGATCTTCACATATGAAGATCTGGAACGTTTCCCGCGCGAGAACCGTATCTATTTCTGCGAATGCGCTGCCAATACCGGTATGGAATGGGCCGGTGCGCAGCTCAACGGCGCGCAGTTCACGCACGGAATGATCCACAACATGGAATATTCCGGTGTTCCGCTGCGCACCCTGCTGGAAGAGGCGGGGGTAAAGACCGAAGGCAAATGGGTTTACGTCGAAGGCGCGGATGCTTCCTCGAACGGCCGCTCGATCCCGCTGGAAAAGGCGATGGACGACGTACTTGTAGCATTCAAAGCCAATGGTGAGGCTTTGCGCAAGGAGCACGGTTATCCCGTTCGTCTTGTCGTTCCCGGCTGGGAAGGCAACATGTGGGTCAAGTGGCTGCGCCGGGTCGAGGTCACCGAGATGGCTATCGAAAGCCGCGAAGAGACATCCAAGTATACGGATACTCTCGAAGACGGAATATCACGCAAGTGGACATGGGTCATGGACGCCAAATCGGTCGTCACATCGCCCAGCCCGCAAGCGCCGATAACCCATGGCCCCGGGCCGTTGGTGATCACCGGGTTGGCCTGGTCCGGGCGGGGCTCGATTACCGGCGTCGACGTGTCGGTGGATGGTGGCAAGAACTGGGTTCCGGCACGTCTGGCGGCCCCCGGGACAGACAAGGCGCTGACCCGGTTTTATCTGGACTATAACTGGGACGGTTCAGAGATGCTGTTACAGGCCCGCGCGAAGGATTCGACCGGTTACGTCCAACCCAGCAAAGCTCAACTGCGGGACGTGCGGGGCGAGAACTCGATCTACCACAACAATTGTATCCAGACCTGGTGGATCAAGGAAAACGGAGAGGCGGAAAATGTCGAAGTATCGTAAGCTATTGGCCGCCTCGGCCCTTGGGTTGAGCGTGGCGGTTCCAGCCCATGCAGACAAGCTAGGACTTGGGCGCCCTGCGTTGCCCGAAGAAATCGCGGCGTGGGACCACGACATTGCACCTGACGGAACCGGATTGCCCGAAGGTTCCGGCGACGTGTTCACCGGCGAAGAGGTCTTTGCCGAACGGTGCGCGATCTGTCATGGCGATTTTGCTGAAGGTGTGGACAACTGGCCGAAACTGGCGGGCGGCGAGGGCACGCTTGCAGATAAAGACCCGCTGAAAACAGTGGGCTCTTACTGGCCGCACCTTTCGACGGTATGGGATTATGTGAACCGTTCGATGCCGTTTGGAGACGCACAAACGCTGGAGCCTGACGAAGTTTACGCGATTGTCGCTTATATACTGTATTCCAACGACATCGTTGATGATGAGTTCACGCTGTCGCACGAAAATTTCCTTGAAGTGGAAATGCCGAATGCCGGGGGTTTCATCGTGGATGACCGCGAAGCGGCCGAGGCGCATTTCTGGACGGATGAGCCATGCATGACGGATTGCAAAGAAGGCGTGGAAATCACCAAGCGCGCCGCCGTTCTGGATGTAACGCCTGACGAAGCCGGGGCTGACAGTCCGGACCAGGCGGCTGTTTCCGAAGAAGCATCCGTCGAAGTCGATGAACCTGCTGAGGACATAGCGGCACTTGATCCTGAGATGATCGAAAATGGCGAAAAAGTTTTCAAGAAGTGCAAGTCCTGCCATCAGGTCGGGGATGGGGCCAAGCATCGCACCGGTCCGGCACTGAACGGTGTCGCCGGTGCCAATGCGGCTGGTGCCGAAGGCTTTAAGTACTCTCAGGCGATGAAAGCTGCTGCCGAGGATGGGTTGGTTTGGACAGATGAAGAAATGGCTGCATTTCTGGCCAAACCCAAAGCCTATATGAAGGGGACACGTATGTCCTTTGCCGGCCTCAAGAAACAGGATGATATCGACGCTGTCATTGTTTACCTTAAGTCGTTCGGAAGCTGATCATGTGGCGGCGGTGGGCAACAGGTGTCATGTTTGCTGCGAGTATCCTGGCAACCGCTGCCGCCGCGACTGAGGACCTTGGCGATGCAGCAGCTGGCAAACTTGTGTTTGCCCAATGCGAAGGATGTCATCAGGTCGGCGCGGGCGCTGAAAACAGGATCGGTCCGCACCTGAATGGTATTTTTGGCCGCCGGGCTGCCGGGCTTGAGGAGTTCACCTATTCCAAAAGCCTGATCCGTGCGGGTACCTCGGGTCTGGAATGGCATGCCGACACATTGTCGGCTTACATTGAAAACCCCCGCGCATTCGCATCCGGCACCAGAATGAGCTTTCGCGGGCTCGAGAACCCGGAAGACCGGGCCAATGTAATTGCCTATTTGCGTGTGTTTTCCGACAACCCGCAAGACATCCCCGAAGCCGACCCAACGGCAAAGGGAACGGACCATTCCGTCAACCCCGAAATCCTCGCGATTCAGGGCGATCCCGAATATGGCGAATACCTGAGCAGCGAATGCACGACGTGCCACCAGATAGAGGGTGGCGATGATGGGATTCCTTCGATCGTTTACTGGCCCGACCAGGATTTTGTTGTCGCCATGCACGCCTACAAGGACAAGCAGCGGCCCCATCCCGTCATGCAGATGATCGCGGGCCGCCTGAGCAGTGATGAGATCGCGGCATTGGCCGCTTACTTCAACAACCCACAGTGACAATGCCTAAGGGGAGGAAACGCGATGACACTCGACAGACGGACATTTCTGGGAACCGCAGGGGTACTTGCTGCCGGGCTGTCGGCCCCGATGGTGCTGGCGCAGGGCAAGCCCCGTGTCGTGGTGATCGGGGGCGGGGCAGGCGGCGCAACCGCGGCGCGCTATATCGCCAAAGACAGCAAGGGTGAGATTGATGTCATTCTGATCGAGCCGTCCAAAACATATTACACCTGTTTTTTCTCGAACCTGTATCTGGGCGGGTTTCAAGAGCTTTCGGACATTGCGCACAGCTATGGCACGCTTGCCGCAAAATACGGTATCAACGTGGTTCACGATTGGGCCGTGGGTGTCGACCGCGACGCCAAAACTGTCTCATTGGCGGGTGGCGGATCTATTCCTTATGACAAATTGATCCTGAGCCCGGGTATCGACTTTGTCGACGGCGCGGTCGAGGGGTGGGATGTAACTGCACAGAACAAGATGCCGCATGCGTATAAGGCGGGCTCTCAAACCGAGCTGTTGAAGGCGCAGGTTCTGGCGATGCCCGAAGGCGGAACCTTTGCGATGGTCGCACCACCGAACCCGTTCCGTTGCCCGCCCGGACCTTATGAGCGGGTTTCGATGGTTGCGCATGTTCTGAAGGCGAACAATCCGACAGCGAAAATCATCATTGCTGATCCGAAAGCCAAATTCTCCAAGATGTCTTTGTTCCAGGAGGGGTGGGCCGACCACTACGAAGGCATGATCGACTGGATCGGAGAGGATTTTGGCGGCGGCAATGTCTCGGTCAATCCGGATGCCATGACGGTGACCATCGACGGTGAAGAAACCAAGGTCGACGTCTGCAACGTGATCCCGGCCATGAAAGCCGGGCGTATTGCGGAAATGGCCGGTGTAACCGATGGCAACTGGGCACCGGTGAACGCGGCGGACATGTCATCGAAAGCTGATCCTGACATCTATGTTCTTGGTGATGCCAGCCAGCAAGGTGACATGCCGAAATCCGGTTTTTCGGCCAACAGCCAGGCGAAAGTCTGTGCCAATGCGGTTCGTGGCGCATTGACCGGATCAAAGATCTTCCCGGCCAAGTTCTCGAACACGTGCTGGTCGCTCATTGATACGGATGACGGGGTCAAGGTCGGTGCGACTTATGAGGCGACGCCTGAAAAGATTGCCAAGGTGGATGGCTTTATCAGCCAAACCGGCGAAGATTCCGACCTGAGAAAAGCAACCTACCAAGAGTCGCTGGGTTGGTATGCTGGTATCACATCGGACATGTTCGGCTAAGAAACGCCAAGGCTTTGACCGGTGTCAAAGTCTTGGCGGTGAAATCTGAAGAAATGTGGTTCAGGAGGAGGAACATCATCATGAAACACTTTATCGCATCAGCCGCACTTTCAGTTGTATTGGCAAACCCGGTTATTGCTGAGGAGGTCATTGCCGTTCCCTTTGACGGGAGCTTTGATGATGCAACCTTTGCCGTTGAATCAGCAATTGTTGGGCAGGGGCTGGTTATCGATTATGTGAGCCATGTTGGTGACATGCTGAATCGGACGGGGGCGGATGTCGGCAGCGACAAGCAGATTTTCACAGCCGCTGAAATATTTATCTTCTGTTCCGCAAAGCTCTCGCGCGAGATGATGGAGGCCGACCCGATGAATATCGGCTATTGCCCCTACGGGATCTTTGTGGCCGAGGACGAAGGCGGTGTCAAAGTGGGCTACCGAAGCTATCCTGACGGACCGATGGAGAAAGTCGAAGCCCTGTTGGCCGGTATTGTAGAAGAAGCCGTTGGAAACTGACATGGACTACCAACAGTATTTTCGTGACCAGCTGAGGCAATTGCAGGACGAAGGAAATTACCGGGTCTTCGCCGAGCTTGAGCGTCATTGCGGAGCATTTCCAACTGCACACAACCACGCAGAAAACGGACCTGAGAAAGTTACGGTCTGGTGCTCGAACGATTATCTGGGAATGGGTCAGCATCCAAAGGTCCTGGCGGCCATGCACCGGGCGATTGATGGCTGTGGCGCAGGGGCTGGCGGGACCCGGAATATTTCGGGGACCACCCATGAACATGTTCTGCTTGAGCAGGAGCTTGCAGATCTGCATGGCAAGGAAGCAGCACTGCTTTTTACGTCCGGGTATGTTTCAAATTGGGCTGCATTGGGAACTCTGGCCTCGCGAATTCCCGGTATCACGGTTCTGTCCGACGAATTGAACCACGCATCGATGATCGAGGGTATCCGCCACAGTCGTTGCGCAAAGCGGGTCTGGAAGCATAACGATTTGAAGGACCTTGAGCGACATCTCATGGAACTGCCGTTCAACGCGCCAAAACTGATCGCGTTTGAAAGTGTGTATTCGATGGATGGCGATATCGCACCGATTGCCGAAATCTGCGATCTGGCGGATCGGTACGGCGCGATGACCTATCTGGACGAGGTTCATGCAGTAGGGCTTTACGGCCCGCGCGGTGGCGGCATTGCCGAACGCGAAGGGTTGATGGATCGCCTGACAGTCATCGAAGGCACGTTGGGCAAAGCGTTCGGCGTGGTTGGTGGGTATATCGCGGCGTCAAAGGAACTTGTCGACTTTGTCCGTTCCTTTGCCAGCGGGTTTATCTTTACTACCGCGTTGCCACCGGCCGTCGCCGCCGGCGCAGCAGCATCCGTTCGGCACCTAAAGCAAAGCAATGCGGAACGGTGTTTGCATCAGCAACGCGTAAGCGAGGTTCGAGGCAGGCTGGACGCTTTGGGCATTCCGCACACGCCCAACCCAAGCCATATTATCCCGGTCGTGGTCGGTGACCCGGTCAAGTGCCGCTTCATCTCGGATGTTCTGATGCGCGACTATGGGATTTATATCCAGCCGATAAACTATCCCACTGTCCCGAAAGGCACCGAACGTCTTCGGATCACACCGTCGCCTGTACATTCGTCAGAAGATGTGACCCGGTTGGTCGAGGCATTGGGTGCGTTGTGGACACAGTGTCAGCTTGCGCGCAAGCCAATGGCTGCACAGTGAGAACTTGACGAAAGGCAAAGACGGGCACGTAAAAAGGTGAGAGTTTTTGTCTATGGAACGCCTCATCGAACTGCTGGGAGATTCGGGCACATTGGCTGTCGCCGGTTTGCTTGTTGGCATCCTGTTCGGAGTTACCGCTCAGAAATCTCATTTCTGTTTGCGGGCATCCACTGTTGAAGTCGCCGAGGGCGAACTTGGGCCCCGTCTGGCCGTCTGGCTGATCGCATTCACGTCGGCGTTGATGCTGGTACAGGGGTTCGTCTCGATTGAATGGCTGGATTTGTCCGGAGCGCGTTCAATTGCGTCAACAGGCAGCCTGAGTGGGGCGGTGATCGGCGGTCTGATGTTTGGCGCCGGAATGATTTTGGCGCGCGGATGCGCGTCGCGCCTGTTGGTGTTGGCCTCATGCGGCAATCTGCGGGCAATGGTGACGGGGCTGGTTCTGACATTGGTCGCGCAAGCGGCTTACACGGGTGTGCTCAGCCCCGCGCGCGAGGCGCTGTCCGGTATTTGGACGATCGCAGGTGGCAATGCGCGCGACCTTTCGGCACTACTTGGGTTTTCGCCCATCGCGTACACAGTCTTTGCCGCAGGGACCTTTGTTCTGGCCGTCGTGTTTGCAGTGCGCCAGCAGGTGACAGTGACAAAGATTGTCACGGCCGCCGGAGTTGGTGTCGCCGTGGCGCTTGGCTGGTTGATGACATTTGCGATTGCACAAGCCTCCTTCGAAGTCGTGCCGGTGTCTTCGGTCACGTTCACCGGCCCGGCAACGGATACATTGATGGCGCTGGTGGCCGAGCGGAACATTGCGCTGTCCTTTGGCATTGGTCTGGTTCCGGGCGTTGCAATTGGCGCCGTTGTTTCTGCCGTTCTTTCCGGCGAGTGGAAGATCGAACAGTTCGGCCCGGATACTCCGATGGAGCGTTACCTTGTCGGGGCCGTCTTGATGGGATTTGGTGCGATGTTGGCAGGTGGCTGCGCCGTTGGTGCCGGATTGTCCGGGGGGTCGGCCTTGTCGCTGACTGCGTGGCTTGCAGTCTTCTCGATGTGGGTCGGGGCCGTTGCCACCCATCGGATGATGATGCGAATGCCCGTTCTTCGGCGGTCCTGACTTATTCGAATTCCATCTGTTCGTAGACACGACCGGCGTTTTTTGTGGCCAGTTCTTCGAACGTGTCCAAATGGGCATAAGGGCTTTGGTCGACGTAATAGGCCTCGGCCAGATCCCCGCCTGCATCCATATGTTCCTGGATCATTGCGCGCAGGTAGACAAGATAGTCGCGTGTATACCGGCGCACCTGATCCATGTTCGTAGGATGACCGTGCCCGGGGATCACATATGTGGCTTCCAGTGCCTCGAACTCATTGTCCCAGGTCTCAAGCCAATCTGCGGTGTAGGTGTCCTGAAAGATCGGCAGCATACGTTCGTGAAATGCCATGTCACCGGCGATGACAAGGCTTTGATTGGGCAACCAGATCGAAATGTCGCCGGGGCTGTGCGCAGGTCCAAGATGTTTGGCCTCCATGCGAAAATCGCCGAGTTCGACAACGTATTCATCGTCAAACGTTTCTGTCGGACCGGCCAAAAACGTTCCTTTTGCCTTGTCCTTGTTATATGCCTGCATCCCTTCAAGGATTTGTGGCCCATATTCTTCGAATTCAGCCGCAGCATCTGAATGAGCGACGATGGGCACCCCAAGTTCCGACCAGTAGGCATTCCCCAGCATAGCGTGCCCCTGACCGTTTTCGTTGAAGACAAGCTTCACGGGCTGATCCGTGAGCGCTTGAATCTCCTTATGAAGCGCTTCGGCAAGCACATAGGCCGCGCCACCGTTGATGACGACAACACCCTCTCCGGTCACGATGAAGCTGAGGTTATTGTTGTGGCCCGAATTCTCATAAGTCGGGGGTGCGGTTGCACCGATGGCGGAAAAGACGCCGGGAATAAATTCGACAGGTTTCGAGTAAAGAACGCTCTGCGGGTACTGGTCTGCAATATCCTCACTGGCCCAGGTTTGCGTGGCCAGGGTACAGGCAATCAACAAAGCGCGCATCATGCAGGCTCTCCAATAAATCGATAGGTCGAACCGGCCTTTTCGACACGGCCAAATCCGCCATTTGGCAGATGGAATCCAATAATATTCATTTGGGCATGAGAAATCTGATCCAGCAGCGATTTCCGTGCACTTGCCGCGGCGTCGGGGTCCTGATCCGTACCGCTGCGCCAATCCGGACGCTCGAACGCGACGTGCGGATTGCCGAGCGCATCGCCCACGACCATCACCGCGTCACTGCCTTTGCGAATCTCGAAGGCCATATGTCCGGGCGTGTGCCCGAAACTAGCGCGTGCTGCGATACCGGGAAGGATTTCCTGCCCATCATCAAAAAACGCAACCATGCCTTCGATGGCTTCCATGCGCCGCTTTGCGCCCACCGCGAAGGCCGTGCGGTCGGCCCCTATCTTTTCCACGGTTGCGGGGTTCCACCAATAGTCCCATTCCGTGCGGCCAAGATGAAATCTGGCATTGGGAAAGAGGGGATCTCCGAAGTCGTCCAGCACACCCCAGATGTGATCTGGATGTGCATGGGTGAAGATCACCTGCGTGACCTCATCCGGAGACAACCCGACGGCGTCCAAAGTTTCCGGAAGTTTGCCAGCGGTTTGCATGAAGTCGGGCCCGGCTCCAACATCGAACAGTATGGTATTCTGGTCATCGCGGTAGAGCACAATGTTGCACTCGGGCTCGTATCTGGTCAGATCTACCTGATAGCGGTTCAGAAGTTCTGTCAGCTCT
This sequence comes from Ruegeria sp. BH8, assembly GCF_056538065.1. Classification (NCBI taxonomy): domain Bacteria; kingdom Pseudomonadati; phylum Pseudomonadota; class Alphaproteobacteria; order Rhodobacterales; family Roseobacteraceae; genus Ruegeria; species Ruegeria sp. BH8. The sequence goes on along the minus strand of NZ_JBQFSP010000008.1, from coordinate 27,503 downwards.
GCCTCGGGCATTGCGCCAAAGACCATTTCGGGCGGCAACGACAGATACCCATCTGTCAAAGTCGAAATCCTTGCCGATTGGCCAAGTGTCATTTCCGCAATCGCAAAGCTGGGTCGCAGGCAGAGCGCCAGACATGCGCCCTGAGACAGGAAGGTGCGCCGGGAGAAATGTGGGTCTCTGCTCATACATAATCATTAAGATGAATGTTTTTATTTGTAAATGATGAATGGCCCGGACGGTACATTATCTCTGGGCTTTCCACCACTATAATTGTGACGTCACCCAGCCAGTGCATGCGGCAGGTGTTCAACCAGAGCCCGTTGCACGACCGCAAATCTTGGCGTGTGTGCGATTTCCTCTAGCGTCGCGACCCAAAGTGGAACCTCGATTCCGGGATCAATGTCGTTCAACCTGTGAAGCCGGGGATCAGCGTCGCCAATAAAAGCAGGTAAGAAAGCTCGCCCCACACCGGATGCAACCATCTGCTGAAGCACCAGAAAACTGTCTGCTCCGTTTGTCATGTCATCGGCGCGAACATGTTCAGCCAACCATTTGGCCGGAAGTGAACGGCTGAGAGCCCCATCAAGCCGCATCCATTTTTGGTCACGGGTACCGTCACTGTAAACCCCAAAGAACAACGTTCCTGCGCGCTCTCCGGTCAACCCTTCACCAAGTTGAACTGAAGGGCGGACAACTATATCCGCAGTTAACCTGGTCAGATCATGGTGACTGTTACCGCTGAGGATCGTCAGTTCGAGGCTCGGATAGAGGGCGGAAATTGAGTTTAGTATCTGTGGCAGGACAAACTGGCAAAGGCTGTCCGTGGACGCGATACGCACAAGACCCGCAGGCGAACGATTTGCGCCCACAACGGCGCGTTCTACCGAAAGCACGGCGTCTTCAACGCTTTCCATGGCGGACAGAATTGTTCTGGCTTCGGGAAGTACTGAATACCCTGACGGGTCTTTCCGAAAAACAACACAGCCATATCGGTGTTCGAAGGCGGCAACTCTGCGCAGGACGGTTGCATGTGCAACGCCCAGGGCTGTCGCCGCCGCATTCAACGAGCCGTGTTTGCTGACGGCGAGGGCATACCGAATATCGTCCCAATTGTCGTTGTTCATAAATGAACAGGAGAGGCCGAATAACAAACAATTACAAGAAAAATCGTTCAAGCTATCATATGGCACATTAAACAGGGAGCCACACCATGATTAAGAAGTCTTCGATCTTTGCGGCAGGTCTTTTGTCCTTGGCCGTAGTTGGAACTGCAATTGCTCAGGATAGCGAAAACCCGGCTGTAAAAGCGCGGACTTCGATTATGCAGCTTTACGCTTTCAACCTTGGAACGCTGGGCGCCATGGCCAAGGGAGAGGCAGAATATGATGCCGAAGCGGCTACACGGGCCGCAAATAATATTGTTGTCGTGTCGCAGATCGACCAGTCTGCGATGTGGCCAGCCGGATCGGATAATGTGTCAGACCCGTCTACCCGTGCCTTGCCTGCAATTTGGGAAAACTTCGCAGATGTTGGGGCCAAAGGGCAGGCACTGGCCGACGCCGCTGTTGCGATGCAGGCTGCGGCAGGTCAGGACGTTGAAGCCCTGAAAGGGGCGATGGGTCAGCTTGGCGGAACCTGCTCTGCCTGTCACAAAGCTTACAGAGCACCGGAAAATTAAAGGAGAATTGATCAGTGCGGCGCATTCTACTTTTCGCCGTTCTGGTCATGCTTATGGTCGGGTTGGCCGGTTTGCTGTTGACCCGACCGCAAAGGGTTGATCCAGCCCGGTTGGCGGGTCTGACCCCCGACGTGACCAGAGGGGCGTCTGTCTTCTATTCAGCAGGATGCGCCTCATGCCACTCGGCCCCGGATGCCAGCGAGGAAGGAAAGCTTATTCTTTCCGGCGGGCGGCGGTTCGAAACGGATTTTGGTACGTTTGTAGCTCCAAACATCTCCAGTGATCCAGACGCCGGAATTGGATCATGGTCCGCGCTGGATCTGGCCAATGCCCTGAAACACGGAACAGGCCCCAAGGGACAGCATTATTACCCGGCCTTCCCCTATACGTCTTATGCCAAGATGACGGTCGAGGATGTTGCGGCGCTTCATGCGTTTTTGAACACCCTGCCTGCGTCTGACGCGGCAAATATCCCGCATGACATTGGGTTCCCTTTCAATATCCGGCGCGGGCTGGGGTTGTGGAAACTTCTGTTTTCAGACTCGGGCTGGGTGGTTGAAGGTGATCTGACCGACCAGCAAATCCGAGGCCGGTATTTGGTGGAAGCTTTGGGGCACTGCGCAGAATGCCATACACCACGAAACGGACTGGGAGGGTTGAAGCGGGGTCTATGGCTGACCGGAGCGCCAAATCCGAATGGAAAGGGGCGCATCCCCGGTTTGACCACCGCCCAGCTTGACTGGTCCGAGGCTGACATCGCTGAATATCTGAAATCCGGTTTCACACCGGATTATGACAGCGCTGGTGGCGAAATGGTCGAAGTCATCGAGAACACCTCGAAACTAAGCGATGAAGACCGATTGGCCATTGCTGCTTACCTGAAATCCGTTCCCGTTCAGTGAATTGACTAATGGTTGCAGAAACTCAGGATTTTGTCAGCGCAGGTCTTATGACGCTGGTTCAAACCAGCACGTCTACGTTGCTCAGATCTCTGGCAATGCGGATCAGCGGGCATTGTTTTCCTATGGTTAAGCGCCCCGCGTCGGATAATCCCATTACTTCGGCGGGTATACGCGTCGCGGATGCCAATGCGACTTCCAGCGGCACTTCGGCTTGCGTGGTCAGAACACGCAGCGCTGTGGTCAAATCTAGATCAGCCCCTGCCAAAGTACCATCGGCCAGTGTCAAACGCCCGTCTTTGCGGGAAATGCGGCGGCCTTCCAGTTCGAACATGCGCTGGTCCGTGCCAGCCGGCGCCATCGCATCGCTGACCAGAAATATCCGGCCTGGGCCCCGCTTGGCGGCCCAGGCTGTGCGCATGGCTTCAGGGTGAACGTGAATACCGTCGGCGATTAGCCCGGCGTTTAATCGACCCGCGGCCAGAACCGCCCCGACAAGCCCGGGAGATCGATTGCCCAGTTGACTCATGGCGTTGAACAGATGCGTGACGCAGGACGCACCGGCCTCGGCATAAGACAGGCAGGTATCATAATCCGCATCACTGTGGCCCAGCGAAACAACGGCACCTGCTGAGACCAGCGCTTTCACCTGCGCAATTGACACGTTTTCTGGCGCAACCGTCAGCATCAATGCGGGTAGCGCTTGTGCTGCCGCGACAAGCGTTGTCAGGTCCTCGTCATCCATGGGGCGGATCAGGGCTGCATCATGGGCACCTTTCCGAGCCACCGAAAGATGTGGTCCCTCAAGATGCAGGCCAGCGATCCCCGCAATACCCGCAGCTACCGCCGCCTTGGCCGCTTCGATGGCGGCGCGGGTCTTGGCTGCGGTATCCGTGATCAGGGTGGGAAGGATCGAGGTTGCCCCAAGCGTCCGGTGCGCCTTGGCGATGCGTGCCAGTGTATCGACAGACGGGGCGGCGTTGAACATCACTCCGCCACCGCCATTCACTTGCAGGTCAACATAGCCGGGGGCCAGAATATCGCCTTGCAGATCGACAAGCTTGCCAGCGCTTGTCTTCACGTCAACGCCAATATCGGTGATGCGGCCAGCCTCCAGCCGCAGCGCGGCACCGTCATGCAAACTGGTGCCGTCATAAACAAGCCCGCCGTGGTAGATGGTCGCCTGGCCGCTCATACCGTTTCCGTCACTTTCCGCAGGTGACGTGGCGCATCCGGGTTGATCCCGCGCTGTACTGCGACCTGCTCGACCATTGAATAAAAGGACACGATAGCTGCCACCGGGTCCGTCAGCCAATGATCCGTGCGGACATGAGGCAGCACCTCGGCCTTTGTGACCATTGGGCTGGTGGCAAATACCTGTGCCCCTTTGGCCGCGAGCGTGTCGGCAACCTCGGCCAACAGCGGCTCTGCGGGATCATTGGCGGCAAAGGCAATAACCGGAAATCCGCCTTCCACGATCGAGACAGGGCCATGCAGCACCTCGGCCGAGGAATAACTTTCGGCATGGATCTGGCAGGTTTCCTTGAATTTCAGCGCGGCCTCGTTCGAGATCGCTACGCTTGGTCCGCGACCAAGCGTATAAAGCGAGCTTTGGGTGACGGCAGCCGCCGCTTTGCCCCAGTCACACCGTGTGGCGGCATCAAGGTGCTTTGGCAGGCCACGCAGCGCAGCCAGAAGATCTTTGTCGCCTTTCAGTTCCGCCAGTAGCCAAAGCCCGGCAACCAGCGAGGTCACGAATGTCTTTGTCGCCGCTACACTAAGCTCGGGGCCTGCGTGCAGCGGCAAAGCCGCCTCAGCCGCCAGTGCAAGGGGGGAAGATGGGTCATTTGTGATTGCTACGGTGCTGGCCCCGGCCTTTCGGGCATTTTTCGTAAGCTGCACGATATCCGGGCTTTTTCCTGATTGTGAAACAGAAAGGCAAAGCGCCCCGGCCACATGCAGGTCAGCGCCATACACGGACGCGACCGATGGGCCGACGGATGCCATAGGCAAGCCAAGAAGCAATTCGCTTGCGTATTTCAGAAAAGTACAGGCGTGGTCGGAAGAGCCGCGCGCCGCCGAAATCATGAACTTCAGCCCGCCGTTCCGGGCGACGTCCGTCGCTGTGCTCAGGGCATCTCCGCCATTGCTGAGCAATCGCTCGACGGCAACAGGGATCTCTTCGATTTCCTGACGCATCAGGGTCGTTTTCGGGGTCATCGGGGCAACCTTTCCATCGGAATCGCAGATCATGGAGTGAGTCGCAGCTCAGCCACAAAGTCATAGGCATCGCCGCGATAGTTGGATTTTGTGAACTCGGCGACACGCCCGCCTTCCAGATGGGAAATCCGCTGGATGCTCAGCCCTGCCGCGCCTTCGGCGACGCCAAGCAGAGCGGCGTCTTCAGCCTCAAGATTAACGGCGGAAATCTTCTGGATGGCGCGAACAGGTCGGCAGCCGCTTTCTTCCAGTAGATCATAGAGTGAGTCGCGCACGGCAAGCGGATTTGGCAGAATGTCCAATGGCAACGAGGCACGTTCGACTGCCATGGGGCGTCCACCAGCCTCTCGCAGGCGGCAAATGCGCGCCACCTGTCCGTCAGCGGGCAGCCCGAGCACCGCCGTTTCCTCGGGTGATGGCAGAAAAACGCCCCGTTCCAACCACTTGGAGGTTGATTCCATGCCGCGCAGGCGCATGTCCTCGCTGAACGAGGTCAGATGCGAAAGCGATTGTTCCAGTTTCGGTGCGGCGTTCCGTACGAAAGATCCGGAACCCTGCCGCTGCACGATTGCGCCCTGTTTCACCAGTTCCTGAATGGCCTTGCGCACGGTGACCCTGGACAGGCCGGTAATCTCGGCGATCTCGCGCTCGGGCGGTAATGAGGAATTCGGGGGAAGGACTCCAGCGTCGATGCCTTCTTCCAGCCGCTGGCGCAGCCGGACATAGCGCGGCCCGCCGCCGTTCTCGAGCCAGTCGTCAGAAGCCAGAAAAGATGCTGCGTTCATGCCGAATGCTCCACTTGGAAAGCCCGGGCCAACGCGATGGCCCCGTCGATAGGCGCACCTTTGGGCTCTGTTACTGCGCCACGCGCACGATCCGGCAGATACGCCTCATAGTGAGGGCCAATACCCCCGGTCAGGCATAATGGCATGGCCGGGGTCCAGCCCATTGCTTCCAGTGCTTGCAAAAGATGCGCAGCACCTTCGTGCATAAGCGAAACCGCCCGCTCATCCCCTGACCTCGCCGCCGCTGTCACCTGTCGCGCGATCTGGCCGAATTCATGTGGTCGTGCCGCGGCCGCGAAAGCGACAATACCGCTTGTACTGCCAAATGCGTTCAGCAAGCCCTCAGTCAGGTTGGATTTTGGCACCAGCCCGTCCCATGCATCCAGCGTCACCGAAAGCGCTCTGCGCCCAATCCACTGAGCAGAAGCCTCATCCCCCAGTACTGAGCCCCAGCCACCAGCAAAGCGTCGGCCGGCTTGCGATTGCAGGGCCAGAAACGAACCCGTTCCGCAATGGGCGATTGCACCGTCGGTTGCTTGATGCGCACCCGCCAGCGCAGGGTGGCGATCATCCTCGACCAGTATACTGTCCAACGGCAAATCCGCCGCCACCCGCTGGGCGATCTGATCACCTGTAACTCCCGCAAGTCCAAAATACGCCGGTATCGGCTTCAGGGTCTCGGGCTGAACACTGAGCTTGGTCGCAAGCATCTTCAGGCCGTCTTTCAGCCGTACAATCGCGCCGTCATAATCGCTGGCGACGTTGGCGGGGCCAACCTCGACCACCAGTCGCTGCTGGCCATCGTCATAGGCGATCCGACAGTTCGTTCCGCCGCCGTCTGCCGCGATGATTGGATTGTTTTTCGACCTAAGCATGATGATACCTATATAATGCCTATGCTGAGCTGTAAATGCCAAAGTAAATCCAATATGGGCGGAAAGATCGAAAATACGTTGAATTATAAGGCCAATAGCGGCTGAAAAAAAATTAGTGGACAAATGGTATTGTATAGGTATGCTTTCTGGCAACGAGGAGAAACACGTGCTGCCACACATCACCGAACAACTCCACCCGGACGCATACGATTTGGGTAACCGACCGCTGGAAGAGGCGGCGCTGGCCCTGTCCAGGGGTCAGCAGGAAGCGGCCGGTGCCCCGCAGGGCGCCCTGCGTGGGATATGCGACGGTGCCGACGCCATGGCCCGCAGTCTGGCATCAGGTGGTTCATTATATTACGCGGCGGCGGGGTCTTCGGGGCTGATGGCTGCGGCTGATGCAATGGAACTGGGCGGCACTTTCGGCATCGACGAAAACCGAATCCATATCCTGATGGCCGGAGGATTGCCGCAATCCGCGCATATGCCCGGTGGGACCGAGGACGACACCGACGGGTTGGTTGAAGGGCTGGCCGGGCTTATGCGCAGCGACACGGTCATTGCTGTCTCTGCCAGTGGCAGCACCCCTTATACACTTGAGGCCGCGCGACTTGCGCGTGCTGCGGGTGCCAGCACGATCGGGATAGCCAACAACCCGGGCAGCCCGCTGTTGACGCAATGCGATCACGCGATTCTGCTTGCCACCCCGCCTGAGCTGATTTCAGGCTCAACCCGAATGGGCGCTGGTACGGCCCAGAAAATTGCGCTGAACATGCTGTCCAGCCTTATGGCAATCAAGTTGGGTCATGTTCACGAGGGGATGATGGTCAACCTGAGAGCAGACAATGCAAAGCTGCGCGCGCGTGCGACCGGCATCGTCGCCCGGATCGCCGGAGTTGATGCAAGCACCGCCCAAAACGCCCTGGCTGAAGCGCAAGGAGACACCAAATCCGCCATTCTCATCGCCGCTCGCGGCGTTTCACTAGCGGCAGCCAATGTGCGCCTGAAAGAAACGGGCGGAGTTCTGAGCGCGGCACTGACACCTGATAAATAACTGCAAACCAAATGGGAGAGTACAATGAAACGTAATAGCCTGAAACTGGCCTTGCTTGGTGGGACGCTGTTAGCCTCTGCCGCCTATGCCGAGGACGTCACGCTGACCATCGAAAGCTGGCGTAACGATGACCTGACCCTGTGGCAGGACCAGATCATCCCGGCCTTTGAAGCAAAACATCCTGGCATCAAAGTCCAGTTCACGCCGTCTGCCCCGGCAGAATACAACGCGGTTTTGAACTCGAAACTTGATGCGGGGTCTGCCGGTGACCTGATTACCTGCCGCCCCTTCGATGCTTCGCTGGCGCTTTATGAGGCCGGTCACCTGACCGATCTGTCCTCGGTCGAGGCGATGAACAACTTCTCGGACGTTGCAAAGTCTGCCTGGCAGACGGATGACGGTTCGGCCAGCTTCTGCGTGCCGATGGCATCGGTTATTCACGGCTTCATCTACAACAAGGACGCTTTTGCCGAGTTGGGCCTCGAAGTGCCGACCACAGAAGACGAGTTCTTTGCCGCTTTGGACAAGATCAAAGAAGACGGCACTTACATCCCAATGGCGATGGGTACCAACGACCAATGGGAAGCTGCCACGATGGGTTACAATAACATCGGGCCGAACTACTGGAAGGGTGAAGAAGGTCGTCAGGCGTTGATCGCAGGCGAACAGAAGCTGACCGATGAAGCCTGGACAGCCCCGTACGCAACGCTGGCCCGCTGGGGTGCGTATCTGGGTGACGGGTACGAAGCACAGACCTATCCCGACAGCCAGAACATCTTCACTTTGGGCCGCGCGGCCATCTATCCTGCGGGATCATGGGAGATTTCCGGCTTCAACGCACAAGCCGATTTCGAGATGGGTGCATTCAAGCCTCCGGTTCAGAACGCGGGCGACACCTGCTATATCTCGGACCATACGGATATCGGCATCGGCATGAACGCGGCCACGAAGAATCCTGAAGCCGCCGAAACGTTTTTGACTTGGGTCGCAAGCCCTGAGTTTGCTGAAATCTTCGGCAACGCTCTGCCCGGCTTCTTCCCGCTGTCGAGCACTCCGGTCGAGTTGCAGGACCCGCTGGCCAAGGAAATCGTCGGTTGGCGTGAAGAATGTGAATCGACCATCCGCTCGACTTATCAAATCCTGTCGCGCGGCACACCAAACCTCGAGAACGAGACCTGGGGCGCATCCGTTGCCGCGATCAAAGGTGCCAAGTCGCCTGAAGAGCTGGGTGCAGAACTACAGGCGGGCCTCGCCTCGTGGTACGCACCACATCAGTAAGCTGAACCATACCCGGGCAGCATGAGTTGCCCGGGTACGCCAAGCATTCCATCGAAAGCGCTCCCCATGACCCGCCCCCGCATCCGCTGGCATATTGTCGTGTTTCTGGCACCAGCCGTACTTGTCTACACAGCGGTGATGATCTTTCCCCTGTTCAATACGCTCCGTCTGGCCCTTTACTCTGAGGTCGACCAGAGCCGCGTTTTTGTTGGACTGCAGAACTTTCAAACGCTGTTTTTCGATCCGATCTGGTCGGAACAGTTCTGGAATGCGCTGGGCAACAATTTCTGGTTCTTTCTGATTCACATGCTGGTGCAGAACCCCATCGGCATCGCGCTGGCAGCGCTGCTCAGCCATCCGCGCCTGCGATTTGCGGTGCTCTATCGGTCGGCGATCTTCATTCCGACAATCCTGAGCTTTGTGATCGTCGGATTTGCATGGAAACTGATCCTGTCGCCCATCTGGGGCATCGCTCCTTCGATGCTGGATGCGGTTGGGTTGAAATCCCTCTTTGCCCCGTGGTTGGGAAAGGAGGAATACGCTTTGACCACTCTGGCGCTGATTTCGGTCTGGCAGTTTGTCGGTATCCCAATGATGCTGATTTACGCGGCCTTGCTATCGATCCCTGAGGAAATCCTGGAAGCCGGGGAAGTGGATGGCATCACCGGTACAAGTGCCTTTTGGAAAATCAAGCTGCCGCTGATCCTGCCCTCGATCGGGATCATCTCAATTCTGACATTTGTCGGCAATTTCAACGCCTTCGATCTGATCTATGCTGCACAGGGCGCTCTGGCGGGGCCTGACTTCTCGACCGATATTCTTGGCACCTTCATGTATCGCACATTCTTTGGCTTCCAGCTGCAATTGGGTGATCCGCATATGGGTTCGGCCATCGCTGGTGCGATGTTTGCAATCATCCTGCTGGGTGTCTGTGTCTACCTTTTCGGCATCCAGACCCGGATGCGCCGGTACCAGCTGTAAGGAGCAGATGACATGAACAAGGCCCGCTCCAACCCGCTAAACACCTTCGCGATGCATGGTGCACTGATCTTCTATACGCTGATCGCACTGTTTCCGGTTTTCGTGATCCTGATCAACAGCTTCAAGACCCGCAAGGCGATCTTTCGCGAACCGCTGGCGCTGCCCGATGCCGACAGTTTTTCGATGATCGGGTATCAGACAGTGATGAAACAGGGGGATTTCTTCCTTTATTTCCAAAACTCTCTGATTGTGACCGTTGCATCCCTGACTTTGGTCCTGCTGTTTGGCGCAATGGCGGCTTATGCGCTGAGTGAGTACCGGTTCAAGGGCAACATGCTTATGGGTCTGTACCTGGCGCTTGGAATCATGATCCCGATCCGCATCGGCACTGTGGCCATCCTGGAAATGATGGTGGCGACCGGGCTGGTGAACACCCTGTGGGCGCTGATCCTTGTCTATACGGCGCAGGGCCTGCCCTTGGCGGTGTTCATCCTCAGTGAGTTCATGAAACAGGTGAGTGACGACCTCAAGAATGCGGGCCGCATTGACGGCCTTAGTGAATACACAATCTTCTTTCGGCTTGTGTTGCCGCTGGTGCGTCCGGCAATGGCAACGGTTGCCGTATTCAACATGATCCCGATCTGGAACGATCTGTGGTTTCCGCTGATCTTGGCCCCCGCGGAAGAGACCAAGACACTGACGCTGGGAAGCCAGGTCTTCATCGGTCAGTTTGTGACAGACTGGAACGCGGTCCTGTCAGCCCTTTCAATGGCGATCCTGCCGGTGCTGATCCTCTATGTGATCTTCTCGCGACAGCTCATTCGCGGCATCACGTCAGGAGCGGTGAAATGACCCGCGTCCTGATCGCAGGCCTTGGGAACATGGGGCTGAGCCATGCGTTGGCACATCTCCATCACCCGGACGCGCAGATTGTCGGGTTGGTGAACCGATCCGGCCGCGTAGATCACCCTGATCTGACGCGCTATCCGGTGTATTCAAGTTTTGAGGCCGCTCTGACCGAAACCAAACCCGATCTGGTTGTGATTGCGACCTACTCGGACAGTCACGCGGATTACGCCTGCGCCGCGATGGAGGCGGGTGCGCATGTGTTTGTCGAAAAACCGCTCGCCACCAACGTTGCCGATGCGCAGCGTGTGGTCGAAACAGCAACGCGGCTAAACCGTAAGCTGGTGGTGGGCTATATCCTGCGCCACCACCCATCCTGGATGCGTCTGATCGCCGAGGCTCGCACTCTGGGTGGCCCCTATGTGTTCCGTCTGAACCTGAATCAACAATCCTCGGGCTCTGAGTGGGAGACGCACAAGGCCCTGATGCAGACCACGTCGCCCATCGTGGATTGCGGTGTGCACTATGTCGATGTGATGTGCCAGATCACCGACGCAAACCCCCTTCGCGTTCATGGCATGGGTCTGCGCCTGTCGGATGAAATCGCGCCTGACATGTACAATTACGGCCAGTTTCAGGTCGTGTTCGACGACGGTTCGGTCGGGTGGTACGAGGCTGGTTGGGGTCCGATGATGTCCGAAACCGCGTTTTTCGTGAAGGACATCGTGTCGCCCAACGGGTCTGTTTCGATTACCGACGGAAACAAGGGCGCGTCAGCGGACATCGATGGTCACACCAAGGTTGGTGGCCTTCTGGTTCACACGCCGCAGGGCGACAGGATTATCGACATGCCTGATGAGCCCGGCCATCAGGAACTGTGCGATGCTGAACAAGCCTATATGCTGCGCGCCATCGCCGAGGATATCGACCTGACCCGCCATATGTCCGACGCCGTACAATCCCTTGCCATCTGCCTGGCCGCTGATCAGAGCATCCGCACTGGCCAACCCGTTTCTCTTGAGGAGACCCGCCAATGACCGCCCTTTCACTGAAAAACATTCACAAATCCTTTGGCAATGTAGAGGTCCTGAAGGACATCAATCTTGAGGTTGAGGACGGCGAGTTTGTGGTTTTTGTCGGTCCCTCCGGATGCGGTAAGTCCACTCTTCTGCGCGTTATTGCAGGGCTTGAAGACGCGACATCGGGTGAGATCAGAATTGCTGGCGAGCAGGTCAATCTGACCCCGCCCTCGAAACGTGGCATCGCCATGGTGTTCCAGAGTTACGCGCTTTATCCGCACCTGAATGTACGCGGCAACCTGACCCTTGCCCTGAAACAGGAACGCCAGCCGAAAGCCGTGATCGACGAGCGGGTCGCGGAGGCGAGCCGGATGCTGGGGTTGGAGCCCTATCTTGACCGCTACCCATCCGAACTGTCGGGGGGGCAGCGCCAGCGTGTTGCCATCGGTCGCGCCATCGTGCGCCAACCCAAGCTGTTCCTGTTCGACGAACCGCTCTCCAATCTTGATGCTGCTTTGCGCATGAACACCCGGATCGAGATCGCAAATCTGCACAGGCAACTCTCGGCCTCGATGATTTATGTCACGCACGATCAGACAGAAGCGATGACACTGGCCGACAAGATTGTGGTGCTGCGCGACGGACGGGTGGAACAGGTCGGCAGCCCGATGGAGCTGTACAACAACCCGGCAAACCGCTTTGTCGCGGGCTTTCTTGGTTCACCGTCCATGAATTTTCTGCCTGCGGACAACCTGACCCCGGGCGATGCGCGCGAACTGGGGTTGCGCCCGGAGGACATCCGCCTGGAAAGCGGCGGACCGATCGCCGGCACCGTTTCGCATGTTGAGCAGTTGGGCGGTGATACCAATGTCATTCTGCAAACCAGCAATGTGCCAATCACGGTCCGATTGTTTGGCCAGCACGCAATTGCCCCAGGTGACGATGTACAATTCGGATTTGATCCCAACCGTGCATATTACTTCGGGAATGACGGGCAGAGATTACAGTAACGATAATTTTCAGCCCGTCTTGCATCAGTTTGTTCCGGTGTGAGCGTGACCCAAAGAGGGCAAGCGCCGGAAAACGTGACTGGTTAACCAAGATTGTGGCGTGTGAACATAAATTGCCCGGATGGTAGGTTCGACCGGAAGTCAGCGGCACGACCGGGCAGCGCCCTGTAGAACTGACGCAAGCCGGGCTCGATGTCTTCAGCCAGATTTTCGCACTGTAGGCACAAGGTCTTGACCAAGCTGTTTGGATGTCGATTTGTGATCGCCAAAATCAGCTCCGCATGTGCAGCCCTGAGATCCTGGAATGCCGCTGTTTGCAACAGGGTCTGATCGCCCACCAAAACAAAGACGGGTTCCGGGTTGGCTTTGCCTTTCAGATCAACATGCCCGGCCTCTAACATGGCCAGCTCCCCATTCGTGATTTCATGGACACCGTTGGAAACGACGATGTCATAGTCGACTGTTCGACAGCATTGTTCGATCCGTGCTGAGACATTCACGACGTCACCGATAACCGTGTAGTTGAACCGTTTCTGCGAGCCGATATTGCCGACGCAGGCCTGCCCGGTGGCAAGCCCCGTTGCCAGCGCGATAGGGGGGCGGTTTCGCATGATGTCGGATTCATTGAACTCTGCCAAAGCTCGCCGCATTTTCAGCGCGGCTAATGAAGCCCGGCACGGGTGGTCAGCGACAGGCAGAGGCGCATTCCAGAACGCCATAACGGCGTCGCCGATAAACTTGTCGATGGTTCCCCGTTCAGCCAGTATCTGATCGCCGATACTGGAAAAAAGCGCATTCAGCAGTGAGACCAGCTCGGTGGCAGATGCGGATTCAGACAGAGGTGTGAAACCCCGGATGTCGGAAAACATCACCGTGATATCCTGCGTCTCTCCTCCCAAATGCAGCTGATGCCCGGTGGCTTCCATCTCATCAAGGATTTCCGGGGCGACGTAATGAGAGAAGACTTTCCGGATTTTGCGCTTTTCCCGTTCGGTAGACAGGAAAAGATATCCTGCCAGCAGCCCGAAATTTGCTATGCCACCGACAAGCGGAAATGTGGCGTCGAACAGAACCGACTGGTTTTGAAAAACCAGCCAACTGATTGTCAGAACGGCAGCGGCGGCGACACCGCCTGCAATGAAAGATGCAACCGCACCGAAACTGGACATGACGGCAATCACGACAAGCCCGAGAAAGGCGAAGGCAAGCATTTCCTGCGCTGCGGTCACGTCCGAGCGACTTAGCATTTCGTTGGTCAACACCTGTTCCAGAACCTGGGCATGAATCGAAACACCGGGAACGCTTTCCCCAAGCGCCGTCTGGTGCATATCGAATAAACCGGCAGCCGACGTTCCGATCAGGATGATCCGCCCCTCAACTTCCGCCCGAACGTCCGCATCATCCGAACCTTTGAGGATATCGTTGGCCGAGATATACAGCTCGGGCGCATCGCGCCGGTATCTCAGCCAAATCTCGCCGTTTTCTGTCGTTGGTATCCGGTATCCCCCGACCTCAACCGCCAACATGATGCCTGTTTCGTCCTGCGCACCTTCGGCCATGATATTGGTCTCGCCCAAGGCAACTCTCAGGGCTTCAATCGACAGACCCGGTAACAGCCCATCTGGCCCGCGCCAAAGAACCGGCACGCGGCGCATGATACCGGTTCCGCCGATGGGCGAGACGTTGACCCCACCAATACCTGCCGCAGTCCGGTCCAACGGAGGCGCAATTGGCGTCCAATGAGGAACTGAAATTAGACCCGCGGCGGGATTTTCCCCGAACTCAATGATACCTGCTTTTGCAGAGATAGGATTTCCTTCAGCAGACAAACGTGCGGCAGTCCCAAGAACGACCGGCCAATAAGCGATTTCCATCCCAAGCAAGACATCATTGTCGAGCTTCCGAGCGTGCCGTTCCACTGTGAGAACCCCTGCCAAAGACGGATCGTTCAAAAGCCGTGAGGGGGAAAACCGGTCAGGCTCAGCGAACAACACATCAAATGCGATGGCCGCAGCGCCATATTCACCCAGATTTTGAACGATCTGCGCCACCAGTGTTCGAGGCCAGGGCCATTGCCCCCAATTGGCCAGAGAGGCCTCGTCAATATCTACAACCCGTATGGGGAGGTCAGGATTGAACTCACGCGGGGATGACCTTTGCAGAACGTCGAAATAGATCAGACGGGTCATTCGCACCGGATAGGGATCCATGACCCGGATGAAACAACCCACAAGGATCAGACACAATCCGACAAGGCGGAACGCCCATTTCCCCGTCCTGGTTTTGCGCTTTTCGTCGCTCACGTCGTTCTCCGGACAAGTGAGTCCATTTCCGCTTTTTCGACAACGCTACCGGAACAGCTCACTATTTGATTCTTGCTGCTCAGGACCTTCCTGACCTGGTTCCTCTCGATCAGGTTCTTCGGGTTCCGGATCAGGCTCTTCCGGTTCTGGTTCTGGTTCTGGTTCTTCCGGCTCCGGTTCTGGTTCTACTTCTGGCTCTGGGTTTGACGGGGGGGTTGGCGGCGCTGCGACGCTGACTGGGCGCGGCTGGGGCGCAGTTCTGCGAATGTCGGCCCTGTCGATTTTGGCCTGTTGCACGGGCGCACCTTCGCCAGAACACCCCTCAACACGTACCTGCAAAGGAGGCAGCAGGCCTTCCTGCGACTGAACAAAAGGGAAACCAGATTTCAGCGCCTGGTCATACTGCGCCTGATCAGCAGGTCGCCCGACTGCTCCGCCTCCACTGGTGGCATACATGCTGCATACGCGGCCTGTGGACCTGCAAGACCCCTGTGCACTGCACATTTGAACCGTCCCGTGCAGGACAAGCATTGCGCTTTGGGTTTGTGATACGACCCACATGTCGAAGGTTGTGCCACGAACTGCCATTGTCGCAGTCGGGGTCTTGATCGAATAGGCTCTTTTTCTGCTCTTGCCGGAAATGAATCGAAAGCTGCCACCAAGTGCTTGCACGGCAAAGCTTTTGGCTTTTCGATTGCTCCGAAGCATGGTCACGTCCAACACCATATGCGCATTGGGGCCAACGGCAATTTTGGTTTCATCCACAAAAACGATCTGAACCAAACCGCTGTGATCTGTAGAAATCGTATCGCCCGACACCACATCCATTCCTGAAATGACAGGCTGAGTGTTTCCGGCGCGAATGATCTGAGCGCCTTGTTTGGCGCTGATGACAGTTCCGATGTTGGCAAGGGCCTGCACCGGCATGAGCGCGACAACAAATACAACCAACACAATCTTTAACCAAGCCAAACCATAGCCCCTTCCCCCAACGGGTCTAAGTAAGCGCGAAGCGCGCCAAGCTCGATTTTTGCCCCCAGAAATGTGTTATTCTTATTCAATTACTCTAAAATGCTAGCAATATTTATGCATTATGGTGTGTATTTGTAGCAAGAGATTTTTTGATCGTGAATTTCTGCGTTAAGTCCGACGTGAGCCTCCCCACTTAACAGGCCGAAGTGTAGCCTCCATCAAATGAGAGCAATGGGCACCCGGCTCATCGCTTGCCCCGCGATGAGCCATGACGTTATGGATGTGTTTATCCTAAAACTCAGAGGAATTGTTCGGGCAACAATGCGTCCGGCATGTTCTGGTAACACACGGGTCTCAGGAACCGCCGGATTGACAATGTGCCAACCGAGGTAGCACCGAAATTGGTCGAAGCGGGGTAGGGGCCGCCATGCACCATGCTGTCGCAGACCTCGACGCCCGTGGGAAAGCCATTGGCCAGCACACGCCCGGCCTTGCGCTCGAGGATCGGCATCAGGGAACGCGCGGTGTCCATGTCCGCATCATCCATATGCAGGGTACAGGTCAGCTGACCTTGCAGACTGTGTGCGACGGCCCGCATTTCGTCAGGCGTTTCGGCGGTCACTATTACGCCCAGCGGGCCAAAAACCTCTTCACCAAGGGTTTGGTTTTCCAGCCAGTTCGCAGCATTGGTACGATACAGGTACGGGGACGCGGTGCGTTGGTCACACATCGAGGTCAGAACCTCCTGCACACCTGTTGTATTGGCGATCCTTGCCTGACCAGTTCGGTAAGCGTCGGCGATGCCGTCGGTCAGCATGGTCTGCGCGGGTGTTTCTGACAAGGCGGTTCGCGTGGTTTCGGCGAAGCGGTCCGCTGCTGCACCCGCCAGCAAAACGGCGACCCCGGGGTTGGTACAGAACTGACCTGCGCCCATGGTCAGCGACCCTGCCCAGTTCTGAGCAATGTTGTCGCCCCGGTTCGTCAGAGCAGCATCGAGAATGAACATCGGGTTGACCGAGCCAAGTTCACCGAAAAACGGGATTGGTTCAGGACGTGCGGCACATAGATCGAACAGTGCCCGACCACCAGCCAATGAGCCAGTGAACCCGACAGCCCTGATCAGCGGGTGCTGTACCAAAGCGGAACCCACGGTCCGGTCACCCCCCTGAATAAGACTGAAGACACCGGGATTAATTTTGCAGCGTTCGATGGCAGCATGTATAGCCTCGGCTATGATCTCACCGGTACCCGGGTGGGCGCTGTGCCCTTTTACGACAACGGGACACCCAGCAGCCAAGGCGGCCGCGGTGTCGCCGCCTGCGGTTGAAAAGGCCAAAGGGAAATTCGAAGCACCGAATACGGCGACAGGGCCAATTGGGCGCTGGATCATTTTCAGATCCGGGCGCGGCAGCGGCGAGCGGTCTGGCAACGGGCCGTCGTGACGCCGATCCAGATACTCACCACTCAGAATATGTGTGGCAAACAAGCGAAGTTGGCCCGATGTGCGACCCCGCTCTCCTTGCAGACGGGCCTCGGGCAGGCCGGTTTCCTGCGAACCGATTTCAGTAATCGCCTCGGCGCGGGCTTCGATCTCATCTGCGATGGCATTCAGAAATGCCGCGCGGTCTTCCCGGGTCGAAAAACCATAGCTCCAGAACGCTTCTTCGGCAGCTTCCGCAGCCGCGTCAACATCCTGAAGGCGCCCCACCGAAAAACTGTGTGACGGTCCAAAAGCGGGCTGTGACTGAAAAAACGTGTCACCTGAAAGCCAGTTTCCAGCGATGAGGTGCTTACCATGGGGGGAGCAGGTCATTAAGGTTCCATATTTACGATTCTGAATCTATGGATAATGTATCCAATTAAGAGAGACAATCAAGCACCCTGTTAGGTCTCCTCCATGGCGCGTTTTGCTACGATCATCTCCAGCAGCTGTTCCTTTGTTCGCCGGATGTGCCGCATCAGCATGTTACAGGCTTCGTCAACGTTCCCTGCTTGCGCCAGTTTCAACAGCTCTCGATGCTCTTTTTTCGCGGGTTCCCGCTGCTTCATCACGCTCAAATGCATTCGGACATAGCGGTCTGATTGCAGATTGACGCGGTCCAGCAATTCATTCGTCAGTTTCCTCTGCGACGCCGCGTAAAGGGCGGAGTGGTATTGGTAGTTCAGGATCCCCCACTTGCTGACGTCATTCTCGTCATAAGACGCTTCCATCTGTGTCAATATCTCGTTGCATCGTGCATAGTCGGCAGATGTCATCTGCGGAATGGCTCTGCGGAAAAGATCGACTTCAATAAGCATTCGAAGGTCGAATATTTCTCCAATCTCGTTCAATGAGTGTTTGGTAACTGATCCGCCCCGATTATTGGCCCATTGAATCAGGCCTTCAGCGTTCAGACGCTTTAGGGCTTCGCGGATGGGCATCCGAGATACGTCGTATTCTTCGGCCAGAGCTTCCTGGCGAATAGCTTCACCTTCGGCAAGTTCACCGTTCAGAATACGTTCACGAAGATCGTTCGCGATGACATCTGGTAGGCTTTGCTTGGTTATCGCGCGCTTTCCTGCCATTTCTTTCCTGCCACTTGTTTGGGTACAGCTACCGGTTACCGGCGTTATTCCAAGCTGAGCCGCGACTCGGCCACCCAGAAAGCTGATTAAGGACACTCCGCTTGATAATGCATCCAATATCCATGGTGATTCAACCCTGCTGAGACAGCGAGGTAAGACCAAGAGCGAATGGAACCTTCTGTAACTGCCTTTCCCTGAGAGCGGGCGCGGCCAATGCACTGTTTAGTCAGACACCCCAGGTGTCCGACAAGCGATACCCGCCAGGCCAGGGGTCATCCGGGTCAAGCATGTGTTGGTGAATGCCGGTGATCCAGCCGCGCCCACTGATTTCGGGGACAATCGCGGCACGGCCCGCCACTTCGGTGGTATCGACAATCCGACCGGTGAACCGTGATCCGATGATCGAGACTGCCTCGAATGTCTGACCCGGCGACATCAACCCTTTTGCAGCCATCAGCGCCATGCGTGCGGAAACCGCTGTACCCGTAGGCGACCGATCAACCTTGCCGGGCTGGATCGCCACGGCAGATTTTCCGGTCAATCCGGTTTCGGTCTGGCTCAGCGGGCCGCAGAAAGCACAGAATGAGATATGGTCCCAATCCGGGTTTTCAGGATGCGAAAACCCAAGCTGTTCATTGGCTGCATTGGTAATCTTCACCCCCAATCGGGCAATGTCACGGGCCTCATGTTCGACAATTTCTAATCCCAATGCCTTTGCATCGACCACGACAAAACTGTCACCCCCATAAGCAGTATCAACCATGATCGTATCCAATCCGGGCATCTCAAGCGGGACGGACAGTTTGTCGGCAAAGCTGGGCAGGTTCTGCACGAAAATGCGTTGCGCTTTGCCACCGCTGCATTCTGCGCGGACATGAACCAGCCCGCCTGGGGTCTCAAGCACCATATGAGTTTCGGGTTCCTGCATCGGAATGATCCCGCCATCCAGCAATACGGTTGAAACACATATCGAGTTCGAGCCGGACATGGGCGGTGTGTCTTCGGGTTCCATAATGATGAAAGCCGCGTCCGCCTTGGGGTGTTTCGGGGGCACCAGAAGATTGACATGACGGAAAACACCGCCCCGAGGTTCGTTCAGAACGAAGTTGCGCAGCGTCCGGTCGCCGGCGACAAAGCTGCGCTGTTCCCACAAGGTGTCGCCCGGTGGCGGGGCGACGCCCCCAACGATAACATCCCCTACTTCGCCTTCTGCATGGGCTGAAATGACATGAACGGTTTTGCTGCTCCGCATCGGATCTCTCAATATTGTGCGACAGGCTCGCCCAGAGCGTCGAAAATCGGTGTAACACCCAGACCCGGACGGGCGGGTGCGGTCATCCGGCCGTTGACACGCTTTGGCGCACCCTCGGCAATGTCCACGGTGCCGTAAGAGTTGAAATCCGTGGCAGAGAATGTGAATTCGGACGGCGTTGAACGGGCCAGATGTGCAATGGCTGCGGTGGTGATGTCACCACCCCAGGTGTCTTCGATCGTCATGGGGATGCCGTGCGCCACGCAGAGGTCACGCATAAGGCGGGCTTTGGTCAACCCTCCGACTTTCGAGATCTTCAGGTTGATCACATCCATTGCGTCTTCGGCAATGCCGCGGACCAGCGTGTTGGGGGTGTCGATCACCTCGTCCATCACAAAAGGCAACGCGGTGCGGCGGCGGATCGACACGCATTCCTCATAGGTCAGGCAAGGCTGTTCCACATAGACATCCAGACCCGAAATCGCGCCCACCACGCGTGCGGCCTCGTGCCGGGTCCAGCCGGTATTGGCGTCCGCAACCAGCAGGTCCGACTTTTTCAGAACGGCGCGGGTGGCGTGGATACGGTCAATGTCGTCATTGGCCTCGCCACCTACCTTGAGCTGAAACTTGGTGTAGCCTTCGGCGGCATAGCCTTCGATCTTTTTGGCCATGATCTCAGGTGCTTCCTGACTGATCGCGCGATAAAGCACCACATCGTCCTGCGCAGCGCCCCCCAGCAAGGTGTAAAGCGGCTGTTCCGTGGCCTTGCCCAGCAGATCCCAGCAGGCAATATCCACCGGAGCCTTGGCATAGGGATGACCCCGCAATGCCGCATCCATCGTGCGGTTGATCTGACCGATATTCAGTGGGTCCTGCCCGATCAAATGCGGGGCCAGCTCTGCCAGCCCGGCCCGGACGCCGAGCGCGAAAGACGGCAGATAGGCCGAGCCAAGCGGGCAGCATTCTGCATAGCCCTTCAACCCCTCATCCGTAATGATTTCCAGAACGGTGCTGTCAAACACTTCGACAAAATTGCCGTTGGACCAGCTATAGCGGCCTTCTTTCAGCGGCAGATCGACCTGATATACGTTCAGCCCGGTGAT
Source organism: Ruegeria sp. BH8 (assembly GCF_056538065.1). NCBI lineage: Bacteria > Pseudomonadati > Pseudomonadota > Alphaproteobacteria > Rhodobacterales > Roseobacteraceae > Ruegeria > Ruegeria sp. BH8. The sequence continues at coordinate 6,663 of NZ_JBQFSP010000008.1, read as the reverse complement.
TTTCATAAGGTGTTCTCCAGATTAGAAGCGTGTGGATGAGAAAGGTGACACATCGAGCACCGGCTTGGCGTCAGTGACCAGATCGGCCACCAGTTCGGCCGTGCCTGCGGATTGGGTCAGCCCCAGATGACCATGGCCAAAGGCATAAAGTACGTGTGGTGCGCGCGAAGATCGGTCAATCACTGGCAGGCTGTCAGGCAGTGATGGGCGAAAGCCCATCCATTGCGTGCCGCCTTCCAGGTTCAGGTCTGGCATGAAGCGCCCGGCCTTGGCCAGCAACGTGTCAGCGCGCCGGTAATTCGGGGCCAGCTTCAATCCACCCAGTTCGACTGCACCGCCGATGCGCACGCCGCCGTTGATCCGGGTTACCACAAACCCATGCCCCCCAAAGGTCAGATGAGTGCGCAGGTCAAAAGCGCCTTCGGGCAGGGTCGTGTTATAACCCCGCTCGGTCTCAAGCGGGATATGATCCCCCAGGGTCTTGGCCAGCTGGTGTGACCAGGCTCCGGCGGCAACAATCACCTGACCTGCCGAAATGTCGCCGTTGTCCGTGTCAAGGCGCACGCCGTCATCGGTTGGTTTCAGTGCCGTGATCCCTGCGATCTTTACCTGCCCACCGCGCGCGATGAACTGTGCCGCCAGATGCTCGGTCCAGCGGGCAGGGTCGACGGTATTCATCCATGTCGAGGTAAAACCCGCATGGGTAAATCGCCGGTTCAGCCCGGGCTGAATTTCGGCAATAGCATCCGGGCTGTCCAGAAGATCAAACGGGATGCCATGGTCCTTGCGCAGGTTCCAGGTGGGCAGGCTGGCACGGAATTCGCCCTCACTCTCGAACAACTGCAACTGGCCTTCGCGCTGCATCAGCGCCTCGCCGTCTACATGCTCGATCTGACGCTCCAGCGCCGCACGGCTGTGGTTCATCAGCGCGGCTTGTGCGGATAGTGAGGCTGCATAACGATCGCGCCAACTGGCCCGCCAGAACCGGAGCATCCACGGTGCAATACTCAGCGCATAAGCGGGCGGGATCGACAAAGGCCCCAACGGATCAAGCAGCCATTTTGGCGCTTTGCGCATGATCCCAGGCGTTGCAAGCGGCACGATATCTGTAAAGGCAAAGGCCCCGGCATTGCCCTTTGACGCCTCGGCTGCAACGCCTTCACGGTCCAGCACAAGCACCTGCCTTCCCCGCTTTTGCAACTCTAGCGCAGCGCTGATGCCAATGATGCCAGCACCGATCACAACTATGTCCGTCTTGGTGTCATGCTGCATGGTTACAGGTTCTCAAATAGTGGTACGGGGTCGGGGACCGGACAGCGTCTGTCCCCGGCCTTGACTTCAAAGCGCGATGCCATCACGGAACGGATCATTCGGCGCGAAAACCAACCTGCCTTCCGACATGATATGCGCCTGCCCGGTCAGGGTGGGAATGACACCCCCGTTCGGGCCGGGTTGGTAGCTCAGCACGTAGGGGCTGCCGATCACGCTTTCCTGCACAATCTCTTCCCCTGCTTCCAGCACCCCGTTTGCCGCCAGACAGGCGAGGCGCGCCGAACTGCCGGTACCGCAGGGCGACCGGTCATATTGATTGTCCGGGCACAGTACAAAGTTGCGGCTGTGAACATCCTTGTTGGGGGATTGATCCTGAAGGATCACATGGTCGACCAGTTCTCCGTTTTCGCCATGCACGCCCTGTGCGATGCAGGCTTCGCGTATGGTGATGGTCAGATCGGTCATCGCCCGAATGTTTCCCGGGTTCACCGGGATTGGGCTGGGATCAACAATGAAGAACCAATTTCCGCCAAAGGCAAGATCGCCGGTTATCGACCCATAGCCGCCAACCTCAATCTGCACTGCTGCCCGCACGCGACGGCTCTCGACATTTGTGACGCGTACGGTATTGGCGTCCAGTAAATCCACCGAGACGACACCGACCGGAGTTTCAACCCGATGCGTGCCCGGCCGGATTCTGCCCATATGTGCCAGAGTGACGCCCAGACCGATGGTGCCATGCCCGCACATGCCAAGAACTGCATCCGCATCAAAATAGATCACGCCGGTCTCACACCCTGGATCTTCGGGCGCGACCAGAAGCGCCCCCACCATTCCGGGCTGCCCACGCGGCTCCAGCAAGATGGATTTGTAGAACACCTCATGCTCGCTGGCCAAGCGTCGTGCACGCTCGGCCAGCGGGCCGGACCCCAGATCGGGGCCGCCGTCGAGGATCACCCGCGTAGGCATTCCTCCTGTGTGACTGTCAATCACATGCATTCAGCAATGACTCCGCCCTGGCCGAACCAATCAGTAAACCAAGTGCGGAACAGGTCGTATTGCTGTTCGCAATAGTTGCGCTGGGCATCTGTCAACTCGTCGGTTTCGTTGAAGTGCAAACGGTATTCCTCTTCGCCGTTCAGGACCAGCAGGTGTTTGTAATACAGCACCAGATCGGTGCCCTCGTCAAAGCTGGCCAGCACACCAAAGGCCTCTTCCAGTTCCCGCGCGCGCAGGCGCGCTTCGGCATGACCGGCCGCCGCTTTCTGGCACAGGGCAGCCAGCAGCAGTGCTTCTTTCGGCAGGGCAGTGCCAATCCCTGTGATCGAACCGGTGGCGCCGCAATTGACGAAGCCATGGTAGACCTCGGTGTCCACACCAACCATCAGTGTAACCTGATCATCCTTCGAGGTAATGTGTTCCGCCGCATAGCGCAGATCGCTTTTGCCACCGAATTCCTTGAACCCAACCAGGTTGGGATGATCTGCGCGCAATTCCAGGAACAGATCGGCGCGCGTCGCGAAGCCGTAAACCGGGCTGTTATAGATGATTGCCGGAATATCAGGTGCGGCCGACAGGATCGCTTTGAAATGATTACGCTGCGCCGCGATGGACGATCCACGCGACAATACACGCGGGATCACCATAAGCCCTGCCGCTCCAACCTTTTGCGCATGCGCGGCAAGCGCCACGGCGGATTTCGAATTTATCGCACCTGTGCCGACGACAACGGGCAGTCCGGCCGCGATCAGACGTTCGACACCTTCCATCCGTTCGGCATCCGACAAGAGAGGCCAGTCGCCCATCGAGCCGCAATAGACCACGGCAGACATACCCGCTGCGATCATTTCCTTGCCCTTTTTCACCAGCGCGTCAAAATCCGGTGTCCGGTCCGGTTTGCAGGGGGTCATCAGGGCTGGCATGGTGCCGGTGAAGATATTCTGGGACATGAAGGTAACCTTCCTAATTGTTTTGGGGCGGGGGCTTTTATCGCACATTCGCCAGGAATTTGCGGGTGTGTTCAGATTGGGCTTCGTTAAAAATCTGGGCGGGCGGGCCGATCTCTTCCATCACGCCCTGATGAAAAAAAGCAACCCGGTCTGATACATCACGAGCGAAACCCATCTCATGCGTGACGCAAATCATCGTCATCCCTTCTTCGGCCAAAAGCCGCATCGTGTCGAGAACTTCGCCCACCAGTTCAGGATCCAGCGCCGAGGTTGCTTCGTCAAACAGCATGTATTCCGGCTCCATCGCCAGCGCGCGGGCAATGGCAAGACGCTGCTGCTGACCACCCGATAAGGCCGAGGGGAAGACGTTCAGCTTTTCGCCCAACCCTACATGGGTCAACTGCTTTGCGGCAATGTCACGCGCCTCGTCTCTCGACTTGCCTTTGACAATCTTCGGGGCCAACGCAACGTTTTCCAGTGCTGTCAGATGCGGAAAGCTGTTCCATTGCTGGAACACCATCCCCAGCTTTGTGCGCAGCTTGTTGATGTCGGTGCCTTTTGCATGAACATCAATGCCATCAACCCTGACCGATCCCTGCTGGATCGGTTCCAGCGCGTTGATGCAATAGAGAAGGGTCGATTTGCCGGAGCCTGACGCACCGATCACCGACAGAACTTCTCCTTTCTGCACATCCAGATCGATACCTTTCAGCACATGCAGCGATCCGAAATATTTGTGCAGGTCGCGAATTTCGATCATTGGGCCCACCTTTTTTCTAGCGACGCGGAATACCGCGAAATCGGATAGCTGAGCGCGAAATAGAACGCGCCAGCGATTGTCAGGATCAGGAATGGTTCCTGCGTGCGGGTGATCAGGATCTGGCTGGCTTTCAGCAGTTCAACATAGCCTAGAACCGAGACCAGCGCGCTGTCTTTCATCACACCCAGCGCGACCCCGACCCATGCAGGGAACACCGCGCGCCCTCCGATCGGGAAGACGACATATCGCAGATCCTGCCAATAGGTCATGCCCAGGCTGCGCGCGGCGCGGCGCATCGGATCACCAACGGCTTCAATCCCGCCGCGCGCCACATTCGCAACCAGTGCTGCCGTGTAGATGGACAGGATCACCACGCCCGAGGCAAACGGGTCCAGATTGAGCCCGACAATAGGTGCAAAGTTGTAAAACAGCACCAGCTGGATGATCAGAGGGACCGACCGGAAAATATCCAGAACCGGAGCCAACGTCAGGGTCGCTGCCAGTTTGCCCTCGTACAGAAGCCAACCGCACACCACGCCAAAAACCGTTCCAATGGAAATCGAAAGCACTGAAATCCAGAGCGTTCGCAGCGCGGCTTCGCCCAGAAACCACAGATCGTTGATGTTGAAGCCGCTGAAAAAGCTGACAGTGGGTTGCATCTGTGCCTCCTTCAGTAGCGGAAAAGCCGGGACGCCAGCAGGCGCGAGGCAAGCAGGATGATTTTGACGATCACGTAATAAATGACCGCGGTGACGGCGAAATATTCAAAGATTCGGAAAGTGCGCGAGGCAAAGAACTGGGTCTCGCCCGACAATTCCCGGAAGCCGACCAGCATACCCAGTGACGACATTAGAACAGCCCAGACCATCTGGTTCGTGATCGGATGATAGACAATGCGAAACACCTGCGGAATCACGACGCGTGTGTAAGTCTGCCACGCGGTCATGCCCAGCGATCGGGACGCGCGTAGCTGTGTCTCGGGGACGGCCTGAAAGCCGCCACGGAAGTTTTCAGCCAGATAACCGGCGCAATTGAATGTCAGCCCGGCCAGCACGATGAAGTACGGCGATAGATGCAGGCCAAAGGCACCAAGCCCGAAGCCGAAAAAGAACAGCTGGAACAGCGCCGGAGTATTGCGCGCCAGTTCGACCCAGGCTGAGGCGAACCAGTAAAGCGGACCTTTCAGGTGCAGCCGCGTCAGCGCCAGACAAAGTCCGATGATAATGCCAAGGACCATTGCCAGCACGGCAACCTGTATCGTCAGCAGCGATGCCTCAAGCAGGTCCGGCAGGCTTTTCATCACCGGCCGCCAATGGAAGTTATAGTCGAACACGGGTGTTCCTCACGCAATCTACCGGTCCTTTCGCCCGGCCATAGCCGGACGAAAGCATGGAGTAGGAAAGGGTCAGTACATTACGCCGGGAATGCGCAGCTCAGGCGCTTCGCCGCCGACATATTTACCCCAATGCTCCTGATAGCGGCCCGATCGCACCTGGTGGGTCACGAACAGGTTCAGGAAGTTCAGCCAGGTGACATCTTCGCGCTTGCCTACAACCGAAGTGTAGTCGGTGGTCCATGGCATGCGAGGGCCGGCAACAACAGTGTCATATTGCTGGGTAATCGGCAGCACGGCAGTGTTTGTGGTAATGCCGATATCGGCCTTGCCCTGAGCCACCGCCAGGAAAACCTCATTCTCGGACTGGTAGCCCTGGTAATTGCCTTCTTCGCCCCATTCGGCGGCGATCTTCAGCCATTCCTGCTCGGGCACGGTGCCGATCGCGGCGGCCACGCGCTTGCCACGGATATCCTCGAAGGTCTCAATGCCGCTTTCGGCATTCACGACACCCTGCGCATAATAGATGGCGTAAGGAATGGTAAAGCCCACCGTCCGCGCCCGTTCAAGGCTGTCCGAGGTTGCTCCGAACACAACGTCTGCGCGTCCGGTGACGATCACTGGCAGGCGTTCGGCCCAGGTCAACGGCAGGATTTCGGCCTCAACTTCAAGTGCGGCGGCCAGATCATTGCAGTATTCGACGTCAAAGCCTGCCGGTTCGTTATTCGCGTCGCGATACCCAATTGGCGGAAAATCCAACACAACTCCGCAGCGCAATGTCCCGCGATCTACGACATCGTCCAGCGTGTCCGCCATCGCAGGAGCTGTGGTGATAGTGGTGAGGGCCGCCAGTGCGGCGAGTTTCTTGAGCATGTGATCCTCCCTGAATCAATCGATACGCGCAGCTATAGAGGATATTGTATCCAACATCCAGTATTTTGTTGAGCAGGAAAAGCCAGCTTTCAAAAGGTGTCGTGGCTCTTGGATGTGATTGAAATGACTGACTTGGCCCGCGTGGAAGGCCCTCGTTCGTTGGCGGCCAAATGGATTTGACACCATGTGCTACTGGAGTTGGAGGTTTTTGGCTGAACGTGGCCCGTCGTCAAACGTGAAGGTGCATTGTGCTCAGAGGCTGGGGAGATTTCAGCTTGAGACGGAATACCTTTTGTGATGGGAGTGTGCGGTCGCCCAGGCAACTCCAGCCTGTGTCTTTCAAAGAAAAGCGGCAATGCTGACCCGCGCAGCCAAATGCGCGTTCGGTCAGACTTTGACGGCTTGTAGTTCTTCGAGCAGGTCGAGGAGTTGGTTGAGTTTTTCTCGTCCCATTTGTTTTTCGATGCTTTGGTAGA
>NZ_JBQFSP010000007.1:0-176204 GCF_056538065.1 Ruegeria sp. BH8 | reverse complement strand
CGAAGCCGAAGCCGAAGCCGAAGCCGAAGCCGAAGCCGAAGCCGAAGCCGAAGCCGAAGCCGAAGCCGAAGCCGAAGCCGAAGCCGAAGCCCCGGTCGATGAAAAGACCGTCGAACGCGTAGTCGAAAAACGCGGCGGTTTCGTTCCGGCCCTGTTGGGTGGGGCGCTGGCTGCCGTTGCAGGTTTCGCGCTGGGCAATGGAGGGCTGTTGCCAACCGGCCCGGACAACTCGGGGGCGCTGGCGGCGCTGGAAGCAAAGCTGACAGAACAATCGGACCAGATCGCCAAGCTGTCACAGGCGCTTGCAAACGGCCCTGATGTGTCTGGACTGGCAGATCAGATCAAAGCATTGTCGGACAAGCTGACACCGGTTGAAGGCGACCTGAGCACGGTAAAATCCTCGGTTGATGCGCTGTCCGGTGAGGTCGCGCCATTGACGGACCGGATCGCCGCGCTGGAAAAAGCCCCGATTGCCTCCACGGCTTCACCCGAGGCAACCGCCGCGTTTGAGGCGGAACTGAAGAAACTTCAGGACTCGCTGGCCGCTCAACGGGCTGAAGTCGAAAAAATGGTTTCGGACGCTCAGGCTCTTGAAGCGAAAGCCTCGGCAGAAGCACAAGCCGCAACGAATGCTGCCATTCTGGCGCGTCTGCGTGGGCAGCTGGACACCGGCCAGCCTTTTTCGGAATTGGTTGCTGAATTGAAGGCAGGCGGCGTGAATGTGCCGGACGCCCTGTCCGGCCCGTCGGAAAAAGGCGTGGCAACTCTGACCGCGCTTCGGGCGTCGTTCGAGCCTGCTGCGCGAAATGCATTGGCCGAGGCGCGCGAGGCTGACAAAGGAACGGGTTTGGTCGCCTTCCTGCAACGTCAAACGGGCGCCCGTTCCGTCACGCCTCAGGAAGGTGATGGTCCAGACGCTGTTCTGTCGCGCGCGCAGGCTGCGCTGGCAGATGGCGACCTGACCAAAGCTTTGAATGAACTGAAATCACTTCCCGAAGTGGCGCAGGCTGCGATGGCCGATTGGGAGCAGGCGGCCGGGACACGAGCCGCCGCCGTTGACTCCGTGAATACGCTGGCTTCCAGCCTGAACTCGAACTGAAGGACCTGCCATGCTGTGGTCATTGTTTAAGATCCTCGTTTTTGTTGCGATTATCGGCCTGCTGGCGCTGGGCGGTCACTTCCTGATGCAAACCAGCGGTGGGGTGCAGATCACCGTCGCGGGCACGGAATTCACCCTTGGGCCGCTTCAGTCGGTGATTGCATTGGGTGTTCTGGTGCTTGCGGTCTGGCTGTTCTTCAAACTGCTCAGCCTGTTGGTTGCGACACTCAAATTCCTTAACGGCGACGAAACCGCCTTGTCGCGGTATTTCGATCGCAGTCGGGAACAGCGCGGCTATCAGGCGCTGGCCGATGGGTTGATGGCGTTGGCCTCGGGCGAGGGGCGCATTGCCATGACCAAGGCCAGTAAAGCCGAAAAGCTGTTGAACAAGCCGGAACTGACGGATCTTCTGGTGGCGCAGGCTGCCGAGATGACGGGTGACACCAAGAAAGCTTCGGACACCTACAAGAAACTGGTGACAAACAGTGCGACCCGATTTGTCGGGGTGCGCGGTATCATGAAACAGAAGCTGGCCGAGGGAGATGATGAAACCGCCCGCAAGCTGGCCGAAAAGGCACTGGCCATCAAACCGCGTCACGAAGAGACACAGGATGTTCTGCTGAATTTGCAGACCAAGGCGCAGGATTGGGCCGGTGCCCGGTCGACGCTGACTTCCAAGTTGAAAGCAGGGTATCTGCCGCGCGACGTCTTCAAACGCCGTGATGCGGTTCTGGCGCTGTCCGAAGCCAAGGGAATCCTAGATGAAGGCGCAACTGTCGAGCAACAGGAGCGCGCGATCGAAGCCAATCGCCTGTCGCCCGATCTGGTGCCTGCCGCCGCCATGGCGGCCCGCGCGTATATCGCCAAGGGTAAGTCGCGGGCGGCGACAAAGATCCTGAAAAAAGCGTGGGAGGTTCGCCCACATCCGGATCTGGCCCATGCCTTTGCCGAGATCGCGCCGGATGAAACCCCGGAACAACGGGTCAGACGATTCACGGCACTGACCCGCATTCATCCTGAAAACATGGAAACTCGTTTGATCCTGGCCGAGCTGAACATTGTGGCCGAAGACTTTCCCGAAGCCCGCCGTGCCCTGGGTGATGTTGTCGAAAAACGGGGTGATGCGCGCGCCTATACATTGATGGCTGCTGTTGAGCGCGGCGAGGGTGCCACGGATGCCGTTGTCCAAGGTTGGCTTGCCAAGGCGCTGAACGCGCCGCGCGGCCCGCAATGGGTGTGCGACAACTGTCATGACATTCAACCCGAATGGGGACCTGTCTGTCAGAACTGCCACAGCTTCGATACGCTCAGCTGGCAGACACCACAGACACCCGAGATTGCAACAGCAACCGGGGTTCACATGTTGCCCCTGATCGTCGGCGCACTTGAGAACCAGACCGAAGAACCCGAAACAGTCGAGCCTGCGGAAGACGATGACGTGGTTGAAGCCACGGTGGATGCCGTAGAGGTCGCGGACGATGCAGAGGCTCAGAAACAGGTCTGAGCCCTGCTGTTGCTAACTGTGAATTGTCGCAATCAATTCGGTTTGCTAACGTCATCCTCGCGTCGGGGAGGGCGTTCAAATCCAAATGCTGGACTACTCTCACAACACTTGGTTGGTGGTGGCTTCGCTTGCCGTGGCGCTCATGGCCGGGTTCACGGGTCTGTACCTGACGCATGGCGCGTCAAGGCTGGATAGCCAGCAGCGCAAGTTCGTGGTGGCATTGGCCGCTGTCATTCTGGGCGGCGGCATCTGGTCGATGCATTTCGTAGCGATGCTGGGGCTGCAACTGCCAATCCTGTTCTACTATGATGCCCTGATCACTCTGATGTCGGCACTGGTCGCGATCCTGATGGTCGGGCTGGCGTTGCTGCTGCTGCATTTCCGGCCTCGCTCGGTTCAGACGATGATCGGATCTGGTGTGATTGTCGGGCTGGGCATCGTCGCGATGCACTTTGTCGGGATGGCTGGTATGCAGCTTTGCCGCCCCGTCTATGACATTTTCGATGTTGCTCTGTCAGCACTGGCATCAGTAATCTTGTCGGTGGCTGCAATTTGGGTGGCTTATGGCAACCGGACACAACGGAACATCCTGCTTGGCACGGTTTGTTTCGGGCTGGCGGTGTTCACCATGCATTTTGTTGCCACGGGCCTGACTGATTTCGTCGCGAGCGACAGCCTCGGCGGGGCGGGTCCAGCGCTGGATAATCAGGTTTTGGCAATGGGGGTGACGGTATCCGTCTTTCTGATCTGTGGTGCTTTCCTGTTGACCGGTATTACGTTCATAGAGCCAAAGCCCGTGACTGCACCTGCCTCAGGACCTGTGTCGGAACCCACCCCAATGCGCGCTGGTGTTCCGTATGAGCGCGAAGGCCAGACTTTTTTTGCGCATCCCGCGCGGATCGCCGCAATTCGGGCCGAAGGGCATTACACGGTACTCTATATGGATGCAGAGAAACTGTTCTGCCCCTGGTCGATCACCGATGCGGAAACGCGGCTTTTGCCCGAAGGGTTCCTGCGGGCGCATCGCAGTTATCTGGTGAACCCGAAACACGTCTCGCGATTTGAACGTCACAAGGACAACGGCACCTGTTATTTCGATGGTGTTGACGCGCTGAGCAAGGTGCCGGTCAGCCGGTCCCGCCTGACAGATATTCGCGAGGCACTGGGGGTCTAGGCGCAACTCGTGCAGTTCTTTCGCATTTCGTGAAACAAGCCGCGCGCTCCGTTTTCCTTAACTGGATCAGTTAAATCCGCCGTTCTTTCCTTACCTCAGGTCCCCCAAGGCATATCGCCCGGACCCAGGGAGGAAAAACATGATACCAGCCGGCTTTGAGTATCACCGGCCAGGCGACATTGCCTCGGCCATCGGCATTCTACAGGAATATGGCGACGAGGCGCGCGTGATCGCGGGCGGGCATAGCCTGATCCCGATGATGAAGCTTCGCATGGCCGAGATGGGTCATCTGGTCGATCTTCAGGCCATTGAAGAACTCAAGGGGATAGAGGTCGGGCCTGACACCGTTACTTTGGGTGCGATGGTCACGCAGCACGAGCTGATCACCCACAGCGGTCTGGCCGAAGCCATTCCGTTGATCCGCGAGGCGGCGCTTCAGATTGCGGATCCGCAAGTGCGGTACATGGGCACTGTCGGTGGCAATGTAGCCAATGGTGACCCGGGCAATGACATGCCGGGTCTGATGCAATGCTTGAACGCCGCGTTCGAGTTGTCCGGCCCGGACGGGAACCGGACAGTTGCCGCGCGTGATTTTTATGAGGCCGCGTATTTCACCGCCCGCGAAGACGAAGAAATCCTGACCCGGATTTCGATCCCTGTACCGGGTGCAGGCGTGGGGCAGGCCTATCAAAAGCAAAAGCGCAAGATAGGAGATTATGCGACCGCCGCCGCGGCTGTGATGGTTGGCAACGGTCAGGCCTCGGTTGCGATGACCAATCTGGCCGACACGCCCATCTGGTCGGATGAGTCCAGCACCGCGCTGGCCGGGGGTGATGTCGAAGGGTGCGTTGCCGCAATGCTAGACGCAATCGATCCGGTCGCTGACAACCGCGGCCCCGTCGAATTCAAGAAACACGTGGCAGCCGTGGTGCTGCGCCGCGCCATCGACCGTGCGCAAAGCCGCGCGGGCTGAGGGAGAGGGAACCAATGTCGAAAATGCATGTCAAACTGACCGTAAACGGCAAGCAGGTTGAAGATCTGGCCGAGCCGCGCACGCTGCTGATCCACTTCCTGCGGGAAGACCTGAAAATCACCGGCCCACATATCGGGTGTGAAACCAGCCACTGCGGTGCCTGCACCGTGGATATCGACGGCAAGTCGGTCAAATCCTGCACCGCCTTTGTAGCGCAGGTAAACGGTGCTGAGATCACAACCGTTGAAGGCCTGACCAATGATGATGGCAGCCTTGGAGTGTTGCAGGAAATGTTTCGCGAACATCACGGGCTGCAATGTGGGTTCTGCACGCCGGGCATGATCACCCGGGCGCATCGTCTGTTGCAGGAGAATCCGAACCCGACCGAGGAGGAAATCCGTTTCGGCATGGCCGGAAACCTGTGCCGCTGCACGGGATACCAGAATATCGTCAAAGCGATCTCGGCCTCGGCTGATTTGCTCAATGCACAGAAGGAGGCCGCGGAATGACCGACCAGACTCTGACCCCCGAAGAACGCGCTGCCAACCTCAAAGGTATGGGCTGCGCCCGAAAGCGCGTCGAGGACGTGCGTTTCACTCAAGGCAAGGGTAATTACGTTGATGACATCAAGTTGGACGGGATGCTGTTTGGCGATTTTGTGCGCTCCCCCTACGCACATGCCCGCGTCATCAGCGTGAACAAAGAGGCGGCCTTGGCACTGCCCGGCGTGATCGCCGTTTTGACCGCCGAAGACCTGTCGCCTTTGGGATTGCACTGGATGCCGACACTGGCCGGTGACAAGCAGATGGTGCTGGCCGATGGCAAGGTGTTGTTTCAGGGCCAGGAAGTTGCCTATGTCGTGGCCGAAGACCGCTATGTCGCGGCGGATGCCGTTGAACTGGTCGAGGTCGAATACGAAGAGCTTCCTGTCATCACGGACCCGTTCGACTCGTTGAAGTCGAACGTGGTGCTCCGCGAAGACCTGGAAGGTCAGACCGAAGGCGCACATGGTCCGCGCAAACATCACAACCACATCTTTACGTGGGAACAGGGCGACAAGGACGCGACCGAAGCTGTGCTGGCCGAGGCAGACGTGGTCGCCGAAGAGATGATCTATTACCACCGCACCCACCCGTGCCCGCTTGAGACCTGCGGTTGCGTGGCGTCGATGGACAAGGTGACTGGCAAGCTGACTCTGTACGGGACGTTCCAGGCTCCGCACGCGATCCGCACGGTTGTGTCGCTGATTTCGGGGTTGGCCGAGCATAATATCCGCGTGATCAGCCCCGATATCGGTGGTGGGTTTGGCAACAAGGTGGGGGCCTACGCAGGCTATGTGTGCTCGGTGGTGGCCTCGATCGTTACCGGCAAGCCGGTGAAATGGGTCGAGGACCGGATGGAAAACCTGATGTCCACTGCCTTTGCGCGCGACTACTGGATGCAGGGGAAGATTGCCGCCACCAAGGATGGAAAGATCACTGGATTGTGGTGTCATACCACGGCAGATCACGGCGGTTTCGACGCGTGTGCCGACCCGACCAAATTCCCTGCCGGGTTCATGAATATCTGCACCGGGTCTTATGACATCCCGACTGCCTATTTGGCGGTGGATGGCGTCTATACCAACAAGGCGCCGGGCGGTGTGGCCTATCGCTGTTCCTTCCGCGTAACCGAAGCCGCCTATTTCATCGAACGCATGATCGAGGTTCTGGCCATCAAGCTGAACATGGACGCGGCCGAGTTGCGTCGGATCAACTTCATCAAGGCAGATCAGTTTCCCTATCAATCCGCGCTGGGCTGGGAATATGACTCGGGCGATTATCACACGGCCTGGGACAAAGCGCTGAAGGCTGTGAACTATGAGGGTCTGCGGGCGGAACAGGCGCAGCGGATCGCGGATTTCAAGGACGGAAAAACGCGCAAGCTGCTGGGCATCGGCCTGACGCATTTCACGGAAATCGTCGGAGCCGGACCGGTGAAGAACTGCGATATCCTCGGGCTGGGGATGTTCGACAGCTGCGAGATTCGCATTCATCCGACCGGATCAGCGATCGCGCGGCTGGGGACGATCAGTCAAGGGCAGGGCCATGCCACAACCTTTGCCCAGATCATCGCCAGTGAAATCGGCCTGCCCGCCGATGACATCACGCTGGAAGAGGGTGACACGGATACCGCGCCTTACGGGCTTGGGACCTATGGATCCCGGTCCACTCCGGTCGCTGGCGCGGCCACGGCAATGGCGGCCCGCAAAATTCGGGCAAAAGCCCAGATGATCGCGGCCTATCTGCTGGAGGTACACGACAATGACGTCGAATGGGACGTGGATCGCTTTGCTGTCAAAGGCGCGCCGGAGCGGTTCAAGACCATGAAGGAAATCGCATTCGCCGCCTATAATCAGGCCATTCCTGGGCTGGAGCCGGGTCTGGAGGCCGTCAGTTACTATGACCCGCCCAATATGACTTATCCGTTCGGAGCCTATATCTGTGTCATGGAGATTGACGTGGATACTGGTGAATGGGAAGTCCGGCAGTTCTATGCGCTGGATGACTGCGGTACTCGGATCAACCCGATGATCATCGAGGGGCAGGTCCATGGGGGTGTGACCGAGGCACTGGCCATCGCGATGGGTCAGGAGATTGCCTATGATGACATGGGCAATGTGAAAACCGGTACGCTGATGGACTTTTTCCTGCCAACCGCGTGGGAGACGCCGAACTATACCACTGACCATACGGTGACCCCATCCCCGCACCATCCGATTGGCGCAAAGGGTGTGGGGGAAAGCCCGAATGTCGGCGGTGTGCCTGCGTTCTCGAACGCAGTGCATGACGCGTTCCGGCCTTTTGGGTTGGTGCAGAGCCATATGCCGCACGATCACTGGCGGATTTGGAAGATTGCCAATGGTCTGGGGATGCATGGGTGATTGGTATCGGACCGGCTGTTGCCGGTCCGACCGACGGAGGGGGCTCTGCCCCCTCCGAACCTCCCCCGGGATATTTGGGGCCAGATGAAGATAGGATCCTGGTTTTGACCTTGAACGACGTGCAGAACGGGTTGGCCGAGCAGGGCTATGTTGCCGATGATCGGTTGGTCATGGCGCTGCATCTGGCGCAGAAACTTGGGCGCCCGTTGTTGCTGGAGGGGCCGGCGGGTGTGGGGAAAACCGAAGTTGCGAAAGCGGTGGCAGCCTGGCGCGATACGCGATTGATACGTCTGCAATGCTACGAAGGTCTGGATGCCAGTCATGCCATCTATGAATGGAACTATCAGCGACAGCTATTGGCGATCCGGGCGAGCGAAGCGCAAGGCGGCGTCGCTGAGGCGCAGCTGTTTTCGGATGAATATTTGCTGAAAAGGCCTTTGTTAGAGGCTATCTCGGAAACGAAACCTCCGGTTCTTTTGATTGATGAGATTGATCGGGCGGATGAGGAGTTCGAAGCCTATCTTCTGGAAATCCTGTCAGACTTTCAGATTACCATACCCGAGTTGGGAACGGTGCAGGCACATGTGCGGCCTGTCGTCATTCTGACGGCCAACGGGACGCGGGATTTGTCGGATGCGCTGCGCAGAAGGTGTTTGTACAGCTTTCTTGACTACCCATCGAGGGAGACCGAACTGGCAATCCTGCGGGCGCGACTGCCTGAAATTGAAGGGATTCTGGCGCGTCAGATCATCGGTGTTGTACAGGCGCTGCGTCAGGAAGATCTTGAGAAGAAACCGGGCATCGCAGAAATGCTGGATTGGGCAGCAGCCCTGTCCGGGTTGGGTGTCAATGATCTGGCCAAATCCCGCGAAGACGTGCAGGCGACGCTGGTGTGTTTGCTGAAAACTGCCGCAGATTACAATGCGGCACCGCCCGAGGTGATGGATCGCCTGATTGGAAAGGTCGCGTGATGCAGGTTACGCGCTTTCCCTCTCGGGCCTCGGGTCTTGCCGACCGTATGTCGGGTTTCATAGCGCATTTGCGAATGAACGGTATGCAATTGGGGGCGTCGGATGCGGCGGACGTGCTTGCCGCCTTGTCCGAAGTGGATGCAACGGATGCCAAACAGGCCCGGCAAGCCATGTGCGCGATATTGACCGGAGATGCAGAAGATTGGCGCCGGTTTGATGAACTGTTTGACGCCTATTGGTTCAACGCTGGCGCACAGCGTTCGGGAAAAGCGAAAAACAAGCATGTGCGGGTGCAGTCCGCCAAGCCAATGATCTGGCAGACCAGAACTCAGGGTGAGGACGAACCACGATCCGGGTCGGAGCAAGAGGCCACTCTGCCTGACTGCGGTGAAGGGGAAGCCGAAGGGGTGGACGGTAAGTTGATCGCTACGCGAACGGCCAACCTGTCACGCCGGGACTTGCGAGAGTTGATGGATGAAGAGACTCTAAAACAGGCTGAAACAGCCGCCCTGACCTTGGCGCGGGCATTTCGGGACAGGCGATCGCGCCGCCGGAAACGGGCGTTGCGCGGGGCTGTTCTGGACATGCGCCGAATACAGCGCGCCAGTCTGGCGCGAGGCGGTGAGCCGCTGGACCTGTATCGCCGAGCGCGGCCGCCGCGCCCGATGCGGATTGTGGCATTGTGCGACGTGAGTGGTTCGATGACCGTATACTCACGTGTGTTTCTGGCTTTTCTGAAAGGGTTGATCGGCAGCGGGATCAAGGCGGACGCGTATTTGTTTCACACGCGATTGATGCGGGTCACAGATGCGTTGCGCGACCATGACACCCTCCGGGCTGCGGGTCGGTTGTCGCTGATGGCCGAAGGCTTTGGCGGCGGTACGGATATTTCCGGCAGTCTGGAGCGATTTCTGTCGGGATACGGTGCGCGGGCACTGAACGGGCGTACTGTCGTCCTGATCCTGTCGGACGGATATTGCAGTTCTGATCCGCAGGATCTGGGGGATGTGCTGGCGCGTATCAGGCGCAAGGCACGTCGGATCGTCTGGCTGAACCCTTTGAAGGGCTGGAAGGATTATAAGCCGATTGCGGCAGCGATGCAGGCAGCTGAACCCTATCTGGACGCGCATTTACCGGCCAATACGCTGGATGCATTGGCGGCGCTTGAGCCGCAGTTCCAAAAGCTGTGAAAGGAGTCTGACATTGGCGAGTTTCGACATTTTTGACACCATCGATCAGCTGCGCGGAACCGGAGAGGCCTTTTGCGTGGCGACGGTTTTGCGCACGGCGGATGCGACCTCGGCCAAAGCTGGGGGCAAGGCAGCGATTACCCAGGCGGGTGAAATCCTGGGGCATCTAGGCGGGGCTTGTGTGCAACGCGCGGTCCGGGCCGCGGCGCAACAGGCTTGGACGTCCGGGGTGCCGCAGATTATCCGTGTCAAACCTTCGGAAAAGGTGGTGAAAATGACCGATCCCGATGGTGTGCAAACGTTCAAAAGTGGGTGCCCGTCCGGTGGCACTGTTGATCTTTTGGTCGAGCCCTATCAACACGCGCCCCGGCTGGTGATTTTCGGCGAGGGGTCGATTGCCAAAGCTCTGGCGGCACATGGATCGCTGGCCGGATTTCGCACGGTTGTCGAGGATGGGCTTGATATTGCTGGAAACCATGTGCGGTTCGCCTTGGCTCAGGTCGATGCGCTGGGCGTGGAGCCGCGGGACTTTGTCGTGGTGGCTGCGCAGGGGCGCAGCGATGCATCCGCTTTGAAGGCTGCATTGGAAACCGATGCGACACGCGTGTCGATGGTGGCCAGTCGCCGCAAGGCAGCTACGCTGACTGCAAAGCTTATCGCCCAGGGATTGGACCCTTTGAAAGTTGCGCGCCTGAAATCCCCGGCGGGGTTGGACATACATGCCATAGATCCGCATGAGATCGCCCTGTCGATTTTGGCCGAGATTGTGATGTGGCGGAACGGTGAAAAGGCAGCAAAGGTGTCGCATGATGAAAAGCTTGCTTGAACACCTTTGCCACATGTGGCCTGCGTGGCTGGCTTAAAGGATAGAAACGGCTGCAATGCGCCTATTTCCAAGATGTTGTTGAACAAAGGAAAGACCTGAATGGAACTGACTGATGAAATCCGTATCGCAGCGCCACGCGACGTCGTTTACCGCGCGCTTAACGATCCCGACATTTTGATGGAATGCATCCCGGGATGTGAGGAACTGACGCAGAAATCACCAACCGATCTTGAGGCGAAAGTTGTTCTGAAAATTGGCCCGGTCAAAGCGCGCTTTGCGGGTGAGGTCACATTGGACACGGCCAATGCACCAAACGGGTTCTCTTTGATGGGTGAAGGCAAGGGCGGGGCGGCTGGATTTGCCAAAGGCGGCGCAGACGTTTCGTTGACCGAAGAAGGTGACGAAACCGTACTGAAATACACGGCGAAGGTTGATGTTGGTGGCAAGATCGCTCAGCTCGGCAGTCGGCTGATTGCGGGAACCGCCAAGAAGTTGTCGGCAAAGTTCTTTACGCGGTTCGGAGAGATCGTGTCAGAGCAGTCGACTGCATGATCCGGGGCGTTCCATAGCCGAGAGGTTGTCAAAGCATGGACCACTGACGACAAGGCGGGGGAACCCGCCATCAACCGAAGTGTGGCAATCGGCGGTGACTGCAAATACTCAGTCAGGACAACACCCTTCAGCGAGAGCTGCGAGCACCCCTGTCAACGGGGGGTTGAAAATCGGGTTTTGCCCATAAAAAATTGGCTTTTCCCGAAATAACCGGTAGATTTTCTGCAAAAGGTGGAAAACACCGGAGGCAGTAAGAGAGCAGATGTCACAGGCAAAAACTCGTGTTTTGCGGACCACGATACCTGCCGGTCTTGTCGGCAAACGGGACGGTCTTTTTTTCTTGTGGGGCGAGATTGAGCGCGCCCGTTTGAAAATTGAAGACGGAGCCCACCACGACTCTGCAACGCCAGATGGGCCAAATGTAAACATGGCAGACGCAGCAAGGCGTCTGGTACAGGTGCCGGTGGACGAGTTCATATTTTATTGATGGGCAACGTCTGGATGGAAATAGCGGAATCTATTCTTTTTCAAAGATCAGGATAACTTCGCCGAGGCGTATGCCAAAGCGTGAGACGTAAGCGCGGTTTAACAGACGGTCCTCGGTCAGCAGCCACATCCAATCGTCAAAACTGACGCGCATCGTGCCATCTTTGACAGGCAGGTCAATCTTGTATTTCCAGTTGAAGGTGTCGCCCCTCTCGGTCCCGCTGGCGGTTCCCAGCACACCGGGCGCAGTACCAGTCCACGTGTCATCGCCAGTCTTTGTCAGCGTCCAGATGCGCTGTTCGGTTGCGCCGTCGTCGTAGATAAAATCCTCGACCAGTGTCAGGGTTTCCCCGTCCCATGTGCCGTCGATATCGACTTCAAATCTGCGTGGAACATTCCCCAACACATCCTGAAACTGCCCGTAAGCCACGGTCTTTCCGTCGAAGAATTCCTCGAGGTTCAGTTGCCGTTCAGACAGAAAGGTTGTCGGAACCTTCGGTTTGCCAGAGCAGGCAACCAGAAGTGCAAAGCTTGCGACGGAAACGCATGTAATCAGAGAGCGACCTGTGATCATTGCACCAGCCGCCTTTCTGAAGTGGTGCTATACTCATTTGCGCCACCTACGTGGATCGGATGTGATTTGGGGGTCGGGCGCATTGTTGCAACGAGCTCAGCAACCTTGATGCCAAACTTACGCATCTCGGAACGATTCATAATGACGCCATGTTCTGTCAGATACATCCAGTCTGTAACATCCAGTGTGTGTCCTCCTGCGTCTTTGGGCAGAATGATCCTGTAGGTCAGCTTGATCGTTGCGCCGGATATCGTGCCGTGACCTTCGCCAACGATATCCTCTGCTGTTGCCGTGAACGTATTTCTGGTGCCTAGCGTCAGATACCATTTACGGTTCATCTTTTTGCCATTTGAGTACGTGAAGAACTCGGAAAGTGTGCCGGTGTTCCCATTCCACTCACCGATCATGCGGGCCACAAAGCTGTTCGACATCCTGCCATTGGGGCCATAGATCAGACCCTCGGACAGGATTTCACCGTTCAGATGCCTTTTCAGCGAAAAGATGGGCCCAGTACCGGCATAGTCTGACGGGGTCTGCGCACGAAAGCTCAGCAGTCGGGCGCGGAAAAACATTGCAATCAGCAGAGCCAGCAGGATGATGGCGAAAGCATTCATTTGCTTGTAACCTCGGTTGGCAGGGTCAGGACCATTCCAAAGGCCCCAAGTTTCAGGATGCAGGGCAGCACCGCGTAGGCGAGATTGAGTGAATCAAGCGCTTGGGCGGAATTGGTTTGACCGGGGGTGAAGCCACTGCGCTCCAGCAATGGCAGGGTAATAAAGGCTGCCAGAGCCAGGCCCAGCTTGCCAGCAAAGGACCAGATACCAAACGCTGTGGACGCGTTAAGACCGGCTCGGGTCAAAGTGAACGAAAACATGGCGGGCAGCACGACCATATCCGCGCCCAGAGCGGCACCCGAGGCGAGGCAAATCAACGCAAAACCGGTGAGGTTCCCAGCGCTCAGTGTGGCGGCACCGATAAACCCCGCGATGGAAAGCGGCATCGCAATTATCAGTGTCTGTTTCGAGCCAATTTTGTTGCTGAGCTTTGCCCAAAGCGGCACGCTTGCGCCCGCGCTGAGGAAAAACAGGATCAGCAACGGTCCGGCTTTGCCGGGCAGTTGCAAACGGTCCTCTACGAAAAAGAGAAACAGGGTCGATGTGGTGGCCACAGGCAGGCTGTTGATCAAAGCCAGCACCAGAAGGCGCAAACCCCCGGCCTTGCCCAGGCTTGCGAAAGACAGACCGGATCCGGTGATTGGGGGCCGCCGCCAGATCGGAACAGTCAACAAAAGGGTTGCGACCGATAACAGACCCAGAAACAGACCAAATGCGGGATAGCCTTGCGCGTGGGCTCCGGCGGCAACAAAAAGGGCAGGGGCACTTGCCGCGATGATAACGCCTGTCAGTTGTCCGCCTTCCCGATAAGCGGCGAGGGTCATCAACTCCTTCGCATCCGCGCGTTTTGCTAGCGTCGCACTTCGCCCGTAGAGCAGGATAGTCCCCAGGCTATAAGCCGAAAACAACAGTATCAGAAGAACAATCAATGTCAGTACATCTGCGCCTTGTTGCAGGCTGAACAGCGCCGGAAATCCAATGGCAAGGCCGAGAGCTGCCATGGACGCAAAGACAAGCTGGCCACCGGGCCATCTATCTATCGCCCAACCGATCAGTGGGTCCTGTACCAGATCGACCAATCGGATCATCAGCAAGACGGTGCCAATCACCCCCAGTCCAATGCCCAGATTCACCGCCGCAAAACGCGGTAGATGAATGTATAGCGGGATGCCCGCCGCAGCGAGCATCAGCGCGTATAAGCTGACCCGAGGGTAAAGCATCACTTTCCCTGAAGCATCTGGGTGAAGGACGCTGACCGTGTGTTTTCGCCGAGGAAAACCGACATGAAACTGCGTTTGATGCCCGGATATGCCATTGTGCAGGTCTTTCGACCGTTCAGCCAGAAACTGACCTTGTCTGGCCCGTCGGACACCGCCAGATAACTGTCACCCTTGGTGACACCCCTAAAACACACGTCCAGTTGGTCGCCGACCGGGGCAGGGTGGCCGACGCGTTTCATCTCGCCGAGCGTCGAGTTGACCAGCGCATTCTTCTTGATGCTTTTACGGTATGTCAGCTGAAGCCCGAAATCTTCACTCCAACTGAACGAAGCACCTTTGGGTGTGTAAAGCTTGGCGTCGTAAATCGGAAACCCGAGATAGCGGAAGGTTGCAGTTCCGCGAAGTTGTGCACCATCCAACTCTTCCGTCACAGGCGACGCGATCAACCCAGTGGGGGCCAGCAAGGAAAGGCTTAGAAGGCTCGCGCGCAACATCCCGCTATTCGGCGGCAACAGAGATGGCCGGATTTTGTCCAAGAATGGCATATTCAGCTCCGATTGTTTGCGGGGCACCATTTATCCGCTCAACAACATGCATCGCGCTGGCGATCCCGTCTTCGTGAAATCCGTGCCGGTTATACGCACCGGCGAACCAGGTTCGGTTCTGTCCTTGTATCTCGCGAATATGCCCCTGTGCTTTCAGGGCGGCTTTGTCGAATACCGGGTGGGCAAATTCGACCTGATCATAGATTTTATCCGCTGGAATCTCTGTCGAGGCGTTCAGCGTCACAAAAAGCGGGTCGTTGTCCGGTATGTTCTGTAGTCGATTCATCCAATATGTAACGCCTACGTCTCCGGCCTGTGATCGATAGGTCCAGCTGGACCAGCATGCACGCCGCTTTGGCATCTGGCCAGGATCACAATGCAGGGTGGCGGTGTTGGGTTGGAACCGAATTGCGCCCAGTGCAGCGGTTTCCGCCGGGGTGGCATTCCCGCCCAAAATGGCAAGCGATTGGTCAGAGTGGGTAGCCAGGATGATCTCATCAAACTGATCCACCGCACCCTGACTGCGGACCGTAACACCTGTCTCACTCCGGGAAATGTTCTGAACCGGACTGGCCAAACGGATTGCCGCCCCTCGTGCCCGTAGGGCGGCATCGATCCTGCGGACATATTCGATACTGCCACCTTTAACTGTGTACCACTGGTGTTGATTTGCGCGGCCACTGGCCAGAAGGGCGTGATTTCGAAAGAACTGCACCAATGAGCGTGCAGGGAACTGATCCACCAGTTCAACCGGAGTTGACCAGATCGCCCCACACATTGGCATCAGATAGTTGTGGCGGAACCAGTGTCCCAGACGAAGCTGATCCACCAACTCACCAATCGTGGTGTCGTCATCTCTTGCAGCCTCCGGAGCCTTTTTGCCAAAGCGCAGAATGTCGGCAATCATCTTGTAATAGGCAGGGCGCGCAAGATTGCGCCTCTGCGCGGTCAGGGTGCGCAGATTGTTCAAACCATATTCGATACGACCATTGTCGATTGTCGCTCCAAAACTCATTTCGCTTTCGATCACGGGAACATTGAGCTCATCAAAAAGTCGGGTCAGAAAAGGATAGGTTGCGTAGTTGAAGACGATGAAACCAGTATCCACCGGTTGATCGCCGTTCTTCCCGGCCATGACTGTGCGGGCATGGCCACCTAAACGCGGTTCCGCCTCATAGAGGGTCACGTCATTGTTTTCTGAAAGGTAGTAGGCGGCTGAAAGGCCTGAAATACCTGCACCAACAACTGCGATTTTCTTCCGTACACCCTGGGTTTCGTCGAACATTCCAGCCTCGTTATGTGGTTCTTAGAATGAAATACGCGGGGTAGGTGCAGCTGGATCAATCCGGTTGGAAGTTTTGTCAGAAGCGCGATCGCATTTGATCCAACTACGTCACGGGCCCGTAGAATATGAAACATGACTGAATCGGCCCGCGCATGAGCAGCTTTGACGGAAAAACCTATTGGATCATCGGCGCAAGCGAAGGTTTGGGTCGTGCTTTGGCTAAGGCGCTAAGCGACAGGGGCGCGCATTTGATCTTGTCGGCGCGTAGTTCTGAACGTTTGGCCGACATCTGCTCCGAGCTTCCCAATGCCCGTGCGATCCGGTGCGATGTCACTGATTTAGACTCTGTTCGCGGGGCTGTGGCCGAGGCGGGTCTGGTCGATGGGCTGGTTTACAATGCCGGCGCGTATGACCCCGTGCGCTCGGCGGATTGGGATACAGAGGCGTCGCTCAGGATGGGTGATGTAAACTATCTGGGTGCTTTGCGTGTGTTGGGTGAAACCGTCCCGGACCTTGTTAAGGCAGGTCGGGGGGATATTACGCTGATCGGGTCGCTCGCGGGCTATCACGGGTTGCCAGCGGCCATCGGATATGGGGCCAGCAAGGCGGCACTGATTTCCCTGGCGGAAACGATGCGCCATGATCTGGCGGGCACCGGCGTGACCGTGCGGATCATTAATTCCGGCTTCATCAAGACCCGTCTGACTGAGAAAAACAGCTTCAGGATGCCCATGCTGATGAGCCCCGAGGATGCGGCGGATCGTGTGGTCAAGGCGATGTTGCGGCGCCGTTTCCGTACAGATTTTCCTGCACCATTCTCGTGGTTTATCCGTCTGATTGACTATCTGCCGGATCTGTTGGTGTACCGAGGGAAATAGACCCTAACCAAACTGCCCGTGACAAAACCAGCCTGCAGACATGGTTCCGCCATGGCCATAAAACAGCCACAACCGCTCGCCCTGCTGTGTCACTACAACCCAGTAGTCCCGCACGCCGCTGCGCCAGTTCGGGTCATCCAGCCACCATTCCGGTGCGATCCGTTCCGGGCCGGTGGCCTGCGCCAGCTGCCAGTTACGCCCGCGCCAGCGAAAGGCGCTGGGCACGTCAGGGGTTTCCGGTGCCATCACCGGCTCAGGCTGCCACATCAGCAGGGGGCGGGGGCGTGGCGGCGCAGGCCAGTCGCGGGCAGGTTCCGACCATGCCGCCGCCAGCGTTTGCGCCGTTTTCTCAGGGATGTGCGAGGCCGCGGGATGGCGCCGGGTGATCGCCTCAAGCCCCACCCGCGCGCCCAGCTTGCCGATCAGATCATCCACGGCGGTGTTGCCCGCCAGCCGGTTGCGGGCCACACGGCGGGCTTCGGCATGGCCGGCCACGGTACGGGCGTGGATGGGTTCTGTCTGAACCGCCTCAAGCCGCAGCATGTCGATGCCGTAGCCTGCGTCGATCTTGTCAACTTTCATCTCTAACAAAGGGCGAATGCGGTATTTATCGTAAGTTGGGCGGGCCAGGCCGACCTCGATAACCTCAGCTGCCTGATCGGCGCGGTGCGCCTCCAGCCGCAGGGTGCGGGCACCGCGCCCCTTTTCTTCCAGCTTGGTGCAAAGCGTTGGCAGAACCCGATCAACCGCAGCCATGACATCCTCAACCAGACCAATCGGGTTGGGCAGGGTCATCCGCACCGCGAAATGGTGCGGCGGGCGGGCGGGCGAAACAGGCTCGGGCGCGCTGCCCATGGCCTGATCCAACCGCAGAACCAGCCCGCGTCCAAACCTCCGCGCAAGGCTGGCGCGGGGTTGACCCAGCAGATCGCCGATGCGGCGCAGGCCCAGACGGTTCAGCTGCACGACAACCTGATCTTCCAATCGCAGCGCGGCGATAGGCAGGGGGCTGAGTGCGCCATAAGATTGACCCGGCGGTGCGATCCGCGCGCCTCCACCCAGGGCCCTCACTTGCGGCGCGGTGCCGCCTTTGGTCCAGTGCCGCCGTTTACCCGCCCGGGCGCGGGTGGCACGGGCCTCCTGACTGATGGCGTCGCCATTGCGGTCGGATGTGGCCGCCTGCCCCGCATAGCGCGCCAAAGCCCAGGCTGCGCCCAGCGTGTCGGCGATGCCAATCTGTACGCTGAGGCCCATATCCGCGCAATCGGTTTCAAGAACGTTCAGCAACGCCTCCTCTCCGCCAAACAGATGGGCGCAACCTGACAGATCGACGATCAGCCCGTCCGGGGCCTCTTCGGCCACCCATGGGCTGAACTTTCCCGCCCAGCGACGCAACGCGGCCAGGAACGCGGCTTCGGCCGGGGCGTTACGGTGCCGCGTGATCAGGTTGGCACACATGGCATGAGCATCCCGCACCGGCTGGCCGATACGCAGCCCGACAGCCTGCGCATCGGCATTCACTGAGGTAATAACCTGCATGTTCGACTGTTCGGCCACGATGGCCAAAGGCCCGGTATGCAACCCCCGCGCAGCGCGGATCAGCCGTTCAGCCCCCAGACGGGGGAACCATAGCGAAAGTATTCGGCGTTTGGGCATTTGCAGGCATCACAATGTTCTTACTTTGTTCTTAAGTGAGAATCGATGCCTGAGTCGAGTCCGCCCTTATCCGCAGGTCAGCCGCAGGATGATCCCGTCGCCATTCACGTACACGTTCAGCCGGTCGATGCGGTAATCCTGTGTGGCGATGCCATCCGGGCCCAGCACGCGCGACCGTGCGGGCAGGTTTGCCTGAATGTTCGAAACCGGCTGGCCAACGGTATCGGAAAAATCTTCTCCCTGACAAAAGGCCAGATCGACCGGGGCAGGTTCCGGCGGCAGCAAAGCGTCTTCGGGCGCGGGCGGGGTTTCAGCACAGGCCGCCAGAAAGAACAGGATCGGGAAAAATCGGTGCATTGGCGTTCCTCATTCTGGCAATGTCGTTTCTGCAATATCAATTAATTAGCCAACCTGCCATGAAAGCACGGTTGAAAACACCCTGTAATTGACGCAGGGTCGGGGCAAAAGTGACAGGGAGATAAGTAGCATGCGTACCCGTGCCGCCGTCGCCATTCAGGCAGGCAAACCTTTGGAAGTGATGGATGTGAACCTCGAAGGCCCCAAGGCGGGCGAGGTTCTGGTCGAGATCAAGGCCACCGGTATCTGTCATACCGACGAATTCACCCTGTCGGGTGCCGACCCCGAAGGCTTGTTCCCGGCCATTCTGGGCCATGAAGGCGCAGGCGTGGTGGTCGAAGTGGGTCCGGGCGTAACCAGCCTGAAGCCGGGCGATCATGTGATCCCGCTTTACACGCCGGAATGTCGCGAGTGTGAATACTGTCTGCACCCCAAGACCAACCTGTGTCAGGCGATCCGGGAAACCCAGGGCAAGGGCCTGATGCCCGATGGCACCTCTCGTTTCTCGACCTCGGATGGCGATCCGATCCTGCACTACATGGGCTGCTCGACCTTCTCGAACCACACAGTTCTGCCTGAAATCGCCCTGGCCAAGGTGCGCGAGGACGCGCCGTTCGACAAGATCTGCTATATCGGCTGTGGTGTCACGACCGGTATCGGCGCGGTCATCAACACCGCCAAGGTGGAAATCGGCAGCCGCGCAATCGTGTTTGGTCTGGGCGGTATCGGCCTGAACGTCATTCAGGGCCTGCGTCTGGCCGGAGCAGACCAGATCGTCGGCGTCGACCTGAACCCCTCCAAGGTGGAAATGGCCACCAGGTTTGGCATGACAGACTTCGTGAACCCGTCTGAAGTTGAAGGCGATCTGGTGCCGTATCTCGTCAACCTGACCAAGGGCGGAGCGGATTATACGTTTGACGCCACAGGCAATGTCGGCGTGATGCGCGCAGCACTTGAAGCAGCGCATAAGGGATGGGGTGAGTCGATCATCATCGGTGTGGCACCTGCAGGGGCCGAAATCTCGACCCGGCCATTCCAGCTGGTTACCGGTCGTTCATGGCGCGGTACCGCGTTCGGCGGCGCGCGTGGGCGCACGGATGTGCCCAAGATCGTCGACTGGTACATGGAAGGCAAAATCGAGATCGACCCGATGATCACCCACACCATGGGTCTAGACGACATCAACCACGGCTTTGACCTGATGCATAAGGGCGAAAGTATCCGTTCGGTGGTTATCTACTAAGAGAAAATCCACAGTTTTCCAACCAAGGCGCGCTGATCGGCGCGCCGTTTTTGTTGGACCTACTTTCCAGGCCGTGACGCCCCGGTATCTGAACGCGGCGACCGAACCCGCAGAACCGGGGTGTTGACCGAGGTGGTGTTGGCCCGGCTTTCTCGCCAAACAACATAGACGCCGGACGCGATGATGATGCTGGCACCGACGGCGACCCAGATGTCAGGGCGCTCGTCGAAGAAGATCATTCCAAACAGTGTTGCCCAGATGATCTGGCTGTATTGGCTGGGGGCGACGACACCGGCGGGTGCGGCGCGGTAGGCCAGAATGATCAGGTGTTGCGCGATGACCGAGAACACCCCAACCAGCGCCATCATCGCCAGATGAAGCAGGGAAGGCGGCTGGTATACAGCCGGTTGGGCAAGGCTCATCACGACGATAGCCAGCAGCATCGGATAGAGGATCAGCACGGCCGAGCGCTCCTCCTTCCCGATCTTGCGCACCAGGACCGAGGCAAAGGCGCTGCAGAAGGCGGCCATCAGGGCGGCCATGTGGCCCAGTGTGATATCCGTTGCACCGGGGCGCAGAACGATCAGGACGCCGATCAGGCCGACACCAACCGCAGCCCAGCGCTGAACGCGGACCACTTCACCCAGTATCGGGATCGACAGTACCGTGACGATCAACGGGAATGAAAACAGCAGGGAATAGACCTCGGCCAGTGGCAGAACCGAAAACGCGTAAAACGCGCAGGACATGGCCGTAACCATCAGGCCCGAACGCAGCAACACCAGCCATGGGTGATGCGGCAGAAAGTTTCCCGTCGTGCGGTCGGTCAGGATCGTGACGGCCATTGGAACGAACGAAAACAGCGTGGCGAAAAAGATGATCTGCATCACTGAATAGGTGCCGCCCAGCACCTTGATCAGCGCGTCGTGGCTGGCAAAGACGGCAAATCCCAGAAATGCATAGCCAAGCCCCCGCAGGGTGTTGTTTTGAGCACTCATCAATCCGGCCTCGGCCTATGTTGGTATGGTGACGATACATCATAGCAGCGCAGGCAGGGTTCCCGGCTGTCCGTAGTGCTGCTTAACCCTATTCCGAGGGCGCGAATAGCCCTTATTTTATCGCTAACATCGCATGGCCGCCATGATCCGGGATCATCGCAGGATCGGCGGCGCGTCTTTGGGCTGTCGTGCGGATTGGACACCTGCCTTCATGCCGACACCGATGCGGCGGGCCAAGGCGACCCACGGTGTGGCCGTTTCCGCGGGCAGGGTCCGGGTGGCGACCTCCTCGAACAGATCCAGCCAATGGGCAAAGAATTCCGGTTTCACATCGGGCCGTTCGATATGGACCCGTTGCGGATTGCCGTCGTAGCAGCGCTCATACAGGATGGCATTGCGCCAGAAGGCGGCGATCTTGTCCTCATGCGCGGGCCAGTCGGTGACGTGGTTGGCAAATACGGGCCCAAGAACCGCGTCTTGCCGGACACGGGCATAAAAGGCGCGAACTTGCGCGTTGATTTGCTCGGGCGTCGCGGGAAAGCGCGGGGGAAGGATGGGTCTGGTCATGACAGCCTGAATTTCGACTCTGTTTTTGGCAGATAGGGTGTTCCGGGGTTACGGAACAGAGGTGGTTTTGTCGCGCCCATCCGGCGTCAGCAGGTACCGCAGCAGGGCCACCGGGTGCGCCCGCAGGCTGAGGCGGGTGGCGACGTAATCTTCGACCACCTGTTCGCCCAGCGTCATTTGCGGCAGATAAGCCTCGGGTTCGTCCAGCGCCTCGCCCTCCAGATCTTGCGAAAACAGGGGCAGAGGCTTGGCTGTGGCAATTGCCTTGGCCTGCCACAGCGCCTCGCGCCGGGTCAGGTCGCAGGCGGCGAAGGCATCAGCCTCGGCCAGCCGTTCGATCACCGATGGTCCAAGGCCTGCGCGGCGCCAGACATCGTCGACCTGGGTGTAGCCGTTGCCGCGCGCGGCGGTCAGCCAGCTGGCGTCTTCCTCGCTCAGGCCCTTGATCTGGCGAAAGCCCAGCCGCAGCGCCAGCCCGCCATGGCCATCAGGCTCCATCACATTGTCCCAAAAGCTGGCATTGATGCAGACCGGGCGCACCTGCACCCCATGCTCGCGCGCATCCCGCACAATCTGGGCCGGCGCGTAGAACCCCATCGGCTGCGAATTCAGCAGGGCGCAGGCGAAGATGCCCGGATGGTGGCATTTGATCCAGGCCGAGGCATAGACCAGCAGCGCAAAACTGGCCGCGTGGCTTTCGGGGAAACCGTACGAGCCGAAGCCTTCGATCTGGGAAAAGCAACGTTCCGCGAAATCCTGTTCATACCCGTTGCGCTTCATCCCGCGCAAAAAGAGCGCGCGGAACTCGCTGACATTGCCATGTTTCTTGAAGGTCGCCAGCGAGCGGCGCAGCCGATCGGCCTGTTCCGGGGTGAAGCCCGCGCCGACAATGGCGATCTGCATCGCCTGTTCCTGAAACAACGGCACGCCCAGCGTTTTGCCCAGCACCTCGCCCAGCGCGTCCGAGGGGAAGCTGACCTCCTCCTCTCCGTTCCGGCGGCGGATATAGGGGTGGACCATGTCGCCCTGAATGGGGCCGGGGCGGATGATAGCAACCTCGATCACCAGATCATAGAAATTACGCGGCCGCATCCGCGGCAGGAAGTTCATCTGTGCACGTGATTCCACCTGAAACACGCCGATGCTGTCCGCCTTGCAGAGCATGTCATAGACTGCCGGATCCTCGGGTGGCAGGGTGGCGAGGGTATAGCTGGTCTGGTGGTGCTGGCCGATCAGGTCAAACGCCTTGCGGATGCAGGTGAGCATCCCGAGGCTGAGGACATCGACCTTGAGGATGCCAAGACTGTCGATATCGTCCTTGTCCCAGCAGATGACCGTGCGGCCCTCCATCGTGGCGTTTTCGATGGGGACAAGCTCATCCAGCCGACCCTCGGTGATGATGAATCCTCCCACATGCTGCGAGAGGTGGCGGGGAAAGCCGTCGATCTCATAAACCAGCATTAGAGTCTGTTTCAGGCGCCGATCTTCGGGGTCGAGGCCAATTTCGCGCATCCGTTGCGCCTCAAGCCCCGAGGCCGAGAAAAAGCCCCAAAGCTGTGAGGAAAGCGCCGAGATTGTATCTTCGGTCAGGCCCATGGCGCGTCCAACCTCGCGGATGGCGCGTTTGCCGCGGTAATGGACCACCGTGGCACAGAGGCCCGCGCGTTCGCGGCCATAGCGGTCATAGATGTGCTGGATCACCTCTTCGCGGCGTTCATGTTCGAAATCGACGTCTATGTCTGGCGGTTCATCGCGCGCCTCGGAGACGAAGCGTTCAAACACCATGGTGCCCATCTCGGGGCTGACCTCGGTGATGCCGAGGCAAAAGCAAACGACCGAGTTGGCAGCCGATCCGCGCCCCTGGCAGAGGATGCTGCGCGAACGGGCGAAATGGACGATATCGCGGACGGTCAGGAAGTAGGGTTCGTATTTCAGCTTGCCGATCAGCGTCAGCTCATGCGCCAGCATTTTTTTCGCCTTTTCGGACGCCCCGGCGGGATAACGCCATTTCAACCCCTCATGCGCCAGACGGTGCAGGCGCTGGGTCGGGGTTTCTTGTGTACTGCCCTCGTTGGGGTATTCATAACGCAGCTCGTCCAGCGAGAACGTGAGTTGTTCGCTGAGCGCATAAGCGCGGACAACGGCCCCCTCATGACCTTTGAAGATGCGTAGCATCTCGGCCTCGGAGCGCAGGCGCTGTTCACCATTGGCCAAAGCGTCCCGACCCAATGCATCCACTTTGCGACGCAGGCGGATGGCAGTCAGCACATCGCCCAGTTTGCGGCGGGTGCCGTGGTGCATCATCGGTGTCGCGCTGGCGAGCGTGAGGATGCCAAGCTGTTTTGCTTCGGTCTCTAATAAAGAGAAAAATGCGCTATCGGCGCCATCATACCGGGGGTGCATCAATAGATGCATCCGCCTGGCAAAGCGGCGCGTCAGCTGCTGCGCCTGTGTCCGCCACGCGCCCGCGCCGCCCGGAGAGCCCGCCGCCTGTGGCCACAGCAGCAGGTGGAGGCCATCGGAAGATTCGAGCAGGTCAGACAGGTGCAGGATGCAGTCGCCTTTCTCGGCGCGCAGGCGGCCTTTGGAGAGGATGCGACACAGGTTGGCCCAGCCCTGCCGGTTCAGGGGCAGAGCGGTGACCATGGGCGCATCGGTGAAGATCAGTCGCGCCGCCGGGATCAGGCGGGGAACCGCGTGGATGGGATAGGAGGGCGGCCTGGGGATGTGATCGGGGCAGGGTGGACCGATTGAGGTATTCTGCGCCTCCCACGCCAGCCGTTCGCGGACCTTGCGGGCGATCTCGCGCGCCTGAGTATGGGCGCGGACGATCCCGGCGACCGAGTTGTCATCGGCAATCGCAATGGCGGGTAGGCCCAGGGTGACGGCACGCTCCATATACTCCTCGGGGTGCGACGCCCCGGTGAGGAAGGTAAAATTCGACGTGATCGACAGCTCGGCATACATGGCGATTCCACATTATATTCACGTTTTGTTCTTTTTCGAGTCCTTTGCGCAGGAAACGGGTCGATTGGGTCCGGTCGCACGGGCATGGTCAGCAAAAAGGAGATCCGAGATGTTCAAAATCACCGCTTTGCCCACCAACGATGTACGCGCTCTTCAGGCAGGTGGCGCGGATGCATATGGTTCAACGCCGGAACGCGCTGTTTCGACGGGTGTAGGTAACCCGTGCCGCCACTGCCTGCGACATATCCCCGAGGGCGATGAGATGCTGATATTGGCACATCGACCTTTTTCAAAGACACATCCCTATGCGGAAACCGGCCCGATCTTTTTGTGTGCAACACCATGTGATCGGTACGAGGAAGACGCGCTGCCCGAAATTCTGACCACCTCGCCCGACTATCTGATCAAGGGCTACGGTACGGATGACAGGATCGTCTATGGCACTGGGGCGATCACGCCGACGGATCAGATCGGCGCAAAAGTCAGGGATATCTTTTCCCGATCCGACGTTGCCTATATTCACGTGCGATCCGCGCGGAATAACTGCTATCAGGCGCGAATAGACCGGGCTTAAAGCTTGACGCGGTGGATGCCCCGGCGTGGCTGATCCTGATCATCCGCCGGATGATCTTCGGTACGGGACGAGGTCAGGGCAAGGAATACATCCTCAAGATCGGCCTCTTCGGTGCGGACGTCGCGGATGCGGATATTCGCGGCGCGCACCGATTCCAGAACCTGTTCGGCGCTGGTCTGGATGTTTCGGTATTGCAGGACAAGGCTGCCATCATCGCGGAGAGCTGCCTCGACGCCTTCTGACACAGGCAGATCAATGATCGGGCTGTCGGGCACAATCACCATGGTGCGGCTGTCCATGCGGCCCAGCAGGTTGGCGGTGCTGTCCTGCGCGACCTTTTCACCGTGGTTGATAATGGCGATCTCGTCGCACATCTCCTGCGCTTCTTCCAGGTAGTGGGTGGTCAGGATGATGGTCATGCCCTGTTCGTTCAGCTTGCGCACATTGGCCCAGAGCATCTGGCGCAGTTCGATATCCACTCCCGCTGTGGGTTCATCAAGCACAAGGATTTTCGGGTGATGCACCAGTGCCTTGGCCAGCAGCAACCGCCGCCGCATACCGCCCGAAAGAGTGCGGGCATAGGCCTCGGCCTTGTCGCTGAGACCGACCAATTCCAGAATCTGATCACTGCGCCGTTGGGATTTCGGAACGCCATAGAGACCGGCCTGAACCTCAAGCGCGCCGCGCGGGGTGAAAAACGGGTCGAGGTTGAGCTCTTGTGGCATTACACCAATGGCCGATCGCGACTGGCGTGGATTCTGATCCTGGTCGAAGCCCCAGATCGCCACGCGACCCGCCGATTTTACCACCAGACCAGCCAGAATATTGATCAGGGTCGATTTTCCGGCACCATTCGGGCCCAGCAGACCAAAAACCGAGCCGCGCGGGACGGTCAGGTCAATGCCTTTCAGCGCATGCTTTTCGGGCTGACCCTTGCCTCCGCGATAGGTTTTGCGCAGCCCTTCGATCCTGATTGCCGCGTCGCACATGTGGCACTTGCCCCCGGTTTGATCATCGCTCATAAACGCACCTAATACATGCCCGCGTGGCCGACAACCGAAGAAGGATCGCCAGCCGTGACCATCGAAGCGCCGGAAACCAAGATCGTCGAAACCGCCCGTGTTGCCTGTGATGGCGGCGAAGGTGCGTTGGGCCATCCGCGCGTGTGGCTGCAAATTCCAGAAGACGCAGGCTGGGTTGAATGCCCCTATTGCGACTGCAAATATGTTCTGGCCGGGCATCAGACTGACGCCTGAGCCTGTGTTGCCCTGTCTGGGCATTGAGTATTTATGAAAAGATGAAGTTTGCGGCTGCGGTGCGGGTGGCTCTATCGTTGCGCCCGTGGCATTAGTGTTTTCGCAAACGATCAGAGAGGGCGCGAAATGACCACGAATTTCGGAAAAGGGTGTCACCTGCATCTGATCGACGGATCGGCCTTTATTTTCCGGGCCTATCATGCGCTGCCGCCACTGACCCGCAAGTCGGATGGGTTGCCGATTGGGGCTGTTTCGGGCTTTTGCAACATGCTGCAGAAATATGTCGAGGGAAACACCGGGGCAGATGCGCCGACCCATGTGGCAGTGATCTTTGATAAAGGTTCTCATACTTTCCGGAACGATCTTTACGACCTCTACAAGGCCAACCGCGAGGCGATGCCCGAGGATTTGCGCCCACAGATGCCGCTGACCCGCGAGGCGACAAAAGCGTTCAACATCGCCTGCAAGGAGATGGAGGGTTATGAGGCTGACGACATTATTGCGACCCTCGCCGTTCAGGCGCGGGATGCAGGTGGCCGTGTGACCATCGTGAGTTCCGACAAGGATTTGATGCAGCTGGTCGGGGACGGCGTCGAAATGCTGGATGCGATGAAGAACAAACGCATTGACCGGGATGGCGTGGTCGAGAAGTTCGGGGTCGGACCGGAACGTGTGGTCGATGTTCAGGCGTTGGCCGGTGACAGCGTCGACAATGTTCCGGGGGCGCCGGGAATCGGGGTCAAGACGGCGGCTTTGCTGATCAACGAATTCGGCGATCTG
Organism: Ruegeria sp. BH8; assembly: GCF_056538065.1. NCBI lineage: Bacteria > Pseudomonadati > Pseudomonadota > Alphaproteobacteria > Rhodobacterales > Roseobacteraceae > Ruegeria > Ruegeria sp. BH8. Next base: position 148,992 of record NZ_JBQFSP010000007.1, on the reverse strand, counting down.
GAGACCCTGCTGGACCGGGCAGATGAGATCAAGCAGCCTAAACGCCGCCAGACCCTGATCGAAATGCGAGACCAGATCGAGCTTTCGAAGAAACTGGTTCAACTGGACGAGAATACACCGCTGGATTTCACCTTGGACGACCTTGAGGTGAAGGACCCCGATGCGGACACGCTGTTGGCGTTTCTGGCTGAGATGGAGTTCCGCACCCTCACCAAGCGTATCGCTGACAAGCTGGGGGTTGAGGCTCCGGTGATTGCCGACGCCCCTGCGCCAGCGGTGGAAGCGGTCGAGGCCGAGGTGATCCCGTTTGACAGCTCGAAATACGAATGCGTGCGTGATGCAGCGGCCCTGCAAAAGTGGATTGACCAGGCCTATGAGCGTGGTTGGGTTGCTGTGGACACAGAGACCACGGGCCTGAACGAGATGATTGCCGGTCTGGTGGGTATTTCGCTGTGTGTCGAGGCCGGAGAAGCCTGTTACATCCCGTTGACCCACCGCGATGGATCAGCGGATGATCTGTTTGGCTCGGATGCTTTGGCAGAAGGGCAGATGCAATTGGATGAGGCCCTGAGGCTTTTGAAACCGATGCTCGAGGACCTGTCGGTCCTCAAGATCGGGCAGAACATGAAATATGATGCCAAGATCTTCAGGCGGTATGGCATCGACGTGGTACCCATCGACGATACGATGCTGATGTCCTACGCCATGCATGGCGGTGAGCATGGGCATGGGATGGACACCTTGTCCGAGCGTTATCTGGGCCACACACCAATCCCGATCAAACCGCTGCTGGGGTCGGGAAAATCGGCAATTACCTTCGACAAGGTCGCGATTGACGAGGCCACGGCTTATGCCGCCGAAGATGCGGACATCACCTTGCGTTTGTGGCAGCTGTTCAAGCCGCAATTGCACCGGGCGCAGGTGACCACGGTCTATGAGACGCTGGAACGGCCGCTTGTGCCGGTGCTGGCCGAGATGGAGATGCATGGCATCAAGGTCGACCGTGATGTCCTGAGCCGGATGTCCAACGCATTTGCCCAGAAAATGGCCGGGTTAGAGGCTGAAATTCACGAGCTGGCCGGAGGAAGCTTTAATGTCGGGTCGCCTGCTCAGCTGGGCGAAATCCTGTTCGACAAAATGGGTCTGGAAGGTGGCAAGAAAGGCAAGACCGGCAAATACTCGACCGGCGCTGATATTCTGGAAGACCTCGCAACCGAGCATGAACTGCCGCGCCGTGTTCTGGACTGGCGGCAGCTGAGCAAGCTGAAATCGACCTATACCGACGCGCTGCAGACCCATATCAACCCCGACACAGGTCGGGTGCATACGTCTTATTCGATCACCGGAGCAAATACAGGGCGTCTGGCCTCGACCGATCCGAACCTGCAAAACATTCCGGTGCGGACAGAAGAAGGGCGGCGTATTCGTGAGGCTTTCATCGCCGAGCCGGGCAATGTGTTGTTAAGCCTCGACTACAGCCAGATCGAGTTGCGGATTCTGGCCCATATCGCTGATATTTCGGCTCTGAAACAGGCATTTTCGGACGGTTTGGATATTCACGCCATGACCGCGTCCGAGATGTTTGATGTGCCGTTGGATGAGATGACGCCTGATATCCGCCGTCAGGCAAAGGCAATCAATTTCGGTGTGATCTACGGCATCTCGGGCTTTGGTCTGGCCCGAAACCTGCGCATTCCGCGGGCCGAGGCGCAGGGCTTTATTGATCGTTATTTCGAACGTTTCCCAGGCATTCGCCGTTATATGGACGACACAGTCGAATTCGCGAAAGAGCACGGCTATGTGCAAACCCTGTTCGGGCGCAAGATTCACACGCCCGAGATCAATGCCAAAGGGCCACATGCCGGGTTCTCGCGCCGCGCAGCGATCAATGCGCCAATTCAAGGTACGGCGGCGGATGTGATCCGGCGCGCGATGGTGCGAATGCCCGATGCGATCAACGGGTTGCCTGCCAGGATGCTGTTGCAGGTTCACGACGAGTTGCTGTTCGAAGTGGCCGAAGATGCAGTGGATCAGGTGATCGACGTGGCCCGAGACGTGATGGAGGGCGCTTCGGATCCTGCGGTCAAACTGGATGTGAAGCTGGTCGTGGATGCCGGGAAGGGTGCAAACTGGGCTGAGGCGCACTAGCGGCGTTGTTCATCAGTCCTCGGCGGGCTGTCCTTGCAGCGGGTCAGCCCTGCGGCCTGACCATACGGTTCACCATTCGTTGCACGGACGGGCCAAACAGCAGGATTACGGTGAAGGCAATGGGCCAGCAAAATGCCCAGGACGCCATCCAGTCGCCAACTGTGCCGGGGTTAAACCCGATTGCTTTGACCGTCGCGATCCCCGTTACAATCAAGGACATGAGGCCGGACATGATCAGGCTGAAAACGGCACGGGCATAGCGGGCTGGTATCAAGGCAGGCATCCTAATGGTCGCAATGCCCTTGATGTGCGGTATCTGAATGAAAATTACCAGTGCAAGTCCCGCATCCAGTCGAGTGTGTCGCAGGTGCGTTGAGTTGAGGGTGTGTATTCCGCGCTGATCCAGCCGCTATAACCTGCCGCGTCCATGGCCGAGAACAAGGCCTTGAAATCCGTTGGTCCGCGACCCGGTTCCGTGCGATCCGGGGCTGCGCCAACTTGGGCATGGACCACCTGCGGATGAAAGCGGTCCCAGACAGCCAGCGCGTCGCCATGGATCATATGGGCGTGAAAGCTGTCATATTGCAGGCCGACATTCGGGCGATCCACCTGGTTGAGCACCTCTGCTGCCAGATCGTAATCGTTCAAAAAATATCCGGGCTGTGAAACCGGGTTGAGCGGCTCGATGGTGAATTGTTGCTGTGGGGCGAAATCGGCGGCCCATTGCAGATTTTGCACAAAACAACTCAATGCATCCGGCCCGGTAGCGTATCCGGACATGATGTGGATCAGGCCGGGGCGTAGCACCCTTGCATATCGCAGGACACGGCGAATGTCCGACTGGAACCGCGATTGACCATCGGGGATTGCTGCGTAACCCGGCGCACCGCCGGTGTAGTTGGGCGGTGGTGCGTTGATCAGCACAAGCTCCAACCCGTTGGCAAGCAAGGCGCGGCGGGTTTCCGTCGCGGCGATGTCGTAAGGAAACAAGACCTCGACCGCTGTGAACCCGGCATCTGACGCAGCCTGAAACCGCTCCAGGTAAGGCATTTCGGTAAATAGCAGTGAAAGGTTGGCAGCAAATCTGGGCATGAGCGGTCAGTGGTTGTGTTGATCCGACCATAACCAAGGGATGATTTTCGGGGAAGGGATCGAAAACGACAGATTGTCGAAAATCGACCAGATCGCTTGCTCCGAATCAGCAAGGGTCCGCACAGCGCGGCGCGTCATTACGGGTGCCGCATTAACAAAAGGTCCGAATCCAATGGCGATGAGCCCGGAACCCGTACGCGGGGCAACTACCGCTATGTCTGGTGGCCGAAACCCTGCGTTGTCAGGGAATGGGTTGGCGGTTGCCTCCATGATTACCTGGGCGGCGGGGTTCCCGGCGGCGGAAGTTTTGCTGCAAACCTGGCCCCCTGTTGCATTGCTGACCGCGCGCCTGGCGCTGGCGATCGCCGTTCTGATACCGGTCTGGATCCTGCTGGATGGCCCCAGCAGAGTGTTACGCGCAAGATGGGGCCGGGCGATGGTTGTCGGCGGCTTTGGTTTTGGCTTTGCCATGTTTCTGCTGATCGTTGCGCAGAAAATGACGGACCCGGTGACAGTCGCGATCATTGCATCCTGCGCGCCTTTGCTGGCAACGGTACTGGAGCTGATGGCAGGAACCCGACGGCTGAAGTGGACCTTTGCGTTGGGTGTTCTGGTGTCGGTTCTGGGTGGGCTGATTGCAACCAGCACCGCCGCGCCCGAACAGCTGGGGCTGGGCGCGGTTCTGGCGATCCTTGCAACGGGCCTGTTTTGCTGGGGCAGCATGGCCACTGCGCGCGACTTCCCCGAACTTAGTCAGATCGGGCGCTGTACGATTACCTTCGTCGGTGGGTTGCTCATGGCCGCGGTGTTGAGTTTTGGGGCGGCCCAGCTGGGAATGGATGTGTTGCCAACCGCTGCCATTGATGGGCAGCAATGGGGGATGCTTGGGATCTATGCCTTGATATCACTGGGGCTCAGCCAGGTGCTGTTCATCTCGGCCGTGGGCAAGCTGGGCGTGGCGCTGGCTTCGTTTCACATCAATATCGCCCCGTTTTACGTGATGCTGATCATGCTGATGTTGGGGGAAGACTGGAATTGGACCCGTGCGCTGGGCGCGGGCGTGGTTGCTTTGGCCGTAGTACTGGCCCAGGATCGCGCATCTCGGTCAGCCAAGATCTGCTGAAGGGATGAGCGGGAAGAACTGTCCACCTGACCAGACACCAAACCAGCCCTCATGGTGGCTGCCAATCTCGACGAGGCGGTAAAAACTTTTGCGGTCTATGCGGGCTTCGAGGTTGGCGCGGATCAATATGTAGGGTGACGGTTCTTCTGTTGCGGGATCAATAACAACCCGGATCGGATGAGCGGGCCCTGCAACAGCGATGCCGTCCACTTGTGTGCGAAAGGTCAGGTTCTGCGTCTGACCTTCGCCGGTTTGCTCGAAATCCACGGCGATGAACGGCGCGTCCTCGACAGTGATTCCCACCTTTTCAACCGGAGTAACCAGATAATATTTCCCGTCTTCTTTCTTAAGAATTGAGGAAAAAAGCTTCACAAGCTCGAACCGATTGATGGGCGAGCCTAAATAACTCCATGTACCATCTTTTGCGACACGAATGTCCAGATCGCCACAAAACGGGGGATTCCACAGGTGAACGGGCGGTAAACCTCGGGTTTTGGCGGCTTTAACCGATGCGGCCAATCCGTCGGGCGAGGGTTTCACAGGTTTTTGTCCGCTCATTGCTTTTGCCATTTCCTCTCAGCGCGATACACTTCAATCATATTCGTCCACGGAAGGGAAAGTCATGAACGAACCTGCCGACCTCGTAGCCGAGATCGAAGCGCTGGAAAACAAGCTGCAAGAGGCCAAGGCCTCGATCACCCGCCGCTTCATCGGGCAGGAAAGGGTCGTTGACCTGACCCTGGCTGCGCTTTTGTGCGGTGGTCACGCCCTTCTGATCGGTCTGCCGGGCTTGGGCAAGACGCGTCTGGTTGAAACCCTGTCAACGGTGATGGGGCTGCATGGCAATCGCATTCAGTTTACGCCCGACCTGATGCCAGCCGATATTCTTGGATCTGAGGTGCTGGATACGGCCGATGATGGCAGCCGCCATTTCCGTTTCATTCCAGGCCCGATCTTCTGTCAGCTGCTGATGGCGGATGAAATCAACCGCGCAAGCCCGCGAACGCAATCTGCGCTGCTGCAGGCGATGCAGGAGCGTACGGTGACAGTAGCCGGTGAGGACCGTTCCCTTGGTGTGCCATTCCACGTTCTGGCCACGCAAAACCCGATCGAACAGGAAGGCACCTATCCCCTGCCCGAAGCGCAGCTGGACCGGTTTCTTGTGCAGATCGATGTAGAATACCCCGACCGCCAGACCGAGCGGGATATTCTGCTGGCCACGACCGGTGTTGACGAAGACGAAGCACATCAGATTTTCAGCAAGGAAGAGTTGCTGGCTGCGCAGGTCCTGCTGCGTCGGATGCCCGTCGGGGACTCGGTTGTCGAGCTGATCCTTGATCTGGTGCGGGCCTTCCGCCCAGAAGAAGCGGGTGTATCCGAACGGGTTGCCGAAACCGTCGCGTGGGGTCCCGGGCCACGCGCTGCGCAGGCGCTGATGATGACGGTTCGGGCACGTGCGATGTTGCAGGGGCGTCTGGCACCCAATGCCGAGGATGTGCTGGATATGGCACGCCCGGTGCTTAGTCACCGGATGGCTCTCAACTTTGCGGCACGGGCACGCGGCGACAGTTTGGCCGACCTGATCGACTCGACTGCTGTCGGGTTGATCCGGACCGAGGCGGCAGCGTGAATGCCGCGCTGACCCTTCGCGAAAGATCCGAGGCCGAGGCATCGCGGCTGCCGCCCCTTTTGGCGCGGGCCGAGCATCTGGCGGGCACCGTTCTGCTGGGTGACCATGGACGGCGGCGCTCTGGCATGGGGGATGATTTCTGGCAATACCGCCCAGCACAGATCGGGGACAGTCGCCGGATGATCGACCACCGCCGCTCGGCGCGTGGAGATCAGCAATATGTGCGGGAACGCGAATGGCAGATCGCGCAATCGGTAATGCTTTGGGTCGATCAGGGGGCGTCGATGCGGTTTGCGTCCGACAAATCGTTGCCGACCAAGGCAGATCGCGCCCGGCTTTTGGGACTGGCAACGTCCATCCTGCTGGTCCGCGGTGGAGAGCGTGTTGGCCTGACAGGCACGACCTTGCCACCCCGGCGTGGCAATGCGCAGATCATCCGGCTGGCGCAAGCCTGGTCCGAGGATGATCAAACGGATTACGCCCCGCCTGAACATCGCGCCATGATCCCGCATGCCCGTGCCGTGTTCATTTCGGATTTTCTTGGTCCAATGGACGAAGTTGAACTGGCCCTGACCAAAGCCGCAGACCGTGGTGTTCGCGGCGTAATCCTTCAGGTGCTGGACCCGGGCGAAGAGACATTTCCTTATCGTGGGCGTACGATTTTCGAAAGCGTCGGGGGGTCCGTCCGGCACGAAACGCTCAAGGCGGCAGAGCTGCGGGACCGCTATCTGCAACGCCTCGCCCACCGTAAGGATGCGCTGACGCAGCTTTGCCGGGCGACTGGCTGGCAAATGGGCCTGCATCACACGGGCGATAGCGCGCAAGCGGCTCTGTTGTGGATATATCGTGCGCTGGACGGGGGAACGCGATGACGGTTCTGGCGGGCATCGGCTTTACCGCTCCATGGGTGCTGCTGGGTCTTCTGACCCTGCCGATCCTGTGGCTGATCCTGCGCGCGGTGCCGCCGGCGCCGATCCGTCGGATGTTCCCGGCGGTGACGTTGCTCTTGGGCCTGAAGGATGACGAAAGCGTTTCGGACCGCACGCCGTGGTGGCTGTTGCTGCTGCGGATGCTGGCAGCTGCGGCGGTGATCATAGGTCTGGCCGGTCCGGTTCTGAACCCGTCGCGGGATGAGATCGGGTCCGGGCCGCTGCTGATGGTGTTGGACGCCAGTTGGGCAGGCGCGACCCGATGGTCGGCCACGCTGGATCAGATCGATGCGCAACTGACCGAGGCCGGTCGCGCAGGGCGCACGGTGGCTATCCTGCGCCTGACCGAACCGGAAACACCTGTTTTTCAGGCGGCCGAGGCATGGCGGGGACATTTGCCGGGATTGATGCCCAACCCATGGCAGCCGACCGAACCTCAGATCGCACAGGCCATTGCGGCACTAAATTCAATTGATGGGGGGTTTGACACCCATTGGTTCAGTGACCGGCTGGATTATGTGGATCATGCGGCGCTGGTCTCCAGCTTGCAGGCTCGTGGCGATGTGGTGGTTTATCAGGCGGCGTCCCGGCCCATGGCGATCCTGCCTGCCGCTTATCAGGACGGGTTGATCCAATTGACAGTGCAGCGCGCAGGCCCCGGACCCGAGGAACGTGTGACAGTATTGGCACAAGGGCGCGACCCGGCCGGAACGGCGCGTGTGCTACATTCAGTGGAACTGACCCTGGAAGCCGGGAACGCTTCGGCGCAGGTCGATCTGGCGCTGCCATCCGAACTCCGCGCGCGGATCACGCGGTTCGAAATCCAGGGCCAAAGGTCTGCCGGGGCCGTGACCCTGACCGATGACAGCCTGCGTCGTCGCGAGGTCGCGCTGATTGCCGGGAGTTTGAACCGCGAAGGTCTGGAGCTGCTGTCACCCCTGCATTATCTGACTCAGGTCCTGAGCCCCACGGCGGATTTCGTCGATGGTGGCCTACCCGAAGTTCTGCCCGCCAATCCGGATGTCATTGTTCTGTCAGATGTGGCCCAGATGTCGGAACCGGAAAAGGCGGACCTGATTGAATGGGTCGAACAGGGCGGTTTGTTGCTGCGCTTTGCCGGCCCGCGCATGGCGGCCAGCGATCTTGGGCGTGACACCGAAGACACCCTGCTGCCTGCACGGCTGCGCAGCGGTGGGCGATCTGTCGGCGGCGCGATGAGCTGGGGTGAGGCCAAGACCTTGGCACCATTCCCCGAAACCTCGCCCTTCTATGGACTGGACATCCCTGATGACGTGGTCGTTTCCACTCAGGTCATGGCACAACCAGACCCTAACTTGGCGGATCGCGTAATTGCCTCACTGTCTGACGGCACGCCTTTGGTGACTCGTAAGGCGTTGGGGTTGGGGCAGGTGGTGTTGTTCCATGTGACCGCCGATGCAGAATGGTCGAGCCTGCCACTGTCGGGCCTGTTCGTTGAAATGCTGGATCGGCTGGCCGTGGCTTCGGCTGCAAAGTCCCGGCAAGAGGCTCAGTTACTGGGAACAACATGGGAGCCGGTACAAATCATGGACGGATTTGGCACCTTGTCAGATGCCGGAACCCTGGCAGGTGTCGACGGGGTTGAACTGATATCGGGCCAGATCGGGCCGGAACTGCGTCCGGGTCTTTATGAAAGTGGCAAGCAGAAGCTGGCGTTGAACGTCGTTTCGGAAGAAACTCAGCTGCGCCCTGTTGTCTGGCCCGCGAATGTGCCGATCAAAGGGCAGGAGGTCAGTACGGAAACGCCACTGGGCGGTCTGTTGCTCAGCCTTGCACTGATTTTGCTGACAGTCGATGTTATTGCATCGCTTGCTTTGTCGGGCAGGTTGGGTTTGGCCCGAACAACGGCCTTGGCGTTGACCGGTGTCCTGTTGGTACCCGAAGGTCACGCGCAAACGCCTGAGGACACCGAGTTTGCATTGGCTGCGACCCACGAACTGGTATTGGCGCATGTCCTGACTGGCGATGCGCAGGTAGATGATATTGCGCAAGCCGGGTTGCGCGGGCTTGGCCAAACCCTGCTCTATCGCACATCGGTTGAACCCGCAGACCCCATCGGTGTTGATCTGGAACGGGATGAGCTGGCGTTCTTTCCGTTGCTTTATTGGCCGATCTCAGCGAACCAGTCGCAACCTTCAGCCGAGGCCTATGTCAAGCTGAACGCCTATCTGCGGTCCGGAGGGATGATCCTGTTTGACACACGTGATGCGGATATCGCCAGTTTCGGTGCCTCCAGCCCAAATGGCCGCAAACTGCAACAACTGGCCGGACCGCTGAATATCCCTGCATTAGAGCCGATTCCGCGTGATCATGTTCTGACACGCACGTTCTACCTGTTACAGGATTTTCCGGGCCGATATTCAGGCACCGAGGTTTGGGTTGAAGCCGCGCCGCTGGATGCAGAACAGATCGACGGGATGCCTTTCCGCAATCTGAACGACAATGTGACGCCGGTGGTCATCGGCGGCAATGACTGGGCCGGTGCCTGGGCGGTGGATCGCAACGGGCAGGCCCTGTTGCCCGTCGGGCGCGGTTATGCCGGGGAACGGCAACGCGAGTTGGCCAATCGTTTTGGTGTCAATCTGGTGATGCATGTGCTGACGGGGAACTACAAATCCGATCAGGTTCACGTGCCCGCCCTTCTGGACAGGTTGGGACAATGACAGGAACCGTCATCTTCGATCCGCTGATCCCGTGGGCGATGCTGCTTGTCGTGGGTATGATTGCCGTGGCCGGAGTCGTTCTGGCTTTGTGGCGTGGATTGTCGGGATGGGCCTTGCGTGGGTTGGCGGCGCTGGTGATCATCGCTGCGCTGTCCGGCCCGGTCTATCAGATCGAGGATCGTGCACCTCTGACAGATATCGTTCTGATGTTCGAGGATGAAAGCGCCAGCCAGGCGCTTTCAGACCGGGTGGAACAAACGGCTATGGCCGCAGAGGATTTGGCCACCGAGATCGAGGCACGCGACAATACAGAACTGCGCCGCATCCGGGTCGGCGATGGTGAAGGCGATGAGGGCACGCAGATCATGGCAGCCCTGAACGAGGCCCTGGCCGAAGAGCCGCGTGCGCGTATTGCCGGTATCCTCGTGGTGTCCGACGGGATAGTGCATGATGTCGATCAGGCCCCGGATCTGCCCGCACCGATGCACCTGCTGCAAACCGGGCGGGAAAGCGACTGGGATCGCAGGCTTATTGTCCGAAACGCCCCTGCTTTCGCCATCATTGGTGAATCGGTGACCTTGACCCTGCGCGTCGAAGACAGCGGAGCTGCCCCCGCAGGTGCAACATCTGCACCGTTGGAAATTTCGGTGGATGGGGGCGAGCCCGAACAGTTCAGCATTCCAATCGGTCGCGATGTCGAACTGCCCGTCACATTGCCCCATGGCGGGCGCAACGTGATCCAGTTTTCCGTTCCTCAGGCTGAGGGCGAGTTGACCGACCGCAACAACACGGCCCTGATCCAGATGAACGGCGTAAGGGACCGCCTGCGCGTGCTGCTGGTCTCGGGTGAACCGCATCCGGGTGGTCGCACGTGGCGTAACCTGTTGAAATCCGACAGTTCTGTTGATCTGGTGCATTTCACCATCCTGCGCCCGCCTGAAAAGCAGGATGGTGTGCCGGTGGACGAGCTGTCGCTGATTGCCTTCCCGACGCGTGAGTTGTTTCTGGAAAAGATCAACGATTTCGACCTGATCATCTTTGACCGCTACAAGCGGCGCGGGATTCTGCCTGCGATCTATCTGGACAATGTCACAAGCTACATCAACGAAGGCGGCGCGGTCCTGGTTGCCGCCGGACCTGATTTCGCCGGTGCCGACAGCATCTTCCGCTCGCCCCTGGCGCCAGTTCTGCCAGCTCAGCCAACCGCGCGGGTGATCGAGGAACGATATGTGCCGATGGTCAGTGATCTGGGGCATCGTCACCCGGTCACGACCAACCTTGGAGAATCCGAGGATTGGGGGGCGTGGTTGCGACAGATCGACGTGAAACATCGCTCGGGCGACGTGCTGATGACCGGGGTCGAGGATCGTCCGCTGCTTGTCCTGAACCGTGTCGGCGAAGGGCGCGTTGCGATGCTTGCGTCTGACCATGCCTGGCTTTGGAGTCGTGGCTTCGAAGGAGGGGGTCCGCAGCTGGAGCTGTTGCGCAGGCTGGCCCATTGGATGATGAAGGAACCGGAACTGGAAGAAGAGGCGTTGTGGGCCGAGGCCAACGGTCAGTCCATGCGCATCATTCGTCAGACGCTCGGGACAGAAGTCGGCCCGGTAACAGTCACCTTGCCGAATGGCGAGACGTTGGAGATTACTTTGAAAGAGGTTTCTCCGGGTCGGTTTGAAGCGCAGTATTACGGCCCCGAGATCGGCCTTTATCGTTTGCAGGAAGGCGACCACATGGCTGTGATCGGCCTTGGCCCTGCTGCACCGAAGGAGTTCGAGCGCACCATCGCGACTGGTGATGTCCTTGAACCGGTGCTGGCCAGGTTGCGGGGCGGTGTGATCCGGTTGGAAGATGGGCTGCCGTCGATCCGCAACGTACGCGCCGGACGCCCCGCCGCCGGTCGGGGTTGGATCGGTCTGACCCCACGCAACGCGTATGAGACGCGGGATGTCACGCAGGCCGGGTTGCTGCCGCCCTGGCTTGTCTTGCTGCTGGCTGGAGGCTTTCTGCTGGGCGGTTGGCTGCGGGAAGGGCGGCGTTAACGCTGGCCCATTGCTGTTCTTTAACGGGAACCGGGCGCGCTCTGGTCGATCCGGAACGAGGCCCGGTCGGATTGGCCCTGTGCATCCACCACCACAAGTGAGGTAAATCCGGGTCCGGGATTGGGAATTTCGAATTCTCGCTGCCGTTGCCCGGTCAAGACAGGCACGCCGTTGGTCAAAACGGAAAACGGCCCGACACCACCGCGTAGTTTCACCGTGAGAGGGCTCCCGAAAGTCTCTAACACAGCGTTTTCTGGTGGAAACAACAGATCAGGTGCGGTTTGGTCCGTTTCGAAAGCCGCCGCGCGGGGCCGGAAACGTTGCAACGGTTGCGGCAATTGCGCCGCGCCAACCAACAGTGTTGATGGTGGCGGTGGGCGCAGGGGCGTGAGTTCGGGTTTCAGCAGGCCGAAAGCCTCGGTCAGAAGCGGCGCGGCAACGTCCCCTCCGAATGCGCCGGGAACAGGTGTGCCATCCGCGCGTCCCAGCCAGACCCCGATGACATGCTGCCCGTCAAAACCAATGGCCCAGGCATCGCGGTGCCCATAAGAGGTTCCCGTTTTGAAGGCCAGCGCCCCTGAAGTGCTGCCCGTGGGTGGTGTGATCCCGGATAGGATATCCGCAATCTGCCATGCTGAGGTTTCGGACAAAACACGAGAGGTGAGCCGTGCATCAGCCAGGGCGTCATGGCGCAGAATCGGGCCTTGCCCACCAGCGGCCAGCATCACGTAGATCTGCACAAGATCATGCAAGCTCAGACCGACGCCACCCAAGGATATTGCCAATCCGGGTGTACCACTGCTCAGGCGCGGTTCTGATCCTGCTGTCCGCAGTGCTGCCATCACGCGCGCAGGGCCCAGCTCGTGCGTCAGGCGCACGACAGGGATATTCAGCGACAATTGCAGCGCGTCCCGAACCCTTACATCGCCCCGGAAAACGCCATCGAAGTTTCGCGGGGCGTAACGCCCGAACATCACCGGGCTATCGCGGATCAGGGTTTCCGGATGGGCCAGCCCCTGATCGAATGCCAGCCCGTAAACCAGAGGTTTCAGCGTCGATCCGGGCGACCGCACGGCTTGGGTCATATCCACGAACCCTTGTCGTGCATCCTGATACCCGGCTGACCCGACCGAGGCCAAAATCTTACCGTCGCGATGATCTGCCACGATCAGCGCAGCGGACACGTGCGGCCCGACGCGCGCGGCGGCCCGAGCGACCACAGTTTCCAACCGGGCTTGCACCCCTGCATCCAGGGTCAGATCAAATACACCGGTTGCACGGGTTTGGCCTTTCACGCGGTCGGTCAGATGGGGTGCAAGGCGCGGAAACGGGATCATTTGATCAGGAATGGTTTCCGTCAGGGCTGCGTGCGTCTCAGCCTTGGTCAATACGCCGTGGCGCTCTAACCTGCGCAAAATCCGATCACGGGCAATTTGGGCTGTCTCGGGTCTGCGATCCGGGCGCCGCGCCTCCGGGGATTGCGGCAAAGCGACCAGCAGGGCCGCCTGTGCGGCGGTCAAACGGGTTGCTTCTTTGCCGAACCAGGCGCGGGCACCGGCACGGATACCTTCCAGATTGCCGCCATAGGGGGCATGGGTCAGGTAGAGGTTCAGGATCTGTGTCTTGCTCAGCTGCCGTTCCAGCGCCAATGCGACCCTAATCTGGCGAAATTTGCCACTCCAACGCCCGGTCGATCCATCTTCGATCAGCCGCGCGACCTGCATGGTCAGGGTTGATCCGCCCGAAACCGCGCGCCCATTCCAAAGGCTTTGCCCGGCTGCGCGCAGCAACGCGACAGGGTCCACGCCCGCGTGGGTCCAGAAACGTTTGTCTTCGTACCGGACCAGCATGGTGGTGAAATTGGGATCGACCGCGCCGGGCTGCAGCCTCCAGATGCCATTTGCAACCGGAAACACACGCAGGAGGTCACCGTTACGATCCCGCATCTCGACCGAAGTTTCAGTCAGAACGGGCGGCAGCACCGTGGCGTCGACCCAGCGGTCGACACCATCCCGCGCCAACGCCGCCAGATAGAGGGCACCGGCCAGCGCAAATAACAGGCGCGGCACCCTAGGCATGAGAGCCGCCCAAACAGGGATATGAAAGATGGCCAGTCACTGCACCTCGACCCGTCCCGTCGCCGTTCGCGCACGGTTCTGGGGGCGGTACATATCCTCGACCGAGGCCGCGGGATGGTGGAACACGCCCGGTGTGACAGCACGGGCGACATAAGCCAGTGTCACGGTCTGGCGCCTTGACAGGTCAACCGCAGCCAGGAACCTGTCCGAGCGGAACTCGGTATGTGTGGCATCAGACAGATCCAACCAGTCCAGCGACCGTACATCGCCCGATCGCAGCAGGTTCGGGTTGTCAATCTCGATTCCGGCGGCAAGGGGATCGTCCACCATCAGACGCGCCCCACCGCTTTCAAACGGCGTGACCGTCAGAACCGTGACAAACCGGTCCCCCACGGCAAAGCGGCCCGCGTCAATCAGATCGCCGTCCATCGAATAATACTGCCGTTCGATTGCATAGCCGGTGCCACCAGCCCCAGGCGGATCTTCGGGGATTCCGGTCACCGTCAGGGTGATATCGGTTGCCTGACCGTCGGTCGCAGTGATGTTGACCTCTTCCGCCTGCCCGGATTGCAGAACCTGAACAAAGGGGCCGGATACTGACACGCCATTGACCGTCAAACCGGAGCCGGACGGATCAGACACCAGCGCGTGCGCCGCCAGCAGGGACCATGTGGCCTCTTGCGTGGACAGGGGAGTGCGGCCCGTGCTTACCCGTTGGATCAATGCGTTGCGGTCAATCGCCTCGCTGCCCGCATCTACCGCCAGGGTCAGCAGGCCCGCCGCATCCCGCAGGCGGGTGCCGTAATCCGCGCGCCAGTGGTTTTCCTGATCGTTCGGCACCTGTTGCAGCATCCGCGCCGCACGGGCGAACATCGCGTCTGCGCGGGTCTGGTCCCCGTACGAGGCCAGCGCAGCGCCCAGTTGCGCTGCAGCCAACGGCGTGTCGAAAGCATCCCCTTTGACATCCGCATAATAGCGCAGATCGCCCATCGCCGCCGCGCCTTCCCGCGCCAGAACCATCAGGGCATAAGCGATATCCTGACCACCTTCGTCAAAATCCGGCGCATAATTGACCCGATTGCGCAGGTTATCCATGGCCTGCGCAAAAGCCTGATCCGGTACCGGGTGCCCCTGCGCACGGGCGCGCGACAGGAAATCGGTCACATAGGCGTCCAGCCAGAAATCACCGCTGCCTGCGCGCCACAGGCCAAAGGCACCGTTTGCAGCCTGACGAGTCAGGATGCTTCGGATTGATTCCGTGATGCGTTGATTCACCTCCGGGCCATTGCCCAGCCCCGAGGCCTGCGCAACAGATGACAGGTAAAGCAGCGGCAGCGCCTTGCTTGTGATCTGCTCGGTGCAGCCATAAGGGTAACGGTTCAACTGATCCAGCAGGCCGGGCATATCGAACTTTGCCAGTGCTCCGGCGGACAGGATGGCCTTGGCCGAGCCGGGTTGAAACCCATCAAAAACATCCTGCGAAAACAAAAAGCTGTCGCCCGCACCCAGCGCAAAGCGCCGTGTCCGGGCAATCACGGGATCATTGGCCCGCACCGGCATCCGCAGGGTTTGCGACAGATCGCGCCCGTCTGGCGTGGTGATGGAAACGCTGATCTCTGGATCGCCAATAACATGGGCCGTTACAGGGATGTCGAACACCGCTTTGCCACCATCCTCCAGCAGAAAGCTTGCCGGTACCGGGCCCAGTTCCAGCCCACTGGTGGTGGTCAGGCCAAGCGCCATGTCTCCGGATGCGCCATCCGCATGGACAATCTCAAGCCGCATCCGACTTTGATCGCCGGGGGCCAGAAACCGCGGCAGACTGGCAGTAACCACCACCGGATCGCGGACGATCATGTCAGCTTCGGCCTGACCGACGGCTTTTTGTGACCACGCGACGGCCATCAGTCGGACCGTACCATTGAAGGCGGGCAGGGGGATGTCGACCTCAACCGCGCCATCCGCACCGACCTGAACCGGGCCGCTGAACACCGCCATCAGATCTTGCGTCGGTGGCGGGGATTGGCGGCGCATCCCGTTGTCATTGTCGCCGCCAGAGCGAACCGTACCCATCGTTCCGTTCATGCCGTTGATCAGCCGCCCGTAAACATCACGCAGGTCCACACCCAGCCGACGTTGCCCGAAATAGTACGCTTGCGGGCTTGGGCTTTCGAACCCCGTCAGGTTGAGGATGCCCACATCCACAGCAGCAAGGGTCAGCCAGACTGGATCATCGCTTGTAACATTTTCGACCCTAACAAGGGCCTTCTGTGTTTGACGGGGCGAGGTAACCTCGGGCACCTCAATGGCAACCGACAGCGTGCGATCCGCAGGATCAATGGCAGCATAGGCGACGCCCATGGCGCGTGCCGGGTTCTGACCGGCCGCAACATCCATCGGTCGGATCACCGTGGCAGTGACATAGGCACCTGCACCCCAATCTTCTGTCACCTCTATCGGGATAACACTCTCGCCCTCCTTTACGGCAACCATCTGGCGATGGATCAGTCGGTTCGACAGCACTTCGACTTGGGCGATACCTGCCATGCGCGGAACGATGCGCAGCTGTGCGGTTTCCCCGGCGCGATAGCTGTCGCGATCCAGCGACATCTCAAGCCGGTCAGGCGTGGTCGAAGCATCTGCGGCCTGATACCAGCCTGCGTGGAAATCGACAGCGGTTTCCGTAAAGGTGCCATCAATACGTTGGACCACCAGTTCATAACGGCCCCAGTCCACGGGTTGGGACAACGTCAAAGGAATAGTGGCGACGTCAATCTCTCCGGTGGCAACGCGAGTGCGTCTGGTTGTCGGTTCCCAATTCCAGTTTCCGTAAAGCTGATACCATTGATACCGCGTTTCGATCTTGTTCAGCGTCCAGCGCAGGCGCATCGGGCTGGGGCTCAGGTCGGGTGCAAGGCCGATGATCTGAAACGCGGCCTCGGTACCTTCAGGGAGTACGTCCTCGAACAGGGGTTTGACACCGATGACAGGTTGCGGCGGCAGGACAGGAACGCTCAGGTGACGTTCAACAGGGCGGCCTGAGCCGTCAGCCAGTCGCGCAATAACCTCGGCTTCAATTGGCTTCCCTTCCGTCTCTAACACAGGGATTTCAACGGCAATAGATGCTTTGCCGTTTGCATCTGTACGCGTGTCACCAAAATAGGTGCTTTTGATCGATGTCTCGGCGTCATAGCGGCCAAAGCGATACCCGTCGTAGCCCGGCACTGTGTCCGCCGGGCGTGCGATAACCTGACCGTCGATGCTCAGGTCCGACCCCGGCGCACCAAACAGATAGCGCGCGTCGATCGAAAGCGGAGGGCTGTCGCCGGGACGCAGGGGCGCGTCCGGCAGGGTCAGCTCAAAATCTATACGTTCCGGCAGGAAGTCTTCTACCAGCACTGTTTGCCGCGCCAACGCATCGCTTTTGGGATCAGACCTGATCTCGATCCGCCAAGCACCGCGCGGTGCATCCTCCGCAACAGGCAGGGCAAAGATATGTCCCCCGGCGACGCCG
The DNA here is from genome assembly GCF_056538065.1 of Ruegeria sp. BH8. Taxonomy (NCBI): domain Bacteria; kingdom Pseudomonadati; phylum Pseudomonadota; class Alphaproteobacteria; order Rhodobacterales; family Roseobacteraceae; genus Ruegeria; species Ruegeria sp. BH8. Next base: position 131,737 of record NZ_JBQFSP010000007.1, on the reverse strand, counting down.
CCATCCGAGACGGTTCGGCGGTATTCCACGCCGTCAGGGCGATACAGGATCGCAATCAGGGGCAGGCCCTCGATAGCCTGCGCCTCACCATCGCGCGACAAGGCGGTGAGGTGGATCACCTCTCCGGCTCGATAAGCGCCGCGATCCGTGGCTAGAAAAACATCAACCGGCCCCGCAGGTGCACGTCCTTCAACACCACGATCTGACAGGTCAAAGGCAGGATCGGTCAGGGATAGAAAGCTGAAGTCACTGTCCCCGGTCGATGCCATCACCAGCGCGGGCGCACTTGCCCCCTTGCCCCGTGTCAGGCCGGGATCGAACCGGACATAACCCGATTCATCCGTTCGCGCTTCGGCGATGACCGCATTTGCGCTTGTGACCAGTGAAACCTCGACACCTTCACGGGGTGCCGCGTCGCTCAGCCCGCGCACCGTGACGTGCAACCCGTCGGTGCCAAGCACGCTGCTGATCCCAAGATCGGACAGAACAAACCATTGCGTTGCGCCCGGGTCGTCATAGGGATCAGCCCCCGGAACACGGGCGGTCAGAGCATAAATACCGGCGGGCTGATCCGCGATCGCCTCGGCCATGGGCAGGCGCGCCGTCATGGTCTGGTTCAGTTCGTTGGCCACTTCGGCGATGCCAGTCCAGATATCCTCGGCAATTTCATCGGAAAATTCTGCTTCCTGCCATTCACTAAGCGGACGACCGAAGAAATCCTGCTGCACCGCGCGCAACAGGTTCCGGTCGCTGACCCTCCGCAGGATCAGGTTCAGCTCGGTGACGTTGACCGTTTCAACGGGCAACGCAGCATCAGCGGATTTCGGCAGAACGTAGCTGCGCCCGGGAAACCGGACCGAAGGCGCCCGGTCGCGCACGTAATGGGCAAGCTCAACATTGCGGTTCAGCGCCTCGCCCGAGGCGGAGGGCAAGCCTTCGCGTAGCGTCAGGCGATAGCGCTGACCATGGGCGACACCGCCAACGCACAGCTGCCTGCCCTCAGCCTGTACCACCAACCCGTCATCGTTGCGCTGGACAAACGGATCATAGTCGACCCCCGCCTTGACCAGCGGTTCTGAAAACTCGACGCAGATCCGCGGTGCAACGGCGTCGCTTTCCACAGAACTGTCGACCACGCGAAACCCGTATTTCTTGATGGCATCATTCAGCGCGGCCAGTACATCCTCGCGCGGTTGGATTTGCTCTGCCAGCCGCAGCACAGGGATCATATCGCGCCCGCGCTCGACCTCTTCCAGGGCGCGGGCCAATGTCATTAGGGCGGCAACCTGCGTGCCGGGAGTATCGGCGCGCAAGTAGCCATTGGTTGCGGCATTCAGCGCACGGTTGCGCAGGTCGCGCCGTTCACTCCAGTCCGAAGAGTTTGTCTGCAACAACAGGCGCGCGTATTCCACCCATAAATCGGGCGCGTCACTGAGCGATACCGCCACACCAGTCCAATTCATCGCCTGCCGCGGGCTGCTCGCGCTGCGCGCCGCGCCCAGAACAGCCTGCAGGTCGTTGCCTTGCGCCATATGAACAAAGCCCAGATCGCGTGCCTGATCTGCGGCCTGCTTCAGGTCAGCAGTACCAAGTACACTCAACGCATTTGCACGCGTTTTTGCCAATGTTTGGGTCTGATCTGGAGTAAGCATCTTCTGCGCAGACACAGCCCCCTGATAGGCCTCTTGCCGGTTTACACCACTTTTTGGAAAACAGGCATTGGATCGGGTGTTGTAGGTGAACGCGGTGCAACGCGTATTGGCGGAACAGGCCTGAATGCAGGACTTCAGATCGGTATCGAAAAGGGCGTCCAGATCCGAGCCATAAAAATCCACGTCCCGCGTCGTGATGTAACGGAATTCAGGCACTGCATCTTGCGCCTGGGTGGCGCTGGGCAGGACCAAAAGCGAAATGACGTAAGTTATTGAAATAAAAACAAAGCGGCGCATGGTGCCCTCCTCTTTGGGCACAGCGTTGCATGGCGTGCGCCTGTTGTGCAACGGCTTAAACAGTTTTTCATCCTCTGTCGGGATGCTGGGTGCAGAACGTTCTGGAATCAATCAAATGAGTCTTGCACATAAATTGGCACAGGAACGGCGCGCGCGCTTGGCAGCTGAACGGGTGCTGGCCCTGAAGCAGGCAGAGCTGTCGGCAGCCAATCGCAAACTGGGTCAACATGCCATGGCATTGACCAAACGAATTGGCGAAACGCAGGCTGAGGTTGAAACCGTTCGGGATGAAAACGAAAAGGTCAAATCCGACCTCTGCGTGGCCAACGCCAAGATCGAGGTTGCCGAACGCCGCTTGTGGCACTCGATTCAGACAATACAGGACGGATTTGCCTTTTTTGACGGTGACAACCGGCTGATCGGCGCAAACACCGCGTATCTGAGTGTTTTTGAAGGTCTGGACGAAGTCGCGCCGGGGATATCATACCCCCGTATTCTGCATTTGCTGACGTCAGAAGGTATTGTCGATATCGGGGATGAATCCGCGGAAGACTGGCAGGCCAGAATGCTGGCCCGCTGGAGCCGCGCCAATCCGCCACCAATCGTTATGCAGCTTTGGAACGGTCACTATATCCGTCTGATCGACCAGCGTGGCAGCGGTGGTGATATGGTGAGCCTTGCTCTCAACATCACAACGTCGGTCCGGCATGAAATCGAGCTTAAGGCGGCGCGAGAGAGGGCCGAAGCAGCAAACCGGGCCAAGTCGGCCTTTCTGGCCAACATGAGCCATGAAATCCGTACACCGATGAACGGCATCGTTGGCATGTCCGAGTTACTGGACGAGACACCGTTGGACGAAGAGCAGCGGCTATACGTCAATACGATTCGCAATTCGGGTGAGGCGCTGCTGGTCATCATCAACGACGTTCTGGATTATTCCAAGATTGAGGCGGACAAGCTGGCTCTGCACCCCGAACAGTTTGATCTTGAACGCTGCATTCTTGAGGTTGCAATGCTGCTGCAGCCCAGCGTGCGCGATAAGGGGCTGACATTGCTGGTGGATTACGACTTGTTCTTGCCAACCCTTTTTGTGGGCGATCCTGGTCGGATACGGCAGGTTCTGACCAATCTGGTCGGCAACGCCGTCAAGTTCACCTCCGAAGGCTACGTGCTGGTCCGGGTGACAGGGGTGCCCAACCCGGATGCGCAGATCTGCGACATCCATATCGCGATTGAAGACACCGGAATTGGCATCGACGCCGAGAAAATCGACCACATATTTGGCGAGTTCAATCAGGTCGAAGACGAGCGCAACCGCCAGTTTGAAGGCACCGGGCTTGGCCTTGCCATCACCAAGCGGCTGATCACCTTGATGGGCGGCACGGTCTGGGTTGAAAGCGAACCGGAACAGGGATCCTGTTTCGGTTTTCGCGTGACACTGCCCACGGTAGAAGGTCCGCAACCCGAGCCTCCGAACCTGGCGGAATGTTTGAAACATGTCCTGCTGGTCGAAGACCTTGCCGTGAACCGGGCCATTCTTGCCAAGCAGCTTGGGCGACTGGGGGCTGAGGTGACGGTTTGCACGTCGGGGACCGAGGCGCTGTCACAGATGAATGATCAGATTGATCTGGTTCTTTGTGACCACGACCTGCCGGATATGGATGGGCTGGACCTTGCGGTCTCGCTCAGGGATCGGGGGTGGGGTGATATTCCGGTGGTTGTGATGTCGGCAAACCCAGGCTTGATTCACGCGCATCCTGCCCGTGACCTGATCGACGGTGTCTTGCAGAAACCCATCCCGCGGTCCGAGTTGTATAGCAGGCTGATGGCGCTTGACAGCCCATCGTTGGAAAGGTGCCCTTTGGACGTGGGCAAAACAGTCTCTAAAAAGCGAGATTCTGAATCTGCGCACCCCCGACGTATGAGGGTTCTTGCCGCCGAGGACAACCGTACCAACCAATTGATCCTGAAGAAGATGGTTAAGGATCTGAATATCGATCTTCGCTTTGCCTCCAATGGGATTGAAGCGGTTGAGATCTATCAGGCGTTCGAGCCAGATCTGATCTTCATGGATATTTCAATGCCGAAGATGGACGGCAAACAGGCAACAGCGGAAATTCGCGGGCTTGAGGTTGCAACCGGTCGTCACGTTCCCATCGTTGCCCTGACGGCTCATGCCATGGCGGGGGATGATCAGGGTATTCTGTCAGCCGGCTTGGACCACTACCTGACCAAACCGCTACACAAGAACCGAATTCACCAGATGATCCTGCAACACCAACCCGATTGCGTCTGCTCGGTCGCAGACACCATGCCCGGTGTCAAAATCCGGCGTGAGCGGGGCGAAAACCCAAATCCGACCTCGTCGGGCTGACACTTCAGGCGTTTGCCATCGGGATGCAAGTTCAAGTGATCTGGGTTTCAGGCCGCATAAGGTCTGACGAAAACGGGCTTATCCGCTTCCGACAGATCAGGGCGGTATTCATAGCCGCCACTGTCGAAATCCAGCAGTCCCTTAGGGTCGGTCAAGCGGTGTTGGATGACATACCGCGCCATGGCACCGCGCGCCTTTTTGGCAAAAAAGCTCACAATCTTTGGGGTGCCGCCCTTATCTTCCATGAAGACCGGTGTGATGACGCGCAGGTTCAGGGCATTCAAATCCACCGCACCAAAATACTCCTGACTGGCACAATTCACCAGAATGTTGCTGTTAATCTCGGCACCTTGTGCATTCAGTGCCTTACTCAGCTGATCGCGCCAGTATTCGTAAAGGTTCTTCCCTCTTCGGGTTTTAAGCTTGCTGCCCATCTCAAGCCGGTAGGGCTGTATCGCGTCGAGTGGCCGCAACACACCATAAAGGCCGGAAAGGATGCGCAAGTGGTCTTGCGCCCATAACAGCTCGTCTTCGTCCAGCGAAGCAGCTTCAAGCCCTTGATATGTGTCGCCAGCAAAAGCAAGCGCAGCCGGGCGTGTGACCTTGGCGTCGGGTGCATCCGAAAAAGCGCGATACCGGTCGCGGTTCAGGCGTGCCAGATCGTCGCTCAGATCCATCAGTTTCTTCAGATCACTCAGCGTCAGGTTGCGAGCGGTTTTGGACAGCCGGATCGCATCCTCCTGAAAATCGGGCTGCGTTACCCCGACATTCCGCTCTGCCCAGTCCAGCCGTTTGGCCGGGGAAATCACGATCAGCATATCCGCCCTCTTTCTTGCCTGTTCGGGGGTATCTAGCCCGCCTCACGCAGCACGTCCAGAAAAGCGGCGCCAAACCTTTCGTGACGTCGATCACCCAGCACCTGCGCAATCCCACGGGGATCGTCTGGGCGGAGTTGCGCAACTTTTGCCAATTGTGAGGCCGAGCAGGTCAGGGGCTTGTCGATCCCGGCTGGACCGCGCGACAGCAAGGACTGAACTTCCATCAAACGGTCGTAAATCTCACCCTGATTGCGGCCAGCCAGTTTTCGGCGCGCCGGATGAACGCTTTTTGCTTCGCCCGCGATTACTTCAAGGAACGTATCGCCATAGCGTTCCAGCTTTTTGGCGCCTACACCGCCGATCCGGGCCATATCGTCCAGCGTTACAGGGCGCTTTTCGGCCATCTCGATAAGCGTGCGGTCGGGAAAGATGACATAGGCCGGAACACGTGCAGCTTCGGACAGGGCACGGCGTTTGGCCTTGAGCGCTGACAGCAGCGGGGCGTCTTCTTCGGACACCATAGCCTTGACCGCAGGCCGACGTACCGCATTGCGCAGCGTATCCTTGCGCAGGTTTATCTTTGCCTCGCCTTTCAAAATTGGTTTGGCCGCCTCGGTCATGCGCAATGCGCCGTGACGTTCAGGGTCGGGGCGCACCAGATCGTGGCCCATCATCTGGCGGAAAATGGCCTGCCATTGCGGGCGCGTCCAATCTTTGCCGATGCCAAATGTGGACAAATCCTCATGGCGGCGGGCGCGGATTTTGTCGGTCTCGTTTCCCAGAAGGATGTCGATCAAGTGGCCTGTCCCGAACCATTCCTCGGTCCGAAGGATCGCGGACAGGGCCATACGCACCGGAGTTGTGCCGTCGAAAACTTCGGGCGGGCTGTCGCACAGATCGCATTTGCCGCAGCGTGCTGTGGCCTCGCCAAAGTAACCCAACAATGTTAGGCGGCGGCATTCCAATGCCTCGGCCAGACCCAGCAAGGCATTCAGGCGCGCATGATCGGCCATGCGCCGCTCGGGCGGCGCCAAACCCTCGTCAATCTGTGAACGCCGCAGGCGAATGTCATCGGGGCCGAACAGGGTCAGCGTTTCGGCCGGGCCGCCATCGCGTCCGGCGCGTCCGATTTCCTGATAATAGGCTTCGATTGATTTCGGCAGGTCCGCATGGGCGACCCAACGGATATCGGGTTTGTCGATGCCCATACCAAAAGCCACGGTTGCGACCACGATCAACCCGTCCTCGCGCGCGAAACGGGTTTCGACAATGCGGCGATCTTCGGGGTCCATCCCGCCGTGATAGTGGCAAGCCGAGTGCCCCTCGGCGCGCAGGGCCTGAGCAATCACCTCGGTTTTATTTCTGGTGCCGCAGTAAACGATACCGGACTGGCCTTTGCGCGCATCTGCGAAATCAAGGATCTGCTTGCGCGGTCCGTCCTTTGCGGCGAAAGCCAGATGAATGTTAGGCCGGTCAAATCCGCGCAGAAATTTGCGTGGCTCAATGCCATCGAACAGTTTTTCGACAATCTCATCCTGCGTTTCGGCGTCCGCCGTGGCGGTAAACGCGGCAAGCGGAACCTTCAGGGCGCGCCGCAACTCTCCGATCCGCAGGTAATCAGGGCGAAAGTCATGCCCCCATTGACTGACACAATGGGCTTCGTCCACGGCGATCAGGCTGACGTTGATCCGACGGAGCATCCCAAGCGCCGACCCGGCAGCCAGACGTTCGGGTGCCATGTAAAGCAGCTTTAGCCGCCCGTCCTCCAGCGCGTCCCAGACGGCCTCGGTTTCCTCGGGCGTGTTGCCGGATGTCAGCGCACCGGCCTCGACCCCGGCCTCTTGCAGCCCCCGCACCTGATCACGCATCAGGGCAATGAGCGGAGATATAACGACCGTCACGCCATCGCGGAGCAGTGCAGGGAGTTGAAAGCAAAGAGACTTCCCGCCACCTGTGGGCATGATCGCCAGCACGTTTTCACCTGCCGTCACGGCGTCGACAATCTCTTCCTGCCCGGGGCGGAAGGCGTCGAATCCAAAGACATCTCGCAGCAAGGGTGCGGCGTCGAACATATGCGGAGGTGCCCTGTTTTAAGGTTTATCTGCTCTTAAAACAGGACAATCACATACTAAGATTCAGTGAACAAGAGGTCAGTAGAAATAGGGCGCGTTGTTGATAAGGATGATCCGCAAGGCATAGACGCCGATCAGCACCACCAGCGGGGTCAAGTCCAACCCACCCATATTGGGTAGAACGCGGCGGATCGGCCCGTAAATAGGCTCTAATATCCGATTTAATCCGTACCAGATTTGTGCAACCAGTTGTTGGTGCAGGTTGAGCACCTGAAAGTTGATCAGCCAGCTCATGATCACATGGGCCAGAATGATGAACCAGACAATGTCCAGGATCAGCAGCAGGATTTGGATCAGCGACAGCATGGGATCTCCGTTTTCTTGTTGGACGAGACCTAAGCACCCTTTCAGCAAAGAGCAAGTAGGCTGAACTCTGCGCTTGCGAATTGCCCCAAAGCCCCGTCTTATGACCGCAACAAGAAAACAGGGGCAGAAATGGCAGAAATATCCAAGCGCAGGCGTATCTGGGGCTGGTGGTTCTTCGATTGGGCCAGTCAGCCCTATCACACTCTTTTGGTCACGTTCGTGTTCGGCCCTTACTTCGCGGGCGTCGCTGCGGAATATTATCTGGCATCCGGCCTGGACGCGGGGTCTGCGGATGCACAGGCGCAGGTGGTCTGGGCCAACTGCATGACCATAGTTGGTTTGATTATTGCCTTCGGTGCACCGCTGATGGGGGCGATGGCCGATGTGTCTGGTCGGCGCATCCCCTGGATATTCGCCTTTTCCGTGATGTACGCAGTAGGTTCCGGCGCGCTTTGGTACACGATGCCCGATGGCTCGAACATGTGGTTGATGCTGTCTGCCTTCGGTCTGGGTTTCATCGGCGCGGAATACGCCCTGATCTTCATCAATTCCCAACTGCCCGATCTGGGTGACGACAGCGAAGTGGGCGAAATCTCCGGCTCGGGCTTTGCTTTTGGCTATTTCGGCGGCCTGATCTCGCTGGCGATCATGCTTGCGCTGTTTGTGGAGCAGGCCAACGGCAAAACGCTGATCGGGATGGACCCCTTGTTTGGGCTGGATGCGTCGCAACAGCAGGGTACGCGCTTTGTTGGGCCGTTTACCGCCGGATGGTTCATTCTGTTCATGGTGCCCTACTTCCTTTGGGTCCATGACGACGAAACGACAAACAAAAAGGGCAGCGTTGCCGAGGCGCTGCGGCTGTTGGCAAAATCAGTGTCTAACCTGCGCCATCGCACCAGTTTGGCCAGTTACCTGGGCTCATCCATGTTCTATCGGGATGCGCTGAATGGGCTTTACAGTTTTGGCGGCGTCTATGCCCGGCTAGTGTTGGAATGGGACCTGATCAAGATCGGTGTTTTCGGCATCGTCAGCGTTCTGGCTGCAGCGGCATTTTCCTGGGTGGGCGGCAAGCTGGACAAGAAATATGGTCCCAAGCCCGTGATTATCGTTGCGATCTGGGTGTTGATCCTTGTCTGCATCACCATCGTTTCAATGGACCGGTCCCAGATATTCGGTATCGCCATGTCCGAAGGGTCGGGCTTGCCGGATATGGTTTTCTTTGGTTGCGGTATCCTGATCGGAGGCATGGGCGGCATCCTGCAATCCTGTAGCCGGTCGATGATGGTCCGGCATACGGACCCGGCAACCCCCGTCGAAAGCTTTGGCCTTTACGGTCTGTCGGGTCGCGCCACCGCTTTTGCTGCGCCACTTCTGATCGGGATCGCCACCTCGGTGACAGGAAGTGCTCGTCTGGGGGTGTCACCCATCGTTCTGTTGTTTATTCTGGGGCTATTCCTGATGCGCTGGGTGAGACCGGAAGGGGATCAGAGCAGATGATAATAAAACGTTTTTTGATAATATTGGCTGCGCTTGCTATTGCTGGCACTGCGACGGCAGAACCGCTGGCAAAGCAGTTGTTCGGGGCGCAGAAACAAAGTTCACAGCAAAAACCGGCCGCATTCGGCAGTTATTCGCGCGGATGTGCTGCGGGGGCAGTTCAACTGCCTGAAACGGGGCCTACATGGCAGGCTATGCGCCTGTCACGCAATCGCAACTGGGGGCATCCGCAGACGATCGATTACGTGCAGGACCTCAGCAGGTTTGCAGCCAGTCAACCGGGATGGAACGGTCTCTATATAGGGGATATCAGCCAACCACGCGGCGGGCCGATGACCTCGGGCCATCGCAGCCATCAGTTGGGGCTGGACATCGATATCTGGATGCTGCCGGGCGAAAACATGCGCCTGAGCCGCAAGTCACGCGAAAACATCTCGTCCATCTCGCTTCGTCGTTCCAATGGCGCTTACGTCAACGGAAACTGGACTAAGCAGCATCATGCGCTGTTGCGCGAAGCGGCAAAAGACAAGCGTGTCGCCCGGATTTTCGTGTTTCCCGGGGCCAAGGTTCAGATGTGCGACGATGAAAAGGGGAACCGCGACTATCTGCGGAAAATCAGGCCCTGGTGGGGGCATCACTATCATTTCCACGTGCGCCTGAACTGCCCCAGAGGGTCAAAGGGTTGCGTGAATCAAGACCCACCCCCCAAAGGCGATGGCTGCGCCGAGGCCCGGCAATGGGTGCAAAACATCTTGAACCCGCCGCCACCCGATCCCAATGCACCGCCGCCGAAGAAACGCCGGGAATACGTTCTGGCAGACTTGCCGCAACAATGCTCCGCCGTTTTGCAATCCAACTGAGTGTAGCGCTGTTTCTTGCCCCGGTGGCCGCCGCGCTGGATGTGAAATCGGCGGCCCACCTGGACAGTTTCGTTTGGCGGCATCCAGCAAGTTGGTTTGGCGGATTTTCAGCGCTTCATATCTCGGACGACGGAGGCCAGATGATTGCGCTTAGCGACCGGGCGCGGATCGTGACCGCGCGAATTGAGCGGCGCGAAGGCCAGATCGCGGATATTCACGTTCTTGGTCAATGGCCGGTGCTGTCCAGCAATGGGCATGTCATGAAAGGCGGCGTCGGCGATTCCGAAGGCATCGCGGTGACGCCGGGTGGCAGCATTTTCATCTCGTTCGAAGGGGTGCATCGTGTCGCCTATTACCCTACACCGGGCTCAAGCGCGCGTGTGTTACCTCGCCCGAATGCGTTTCGGGACCTTGCCGACAATGGTTCTTTCGAAGCTCTGGCCATTGATGGGCGCGGCTGGCTTTACACTTTGCCGGAAAAGAACCGCACCGCTAAAGGGGACATTCCGGTTTACCGTTGGAATGGCGGCACATGGTCGACCCCGTTTGTTCTGCCACAGCGCAGCGGCTTTAAACCCGTTGCCGCGGATTTCGGTCCCGATGGACGGTTCTACGTTTTGGAACGCAAGGTATCCTTGGTCGGTTTTCGATCGCGACTGCGGCGATGGGACGTGGTAGACGAGAAACCAGGCACCGAGGAAACCCTGTTCGAAACCGGAACGGGCGCGCATGACAACCTCGAAGGATTGTCGGTCTGGCGCGACGGGCAGGGCCGGTTGCGCGCCACGATGATTTCAGATGACAACTTTCTGGCGTTGCAGCGGACCGAACTTGTGGAGTACCTGCTGCCCGATTGACAGGGCGCAGGCAAAGGTCTAAAGGCACGGCTTGCCTTGGGACGGTCCCTTGGCCAAGTCGCCGCTACCTTGTCAAAACGGGCATCAAAACATGCAACGTAACTTCATTCCCGGCATTATTGCCATGGCCACCATTGTTGTGGCCTCGAACATTCTGGTCCAGTTCCTGATCCTTGACGGGCTGCTGACATGGGGTGCTTTCACCTATCCGCTGGCCTTTCTGGTTACAGACATCATGAACCGCGTCTATGGCGTGGGTCCGGCCCGTAAGGTCGTGTTTGCCGGCTTTGTCACCGGTGTTATCTGCTCGCTCATCGGCAGCCAGATCATGTTGCAGGGTGACGGGTTCACCTATGCTGCTGTACCGCTGCGCATCGCCGTTGCATCGGGAACCGCCTTCCTGATCGCGCAACTGACGGATGTCACCGTGTTCAATTCCCTGCGCGGTGGTCGCTGGTGGCGTGCGCCGCTGGTGTCGACGCTGGTGGGATCTGCACTGGATACCGCGATCTTCTTCACCCTCGCCTTTTCGGCCTCGGTCGCCTTCTTCGGTGCCAATGCTGACGCCGCAATTAATTGGGCGTGGGAGCCGGTACCCTTCATGTTGTCCGGCCCGGTGGCACCGCTTTGGGTGACGCTGGCTTTTGCGGACTGGTTGGTGAAGCTTTCACTGGCCCTGATCGCCCTGATCCCGTTCAAGGTGATCGTTGCGCGGCTGACTGCGCAGCCTGTGTAAAAAAACGCTTTGAGAATGGCACAACTTGTGGCACGCTTCTTTTCAACCGCAACAGATAGAAAAGGAGGTGATCCAGTGTCAAGAAAGAGATTGGAGAGAGGTGTCGGAACAACCGGGGGGATCGCCCGTTAGGGCAGCCCTTGGCGGAGCGCTCGCTCCGGCTGGTCGATTGATCTAACCGACCCGACCTCCTGAACTTTCGAAGGGCCGTCCCGCTGGGGCGGCCCTTTTTGTTGCCGTCACCCACTGGGGGTGTTCAATACTTACCATGCGCGGAGGCTGGCTGCGTTTGACGCAGCATAAAGCTTGGTCGCGGCAACGGCGTGAATACGTGTCGTCAAAGCTTCGGTGTCTGGCCGCGTGCACTTGATGTCTGGCAAAGCTGCCGCGCGGCCTGACCCGGATATCCTTCTTCCTCGCTTTCATCGAACACGACATAGGCGGCATAAGCGAATCTGGGTGCCATTTCGATCAACTTGAGCCACCCGTTGCAAAGCTCCGGTTCGACAACACGCCGTGGGAAATATCCGGCCGAGGGAACCGACCGAAGATATTGCAGGCCGAGGGTGCCAATGCCCAGCTGAAGGCGCGGTGCATCAAGTTCCGGAAAGTTCAACATATGATCGGCGCGAAACTCCGGGCCCCAGTCTATCAGGACATAAGCGTTGCCCAGATCAGCGGGCAGGGCTTCCGGGCCGCTGCTGACAAGAACAAACTCGTCCTCGAAAAGCTGGAGCGCGGACAAGCCCGGTGCGTTTCGCGGCCGGTACATGATGGCAAGATCCAGGCTGCCTTCCTCGATTTCGCGCGTGAGTGTTTCCGACGAGGCCGCTGTCGCCCGGATGGCGACGTCAGGGAGTGCCGCCATCAACTCGGGCAGGGCGTTGATTAGATAGCCGTCCCAAAGACTTGGTGTTGCGCCGATTTCCAAGGCGGCTGCCATCGAAGCAGGCAGACCGGCATCCAGCTTAGCCTGGGTCCACGTTCGCACCAGAACCTGCGCATGTTTGAGGAAATGCCGCCCGGCAATGGTCAGGGTCGCACCAGACTTGCTGCGTTCAAAAACGGGCTGTCCAAGCTGTTGTTCGAGCGTTCGAATCCGCATGCTGACAGTCGATTGCGTAACATGGACCTTGTCCGCTGCGTCAAGAAAAGTACCGGTTTCAACGACCGCAAGGAAAGTTCGGGCGAGCTCAATGTCCATCGTTCACCTATTTGAATATTCGATATTATGGGTGATATAAATTCGTTATTCAACGCTATGCGGATGTGCGATATATGCTGCGTAGCGCGAAAGTGCCCCCACCGGATCGGACCGCCAATCAACAGTTTTCATCGTATAGTGGACAACCCGATCTGCGGAACAGGTGTAATCTGTCTGCCGTAGATAAGCCTCCGACACCCAAGCGCTGCACCAACCCCTCAATGGGTAAACCGCCCATTCCCTGATGGAGAACAAAATGAGTCGAGTTTCTGTTGTTGCTCTGCTCGCGTCATTCCTTGCCCTTCCGGCCGCTGCCTTGCCGGTAGGACTGGACACGGACGGTGATGGTCTGGCTTCGCTGACCGAGCTACAGACAAAGTATCCCGATATTACCAGTGAGAGCTTTGCCGAAATTGACACGGATGCCGACGGTTTCGTCAATGACGAAGAAATGGTCGCTGCGGTCGAGGCAAAGTTGCTTCCTGATCCCAAAGGTGACGAATAAGCCAGGGTTGCCAAGAACATGAGAAACCCCTCTCCACCCTACAGGTGGATGCTTGCCGGAATGGGTATCTGGTTAGTGCTGTCCCCATTTGTACTGTTCAGCCAGAAAACCCTAGCTCACGGTTCGTCTGACCGTGAGTCGCTCGCCTTCATGACGATCGGTATTGGTGTGTTGGTCATGTCAGGCGCTAGCGGCCGGGGCCACCTTCTCGCACGGGTGGCTCCGGTATTGGCGGTCGGGGCATTGCTGATCGCCGCGCCCGAGGTGCTGCATTTTACCGGTCATGGTGTGGCAGTGGCAAATGCTTGGCTCACGGGATCTGCGCTGATCGCGCTCGCCGCTTGGGAGGCGCTGGCGAGCAACAGATTGCGTGCGATCCTGTAGGCTGGCGCGGGGCAGGCAACTGCCCCGCGTTTCTTTTGGCTCCGGCGTCTAAATGATCTCGTCCTCATCGAACATCGGATCGCCGTCAAGCTGGCTGGCAATTGTATCGACCCGCATTTCGACATCCGAGCCGGTCGTTTCCGCAATATGAAACAACGCGTCACCTTCATGAACGACAGGCAGATTAGTGCGCCCCACGATGATACCCGTGGTTTCGCAGATGATATCGGTCCTGAGTTCTCCGAACGGGTCGGAAATGCGTCCAAGCAGGTCACCGGCGGCCACGTATTCTCCGGTCGCTTTGAAAGTCCGCAACAGGCCACCGGCGGGCGCGCGCATCCATGAGCTTGACCGGACATGGACAGGCTTTTCGCGCACAGCGGCGATGCCACGCTTGGCAACCATGCCCTTTGCGTTCATCACCCGAAGGATGCCTGCAACCCCCGCCCGCGCAGACAGTTCGTCGAAACGCAGACCCTCACCGCCCTCGAACAGCAGGATATCCACACCACGCTCTTGCGCGGCCTTGCGCAGTGACCCGTCGCGCAGCTTTGAAATCATCACCACGGGCGCACCGAAGGCATCCGCGTATCTAAGGGTGACATCCGAAGCCGGAGAGACGCGGATCTGCGGCAGATTGGTGCGATGAATCGCGGCAGAATGAAGATCGATCCCCAGGTCCGACCGCTCGACGATCTCGGTCATGAAAAGATGCGCCAGCCGACCGGCCAGCGACCCCCCCTCGCTGCCGGGGAAGGAACGGTTCAGGTCGCGCCGGTCGGGAAGGTATCGGGAATGTGTCATGAAACCAAAGGCATTCACGATCGGGATAACCAGCAAGGTACCCGCAAGCTTGTCAAGTTGTGGCGCCCGAAGCAGTCGCCGCGCGATTTCCACGCCGATCACTTCATCGCCGTGAACGGCGGCACTGACGAACAGGACCGGTCCGGGGCGGCGACCGTGAACCACGTGTACTGACATGCTTACCGGCGTGTGATCCGACAGTACGCTAACCGGCAAATCCAGAGTGGTTCGTGTGCCGGGCGGTACGCGAAAACCTCCGATTTCAAAGGGACCGCGCATCACCTTTACCCACGGCCTCGTGTCTTTGTGTTGCCTTTGGCTGCATTCTTTTCGAGAAACTCGATGATTTTGCCCGCGACATCAATGCCGGTGGCCTTTTCAACACCTTCAAGCCCGGGCGAAGAGTTTACTTCCATCACCACGGCGCCGTGATTGGCGCGCAGCATATCGACACCGCACACATTAAGACCCATGGCCTTGGCCGCACGCACGGCTGTCGAGCGTTCCTCGGGTGAGATTTTGATAGGCTTGGCGCTGCCACCCCGATGCAGGTTTGATCTGAACTCGCCCTCTGCCCCTTTTCGTTGCATCGCCGCGATCACCTTTCCACCGACCACAAGCGCACGAATATCCGTGCCGCCTGCTTCCTTGATGAACTCCTGTACCATGATGTTGACCTTGGCGCCGCGAAACGCCTCGACCACGGATTTTGCCGACCGGTTTGAATCCGCAAGCACCACTCCGATGCCCTGCGTGCCCTCCAGCAGCTTGACCACCAGCGGAGCGTCCCCCGCCAGTTTGAGAACTTCGTCGGTCTGTTTCGGGTCATGCGCGAAGGTGGTGACCGGCAATCCGATCCCGTCACGTGCCATCAGCTGCATGGACCGCAACTTGTCACGGGATCTGCCAATTGCAACCGACTCGTTGAGCGGAAATACACCCATGATTTCGAACTGCCGCAACACGGCCAGCCCATAGAATGTGACCGAAGCGCCGATCCGTGGGATCACCGCGTCATAGCGCCCAAGCTTTTTGCCGTCGTAATAAACCTCGGGTCGGCGCGACGCGATATTCATGTAACAGCGTAGCGTGTTCACGATATCCAACTGGTGCCCGCGTTGTTCAGCAGCCTCTTTCAGACGCTGGTGGGAATACAGGTTTGGATTTCGGGCAAGCATGACAAGCTTCATTGATGTCGTCCTTCTGCGTCCTTGGATCTTGTCTTGCTCTTCATCTTTTTCGGGTCTTTTCGTGCATCCAGAAGATATGAGTGGCCGGGATCGACAAGGATCCCGCGCCGTCGAATGGCGGTACGGCCAAGGATCAGATCAAACTCCATCCTCGCGCGATTGGCCAGCGAAACGTCGATCAGCCAGCGATGCCGTCCAAGCAGAAGTTGTGTTCTGACAATCAACCGGCGTTCCGGAATGCCACCAGTGTTCTTGATTTCCCGCTCGTCTACAACCCGCGTGCGCACCCGACCCGATGAACGGCGATTATGGACCGGGATCATGAACTCGACCCATCGTTCGCCATCAACCTCGAACACGGTCTGGTCCACGGCATGCAGGGCCGCGGTTCTGGCGCCTGTGTCTATCTTTGCTGGAATATGCTCGATCCCGAACTCGGGCAGGCTGATCCGCTCGCGCCATCCTATGACTTCGGGGTATCCTGTTTGTTTAGCCATGGCGACTAAGCCACGCAGTCATCATTGGCGCGCCGGTAATTCACAAACGAATTCGCGCTCATCACAACGTAAAAACTATCCATATCGATTAACACATACCCAAGTTCAAAAAGTGCGATCGACAGGGCGCGGATATCTGCTTCATACAAACGCCTGCGCCCGGCGATCCGACGCACCAACTTGTCCGGAATGCGATACCGTCCGCTGGCCTTGCCGCCAAACTCCTGATCGTACAAGACGGCCAGACGTTCGGCTGCGGCGGATATCCAGTCATTTTCCTGCATGCACTTTCTTACAAATCAAAAATTTTTTTGTCTATAGGCAAATAATTTCTGCTATATCGGCGTAAGTTAAGAATCTATACCCCCACAGGTCGGCGGATGAGCGATACGGACTCCTTACCAAAGGAAACAGGGACGCAGCTTCAGCTGGCGTTGGAAAATCGCGACGGGGCGGCGCTGGCAGACCTGCTTGATCCGCTTTCGCTCAGCGATGCCTTGCGGGAATTGCTCAACCTGCCCGTTGACCAGCGAAGCGCCGCGCTCTCGTTGCTGCCACCGGAACGTGCGGCCGAACTGGTCGAAGAAGCGCCAAACGCGCTGGCGGTCGATCTTGTTGAACGCTTGGTATCCGAACAGGCCGCCGAGATCATCCTTGAGCTGGATTCCGACATTCAGGCGGATTTGATCGGTGAACTAGAAGACGCCGATGCAGAAGCGATCCTTGCCCGGATGGACCCGGAAGATGCGGCGGATGTCCGGCGGCTGGTTGAATATGACGACGATGTCGCCGGTGGTCTGATGGTGGCCGAAGCCTTTACCTTTTCCGATGGCGATACAGTCGGAAAGGTTCTGCGGCGTTTCGCTCATGAAGAATACGATCTGGAACGTTACCGTGGCCAGCACCCCTACGTTTTGAATTCCGATGGCGTGCCTGTCGGAGTGCTGTCCTTACGCAGCCTGCTGTCCACACGGCGAAGCATCAAACTCACCGATATCATGGTGCCCCCTATCACGGTTCCGGCCGGCATGCCACTGGAAGAACTGGAGGACCTTTTCGATGAGCACCCTTTTCTTGGGTTGCCGGTTGTCGAAACGGACGGGAACCTTGTGGGTGTCGTTTCCCGTTCTGCCGTGGATGAGGCCCTGCTAGAGCGCGCGGAATCCGCAAGCCTGAAACGTCAGGGTGTCTTTGGGGACGAACTGCGATCGATGCCCTTGCCGCTCAGGGCGCGGCGTCGGCTTCAATGGCTGTCGGCCAACATCGTGCTCAACGTGGCCGCGGCCAGCGTGATTGCCGCCTATGAACAGACCCTTGCCGCCGTGATCGCACTGGCTGTGTTCCTGCCGATGGTCTCGGATATGAGCGGTTGTTCCGGCAATCAGGCCGTTGCTGTCAGCATGCGCGAGCTTTCGCTTGGTCTGGTTCGGCCCATTGATGCTATGCGGGTCTGGTTAAAAGAGGTCTCGGTCGGCATCATCAACGGCTGTGTCCTTGGCCTGCTAATCGGACTCGTTGCCTGGATGTGGAAAGGAAACCCGTTTCTGGGTTTGGTGATTGGCGGCGCGCTGGGCCTGAACACGATCATCGCGGTATCGATCGGTGGCGTTCTGCCATTGTTGTTAAAGCGCATCGGTCAGGACCCGGCGGTCGCCAGTGGCCCTTTGCTGACAACGATCACTGACATGGCGGGTTTTTTTCTGGTCCTGAGCCTTGCAACGGCGATGATGCCACTCCTGAATTAGTGTTTTTCATGCGCCCTGATCAACACAGGGGTCGGGCGCTCAACCACTAGGAAGACATGACGATCTCAAGCATTGTCAAAACGCAGAACCTGAAAAAGCCGCCATTTTGCGACACTGACACAACGGTGTTCGATGCGGCCGTCACCATTGCGTTGCTGGACGTGAATGCGTTGGCGGTTCTCAGCGATGGGAAGCTGGTCGGGATTATCACGGATCATGACGTGCTGCTGTGCCTGGCGGATTCCGGCTCGGCTTTTTACAAGCAGACTGTGGGTGACTGGATGACGGAAAAACCCGTCACCTGCGCGCTGGGCTCGAAGTTGTCGACCGGTCTTAATCTGATGGCCAAACACAAGATCCGAAACCTTGTCGTAACTCAGAATGGAAAAGCAATTGCCGTTGTGAGCAGTAAAGAAATCCTGGCACGGGTGCATGAGGAAGACGAGCTGGAGCTGAAGGTGTTGCGTGATATCGCCCGCGGGGCTCAGGGCCAGTCAATCGCCTGACACCGCGGTTCCATGTCTGCTCGCTCTCCACTCAGGACCGCTAAGGAAGGTCACTGTTGGAAATGGAAATGCTGACTTTCCAGGTGCCATCCGTCTGGCGTTTCAGGACGTTCACAAACTTCCCTTTTTCCGGCGGATCAGAGTCAGCAAATGCAAAGGATCCGACCTGATAGGCGGTATCACTATCGACACCGAAATCGATCAACTCATTTGTATGTGTTCCGCCGATGTTTTCCTTCATTCTTTCCTTATAGGCTTCGATGAACGCTTCGCGCCCGCGCAGCAGGGGCTCGCCGGGCGCCAACAACATGACGTCTTCGGTAAAGAACGCAGCTGACGCGAACAAACGTCCCGGCCACCGCCAGGATTCTGAATTGCGCGACCTGCCAAAGCAGGCTTGATCGCACATATGCACTGCGTTAGGCACCGAGGATGAGGAGACTTGCTGAAATGCTGTGCCGCAATGGCTTACGCCCGCCCGCATGTTGCGGGTATCCGACGGCACGGGTCGGGATCGCGACTCTTCTTTTTCATTCGCCCAAGTCACCAAGCTGACACTGCCATGCTGCACATCACCGATGATATCGCGCTGCAAGACTGGGAAATGACCGAAAGCTTTGTACGGTCGTCCGGTCCCGGAGGGCAGAATGTCAACAAGGTGTCGACCGCAGTCGAGCTGCGCTTCGAAGCTGCACGCTCGCCGTCCTTGCCCGATCCGGTCAAGGCCCGGTTAAAGCGACTGGCCGGGCGACGCTGGACCAAAGACGGCGCAATCATCATTCAATGTGAGGAAACACGCTCGCAGGCCCGCAACCGTGAAATCGCGCGCGCGAGGCTGGCAGAACTGATCGCCCGCGCGCTGGTCAAACCCAAACGGCGGATCGCAACGAAACCGACCTATGGTTCGGTCAAGCGTCGACTTGCCGCGAAAAAGGCGCGTGGCGACGTCAAGGCGCTGCGGGGCAAGGTGTCTGAAGATTGATCTGGCATCTTGCCGGGGCGTTGATAGTCTGGCCCGCAAAGGCTGCAAAAGGGCAACGTCATGAGGCTGGAGGGAAAAACCGCAATCGTCACCGGTGGTGCATCGGGTTTTGGCGCGGGGATCGTGCAGAAATTCCTGGCCGAAGGCGCACGCGTCATGATCGCGGACATCAATGGTGACGCAGCCGCTGATATGGCGGGGCAACTTGGGGCCGGGGTATTGGCGCACCAGGTCGACGTCGGCAATAGGGCTTCAGTTCAAAAGATGGCGGACACGGCACTCGCCGCCTTTGGGGCGCTCGATATTCTGGTAAACAACGCAGGTGTCACCCACTTGCCAACCCCTCTGGAAAATGTCACCGAGGATGATTTCGACCGGGTCTTCAAGGTGAACATGAAGTCCGTCTATCTGACCGCCCGGGCATTTGTTCCCCATATGAAGGCGCGCGGCGCAGGCGCAATTCTGAACGTGGCCTCGACAGCGGGCCTGTCACCGCGCCCGAATCTGAACTGGTACAACGCGTCCAAAGGGTGGATGATCACGGCAACCAAAACCATGGCGGTCGAATTGGCCCCAACCGGCATTCGCGTGAACGCGATCTGCCCAGTGGCGGGCGAAACACCGCTGTTGAAATCTTTCATGGGCGAAGACACGCCCGAGATTCGCGCCAAATTTCTGGCGACCATCCCACTGGGACGGTTTTCAACACCCGAAGACATGGCCAACGCCGCCTGTTTCCTGTGTTCAGACGAGGCCAGCATGATCACCGGCACCGCGCTCGAGGTCGATGGCGGCCGATGCATCTGATCCGCTCTTCATCTGGCCAAAAATATCCCCGCCGGAGGCAGCGCGCGCCCGCGCGCTTCCCCGCTCCAATCCCGAGCTCAAGATGATCCCTGGACCAAGAAACCTGATTACCGATGTCCCCGGCCTGAAGGTTGGAAACGCACAGGACGACGCTCTGAAGTCCGGGACCACGGTTCTCACGGCAGATAAACCGTTTGTAGCGTCGGTCCATGTGATGGGCGGGGCACCGGGTACGCGCGAAACCGATCTGCTTGCGCCTGATAAAACCGTCACAGGGGTGGACGCGCTGGTTCTGTCCGGCGGATCGGCATTTGGACTGGACGCCTGCTCGGGTGTTTCAGATGCGATGCGGGCCGAAGGGCGCGGATTTCCCGTCGGGTCCGCGAAGGTTCCGATCATTCCCGGCGCGATCCTGTTTGATCTGCTCAATGGCGGTGCAAAGGATTGGGCGGAAAACCCCTATCGTGCGCTGGGGCGAGCCGCTTATCTGGCCGCTTCAAAAGATTTTGATTTGGGGTCCGTCGGGGCGGGCACCGGGGCGTTGGCCGCAATGCAGAAGGGCGGGCTTGGCTCTGCTTCGTCCATTCTGCCTGATGGGGTCACGGTCGGGGCCCTCGTTGCGACGAACCCGCTGGGCAGTGTCACAACACCGGGTGACCGGCACTTTTGGGCGGCACCCTTTGAACAAGGTGCAGAATTTGGCGGGCTGGGCCCCGATATGTCGCCGGATCAAAGCCGGATCCGCCCCAGCCGCAAAGCGATGGCCATGAGTCCAGCGCAACCCGAACAGACAAACACGACCATCGCCATCGTTGCCACGGATGCCGCATTGACCAAACCACAATGCCAAAGATTGGCCGTTGCCGCCCACGACGGAATTGCCCGGGCGATCCTTCCCGCACACACACCCGGCGACGGTGATCTGGTTTTTGGCATCAGTACCGGCGCCCGCCCCATCGCATCCGAGGCCGATCTCGCTCTGATCGGGCACGCGGCTTCGCTGTGCCTGTCCCGCGCCATCGCGCGGGCGGTTTATCTGGCGACCCCGGCGGAAGGAGACCTGTTGCCCTGCTGGACCGCTGTACATGACTTAAGTTAAGGACACACCATGTGTCGCAGTGGCACTGTAGATGCGCGCGGCAATCCGCGCGTTGACACTTTTATGCGCCGGGGGTCCATTCGGTGCAGCCAATTTGTATCGGAGCACAAGCTATGAATCGTATCCTCACTATCGCAATCGCTGGCCTGCTGGCGCTGCCCGCCCATGCCGAAGGCGATGCCGAAGCCGGTGAGAAAGCTTTCAACAAATGCAAGTCCTGCCACATGATCGCTGACCCGGCCGGAGAAGTCATTGTCAAAGGCGGAAAAACCGGTCCCAACCTCTTTGGTGTCGCCGGCCGCACTGCCGGAACCTACGAAGACTTCAAATATGGCGACAGCATCGTCGCAGCCGGTGAGAAGGGTTTGGTCTGGGATGAGGCCTCCTTTGCGGAATACACGCAGGACCCTAAGGGCTTCCTGAAATCGTATCTGGACGACACCGCTGCCAAGTCGAAAATGACCTTCAAACTGAAAAGCGGCGGTGAAGACGTCTACGCCTATATCGTCAGTGTATCAGGCGAATAAACGCTAGCATTGTGCACCCATGCACAAGGACCAAAGGCCGCAGCCCCTGCGGCCTTTGGTGCGATTGATACCAGTGTAGAACAGCGCCACTTTGGTATCTGACGGCAAACCGCAGAGTGTGCCGCAACGCCAAGCCGACCCGGCAACAGCTAAACCCAACATCAGCGCCCGTCAGGCGGATTGGCAACAGGAGAGGACAGATGGGCATTATGATCCCGGCTTGGGTCAATGGTGAATTGACCCCGGTAGACAAACTTGAAGCTCACGAAAAGGGCCTCAAGCACAAGGCCGTGTCGGTGTTTGTCGTTAGGGGCACCGAGATTTTGTTGCAGCGTCGGGCGCTGGGCAAGTACCACACGCCCGGCCTGTGGGCGAACACTTGCTGCACACACCCCGACTGGGACGAAAGCTCGTCAACCTGCGCCGTGCGCCGTTTGAACGAAGAACTGGGGATCACAGGTCTTTATCCTGAATACCGTCACCGTTTGGAATACCACGCCGATGTTGGGAACTGCATGGTGGAAAACGAAGTGGTCGACGTTTTTCTGGCCCATGTGCGCGGACCGCTGAAAATCGCGCCTGATCCGGACGAAGTCATGGATATCCGCTGGATCGACTACCATGACCTGTTGGCCGAAGTGGCCCGCCACCCGGATCGGTTTACACCGTGGCTCAAGATCTACCTGCACAACCATGCGGACACGATTTTCGGCCCGGACCTGATCATTTCAGCTAAATCCTGAGGCACACCGAAAATCCCTGCCTTGCAAGGGCGGCCCAAGCCGCCTAAATCAACGCGTCATGGCCAAGCAGAAGACAGACCCGAATTACAAGGTAATCGCCGAAAACCGGCGCGCCCGCTTCGATTACGCAATCGAAGAGGACATTGAATGTGGCATCATCCTGCAGGGGTCCGAGGTCAAATCCCTGCGCGCGGGCGGCTCGAACATCGCCGAAAGCTATGCCACGGTCGATGACGGAGAACTGTGGCTGGTCAACAGCTATATCGCGCCGTATGAGCAGGCCAAGATGTTCAAGCATGAAGAACGTCGCCGCCGGAAACTGCTGGTGTCCCGCAAGCAGATGTCGAACCTGTGGAACGCGACGCAGCGCAAGGGCATGACGCTGGTGCCGCTGGTTCTGTATTTCAACCACAGAGGACTGGCCAAGATCAAAATCGGCATCGCCAAGGGTAAGAAAACCCACGACAAGCGCGAAACCCAGGCCAAGCGCGACTGGTCACGGCAAAAGCAGCGCTTGTTGAAAGATCACAGCTAGAACGCCATCGCCGCCTGAACCGCCCGTTGCCAGCGATCATAGGCCGCGTCGCGTTCGGCTTGCTCTTGCGTTGGCTCGAACCGGCGGTCCAGCGCCCATGTTTCGGCAAAACCGGCCTGATCCGGGTAAATCCCGGCTTTCATACCTGCCAGCCATGCGGCGCCTAGGGCGGTCGTTTCCTGCATAACCGGGCGATCCACCGGGGCACCCAGACAATCTGAAAGACCCTGCATGGTCCAGTCAGATGCACTCATCCCGCCGTCGACGCGCAAGATGACATCCGCCTCGGCCCCCCAGTCGCCCTGCATGGCGTGCCACAGGTCGCGGGTCTGAAAGGCGATGCTTTCCAGCGTGGCGCGGGCAATCTCGGCCCGGCCGGAATTGCGTGTCAGCCCGAACATCGCACCGCGGCAATCCGGCTTCCAGTAAGGAGCCCCAAGGCCCGTGAACGCCGGCACCAGAATCACATGCTGGTTCGGGTCGGCCTGCGCCGCCAGATCGCCGCTTTGCGGGGCCGAATCGATGATCTGCAACGCATCGCGCAGCCATTGCACGGCGGCCCCGGCGATAAAGATCGACCCTTCCAGCGCATAGGTGCGCTGACCGTCCAATTGGTAAGCGATTGTTGTCAGCAGGCGGTTTTTCGATTCAACCGGCTGCGCGCCCGTGTTCAGCAGCGCGAAACAGCCCGTGCCATAGGTGGATTTCATCATACCGGGCTGGAAACAGGCCTGACCGATGGTGGCTGCCTGCTGATCGCCTGCCACACCCAGAATGGGGATATTCCCACCAAGCAAGGTGGTTGCGCCGAAATCCGAGGCGCAATCCTGCACGGTCGGCAACATTTGAACGGGTACATCCAGCAATTCGCAAATCTCAGCGCTCCAGGCGCCTTTGTGAATGTCGAACAGCAGGGTGCGGGCGGCGTTGGTGGCGTCAGTGGCATGGACACGACCTTCGGTCAGACGCCAGATCAGGAAACTGTCGATGGTGCCGAACAGCAACTCTCCGGCCTCAGCCCGCGCGCGTGCGCCTGAAACGGTGTCCAGCAGCCATTTGACCTTGGTGCCCGAGAAATAAGGGTCCAGCAGCAGGCCGGTCTGGGCGGTGACGTCATCTTCACACCCGGCTTGCTTGTATCGGGCGCAGATTTCGGCGGTGCGGCGGTCCTGCCAGACAATCGCGTTATGGATGGCCTTGCCGGTCTGCTTGTCCCAGACCACGGTGGTTTCACGCTGGTTGGTGATACCAATACCCGTGATCTGGTCAGCCGAAACACCGGCGCTTTCCATCACCTCGCGACACACATGCATGACGCTGGACCAGATATCCTCGGGGTCGTGTTCAACCCAACCTTCTTGCGGGAAATGCTGGGGGAACTCCTGCTGAGCGGTGCCAACACGGTTCATCTGCCCGTCGAACAGGATCGCGCGCGAGGACGTGGTGCCCTGATCAATTGCCAGAATAAAGGTCATGTCCGCTCTCCCCGGTGTCATTTTGCGCGACTTTAGCGCAAACAACGGCGCCGGGGCCAGAGCAGAAATCAGACCGGATCGACGGGAATATTGTCGATCAGGCGGACGCCATCGGCCCAGGCCGTAACGAACAAGCGCGCGGGTTTGCTGGCATTGGGCAGGCTTTCCAGCGTCTCGGCGCAGCGCAGATCGATATATTCCACTTCGGTAAAACCAGCGTCCAGCAATGCGGCTTTTGCGTCTTGCGCCAGCGCCGCGAAATCCTTGCCAGCGGCAAGCTTATCTGCCACCCGCCGCATGATCTCGTTCATGCGGGACGCGACCTTTACACCCTCAGGCGACAAAAGCAGATTGCGCGACGACATTGCCAGCCCAGAAGGCTCGCGCACGGTTGGGCAGCCGACAACCTCGATGGGAATGTCCAGATCGCGGGCCATGCGGCGCACCACCAGCAGTTGCTGATAGTCTTTTTCCCCGAAGTAGGCTCGGTCCGCCTGCGTTTGCAGGAACAGTTTGGCCACTACAGTGGCCACGCCTTCGAAATGGCCGGGGCGAAACGGGCCTTCCATCATGTCGGTCAAACCGGTCACGGATACCGTGGTGGAAAAGCCGTCGGGATAGATTTCCTGAGGGTCCGGCACATAGATCGCATCCACGCCATAAGGGGCCAGCTTTTGGGCGTCTTCATGTTCCGTGCGGGGATAGTTCGCCAGGTCTTCGGGGTTGTTGAACTGCTTGGGGTTCACAAAGATCGTCACGATCACCCGGTCACAGTTCTCCTTGGCGGCCTGCGCCAGCGACAAATGCCCTTCGTGCAATGCGCCCATGGTCGGAACAACGCCGATAACGTCACCTGCGCGGTGCCATTCTGTCGTCTTGGTCCGCAGTTCCGCCAGCGAGCGCAGGATCGGCGCGGTCACGTCTTTGGTCCTTTCGCCGGAGCCTGATCAGCAAAGACATGTTCGTCCGCCGGAAATGTTCGCGCACGCACTTCGGCCGCGTAATCTGCGATGGCGGCTTCGGCCAACGGGCCAAGCTCGGCATAGCGTTTGACGAATTTGGGTTTGAAGGCGGTGAAAAAGCCAACCATGTCATCGACGACCAGAATCTGCCCGTCACAACCGGCGGACGCTCCGATTCCGATGGTGGGGATGGCAACCTGTTCGGTGATCCTGTCGGCCAGACCTTGCGGCACTTTCTCAAGCACCACGGAAAACGCGCCGGCCTCGGCCACGGCGCGGGCATCTGCCATGACGGTTTCGGCCTGTTCGTCGCGCCCCTGCACCTTGTAGCCGCCCAGCGTGTTGATCGATTGCGGGGTCAGACCGATATGCGCCATCACCGGGATGCCGCGCTTGACCAGAAAGCGGATGGTTTCGGCCATCTCGGCACCGCCTTCCAGCTTGACTGCCCCCGCACCGGTTTCCGCCATCAGCCGCGCCGCGTTGCGAAACGCTTGTGCCGGGCTTTCCTCATAGCTGCCAAACGGCATGTCGATGACCATCATCGCCGTGCTCAACCCGCGTGCGACGGCCTGACCGTGCAGGATCATCATCTCCATCGTGACACCAAGGGTGGATTCCAGCCCGTGCAAAACCATCCCGACGCTGTCCCCCACAAGAACAAAGTCACAATGCGTGTCCATCAGGCGCGCCATAGGCGTTGTGTATGCGGTCAGCGAGACCAGAGGCACGCCGCCTTTTCGGGCGCGAATATCTTCGGCGTTCGGGGCCTTTTTGCGGGCGGTGGCGCTCATGGTTGGCTCCTGCAGGGCTTATGTTGCAGTGCGGCATAGCAGATCGGCCAGGGCCAAAGAAACCCCGGTTGCGCGAACATTCCCTTGATTGACCTCAGGTTTAAAGGAACACTGCCGATAAAACGGCCCGGAAAACATGGGCGCAGATTTTCAGTTGGGAGAGTTCACATGACAAAACACGTGCTTCGAACATTCGCGTCGACCGTGGCGATTGGCGCCAGCCTGTTGGCGACGCAGGTTTTGGCCAAATCCGACATCACCATCGCCATGCAGTTGGAACCCCCGCATCTGGATCCGACCAGCGCCGCAGCTCAGGCCATCGATTCGGTTGTCTACACCAACATCTTCGAAGGTCTGACCCGTTTCATGGGCGACGGCTCGGTCGTGCCCGGCCTTGCGGAAAGCTGGGAGATTTCCGAAGACGGCAAAACTTATACCTTCAAACTGCGCGACGGCGTGACCTTCCATGACGGCACGACTATGGATGCCGAGGATGTCAAATTCAGCCTTGACCGGGCCACGGCCGAGGACAGCGCCAACGCGCAGAAAGCTCTGTTTGCAGGGATCGAAAGCGTCGAGGCCGTGGATCCACTGACGGTCAGGATCACCCTGGCCGATCCGAACGGCAACTTCCTGTTCAACCTTGCCTGGGGTGACGCGGTGATCGTCGCGCCCGAAAGCATCGAGAACATCAAGACAAACCCGGTTGGTACAGGTGCATTTACCTTTGGCGACTGGGTTCAGGGCGACAGCATAACACTGAACCGCAACCCCAATTATTGGGGCGATCAACCCGCTTTAGAGACTGCGACGTTCAAATTCATCTCAGACCCGACCGCCGCTTTCGCGGCCATGATGGCCGAAGACGTGGACGTGTTCGACAACTTCCCGGCACCGGAAAACCTGCCCCAGTTCGAGGCTGACCCGCGGTTTCAGGTTCTGGTTGGATCGACCGAGGGGGAAACGATCCTGTCCACCAACAACAAACAGCCGCCATTCGATGATATTCGGGTCCGGCAGGCGTTGGCCCATGCGATTGACCGGCAGGCCATCATCGACGGCGCCATGTTCGGGTACGGCACCCCTATCGGCACGCATTTTGCGCCACACAACCCCGCTTATGTCGATCTGACGGGCCAGTCCGCGTATGATCCCGAAAAGGCCAGGGCTTTGCTGGCAGAGGCGGGATTTGAAAACGGGTTCGAGACAACTCTGCACTTGCCACCGCCATCTTATGCGCGCCGGGGCGGTGAAATCATCGCCGCACAGCTGGCCGAGGTCGGCATCACGGCCGAGATCATCAACGTCGAATGGGCCCAGTGGCTGGAATCGGTGTTCAAGGGCAAGGAATTTGGTCTGACCATCGTCAGCCATACCGAACCGATGGATATCGGCATCTATGCGCGGCCCGACTATTACTTCCAGTATGACAGCATCGACTTTCAGACGCTGATGGAGACGCTGAACACCACCACCGACCCCGAGGAACGGACCCGTCTTCTGGGTGAGGCGCAGCGCCTCATCTCGAACGATTATGTCAACGGGTACCTGTTCCAGCTGGCCAAGCTGGGCGTCGCCAAGGCCGGTGTTCAGGGCCTTTGGGAAAACGCACCAACTGCGGCAATCGACCTGACCGCCATTTCCTGGTCTGAATGACATCAGTTGACTGGGCCTGCTTAACGGGCCCAGTCTCACCATTGCGAAATGCGTTTCTAACGATCATGAAAAGCTTGTTTGCAGGTTTCGTTCTTTTGCTTTTCGCGTCTGTCCTTCCAGGCGCTGTTTTTGCGCAGGGCTTGTTCCAAGGGCAGCAGGATACGCTGGTGGGAACCCCGGACAACCCGCTGCAGGTCGGGGTTGGTATCAAGATCGACCAGATTACCGGCGTCGATCAGCAATCCGAAAACTATGGTGCCGTGGTTGTACTGCGGTTCGAATGGACAGACCCGGAACTGGCGTTTGATGCAGCAAGCCTTGGTCGTGATTTTCGGGTTTTTGAACCTCCCGCTTTCGTGAAATACGCCGCTGAGCTGGATGTGGTAACCCCGGCTTTTGTTATCCACAACCAACAGTCCAATCGATGGATTCATGAATCCGCAGTTGCCGTGCGTCATGACGGTCACGTGACCTTTGTCGAAAAATCCTCGCTGACCTTGCAGGCTCCGCATTTCAACTTTCGCAAATACCCGTTCGATACGCAGGAATTTCACTTCGAGGTCGTATCGGTGTTTCCTTCGCAATTCGTTCACTATCACTCGCTTGATGAATACTCCGGCCTGGGTGACATGCTGGGCGAAGAGGAGTGGATACTTGGCAATGCCAGGGCTCTGACGTCAACGACGACCGGTTTGTCGGGCAACGAAAGCGACCGGGTGGAACTTGTCTTCGAAGGCACCCGGCACCTGACATATTACACCATCCGCATATTCCTGCCGATGCTGGTGCTGATCACGGTAGGATGGGCGCTTTTCTTTCTGGATGAATACCGAAAACGGATCGAGATCGCAGGCGGCAACCTGTTAGTCTTTGTGGCCTTCAACTGGGCCATTTCCGCTGACTTGCCCAAGCTTGGCTATCTGACGTTTCTGGACTTCATTCTGCAATGCATGTTCCTGATGACAGGAACGATTATCGTCTTCAGCGTGATGTTGCGTAAATTGAAAGTTTCCGGTCGGGAAGAGACGGCCAGAAAGCTCGACAATTACGCGATCAAATGGATTTACCCGTTGGGATATGCCGCCATCATCGGCTATGCCGTCGTTGTCTTTCTGATGACGTCTTAGGCGCTGAACCCCACAACTATGTGGTTCTGAAATCGCGTGTATAGCTTTGGCTACCGGCTGTTCTGACCCTTGTCGGCGCAGCAGGACGGCGTGGCGGACACCGCGCGCTGAAAGCAACAGTAACAAAAAATCGCAAGATTAAGCATGCACCGCTGATTGTCGTGGTGTCTGATTCAACACAACAGATGTCGGATTCTAGAGTATCCAAATTCGGTTTTTTCGCGGATTCTGAAAAAAAAGGTCCGATTCATGCGATACTCTGGTTTCAAAGTCATCAAAGAGGCTCTTACCGGGCACAAAGGGTGGACACCGGCCTGGCGCGAGCCGGAGCCCAAGCCACATTACGACATTGTGATCATCGGCGGTGGCGGTCATGGCCTTTCAACGGCGCATTACCTGTCAAAGGTATTTGGCCTCCGCAATGTGGCGGTGATTGAAAAAGGCTGGATCGGTGGCGGCAATGTCGGGCGCAATACAACCATTATCCGCTCGAATTATTTGCTGGACGGCAACGAACCTTTCTACGAGTTCTCGCTGAAACTGTGGGAAGGTCTTGAGCAGGACGTAAACTATAACGCGATGGTCAGCCAGCGCGGGATCATCAACCTGATCCACACAGACGCCCAGCGCGACGCCTTTACGCGACGTGGCAACGCCATGATCCTGAACGGCGCGGATGCCGAGCTGCTGGATGCCGAACAGGTGCGCAAGGAATACCCGTTCCTGAACTTCAACGATGCCCGGTTCCCGATCAAGGGCGGGCTGGCCCAGCGGCGTGGTGGCACGGTTCGGCACGACGCGGTGGCCTGGGGATATGCCCGTTCAGCAGACAGCCACGGTGTCGATATCATCCAAAACTGCGAAGTGACCGGTTTCCGGATAGAAAACGGAAAATGTCTGGGGGTTGAGACGTCGAAAGGGTTCATTGGCGCAGGCAAGGTTGGCTGTGCCGTGGCCGGAAATTCGGGGCGTGTCATGGGCATGGCGGGTATGCGGTTGCCAATCGAAAGCCATGTCCTGCAAGCCTTCGTGTCAGAAGGTCTGAAGCCGGTTCTGCCCGGGGTGATCACTTTTGGCGCGGGGCATTTCTATGTCAGCCAGTCCGACAAGGGCGGGCTGGTCTTTGGTGGCGATATCGACGGGTACAATTCGTACGCACAACGCGGCAACCTGCCCGTGGTCGAAGATGTCTGCGAGGGCGGCATGGCCCTGATGCCGATGATCGGTCGCGCGCGCCTGCTGCGGATGTGGGGCGGGATCATGGATATGTCCATGGATGGATCGCCCATCATCGACCGGACCGGCATCGATGGCCTCTATTTCAACGGCGGCTGGTGTTACGGCGGGTTCAAGGCAACTCCGGCGTCGGGGTATTGTTTTGCGCATCTGCTGGCAAAGGATGAACCGCACCCGACAGCCACCGCCTACCGGTTCGACCGGTTCCGCACTGGCCGCATGATCGACGAAAAAGGTATGGGCAACCAGCCCAACCTGCACTGAGGGGAGCAGCACCATGATCATCCATCATCCCTTGCTGGGCCCGCGTGACAGTTCCGAATTCGTCTATCTGGGAGACGCTTCGCTGATCAACAGGCCCGATTGGCAGGCCGAAGATGCCGCCGAAGCGTTTTTTGACTACGCCTATTTGCGCGGCAATCCAGCTGGCGAACACCGCGAGTTGTGGTTCCACGAGGGGGGCGACCGATCCTGGCTGGTCGTGACCCGCAATACCGCGACACATGAGATTTCCAAAGTGGAACTGGCCCGTGACGTGGCCCGGGCACAGGGGCGCTCCAAATGACTCAAGACAACAGGCTGAGCGGCGGTCAGATCGACCGCACCAAAACCCTGAACTTCAAATTCGACAACCGCAGTTACACTGCGCATCCGGGCGATACGCTGGCCTCGGCCCTTCTGGCCAATGACGTGCGCCTGATGGGCCGGTCGTTCAAATACCATCGCCCGCGTGGCGTGCTGACTGCCGGTTCGGAAGAACCCAACGCCCTTGTCGAGCTGCGCACCGGCAACCGTCAGGAACCCAACACCCGTGCCACGACCGTTGAGATGTTCGAGGGGCTTGAAGCCCATTCCCAAAACCGCTGGCCCAGCCTGAAATTCGATGCTCTGGCAATCAACGACAGATTCTCGACCTTTCTGACGGCGGGGTTCTACTACAAAACCTTCATGTGGCCTGCCGCGTTCTGGGAAAAGCTGTACGAGCCGATGATCCGCCGCGCGGCCGGTCTTGGGTCATTGTCGATGCAGGAAGATCCCGATGAGTATGACAAGGGGTTCCGGCATTGCGATCTGCTGATTATCGGCGCGGGTCCAGCCGGATTGATGGCGGCACTGACTGCGGGCCGGGCCGGTTCCGAGGTCATTCTTGCGGATGAGGATTTCGCACTTGGTGGGCGGCTCAACAGTGAAACCTTTTCGCTGAACGACGGCGATGCGACCGAATGGGTTAAGCAGAGTGTCGCTGAACTGTCAGCAATGCCCAACGTCCGCCTGATGCCGCGTACGACCGTGATCGGTGCCTTTGATCACGGCATCTATGGTGCAGTTGAGCGGACGGGCGATCATCTTGCTTCTCTGCCTTCCGGTAAACCGCGCCAGATACTCTGGCGCATCTACGCCAAACGCGCCCTGTTATGCGCTGGCGCGACCGAGCGGCCCATCGCGTTTGAAAACAACGACAGGCCTGGCATCATGCTGGCAAGTGCTCTGCGCACCTATGCCAATCGGTTTGCAACCACGGCGGCGCAACGTGTCGCCATCTTTACGAACAACGATGACGGCCACCGCACAGCTGCGGATCTGCACGCAAAAGGTATCAGGATTGCTGCCGTCGTCGATGTTCGTGACGACGCTCCGACCAGCCATGACTATGAGGTTCTGCAGGGCGCGCAGGTCAGGGACACCAAAGGCCGACTGGGGCTGACCTTTGTCGAGGTTGAGCTGGCAGACGGGTCGTCGCGCACGCTGGACTGCGGGGCGCTTGGCGTCTCGGGTGGCTGGAACCCCAACGTGCATCTGACCTGCCATCAACGAGGGCGTCCCGCGTGGAACGAAGATCTGGCGGCCTTTGTGCCTGGCACGGACTTGCCGCCTGGGCTGTCCGTCGCAGGGGCGGCAAATGGTGTGATGTCCACCCATGGCGCCCTGCAATCCGGGGCAGAAGGTGCGGCGCAGGCGCTGGGCCTGAAAGGCCCGCTGCCCGATCTGCCTAAGGCCGAGGATACCCCGATCTCGCAGACACCGTTCTGGTATGTTCAGGGTTGCAGCCGCGCGTGGCTGGATCAGCAGAACGACGTGACCGTCAAGGATGTGAAGCTCAGCCATCAGGAAGGGTTCCGTTCGGTCGAGCACTTGAAACGCTATACCACCTTGGGCATGGCCACCGATCAGGGCAAGACCTCGAACATGGGCGGGCTTGCGATCATGGCCGAACTTGCAGGTAAGTCCATTCCGGAAACCGGCACAACGATCTTCCGCCCGCCCTATACGCCCGTTCCGATTGCAACCTTTGCTGGCCGGATGAAAGGCAAAGAGTTTCATCCAACTCGCCTGACCCCGTCACATTACTGGGCCAAGGAACGCGGCGCGGTGTTTGTCGAGGTCGGCAATTGGCTGCGCGCACAGTGGTTCCCGCTGCCCGGTGAAACCCATTGGCGCGAGTCCGTTGACCGTGAGGTGCGCCAGACCCGTGCCTCGGTCGGGGTGTGCGACTGCACCACGCTTGGAAAGATTGATGTTCAGGGTGCGGATGCGGCGGATTTCCTGAACAGGGTCTATTGCAACGGATTTGCTAAACTGGCCGTCGGCAAAACCCGCTATGGGCTGATGTTGCGCGAAGACGGAATTGCGATGGATGACGGTACCGCCGCGCGTCTGGCCGAGGATCATTTCGTGGTCACCACCACAACTGCGAATGCGGTCAAGGTCTACCAGCATATGGAATTTGTCCGGCAATGCCTGTTCCCGGACATGGATGTACAGCTGATCTCGACCACCGAAGCCTGGGCACAATACGCGGTAGCCGGGCCCAATTCGCGCAAACTTCTGCAAAAGATCGTGGATCCCGAGTTCGACCTCTCGAACGAAGGCTTCCCGTTCATGGCTTGCGGCAACATCACCGTATGCGGCGGGTTGCGCGCGCGGTTGTTCCGTATTTCCTTCTCGGGCGAATTGGCCTTTGAAATCGCGGTGCCATCGCGATACGGCGACGCGCTGATGCGGCGTTTGATGCAGAAAGGTGAAGAGTTCGATGTCGTACCCTACGGCACCGAAGCGCTGGGCGTCATGCGGATCGAAAAGGGTCACGCCGCAGGCAACGAGTTGAACGGAACCACCACCGCCCTGAACCTTGGAATGGGTCGGATGGTATCCAAGAAAAAAGACAGCATCGGCTCAATCCTGTCCGAGCGTGAAGGGCTGAACGAACCCGATGCTTTGATGATGGTTGGAATCAAGCCTGTGAACGCTGGCGACAAGGTAACCGCCGGAGGGCATCTGATGAATGCCACGGGTCCCGTGGATGCTGCCCATGATCAGGGCTATGTCACATCGGCGGCATTTTCGCCGTCGCTGGACAGCCATATCGGCCTTGGCTTTTTGAAAAACGGCGGCACACGTCAGGGCGAAAAGATGCGCCTTGTGTCACCAGTGACCGATCTGACGGTCGAGGTTGAAATCGTCTCGGCCCATTTCGTCGACCCCGAGGGAGAACGGCTCCGTGCATGATCTTGTAGCAATAACCGCGCTGGGTGGAACCGAACCCAAGATCGACAGGGTCGGAAGCGTGACCTGTACCGAAACTCCGGGTGTGGCGCTGGCCTCGGTCGCCGCTCGGCTGGGTCGGGAAGACAAAACCCGGAGCGCCATATCCCAATTGATCGGCGCGGAAACGCCTGCCGTCGGGCAATTTACCGGCGGGCCGATCGTTGCCTTCTGGACCGGGCCTGATCAATGGATGATCGAAGCGCCCTTTGAGACACATGAAGATCTGGCGCATCTGGTGAAAAAAAGTACTGGGGATAACGCATCGGTTTCCGAACAGACAGACGCATGGGTCAGGTTTGATCTGGACGGAGAGGGCGTGTTGGCAGTGCTGGAATTGCTAAGCAGTCTGGATTGCCGAAAAATGGCGGCCGGTGCCGCATCCCGCACGTCTATCCATCACCTGGGGTGTTTCGTCCTGTGCCGCGCTTCTGGTTCGTTCAGCGTCTACGGGCCAAGATCGTCTGCCGGGTCACTGCATCATGCGATTGTGGCCGCAATGAAATCGGCGGTTTGAAGGCAAGATCAGCTTGAGGGTAGCGGAGCGTTATCCTCGACCCGAAACCGGTTGATCCGTCGCCGGTCCTCGCTGGGGCTCAAACCAAAGGCAGATCGGTAGTGCGTCACCAACGGCGTGACCGAGCTGTATCCGATGGCCGCGGCAATGTCGGCAATAGGGTCTTTGGTATAGACAACCATCTGACGGGCCGCCTTCATCCGCATGGACCGGAAATAATGGCTGGGGCTTTGCCCTGTGGCCTGTTTGAAGGCGCGCTCGATCTGGCGGGGGGTGACGCCCGTTTGATCCGCTATGTCCGCGATCGAGATTGGATTGCCGATACGGCTTGCGAACAGGTCGACACATCGGGCCACAAGCGGCGGCAGCTTTTCACCAGTGGCAGGTTTGCTTGCACTGGGCACCTGTTGTTGAACACCTTCCCCTCGCATCATCGGATGCTGGAACCAGCAGGCCACCTCATGCGCGACTTCGCCGCCCAACCGGTCCTGAATCAGATGCAGGGCCAGATCAAACGCGGCCGCCGCCCCGGCCGCTGTATACCGCGTGGCATCCGACACGATCACTTCGCGCCTTGCATCGATCTGTGGAAACTCGGCCAGAAACGCGGCTTCGTAGCACCAGTGCACCGATACCGGATGGCCAGTCATGACTCCCGACCGCACGAGCGGGAAAACGCCGCCGCTGATACCGCCCAGAATTGTCCCGTGGCGTGACAAAGCCCTCAACGCACCATTCCCCTGGGCAGGGTTTCTGAAGCCCGAGGTCGGACTGCTGAGCAGGAACAGAATATCAATCGGCTTACAGTCTGCGAGGTTGCGTTCAGCCTCAAAACGCACATGAGCGCTGGAGCTGACCTTTCCCCCGTTTTCCGCCACAAGAGACCAGCGAAATGCCTCTTGCCCGGCGATCTCATTTGCAGCGCGCAGCGGTTCGATGACCGAGGTCAGGCAAGCCATCGGAAAGCCATCGAACAGCAGAAACCCGATCTCAATTCTATTTTCTGTCAGCATGAGCGCTACACTATCAGTAAATCCTGGTTCGGCCCGGATTGCTCCTTGGCCGCTCTGGCCTGCGGAAACGGTTCGAACAAGTGTAGCAAAACTCGGAACGTGCGAAATCGAAAAAACGCGCAACAAACATGGTGAAAATCGGGGTCAGGTCCTGCATTCGGATTGACAGGCGGAAAGGAACAAAGGTTGCGCAGCGCCATTTGCCGGTCTGCCGATGCCGTAGATGCTGGACCCGTGACGGCTGAGACCCTAACGTGGCCTCAATGCTTCGCTATACCCTTAAACGACTGATCTCATTGCTTGCCAGCCTTGCCGTCGCCTCGGTGGTCATCTTCGCCGTGATCGAGGTCGCGCCGGGGGACCCGGCATCGTTCATGCTGGGTGTCAACGCGCAGGAGGATACGTTGGCCGCGCTGCGGGCTGAACTGGGTTTGGATGGATCCAGGGTGCAGCGGTATTTCAACTGGGTCGGAGGGATGGTAGCCGGAGATTTCGGCACCTCGTACACCTATCGTACACCGGTGTCGCAGATGATTGCGGACCGGCTGTGGGTATCGTTGCCCTTGGCTTTGTATGCGCTCACGCTGTCCACGCTGATCGCCTTTCCTGCCGGGATCTATGCCGCCGCGCGCCGGGGCAAGCCCGGGGATCTGGCGGTGATGGGGGCGACACAGCTTGGTATCGCTGTGCCCAATTTCTGGTTCGCGATGATGCTGGTGCTGATCTTCGCCATAAACCTGCGCTGGTTCAATGCCGGTGGGTTTGTTGGCTGGGGCGAGGGCCTTTGGGCGGGGCTGCGTTCGCTGACTTTGCCCGCCATTGCGTTGGCCCTTCCTCAGGCCGCGATCCTGGCCCGCGTTATGCGATCAGCGCTGCTGGATATTCTGGGTGAGGATTTCATGCGCACCGCGCGGGCCAAGGGATTGTCGCGTCGTCAGGCTCTGTGGCGGCATGGGGTGCGGAACGCGCTGATCCCCGTGCTGACGATCATCGGCTTGCAGTTTTCCTTCCTGCTGGCCGGGTCGATCATCATCGAACAGGTGTTCTACCTGCCGGGCCTCGGGCGGTTGGTGTTTCAGGCCATTTCGGCCCGCGATCTGATCGTGGTTGAATCGGTGGTGATGCTGCTGGTCTTTGCGGTGATCACCGTGAATTTTCTGGTGGATCTGGCCTACGCAGCCGTTGACCCACGGTTGAGGAGCCGGTCATGAGCCGCAACCTGATTCTGGGCGCGGCGCTGTCGTCGCTGGTGGTGCTGGCGGCGCTGATCTCGTTTGTCTGGACACCCTACGACTATGCCGCGCTGGATATCCCCAACAAACTTCAGACGCCCGATGCACAACACTGGTTTGGAACAGATCACTTCGGCCGCGACATGTTCTCGATGATCATGGTCGGTGCACGCACTTCGATTGCGGTGGCTCTGGTGGCCGTGGGGATTGGCATGGCGCTGGGCGTACCCCTTGGCCTGACAGCCGCCGCACGCAAAGGGTCGTGGTTGGATGAGGTGATCATGCGTGGCAACGATCTGGTCTTTGCCTTTCCCTCGCTGGTCATCGCCATCCTGATCACGGCTGTGTTCGGTGCCGGTGCCATCAACGCGATCATTGCGATCGGTATTTTCAACATCCCCGTCTTTGCCCGCATCACCCGAGGGGCCGCATTGTCGCTGTGGGAGCGCGAGTTCATCCTTGCCGCCCGTGTGTCGGGCAAAGGCGCAGCACGGATTTCAGCCGAACACATCCTGCCCAATGTCGCCAACCTGCTGATCGTTCAGGGCACCATCCAGTTTTCACTGGGTATTCTGGCCGAGGCGGGCCTGTCCTATGTCGGTCTGGGCGCACAGCCGCCGACGCCCAGTTGGGGCCGGATGCTGGCAGACGCGCAGACAATGGTCAGTTTTGCCCCGCATTTGGCTCTGATTCCGGGCTTGGCGATTATTGTCACGGTATTGGGTTTGAACCTGCTGGGTGATGGTCTGCGCGACTGGCTGGACCCAAGGATCAGGGTGGCGCGGGCATGACGTTGCTGCAAGTCGAAAACCTGTCCCTGTCGATCCACGGGGTGCCGATCCTGAAACAGGTCAACTTGTCCATCGACCCGGGCCAGATCGTGGCGGTGACAGGTGAAAGCGGCTCGGGCAAATCCATGACAGCACTGGCTGTGATGCAGCTTCTGCCAAACGGGGCAACGGCAGACGGCGTAATCCGACTGGATGGCACTGACCTGCTTTCCGAATCCGAGGCCGAGATGTGCGCCTTGCGTGGCGCGTCCATCGGGATGGTATTTCAGGAACCGATGACGGCGCTCAACCCGGTGAAAACAATCGGCGATCAGGTGATGGAGACCATCCTGATCCACAAGGCGATGCCTCCTGCTCAGGCCCGGACCCGCGCCGCAGAGGTTTTGACCCGGGTTGGCCTGCCACCCGACAGGTTTCCTCTGTCGCGCTATCCGCATGAGCTGTCGGGCGGGCAGCGTCAGCGTGTGGTCATCGCAATGGCCATCGCATTGCGCCCAAGGCTATTGATCGCGGATGAGCCGACTACGGCGCTGGATGTCACCACGCAGGCGCAGATCCTTGATTTGCTGAAAGGGCTGGTTCGCGAATATGATATGGGCCTGCTGATGATCACCCATGATCTGGCTGTGGTCTCGGACATGGCCGATCAGATTGTCGTCATGCGTCACGGCGAGGTCGTCGAAAGTGGCGCGACGCGAAACCTGTTTCGAGATATGCAGCACCCCTATACCCGTATGTTGTTCGAAGCTTCGGGTCATCAGGTCACCCTGCCTGAACCTACACAGCAACGCCCGCTTCTGGAGGTTTCGCAGGTCGTCCGGGATTACCGCCTTCCCCGCAAAGGTCTGCTGGATGCGCCGCGCCACCACCGCGCGGTGGATGGTGTCAGCTTTACCCTCAACCGAGGGGAGCGTTTAGGGCTGGTGGGCGAGTCCGGTTGCGGAAAATCGACCCTAACACGGGCTATTTTAGGGTTGGAAGAGATCCAATCTGGTCAGATTATGCTGGATGGTCAGCCGGTTTTCACCGGCCACAGGCCCAACCTTGCGGTACGTCGCAAGATGCAGGTCGTGTTTCAGGACCCCTATGGCAGCTTCAATCCCCGCCACCGTGTCGCGCGCCTGATTACAGAACCTTTTCACCTGTTGGAAACGCCACCAAAGGGGTCCGAACGCCAGGACCGGATTGCAGAGATGCTGACGGCAGTGGGCCTCGGCCCTGATGATGCGGGCAAATACATTCACGAGTTTTCGGGCGGGCAACGCCAGCGGATCGCTATTGCCCGCGCTCTGATCATTCGGCCGGAACTGATCCTGTTCGATGAGGCGGTTTCAGCCCTCGACGTATCGGTGCGCGCCCAAATCCTCGATCTGCTTGCCGAACTCTGCGAGGCTTATGATCTGACTTACCTGTTCATCAGCCACGATCTGAGTGTGGTGCGCACCATCACCGATCATGTTCTGGTGATGCAATCCGGACGAATTGTCGAACATGGCAAGACCGAACAGGTATTCTCGGACCCGCAGCATCCCTACACGCAAACCCTGATCGCCGCCGCGCCCCAATTGCCTGAAATCGGGAAGTTATTGGCGTAAAACCATTTGTTAGAGCCTGAACGGAGGCCAAAATGACCCAACCACTCTGGTTTGATCCCACCCTGTGCCTGATTGGCGGAAACTGGATACCTGCGACATCAGGCGACTCATTGCCTTTGACCAACCCGTCAGACGGGACCGAGATATGCAGGATTGCACGCGGCTCGGGTGTGGATATTGACGCGGCGGTCGCCGCCGCCAGATCTGCGCTAAAGGGCGACTGGGGGCGCAAGACGGCCTTGGAGCGCGGCCGCATCCTGACCCGGCTGGGTCAGCTGGTGCTGGAACGGGTGGACGATCTGGCGCGGCTTGAGGCGATGGATGTGGGCAAGCCCCTGACGCAGGCCCGCGCCGATGCCATCGCGCTGGCGCGCTATTGTGAATTCTACGGCGGTGCAGCGGATAAGGTGATGGGTGAGACCATTCCCTATCTCGATGGCTACACCGTCTATACACTGCGCGAACCCCATGGGGTGACGGGCCACATCGTGCCCTGGAACTATCCGATGCAGATCATTGGGCGCTCGGTCGGGGCCGCGCTGGCCATGGGCAACGCCTGCGTTCTGAAACCGGCAGAGGAGGCCTGCCTGACCGCGCTGGCCTTTGCCCATCTCGCGCAGCAAGCGGGTCTGCCAGCAGGTGCGCTGAATGTTGTGCCCGGCCTGGGGGCCGAGGCCGGTGCCGCATTATCCGGGCATCCGGGGGTCAACCATATCTCGTTTACTGGTTCGGTGGCCACGGGTGCATTGGTGCAGCAGGCCGCAGGGCGAAACGTTGTGCCTGTGACACTGGAACTGGGCGGAAAATCCCCGCAGCTGGTTTTTGACGATGCCGATTTGGATGCCGCCCTGCCGTTTCTGGTGAATGCGGGCATTCAGAACGCAGGACAGACCTGTTCGGCCTCGTCCCGCATTCTGGTACAGCGCGGCGTCTATGATCAGGTCAAATCCCGCATGGCCGAGGCCTATGAACAGCTCAGCGTTGGACCCGCGATGCAGGATCTTCGCGTTGGACCGCTGATTTCCGAGCGGCAAAAGCAGATCGTAAACAGTTTTCTGGACAAAAGCGCCGATCTGACCATTGCGGCAGAAGGGACGATCATAGTGGAGGCGCCGGAAACCGGGGCTTATGTCCGGCCCACCTTGTTTGCGGACGTGCCACCGGATCACCCGCTCGCCCGTGATGAAATCTTCGGCCCGGTCCAGGTTCTGATCCCGTTCGACACCGAAGAACAGGCTCTAATGATAGCCAATAGCACTGACTACGGTCTTGTCGCCAGCGTCTGGACACGTGACGGTGCGCGGCAGATGCGGTTGGCAAAAGGGCTGCACGCGGGTCAGGTCTTCCTCAACAACTATGGGGCAGGCGGCGGCGTTGAACTGCCTTTTGGAGGTGTGGGCAAGTCCGGCCATGGCCGCGAGAAAGGCTTTGAGGCGCTTTATGGCTTTTCGCAACTCAAGACAGTGGCTGCCTATCACGGGTAACAGCGCCCCGGTCTGTCAGATCAACGTTTTTTTCGCGCATATGCGCCCCAGAACAATCTCCTTGATCTCTTTAAGGGAATGGGCAACGGACAATTCAAAGGCGGCCGGTATCAGTGATTTGTCGTCTCAAGTCACTATTGGAGCAAAGACCGTTCGGGTCAGGACCAGAAAATCGCAATGAAGGACCCGGGTGGCACTTGGCATTCCCGCTCTGTTCTGGATTGTCGGCCTCCTGCTTGTAAAAGCGTCGAAACCAAAAGCGGGCGTCTCAACGCCGCTGTTACGCGCGCTTTTCACCGATCGAGGTTACGCCCAGAACATCCAGCACCCTGGCTTCGATCTGCTCGGCATTCATACCCGCAACGGCATACATGTCCGCGGGGCTGGCCTGATCGATGAAGATGTCAGGCAAGACCATCGAGCGGTATTTCAAGCCCCGATCAAAAACACCCTCATCCGCCAGAAGCTGTGCCACATGGCTGCCAAACCCGCCAACAGCGCCTTCTTCGATGGTGATCAACGCCTCATGATCCGCAGCCAGGTTCAGGATCAGGTCCCGATCTAGCGGCTTGGCAAAGCGGGCGTCTGCGATTGTTGGGCTAATGCCTTTGGCGGTCAGAGACTCGGCTGCTTTCTGAACTTCAGCCAGCCGCGTGCCAAAAGACAAAAGTGCGACGCGCGCGCCTTTCCGGATCAAGCGGCCTTTGCCGATCTCCAGTACCTCACCGCGTTCGGGTAAGTCCACTCCAACACCTTCACCACGCGGATAGCGGAAGGCAATCGGCCCTTCATCATGCGCGACAGCGGTTGCCACCATGTGCATCAATTCCGCCTCATCCGCGGCTGCCATGACGACCATGCCCGGCAGATTGGCCAAATAGGCAATATCGAACGACCCGGCATGGGTGGCACCGTCAGCCCCCACCAAACCTGCGCGGTCAATGGCAAACCGAACGGGCAAGCGCTGGATTGCGACGTCATGCACAACCTGGTCGTACCCTCGCTGCAGAAAGGTCGAATACATGGCGCAGAATGGCTTCATCCCCCCTGCCGCCAGCGCAGCCGAGAAGGTCACGCCGTGCTGCTCGGCAATCGCCACATCGAAACAGCGTGACGGGTACCGTTCGGCAAACAGGCCCAATCCGGTACCATCTGGCATCGCGGCAGTCACCGCAACGATCTTGTCATCGCGCGCGGCGGCATCCACCAGAGCCCTGCCAAAGACAGACGTGTAAGAAGGGGCGTTTGAAGGGGCCTTTTTCTGCTCGCCCGTAACCACATCGAATTTGGCTGTCGCGTGGCCTTTGTCGCGGGCCTGTTCGGCTGGTGCGTACCCTTTGCCCTTCTTGGTCAAGACGTGGATCAGGATCGGCCCGGTTGCCCGCGCCTTGACGGTGCGCAGAACCGGCAACAGCTGATCCAGGTCATGCCCATCAATAGGCCCGAGATAGGAAAACCCGAGCTCTTCGAACAGGGTCCCGCCCACGGCCATACCTTTCAGCATTTCCTTAGCGCGTTTGGCCCCTTCGCGGAACGGTTCGGGCAAAAGTGAAACAGCGCCCTTTGCGGCGGCTTTCAGATCGTGGAATGGCGCCTCGGCGTAGATTCGGGACAGATAGCTGGACAGGGCACCAACAGGGGGGGCGATGCTCATTTCATTGTCATTCAGAATGACGATCAGGCGTTTCTTCAGGTGACCGGCATTGTTCATCGCCTCAAAGGCCATGCCTGCGGACATCGATCCATCACCGATCACGGCAATGGCGTCGCCCAACCCTTCAGGGGTTACACCGCCCAGATCACGCGCCACGGCAAAACCCAGTGCAGCACTGATCGAGGTGCTGGAATGCGCGGCGCCAAACGGGTCATAGGGGCTTTCACTTCGTTTGGTGAAACCGCTCAGGCCATCTTTCATGCGCAGCGTGCGGATGCGGTCGCGCCGTTCGGTCAGGATTTTGTGCGGATAGCACTGATGGCCCACATCCCAGATGATCTTGTCGCGCGGCGTGTCGAAAACAGCGTGCAGCGCGGTTGTCAGTTCCACAACACCCAGACCCGCGCCCAGATGCCCACCGGTGACAGAAACCGCCGAAATCGTCTCGGCCCGCAATTCCTGCGCAACCTGATGCAGCTGCGCGTCCGAGAACCGCTTGAGATCAGCGGGGCGGTTCACAAGGTCCAGCAGGGGCGTTTTGGGGCGGTCAGACATTTGGCGCGTTCCTGGCTTAGCTGTCCCGGGCAATAACGAAGCGAGCGGCTTCCTTCAAGGTTTCTGCCGTCGGGCCATACCCGTCCAGTGCGGCACAGGCCTGATCAACAAGTTCACTGGCGCGGGTTCTGGCAGCATCCAAACCCAGAAGCGATACGAAAGTGGCCTTTCCCGCATCCGCATCTTTCTGAAGACGTTTGCCTGCCTTTGTCGCATCACCTTCAACATCAAGGATGTCGTCTGCAATCTGAAAAGCAAGACCAAGGGCTCGGGCATATTGGCGCAAGGGCTCTGGATCCGCTTTCGCCAGACGCGCACCCGCACAGGAGGACCATTCGATCAAAGCGCCCGTTTTGCCGCCCTGAAGCTGTGTTATCGCATTCAGCGTCAGAGGCTCAGAAGCGGTTTCCGCCGCGATATCAAGCGCCTGCCCCAAAACCATACCTTGCGCACCGCTTGCCCTGGCCAGTGTCAGTGCCAGATCAACGCGAATTTCTGCATCTCCAACCTCCGGCCGGGTACACAGCTCAAAGGCCAGTGTTTGCAGCGCGTCCCCGGCAAGTACAGCCGTGCCTTCATCCCATTTCACATGCACCGTGGGGCGTCCGCGCCGCAGATCGTCGTCATCCATGCAGGGCAGATCGTCGTGAACCAGCGAATAGGCGTGCAGGGCCTCTATCGCGGTCGCGGGCCAGATCGCGCGGGACTCGTCGATTTGGTGCAGGCGCGCACTTTCCAGAACCAGAAACCCGCGCAGCCGCTTACCGCCCCGGGTGGCGTAGGCCATTGCCCGTGTCACATCCAGATC
The DNA here is from genome assembly GCF_056538065.1 of Ruegeria sp. BH8. NCBI lineage: Bacteria > Pseudomonadati > Pseudomonadota > Alphaproteobacteria > Rhodobacterales > Roseobacteraceae > Ruegeria > Ruegeria sp. BH8. The sequence continues at coordinate 88,238 of NZ_JBQFSP010000007.1, read as the reverse complement.
GTCCAGCGCGCCCATTATCAGGTCAAGATGATCCTGAAGGCGCGCCGCGTCCTGCGCCAGTCTTTCCTGAAACATTTACTGACCTTCGACAGGTGTGGTCCCGGTCGGTTGGCCATTCGCGTCCAGAGTGATCGCGGCCACTTTTTCCTCGGCCCGCTTCAACTCGTCCTCGCAACGTTTTTTCAAAGCGGCCCCGCGTTCATAAAGCGCAATCGACTGATCCAGCGCCACGTCGCCGCGCTCAAGCTGACCAACCACGGTCTCAAGCTCTTTCATGGCCTGCTCGAATGTCATCTGCTCAACTGGGGTATCGGTCATCGTGCTGCCTTCATCAGTTCTTCCACATGGGCGCGTGTCGCCTCGGCCAGTGCGTTCAGATCATACCCGCCCTCCAGAGTCGAGACGATACGGCCCTGACACACCTCATCGGCTATCCCGCACAGCTCTGCCGTGATCCAGGCGAAATCGCCAGTCGACCAGTTGAGATTGGCCAGAGGGTCGTCCTGATGCGCATCGAACCCGGCCGAGATGATGATCAGCTCCGGCCGGAATGCCCGCAGGCGCGGAAAGGCCTGCGTTTCATAGGCGGATCGCATCTCAGCCCCGCCGGTGCCCGGGGCCAGCGGGATATTCAGAACGTTATCGTAAGCGCCTGCCTCGTCCGGGCGGCCTGATCCGGGCCATAACGGCATTTGCTGGCTGGTGATCACAAGGGCCCGATCTTCATCCCACAGCAGGTCCTGCGTGCCGTTGCCATGATGAACGTCGAAATCGACCACAGCGACCCGCTTCAGCCCGTGGTAATCCAGCGCGTGTTTCGCAGCCAGCGCCGCGTTGCCAAACAGGCAGAACCCCATGGCTTTCTCGGCTTCGGCATGGTGCCCAGGTGGGCGAATGGCACAAAATGCGTTCGGTGCCTCACCGCCCAAAACCAGATCAACGGCCCGCACCGCCGCACCCGCCGCGCGATAGGCCGCATCCACGGAACCCGGCGACATGAAGGTGTCCCCGTCGATCTGCGCAAACCCGTCAGTGGGGCGCGACGATCTGATGTCGCGGATATGGCTTTCGGGATGAACACGCAGCAAATCATCGTCTGCCGCCAGCGGAGCGGTCACGCGCTTCAGATCCAGCCCCTCCAGCGCGTGCAGGATATGCTCCAGCCGCGCCACCTGTTCCGGATGACCCTGGGGTGTGACATGTCCAAGGCAATCGGCATGTGTCAAAAGGGCGGTTTTCATCGGGATCCCATCTTCATCTGGCTAAAAATATCCTCGCCGAAGGCATTAATCGCCGCGCAGCGGCTCATTCAATCGGGTGCCAGCATATAGCCTGCGCCCCGGACTGTCTGCAGATACCGGGGCTGTTTCGGGTCCTGTTCGATCTTCCGGCGCAGGCGGGTGATCTGCACGTCCACGGCACGTTCTTGCGCCTGTCCTTTATCCCGGCCCAGATCTTCCACCAGTTTTGCACGGCTGATCGGCTCGCCAGGTTGGGCCGAGAAAATTTTCATCAGCTGGCTTTCGGTTGCCGTCAGGCGGACCGGCATTTCGCCCTGCCACATTTCACCACGTTCAATGTCATACCGGATGGGACCAAGATGCAGGATCTTCGCCGCTGTTTCCTCGGCCGGGGTTTCCGGCATTCGGCGCAGGATCGCATTGATCCGCAGCAACAACTCTTTCGGCTCGAAAGGTTTGGCGAGATAATCATCCGCCCCGGCTTCAAGCCCTGCAATCCGATGCTCGGTCTCGCCCTTGGCGGTCAACAACAGGATCGGTGTCGTATGGGTGTCACGCAGTGATCTGGTCAGACTGACGCCATCTTCGCCCGGCATCATCACATCCATGACGATCATGTCGAAATCCAATCCCGACAGAACCCGCCGCGCATGGGCCGCATCCCGTGCCGCTGTCACCAGAAACCCGTTTCGCATCAGGAATTTCTTGAGCAGATCGCGAATGCGTTCGTCATCATCAACAATCAGCAGATGGGCATCCATTTCGCTCATGAACTCGTATCCCGCAATTTCGTATAGGCATGACGCATATCAGCATCCATCATTGCTTCAAGTACTTTGCGAAACCCGGCCACGGCCTCGGGACCGGCATCCTTGAAGGCTGCGCGCATTCTTGTTCGTTGCGCATCGGACAACGTGGCCTCCAACGTTTCGCCCTTCTCCGTCAGAAATAGGTGCCGTTCGCGTTTGTCCACGGTTCCGACCCGGCTTTCCACCAGACCATCCTCGATCAATGTCCGAAGAACCCTGTTCAGAGACTGTTTTGTAACCCCGAGGATCGCCAGCAAATTGTTCACCGTGGTGCCCGGCGCACGGTTGATAAAATGGATCGCGCGGTGATGGGCGCGGCCATAGGCCATCTCGGACAGGATACGATCAGGATCCGCGGTAAAGCCACGATAGGCAAAGAACATGGCCTCGATCCCCTGCCGCAACTGTTCATCCGTCAAAAACAACAGGCTCTCGCCCCCATATCGCGGGGCTGGGCGGATTTCGGACATATCATGCCTCATTCGTTACTCGGGTTTGACTTTATGTCAGCGTTATTGACATTCCAAGGGCGGAGCGGTATCGAATCGCAGTTTTTGCGCAACATTGTGTCCGCATCGGACCTAAGTGGCGCAACAATCGGAAATTTAACCCGGTTCAGGAGGTTTCGCATGGCGGGGTATGATGATCGTGACGGTGTCATCTGGTTGGATGGTAAGCTGGTGCCCTGGCGCGATGCCAATGTGCATATTCTGACCCACGCGATGCACTATGCCTCATCCGTGTTCGAGGGTGAACGGGCTTATAACGGCAAGATTTTCAAAAGCCGCGAACATTCCGAACGTCTTATCGCCAGCGCCGAGGCACTGGACATGCCGATGCCTTACACTGTCGATCAGATTGAAGCGGCCAAGGAAGAGACCCTGAAAGCCAGTGGCCTTCAGGATGCCTATGTCCGCGCATTGGTGTGGCGCGGGTCTGGCGAAGACATGGGCGTGGCGTCGGCCCGCAACCCGGTACGGATGGCCATCGCGGTCTGGCCCTGGGGCGCCTATTACGGCGACGCCAAGATGCAGGGCGCAAAACTGGACATCGCCGAATGGAAACGCCCCAGCCCGGAAACCATCCCGGTTCATGCCAAGGCGGCGGGCCTCTACATGATCTGCACCATTTCCAAACACAAGGCCGAAGCCAAGGGATGCTCGGACGCGCTGTTCATGGACTGGCGTGGTTACGTGGCCGAAGCAACAGGTGCCAACGTGTTCTTCGTCAAGGATGGAGAGGTTCACACCCCGCTGGCGGATTGCTTCCTGAACGGCATCACCCGTCAGACCGTCATTCAGATGCTGAAGGATAAAGGCATCACTGTGCATGAGCGGCGCATCAAGCCCGAAGAAATGGCTGATTTCGAACAGTGCTGGCTGACCGGAACCGCGGCCGAGGTCACTCCGGTCGGGCAAATCGGAGATTACACTTTCGAAGTCGGCGACCTGACCCGCGAAATCGCAGAAGATTACGAAAAACTGGTCCGCTCGTAATAACTTGCAAAACCCCGCTTCGGCGGGGTTTTTGTTGCAGATCGTGCAAATTGTCGTGCAAAGCGTTCCGTGATCTGGACGATCGGATCAGTTCCCGTATCTTCACCCCATGTTGGACCTTCTCAGCGATATTCTCACCCGTCTGTCCCTGCGTGGCACGTTCTACTTCCGCACCTCGTTCACACCACCTTTTGGTATTCAGGTGCCGGAATTCGAAAACGTCGCGCGGTTTCATTTTGTTCAACGGGGTGAGCTCAAGGTCCATGTCTCATCCACCGGGGAAACGTTGCGGCTGCGGCAGGGGGATCTGATCCTGATCCCTCATGGGGCGCCACATGCGTTGTTGTGTGCCGAGGTCAGGCCACCGGATGCGCTCCCTCTGGAGCAGGTTCTTGAGATTGCCGGCTACAAGGGCGATGGCGTCCTTGTCTATGGCGGTGCAGACGAGGACCGGGACACGCAACTGATCTGCGGTCATTTTTCTTTTACCGGCCCGGCAGGGCGAAAAGGCACCGGGCATATGCTGATCGACCGCCTGCCACCCTACATCCTGATCGAGAATTATGGTGAAGAGGCCGGATCGTGGATGGAATCGACCCTGCGCATGATCGGATCCGAAGTGTCCGGGGCCCGTATTGGCGGCGATCTGATTGCGCTCAAGCTGTCCGAAGTTCTGTTTGCGCAGGCGATCCGAACCTATCTGGAACGGCAAAGCCCGCAGGACACCGCCCTTGCGGGCTTTGCGGATACGCGCATCTCACGCGCTTTGACGGCGTTCCACCAAGCGCCAGCGCAAGACTGGAGCGTTGCGGCACTGGCACGCGAATCCGGCATGTCGCGCACAGCCTTCTCTCAGTTGTTTGCCCAGAAGATGGGCACGACGCCGATGCAATACCTCACCGACTGGCGCATGCAGATTGCGTGCCATGGCCTTACAGAGGCACGATGGAACGTCGCAGATGCAGCAGCCGAAGTTGGATATGCCTCTGAGGCCGCGTTTTCCCGGGTTTTCAAGAAGCAGGTCGGCTTGTCACCAGCCGCATACAGGTCTATGCACTAAAACGCCGAGAATTCTGTACGATCTGCAAGATTTTTGAAACGATCAGGAATTCTGCGTTCGGGTCAGGCTTTCTATCTTTCTTTCGTCACTGATTGAAAAGAGGAAAATCTTATGTCCCTGCGTTTCGTTACCCGCTCTGTCCACGCGTATCTGGACTACCCGGTTGCCATTGCCCTGATGACACTGCCATTCCTGCTGGGATTGGGTCAATCCAACCCGCTGGCGCTGTGGTTTTCGGTAGTCACCGGCGTCGCCGCCTTTGTCCTGACAGTTCTGACCGACCATCATCTGGGAATTTGGCGCGTTCTACCTTACAAGTTTCACCTGGCCGTGGACCTGATTGTCGGCATCACCTTTCTGTTTGCACCCAGTGTACTGGGGTTTTCAGGATTGGATGCGGCGTTCTACTGGCTGAACGGTGCGGCTGTGGTTCTCGTCATCTCGCTCAGCGCGCCCGAGCAGGAAGTCGCTGCCTGAGCGCTGTTCCTCAGCACTGGCAACTTTGTCCAAATACTACCGAAATAGCTGAGCCGCCCGTTTTGTAAATCGGCGGCTCAGAGCAGAGAAGCGTGTTGACCGGTCGGGCGAATTTACTTGAAAAAGCCGACTGAATTCATCAGATTTATCCCTGCGCGGGGTGAGGTCACAGATGACAGACACGCTTGACGAAATCATGGCCCGGCATGATGCGCTGGTTGCGTGCGGGTGCAATTGTTGCGAAGGCGACTATTGCGCCTATGCCGACCGCCAGAACCGGGACACAGCAACCGCTGAAGAAGCCCGCACACAAGGCACCGCGCATCAACGCAAGTCGTTGCGATATATCTTTGAAACTGTGCGAAGCGGCAGAGGATAGCAGCGCAGCAGTTTGGGCTGCGCTGTTGCAAGGTTCAGAAATCCACCCCGCGCTGGGCTTTGATTCCCGCCTGGAACGGGTGCTTTTCTTCGGTCATTTCGGTGACCAGATCTGCATAATCACGCAGCGCCTGCGGTGCGTCACGGCCTGTCAGGAACACACTCGTCTTGTCCGAACGCGCGTTCAGCCCTTCTATCACCTGCTCGACCGAGAGATATTCATAGCGAAGCGCGATGTTGATCTCGTCCAGAACCACCAGATCGTATTCGCCACTTGCCATAAGGGCGCAAGCCTTGTCGAAGGCGGCATTGGCGGCTGCAATGTCGCGCTCGCGGTCCTGCGTGTCCCAGGTAAACCCCTCACCCATCGTGTGCCAGGTGACCAGATCACGTTCTTCGAAGAAACGGCGCTCGCCGGTTTTCCACTTGCCCTTGATGAACTGCACCACGGCGACCTTCTGACCCCAACCAAGCGCGCGGATGACCACGCCAAAGGCCGCTGATGACTTGCCTTTGCCCTTGCCGGTATTGATCAGAACAAGGCCGCGTTCGGGGTCGACGGCCTCGGACACTTTCTTGCGGTGCTGGGCCTGCACCTTTTGCATCTTTTCCTTGTGATCCTGCGCGTCGCTCATTGGGGAACCTCTTTGATTGTCCGGCCCAACCTAGGGGAAGAATGCAAAAGGTAAAGTCACGCTTTGGGGTCCGTGACAGAACGCGCCTTGCCACGCTCCAGCCCCAGCTGGTGTTCGCGCCAGATCACAACAACATTGCCTGCGATCACCAATGCGGCCCCGATCAGGATCGCAACGGTGGGCAATTCATCAAACGCGAAATAACCGATCACAATCGCAAAAAGCATTGTTGCATAGTCATAAGGTGCCAGCATCGATGCCTGTCCAAACCGATACGAGGACGTGACCAAGATCTGTGCAACTCCGCCAATCAGCCCCATGGTGATCAGTATTAGAGCCTGATTCAGTGTAGGCATTGTCCATCCCCAGATCGCCGTCAGCGCCGAAAGCAGCGTCGCTGTCAGCGAGAAATAGAACACGATTGCGGCAGGGTGATCGACCTTGACCAGTTGGCGGATGTGGATCTGCACAAAGGCCCGGGCAAAGGTCGCGCCCAGTACGCATAGCGCTCCGATGGTTGCAGCCGTTTCCATCTGAGTGCTGCCAAGCCGGGGCCAGATCATGATCATCACGCCAAGCAACCCAAGTGCCACGGCACCGATGCGAATCATGCGGATGCGCTCACCCAGCATCACGGCGGCCAAAATCAGGGTGAAGATCGGCGTGGCGTAACCGATTGCGGTGACTTCGGGCAGCGGCAGCAGGCTAAGGCCGGTGAATGTCAGCCCCATGGCGCTGGTCCCCAGAACCCCGCGCCAGAAATGCCCCATGGGTTTCTTGACGACAAAGCCTTGCGCCAGCTCTCGGCGCGCGGTCAGCCACAGAATGATGACCGGAATAGCAAACAGGGACCGGAAGAACACCAATTGGCCCGGCGGGAATTCGTCAGATAAGGCTTTGACCAGGGCCGACATCGACGTGAAAAGGAACAGCGCGCCAAGCTTCAGCGCCACAGCCAGCAAAGGTCGATGCGATGTTAAGGGTTTTGTCATCGGCGCGACCCTGCGCCTTTGCAGAAAAAAGATCAACGGGGTGGATCAGGTGATGGTCCACGACTTCGGTATCGATGCGCCAATTTCCGCTGCAAAATCCTCAAGGAACTGAAACATTCGGCCCGCCCTTGCCTGCGCAATCTGCTTGCCTGCATCCGTCAGCATGTCGTCCGGCAGGGTCAGCAGCTTAACCTTCCAGTGATCAATCGAATACCGCAGATCGTCCAGCGGGCGCGCTTCTGCGAATGGATCGGCCGGATCATAGAGAACACGCCCCAAAGCACCTGATACAGAAAATGTGCGCGCAATCCCGATGGCCCCCAAGGCGTCAAGGCGATCCGCATCCCTCAGAATCCGCGCCTCGAGCGTTTCGGGTGGGATGTTGGCCGAGAAGCTATGGGCCGCTATCGCATGTTGCGCGGCCTGAACCTGATCGTCGGAAAAGCCCAGTTTTGCCAGAATAGGCCCTGATTCAGCAGCAGACTGGCGTGAGGCAAACAGTCGGTTCGGGTCATTCTTGGGTAGGTTGACCAGATCATGAAGATAACAGGCTGCCAACAGGACGGGGATGTCCACCTGAGCGTCTGCAATGGCCTGAGCATTGGTCCAAACACGATCCAGATGGGCCAGGTCATGGGCCGGATCAGTTTCCATGCGTTGCGCGACAATGGCACGCAAACGCGCGCGCAGATCAGCCGATCCGTCCACGGTTTTCTCCGATCTGACCACGGTGCAGCAGTAGGTGGTCCAGGATGACACAAGCCATCATCGCCTCACCGACAGGGACAGCGCGGATGCCAACACAGGGGTCATGACGGCCCTTGGTGATGATCTCGGTCTCTTCACCGGATTTTGTAATGGTTTTGCGGGTGGTCAGGATCGAAGAGGTCGGTTTTACCGCAAAGCGCACGACAATGTCCTGCCCGGTCGAGATGCCGCCCAGAATCCCACCTGCGTGGTTTGAGCTGTATTGCGGACCATTCTGACCCATGAAGATTTCGTCGGCGTTGGCTTCGCCAGTCAGTTCGGCGGCAGCCATGCCTTCGCCGATCTCGACACCTTTGACAGCGTTGATCGACATCATCGCAGCCGCAAGATCAGTGTCTAACTTGGCGTATATCGGCGCCCCAAGCCCTGCGGGGACACCGCGTGCCACAACCTCGACCACGGCCCCGACCGAGTTGCCGGATTTGCGCAGGTCATCCAGATAGGTCGCCCAATCCCCGGCCGCCTGTTCATCAGGCGCCCAGAACGGGTTCTGTTCAATCTGCGCCCAGTCGAATTTGGCGCGGTCGATCTTGTGCGGACCGATCTGGGTCATGTAGCCGGTGATCTGCACATTCGGCGCAATCTGCCGGATGGCCTCGCGCGCCAGTCCACCCGCGGCCACGCGCGACGCGGTTTCCCGGGCTGAACTGCGCCCACCCCCGCGATAATCGCGGATGCCGTATTTCTGCCAGTAGGTGATATCGGCATGGCCCGGACGGAACTTGTCCATGATGTCGCCGTAGTCTTTCGAGCGCTGATCGGTGTTTTCGATCATCAGTTGCACGGGCGTGCCTGTAGTTTGGCCTTCGAACACGCCAGAAAGGATCTTGACCTGATCCGGTTCGCGCCGCTGCGTTGTGAACTTGTTTTGCCCCGGTTTGCGCTTGTCCAGCCAGTGCTGGATCATCGCCTCGTCAATCGCAACGCCCGGCGGGCAACCGTCGACAGTGGCGCCCAAGGCGGGCCCATGGCTTTCACCCCAGGTGGTGACGCGGAAAAGATGGCCAAAGCTGTTCATCGACATGGGGCGTGCTCCTTTGCGGATCGTGATTAGCGGGCAAGGCCCCCGGCCTCAAGCGGATTTGGCCGTTGACGGTTTGAACGCCGCCCGTCGGGCGGCGCATTTTTGAGTATTTTCGAAAAGATGAAGATCAGGCGGCCTGCGCGACTTTCGCACGGGTTTCCGAGATCATCAGCGCGGCCTGAGCCGCTTCGCGCCCTTTTTGTACGAAATGGTCGCGGTAGATCGCATTGTGATGATTGGTTTCCTGATATTGGTGCGGGGTCAGCGAGACCGAAAGGACAGGAACCCCTGTATCAAGCCCGGCGCGCATCAGGCCATCGACCACGGCCTGCGCAACGAAATCGTGCCTGTAGATGCCGCCATCAACGACAAAGGCAGCGCAGGCGACGGCGGCATAGCGCCCGGTCCGGGCCAGATCACGGGCCAGCAGGGGCATCTCGAACGCGCCGGGAACGTCGTAGACATCGACTTGTTCCGAGGGGACGAGTTCGAGGAAGCCGTCGAGCGCGCGGTCAACAATATCGGAATGCCAGTTGGCTTTTACAAAAGCATAGCGGGTGTGTGTCATCATGATCTCCTTTCAGTTTGGTGGCCTGCTGGCAGTCGCGAGAACCGGTTCCCACTTTTAGCTGCCAGCCCGGCATGACACGTCACCCAAGGCGATCACGAGCAGGAGCGCCGGTTCACCGGCGCGGCTTGCACGTTCTCTTTCATCCGGACTTTGACCGTCGGCTCTGGCGTCTCACCAGATCTGCTGACACCCCGAAAACCGGGGCCGCTCGCGGGCTTACGGGTCGTGGCCCGCATACCGCCGGTGGGGAATTCCACCCCGCCCTGAGAACGAGGCGGACCTTGCCAAGAACTGTCCGACGCTGCAAGAGATTTGACAGGAGGACACTCATGCACCCTAACCCCGTTTTTCGCGCCGAGGATCGTGCGCGTCATGTTGAATTCGCCCGCGACCGGGCGTTTGGCGTTCTGGCACTCTCTGCGGAAGAGGGCCCGTTATTAAGTCATGTCCCGTTTTTGTTGTCCGAAGACGGATCAATGGCTGACCTGCATCTTGTGCGCTCGAACCCTATCGTGCGTGCGCTGCACGAACCGCAGCGCGCAAAGATCGCGGTGCAGGGGCCGGATGCATATATTTCGCCCGATTGGTACGGGGTCGAAGATCAGGTTCCGACATGGAATTATGTCGCCGTACACCTGATCGGAAAGCTTGAGCTACGCCCGCAGGACGAGTTGCGTGACGTACTTGACCGCCAATCTGCATTCTACGAAAAGCGGCTGCTGCCCAAGGCCCCATGGGTCACGGGAAAAATGTCCTCGGACGCGCTGAACAAGATGATGCGCATGATCGTTCCGTGCCGCATGCAGGTTGAAGATATTCAGGGCACGTGGAAGCTTGGTCAGAACAAACCCGAAGGTGCGCGAAATGCTGCCGCTGATCAGGTGTCCTCTGGCTTTGGCAGTGAAATCGCCCGGCTGGCCGCCTTGATGCACAAGGCTTAACCAGCATCAGGCGCCGGGTTTACTGGGGGCTGAAGGTAGCCAGATAAGCGGCAATATCGTCTGCACCGGTCTTGAGTTTGACGCTCATGTTCGGACGGGCAGTTTCGTCATCCAGAAATTCCTTGATGAAGCCGATCGGATCCTGCGCATAAGCAACGATGTTTTCCTCGGTCCAGACCAGACCCGCTTCGCCGGCACGGATCATGTCATCCGTGAACATGCCGATCGGCAGGCGCTCGCTGCCATAGCGATAATCGTTTTCGGACCCGGCCACGCGACCGACGACGCCATACAGATTCGGGCCGGTGATTCCACCTTTGACCAGAACTTCACCATCCTTGATGATCGCATGACACGAAGAACAACGGTTATATATCGCCTCACCTTTCGCGGGGTCGCCCGCGGCAAGGGTCTGAGAGGGCAGGGCCATTGTGCACAAGGCAGCGGCCAGAATGATCTTTGACATTGGGGTCTCCTTGCAGGAGTTCGCACGCCTTTTGCGCTGTCCTTTATTCGCGCGGAAAGTGCAACAGGTGAGGCGCGTGCAATTTGTAATTTAAATCATCTATTTAGCGAGTATGTTTTTGCTGAAAACAATCTCCGTTTCGAAGTCTTGATTATGGACCTTTTGGGCGCAAATCAGCGGCACCCAGGACAGGCTTCAAATACCCAACCCGGGTGGCGGAAGGCGGGGTGCGAAAGCGAATCAATGACGCATGAATCGAAGTTGCCGACAAAGTCGCACGCGAGATTCACCAAAAAACACTCTCCGCAGCTGCTGGAAACGACACATGCGGCGTATTGCGCGTTTATGAACGCTGGACGAACACTATTCTCCCCGATAGTAAGCGCGGTTAAGACACCGCATTCGTGCGGTGCGCGAGCTATTTGCCCGTCCGCGGGCGCCAGACAATCGGAGATAACCTCGTGTCCCACGCAGAAGACCACGAAGGCACCCGCAGAGATTTCCTGTACTACGTCGCTGGCGGCGCAGGTGTCGTTGCAACGGGTGCAGCCGTATGGCCCCTGATCAACCAAATGAACCCATCGGCAGACGTTCAGGCGCTGTCCTCGATCCGTGTGGATGTGAGCGGTGTTGAGCCGGGTACGCAGCTGACCGTCAAATGGTTGGGAAAACCCGTCTTTGTCCGTCACCGCACCGGTGCCGAGATTCAGGAAGCTCAGAAACAGGACGCCGAAGGTGTTGATGCGCTGCCCGATCCGCTGGCCCGCAACTTTAACCTGAGCGCCGATGCCCCTGCGACCGACGCAAACCGTGTGATGCCGTCGCCGGAAGGCGAAGCGCCGGGTGCATGGGTCGTCCAGATGGGTGTTTGCACCCACCTCGGCTGTGTGCCTCTGGGTGATGCAGGCGACTTCGGTGGCTGGTTCTGCCCTTGCCACGGTTCACACTACGACCTTGCCGGTCGTATCCGCAAAGGCCCCGCGCCTGAGAACCTGCCCATTCCGCCCGCAGAGTGGGTGGACAACGGCACAATCAAACTCGGCTAAGGGAGACCCAAACTTATGTCCGGAATTCCCCACGATCATTACGAGCCGAAGACAAACGGCGAGAAATGGCTGAACAGCCGCCTGCCGATTGTTGGCCTGCTGTATGACACCCTCATGATCCCGACCCCCAAGAACCTGAACTGGTGGTGGATCTGGGGCATCGTTCTGGCGTTCTGCCTGGCGCTGCAAATTGTCACCGGTATCATTCTGGTGATGCACTATACGCCGCATGTCGACATGGCATTTGCCAGCATCGAACACATCATGCGCAACGTAAATGGCGGTTACTTCATCCGCTACCTGCACATGAATGGCGCATCGCTGTTCTTTGTTGCGGTCTACATCCACATCTTCCGCGGCTTGTTCTATGGCTCATACAAAGCCCCGCGCGAGATCACGTGGATCGTCGGCATGCTGATCTACCTGATGATGATGGGCACGGCCTTCATGGGCTATGTTCTGCCATGGGGTCAGATGTCCTTCTGGGGTGCGACTGTGATCACCGGTCTGTTTGGTGCCATTCCGTTTGTGGGTGACGCGATCCAGACCTGGCTGCTGGGCGGACCCGCGGTGGATAACGCCACGCTGAACCGCTTCTTCTCGCTGCATTACCTGCTGCCGTTCATCATCGCGGCTTTGGTCGTGGTACACATCTGGGCCTTCCACACCACGGGCAACAACAACCCCACAGGTGTTGAAGTGCGTCGCGGCTCGAAGGACGAGGCGAAGAAAGACACGCTGCCGTTCTGGCCGTATTTCGTGATCAAGGACCTGTTCGCGCTGGCCGTGATCCTGGTCGTGTTCTGGGCCGTTGTCGGTTTCATGCCGAACTATCTGGGCCACCCGGACAACTATATCGAAGCCAACCCGCTGGCGACACCCGCACATATCGTGCCTGAATGGTACTTCCTGCCGTTCTACGCGATCCTGCGTGCCTTTACCGGTGAAGTCTGGGTTGTTCAGTTCGCCAGCTTCATCACCGGTGGTATCGTTGACGCCAAGTTCTTCGGTGTTCTGGCGATGTTTGGTGCGATCCTGGCCATGGCGCTGGCGCCCTGGCTGGACACGTCGAGCGTGCGTTCGGGCAAGTACCGTCCGATGTTGAAATGGTGGTTCTACCTGCTGATCATCGACTTCTTCGCCCTGATGTGGCTGGGTGCGATGCCTGCGGAAGAACCCTATGCGACCTTCTCGCTGATCGCATCGGCCTACTGGTTCGCCTATTTCTTCGTGATCCTGCCGATCCTTGGTGTGATCGAGAAACCTCTGGCCCAGCCCGAGACCATCGAAGAAGACTTCAACGCGCATTATGGCAAGGCTGACGCCGACGCCACGCCGGCCGAGTAAGAAGAGGGACCGGAAACATGTTCAAGAAACTTGCAATCGGCGCCGCGTTTGCTCTGGCCCTGACCCCTGCTGCTTCCATTGCAGCAGGTGGTGGTGAGCAGCATATCGAAGATTTCGCCTTCTCGTTCGAAGGCCCGTTCGGCACCTGGGATCAGCATCAGCTGCAACGCGGCCTGCAGATCTATACCGAGGTCTGCGCGGCTTGCCACGGTCTGCAATATGTGCCGCTGCGCGATCTGGAAGCGCTGGGTTACTCGGAAGAAGAAGTCATCGCATACGCTGCTGGCAACTTCGAAGTCTTCGACCCCGAGCTGGACGATTTCCGCCCGGCGATTCCCACCGATCACTTCCCGGCCAATACCGGCGTCGGCGCTCCGGACCTTAGCTTGATGGCAAAGGCACGTGCTGGCTTCCACGGGCCTTATGGTCTGGGCATCAACCAGCTGGTCAAAGGCATGGGTGGCCCGGAATACATCGCCTCGCTGCTACACGGCTACACTGGCCACGAAAAAGAAGAAGCGGGTGCAGTGCTCTACGAAAACACCGCCTTCCCCGGCGGCTGGATTTCGATGGCGCCTCCGCTGGCTGACGAGCAGGTCGAGTTCGCGGACGGGCACTCGAACACGGTTGAGCATATGGCCGAGGACGTTGCCGCATTCCTGATGTGGGCGGCCGAGCCAAAGCTGACAGACCGCAAGAACGCAGGCTTTGTCGGTGTCATCTTCCTGACCGTTCTGTCGGTGCTGCTGTACCTGGTCAACAAGCGCCTCTGGGCACCGCACAAGGGCAAACTCCGCAAGGAAGATTGATCCGATCCGTCCTACCGGATTTTACTAATTCAGCCCCCGCGCCGTCAGGTTGCGGGGGTTTTCTTTTTCCAAGCCTCCATCAGCGCGCGCTTATTTGACCGAAATAAGCGCCGGGTCAATGGATTGGACAGCTTCACAGGCGCACATCAGCCACAACGGCTGATCAACTGCCGTTTGTCTGAAACACGGAGTCACGACAATGAAACTTCCTATTCTTTTTGCCTCAATTCTATTTGCAACGCCGGTATTGGCACTGGATCTCGCACCCGATGCCGATCTTGGAAAATCCGAAGCCGAAATTCGGCAAACGCTGACAGGCATGGGATTCGATGTCCGCAAAATCGAGACGGAAGACGGCAAGATCGAAGCCTATGTCGTCAAGGATGGTCAACTGGCCGAGGTTTACGTCGACCCCGCAAGCGGCAAAGTCGTCAAGATTGAGGATCAGTAACCAGAATGTCCGAAACAGAATTGATGCATCGTGGGCGCACAGGCGCCCACGAAGTTCAGGTCTGGGATCCTTTGGTCCGGCTGGTTCACTGGGTCGTAGCCTTGTGCGTTCTGATCAATGCGGCGATATCCAATCCCGAGGGCGCGTTCCACGAATATGTGGGCTATGTCGTGCTGGCTTTGGTCTTGTTGCGGTTGCTTTGGGGGTTAACGGGTCCGGCTTTTGCCAGGTTTGCAGCCTTCCCTTTCAGCCCCCGTTCGGCACTCAACCACCTGCGCGACATGGGGCGGGGTGACCAAAGCGTGCACCTTTCACACAACCCTCTGGGAGCCCTTATGGTCTATAACCTCTGGGCGACACTGCTGGCTTTGTGTGTGACAGGGTTCATGATGGGGACGGTTCGGTTCTTTGGCATCGAATGGGTCGAAGATCTGCACGAACTGGCCTTCAACTGGCTGATGCTGTCTGTTCTGCTGCATGTTGCCGGGGTTGTCATTGATCAGAGGCGAACAGGTGTCGCTTTGGCAAAAGCTATGATAACAGGGCGGAAGAATATACCTGAGGACTGGTCAACCAAATGATCAAATGGATCAGCAGCCATTGGCGGCCCGGCGATGCAGACGCTCACCGGGCTGTACTTATGTCGATAATGATCGTTGTTCAGGTACTTTGCGTGGTGTTTTACCTTGGCGACGTTGCTCTGGATTTGAAGGAAGGCGAGGGGCCTTCTCATGTAAGTCTTGAGGCTTTTGTCGCATTTGTTTTGCTTGCCGGAGTTGTTTTTTTCATGATTGAACTTCGACGCCTGCTGGCAAGGGTGGAACAGACCAAGCTTGGCCTACAGGCCGCGCAGGGTGAAATGAGCGTCGTCATCAACACGTTCTTCGACCGTTGGGGACTTACCACCGCCGAGCGTGATGTGGGTCTATTGGTTCTGAAAGGGCTGGATAACGAAAACATCGCGCGCATCCGGGGGCGGGCCGTAGGAACCGTGCGCGCGCAGACCGCCTCGATCTATGCCAAAGCCGGGGTTGACGGGCGAGCGCAGCTGATAAGCGTATTCATGGAAGAATTGCTTGTCGCAGATGGCGAGGCTGCGGACCTTCAGACAACCAAACTGTGATCAATCGCCCCAATGGCTCGGGCGGTTACGATCTGGCCTTCGGGCTGAGGTGCATTGAACGTAACTTCGGTGAATTGTTCCGTCCGCCCCATATGCGGGTTCTCCATCAGGATCCGGTGGGTTTTGCCGACCTGATCTGACAGGTGTTTCCTGACCTGAACGTCCCCAGCCGCACGCAGACGGGCTGCGCGATCCTTGATTACATTGCCGTTCACCTGCTGCGGGATGCGAGCCGCTGGAGTGCCTTCGCGTTTCGAATATGGGAAAACATGCAGCCAGGTCAGATCGCAATCGGTAACCAGTTTCAGCGAGTTCTCGAAATGCGCTTCGGTCTCGGTTGGGAAACCTGCGATGATGTCGGCACCAAAGGTCATGTCGGGGCGCAGTTTCCGGGCCTCTTCGGTAAACCGAATGGCATCGTCGCGCAGGTGGCGACGTTTCATGCGCTTGAGGATCAGATCGTCGCCATGCTGAAGCGACAGGTGCAGATGCGGCATCAGGCGTGGTTCGGTTGCGATGGCCTGCATCAGATTCTCGTCCACTTCGATCGAGTCGATCGAACTGATCCTCAGGCGAGCCAAATCCGGCACCAGCTTCAGGATGCGCATCACCAGATCGCCCAGTTTGGGCTGTGCAGGCAGATCGGCCCCCCATGAGGTCAGGTCGACGCCAGTCAGCACCACCTCATGATAGCCCCGGTCCACCAGCCGCTTGATCTGATCCACCACAACACCGGCAGGCACGCTGCGGGAATTGCCCCGGCCATAGGGAATGATGCAAAAGGTACAGCGGTGATCGCAGCCGTTCTGAACCTGCACATAAGCGCGTGAGCGTGTGCCAAACCCGTCGATCAGGTGCCCGGCCGTTTCGGTGACAGACATAATGTCATCGACCTGAACGGCCTCGGTCTCGCCGATAAAGTCGGCGGCCATGCCTTTCCAGGTTTCTGGTCGCATCTTTTCCGTGTTGCCGATCACCGCATCGACCTCGGCCATCTGCGCGAAGGTGTCGGGTTCTGTCTGGGCGGCGCACCCGGTAACAATCAGCCGGGCGTTCGGATTTTCACGACGCAGTTTCCGAATCTCCTGTCGCGCTTTGCGCACAGCCTCAGCTGTGACGGCACAGGTGTTTATCACCACGGCATCCGTCAGTCCGGCTTGTTGCGACAGCTCTTTCATCGCCTCGGTTTCATAGGCGTTCAGGCGGCAACCCAATGTGGTGAATTTAGGCGGGTTCATCCCAGCGTCCCTAAGAACTCGGGCGACAACGTGCCCGAGAAGACGTGACAGGTTGACCCGGTCATCCAGACACCATCCTCGCGCCAGTCAACCCACAGGGTTCCCCCATCAAGATCAATCTGCACATTTCGCCCCGTCAGTCTACGCCGCGCCGCAGCCACCGCGGTTGCACAGGATGACGACCCTGATGCCAGGGTGATGCCCACGCCCCGTTCCCACACCCGCATGCGGATGTGATCCGGACCCACAACCTGAGCCACCTGCACATTGGTGCGCTCGGGATACAAAGGATGGTGTTCATAGCGCGCGCCGAACTCGGCCAAGGGAATCGCCTCGGCGTTTTCAACAAAGAACGTGCAGTGCGGATTGCCCATGCCCGTCGCTGTCGGGGCTCCCTCGATGGGCAGTTCCAGCGTGTCCATCTCTTCAGCCAGCGGAATTTCGTGCCATTCCAACTGAGGAAGACCCATATTGACCGAGGTCAGCCCATCACCTGCGTCCTGCGCAAAAAGTGTTCCACGTTCGGTTGTCAACGTCAGCTGGGTTTTGCCCGTCTCATCCATCAACATTCGTGCGATGCATCTTGTGGCGTTGCCACACGCCGCCGAAGTTGATCCATCCGAATTATAAAACACCAGATGCGCGTCCGCCGCACCGTTTTCGATTACGGCCAGCTGATCGAATCCCACACCAAAATGCCGATGCCCGATTCCTCGGGCCAGAGCCGGGGTAATCGAAACATCCTGCATGCGCGCGTCAACGACGACGAAGTCATTTCCCAGCCCATGCATCTTAACAAAGGGCAATCCGGTATCGAGTTTCTGTTGCATGGCGGCGATATAGCGTCGGTCGGAACATGAATCCACCCTGTCGCGTCGAATCGTGAAAAAAGGGGTTGACCCCCCTGCGCCACCTGCCTAAGTAGGCCGCCTATCGGGTCGCCGGAAACACAGGTTGTTTCAGCGAAACGAGGCGCAAATTAAGGGCTTGAACCCGGTTGGGAAATTGCCGTAAAGAGCGCCACGGATCGAGAAGATCCAATAAAAGAGTGGGCCGTTAGCTCAGTTGGTAGAGCAACTGACTTTTAATCAGTGGGTCGCAGGTTCGAATCCTGCACGGCTCACCACTTTTGTCAATAAAAACAACATCCTGTAAGGCATCTGGCCTCCACTTAAAGTATAGTAACTCCATATGGAGGCCAAATCCGGGGCCAGCGATATTTTCAGGCCGTGTTTTGATTAAGCATCGCCCTAGCCTCATCGGCAGCGGGGCGCCTGGCATACTTCGCATATTTCTGGGTCTGCTGCAGGGTGGCATGACCTAGCAGGAACGAAACTTTATCCAAGGGCATCCCGTTATTCAGGAGGCGCGTGGCATAAGAAAACTAACATCGTGGAACCATGCATGGTTTATCGAAGGGCGGCTGAACACCCAACCCTGAAACTCGCACCATTTTTGCCTGGGGAAGGCTCCGAGCCTTAGGTTTGCTATCAATTGTGGGCGCAAATTATGAGGTTGCTCCGAGGTCAACGTCTGCTGGGTTAGATCAGCCCCCTAAGCCGACAATCCCACCTACAGACACGAAGACAAAGCCCAATATGGTGTTCACGTCGACATAATATCCGTGGATCGCACCTCTGAGGCGCGTGCTTTTCATTTAATGGTCTCACGGCCTCCAGCCGCTCGACTAAGAATCCAGTCGATACCGCGGAGATAGTCTTCAATTGTTAGGGGATTGTTTGCTCCGCTGGATGCGGAGAGCACAAACCCGTGCGCATAGTCGATCAGCAAGTGAACAAGAACATCGCCGCCATCGCTGTATTCAAGCTGGTCCGTGCTGGCCTTCAGGTCCGCCGCCACGTCTGTCAAATCCGCGCTCATCAGCTTAACATCCTCAAGGATCGCGCGCAAAAGGTTGGCGTTCTTCAAGGCATACCCATAGTAGGTCGCCATGATGCTTCGGGCCCGCTCGACCGGCGTGCCCCCCTTCACGCCATCCAGGACGCCGGCGAATGCGTATTCCACCAGATCGGACAGAAGCTGTTTCTTGCTGCCGGCGTGATAGGCCACCGCCATCGGGGTGACCCCAAGGCGATCCGCAAGCATGCGAAACGACAGCGCGTCAACGCCCTTGTCCTGGACGATCGGCAAGGCAGTCTTCACGATCAGTTGTTTCGAAAGACGCTGAGCGGCCTTCGGCGGCCGCCCGGGTAAAGACGCCTTTGTCACGCGGCTTTCAGCCTGTAATCGAGGTCCACCAGACCCGAGGGAAAGCTGTTGACCGACACCAGTTCCAGATCGACGTCGCCCTTGGTCTCGCCAAATATCCGGATGCCCTCACCGATCAGGATGGGAACAAGGGTGATCCGCATGTCTTCCACCAGCCCGGCCTTCAGGAACGAGCGAATGATCGCGCCGCCATCCACATAGACGCGGTTGAAACCTCGTGCCTCAAAGCTTGCCATCAAGTCTTCGGGTGCCATGTCTGACACCTCCACTTTGTCGCGCAGATCGTCTGGGATGTCGTCGGCGTTCATCGTCCGACTGAGAACCACAACCGGTTTGGCATAGGGCCAGGCTCCGAAACCGCGCACCGTCCGATAAGAGCCCGAGCCCATTACGATCACATCGACACTGTCCTGAAAGGCAACAAAGCCGTGATCTTCATCCTCGGTCGGTTGCTTTTCTAACCAATCCAACCGGTGATCGGGCCGCGCGACAAAGCCGTCCAGGCTCATCGCCATCATGATATGTCCTGTGGGCAAATTCGGAGTCTCCTGCAGTGTATTTATACATCGTATAATAATTTCTGGTAGAATACTCAAGAGAGGGTCTTTTCAGGCTTCGCCGAGAAGCCAGTTCGAGAAAGCCTTCACTGCTTCACTCGAAGCAGCGCTGTGGGGTTGAACCAGAAAATATCCGTAATCGGACAAATCGATCTCGGACAATCGAAAAAGCCGTTCCGCCTTAAGGTCATCCCGAACCAGATCATCCATCAAAGCGATCCCTTGCCCGTCGATGACGGCCTGAACTCGGACATTCGGGTCCGGCACGATCAACACATCCCGCCGTGATTGCGTGGGCAGATCTGCGGCGTTCAGCCAATCGGACCAGGCGGTGCTGTCATCGCGATCTCTAAGCAGGGTCAGATGCGGTATCGCGGCTTGCATGCCCAGCCTGTTGACCAGGTCTGCGACGGCCCGATTGCCCACTGGAAAGGGCGGCATGGACATGAACGGTGTCACGATGCCGTCTTTCCAGTTCCCGTTGCCCCATCGGATTGTCAGACCCACTCCCTGCAATTCATGTGCCGAGAATTCGATCATCGGCTGAATGCGAAGCTGCACATCAGGGTGGCTTTGCATGAAGGTCATCAGACGTGGCGACAGCCAGCGCGCCGCGAAATAGGTCGAAACACCAACTGTCAGAGAGAGGGTCGAGACCCCCTTCAAGACCTGAATTTCGGTTTCGATCTCTTCGTATCGGCTCTGGCAGATCGCCAATAGCTTCAACCCTTCTCCGGTCAGAGTGACGCCGCGCGGAGTGCGCTGGAACAGGCTCATCCCCAGATCGGCCTCAAGCGTTTTGATTTGATAGCTGATCGCGCCTTTCGTCATATTAAGTGCCACAGCCGCCATCGAAAAGCTGGAATGACGTGCGATCTCGGCAAAAAGCCTCAGCAGATCATGGTGATGAAAGCGGGCAGTCATAAAGATGAGTATAAATTATTTGTACGTAGCGGACAGAAAATTTCGATTTTCAAACATATTTTTAAACCCAAAAACTTCAATCAGTCTTACAAAGCGAAGAGATCGCGTTGGAACCTTTAAACGCAACATCAGGCATGTCAGCACCTCAGGGTCGCCGCAGCAGCGCGCGCAGGGGTCGTCTGTCCCGTCACAACGCGCCATGCGAGAGCCCGCCGTTCACTGGCCGCAAGATACCTGCATACGAATTGCTAGATGAAACGGCATTGGCCCGCATCGAAGATCAGGCCGACTGGATATTGGACAAGATCGGTGTCGAGTTCCGCGGGGACCAAACGGCGCTGGATCTCTTCGCAAAAGCGGGCGCGCGGGTCGAATTTGAACGTGTAAGGTTTGAGCCGGGCCATGTTCGCGCGCTGTGTGCCACGGCTCCGGCTGAGTTTCAGCTACATGCCCGCGATCCGGCCAAGACCGTGACACTTGGCGGCGACAAAGTTGTGCTGATGCCCGGATATGGCTCGCCGTTTGTCAGCGACCTGGCAAAGGGTCGGCGCTATGCGACGCTGGAGGATTTCCGCAATTTCGTGAAACTGGCCTATCTTGCGCCCACCATGCACCATTCGGGGGGCACGGTTGTCGAGCCGACAGATGTTCCGGTGAACAAGCGGCATCTGGACATGATGCTGGCGCATCTGACGCTGTCGACCAAGCCCTTCATGGGCTCTGTCACTGCACCTGAGCGCGCGCGCGACAGTATCGAAATGGCCCGCCTCGTCTTCGGCCGCGACGCCATGGAACACCACGCAGTGATGCAGGCCAATATCAACGCCAACTCGCCGCTGATCTATGATGACACCATGTCTTCGGCCCTGCGCATCTATGCAGAAGCCGGCCAATGCGTTTGTGTGTCGCCCGCGATTTTTGCCGGTGCCATGGGGCCACTTTCCCCGGCTGCGGTGGCGGCACAGACGCTGGCCGAAGCCATGGTTGGCATCGCTCTTGCGCAACTTGTGCGCCCCGGTTGTCCTGTGGTCTTCGGTTCGTTCCACTCGACAATGAATCTGCGCACCGGCGCGCTGACATTTGGCTCGCCCGAGGCGAACATGACCACCATGGCGCTTTCGCAACTGGGTCGAAGGCTGGGCGTGCCGGTGCGCTCTGGCGGGGGGCAGATCACCGCGTCCAACGCACCCGACGGGCAGGCGATGCAGGACAGCACCGGCGCGATGTGGTCCACGCTGCTCTCTGGTGCGCATCAGGTCTGGCATGCAGCGGGCTGGCTCGAGGGCGGGCTTGTGATGTCTTATGAGAAATTCATCATGGACCTCGATCATTGCGGTGCGATGCTGAAGCTCTTGCAAGGTTTCGATACCGATAACGAGGCCTTTGGCCGGGATGCCTACTATGAGACGGATCTGGGCGAGAACTTTCTGTCGACCAGTCACACCCTGCGCCACTACACGACGGCGAATTTTGAGCCACAGATATCTGACGCCGGCCCATTCGAGACCTGGTCTGAAAATGGCGCGCTGACCGCTGATCAACGCGCCACCTCGCGATGGCAAAAGATGTTGGACGACTATCAACAACCCGAAATGAAACCCGACATCCGAGTCGCGCTTGAGGACTTCGTATCCGAGCGCAAGGCACAGATGCCGGACGAATGGTACTAGAAAGGAACACCCATGACCGAAGAACTCAGCCGCACATCCGCCCTTGCTTCCCGCCACACGGCACTCGGCTCGGGGCTGGAGGATTGGAATGGGATGGGCACCGCCTGGACCTACAACACCGATCCGGGCGACGAACACGATGCGGTCCGCGAGCGCGCGGGCATGTTTGATATGTCACCCTTGAAAAAGGTCTTCGTGCGTGGTCCTCACGCTCAGGCGGTACTCGATCACCTGACTTCACGCGATCTGTCAAAGGTCAAACCGGGAAAGGCGGCCTATCTATGCGTTCTGACTGATCAGGGCGGGATCGCCGACGACGCGATCGTGTCAAACAACGGCGGCGACGAATGGATGATCGTGCATGGTTCGGGCGACACGATGGCGCTCTTGCAGGCTTCGGCGGAAGGGCGCGATGTTGAGGTGCAGTTCACCGATGATCTGCATGATCTGTCGGTTCAGGGACCTGCGTCGCTGGATATTCTAAACGCGCATACGGATATCGACCTGAGCACTCTGTCCTATTTCGAGCACGCGCCAGCAACGCTCTTCGGCCACTCTTGCCGCATCTCACGCACCGGATACTCTGGTGAACGCGGTTACGAGATTTTCGCGGGTGGCTCGGTGATCACCGACATCTGGGACAAACTGGTCGAGGCAGGTGTAATGCCCTGTTCCTTCACTGCGCTCGACAAGGTGCGCATCGAAGCGGGCCTGCTGTTCTACGGCTACGACATGACCGAGGACAACACCCCGTGGGAGGTTGGTCTGGGCTTCACGGTGAGCAGCACCAAGGGTGATTTCCGCGGCAAATCGGCGGTCATGGCGGCGAAAGGCGCTGAGAAGGTCAACAACGTTTGCCTCGACATCGACCACCCGGACATGGTCGAAGGCGGTGAAGCCCTGATGCTAGACGGTCGACGCGTCGGCACCATCAACAGCCCCTGCTATTCGCACCGGATGGGCAAATCTCTTGCCGTCGCCCATGTTCAGCCCGGACTTTCAATCGGGACCACGCTGAGCGTCTCGGCAAATGGTCTCAACACTAGCGCCGCAATTGTGTCCAAACCTATTTATGACCCCAACAAAACGCACACTCACGAATAGAATGGCATCGGCACCGGCCCAATCCTGCCGTTCGACCTTAGTTCTGAATTCTGCGGTTGCAGCCCGCTTTCCGGACATTCGCCGCAAGCGCGAACTCCGGGCCTCGTCGAACTCACAGATTGCGGACTTTGCTGCCATTGGCCGTTTTCAGTTGAAAGGCTGGTTTCGGATGTTCCGCTGGTCTTCTGTCGAAACTAAGAAGTCCGCCAGCGATCAGTAGCTTTGGGTTTGGCAGACCACAATGCGTGTGTGTGCAGTGAAAAAATCTTGTTCGAACGGGATTTCAACACCAAGCGTTTCCAGTGAGTTTTCTTGGCACACACGCAACATGTCCCGATCCATGTCTATTGTTCCATTGAAGATGGGATCACCTCGTGTCTCTGGTCTTGCAATTTCTCAGACGACGATTCCGTTCACAGCAATTCGGAATCCGGTTTGTTCACAAAGACCGCTTGCTCCTCGCATTCTCGGACATGGTGATCCTGAACAAGGTTGACCTTGTGGAGCGCGAGACGGTCCAGAAAGTCCATGACTGGCTGGGATCGCGCTTCCGTCGCTACAGGCTGGTGGAAGCAGTCAACGCGGAGGTGCCGCTTGACATCCTGCTCTCTGTCGGACGCTTTGCCGCCGAACAACTGGATGCGGAACCGTCAGAACACGCCCATGGCCCAGGCTGCGGTTGCCCCGAACATGAGCATCACCATAACCACGCGGCGAAGTTCTCGACCACGATGCTACGCTCGGATCTTCCCGTTAATCTCTCCGGCCTGCGAGACGCAATCAAGGGACTGCCCGGTGAGGTCTACCGGGTGAAAGGGTTTGTCTATAGCGAGGAAGACCCGGAGCACCGTATTGTCGTGCAAGTCGTCGGCAAGCGTATCGACATTGCCCGGGACGAGAAGTGGGGAACGCGCAAGCCGGAAACTCGTCTGGTCGCGATCGGTGCGCCCGGGGCCGTTTCTGAAGACACCTTGGGAAGAGTGTTCCTCGAAGTGGCATAAAGGAGACTACTCTTTCCGTGGACCTGTCACGTTTTCGTGCCGCTCCAAGTGCTCGTTTAAGCCACTTTCCGTTCGAAGGCGACCGGGCTTTTCCAGCTCAGTGCTGAGTGCTTTCGACGCGGATTGTAGAACACATTGTTCAGCGTTTGTACCGGGAACTACGCCCCAACGCGACGAGTTCATCAGCGTCCACCATCAAATACACGGGGCCGAATGATGCGCGATGAAATGCATATCGAACACGATTGTCTGAAGTCAGCGCCAATGGGACAATTTAGGTCGTTTTGATAAGAGAGGGTTTCTGGCACATCGTTGCCACCAAGGAGTGGAGATGAGACAGAAACCCCGAGCCAAGCGGAGCCACGGCGAGAAAGATGCCAAAGACATCCGTTGGCAGTGGAGAAATATGAGCGGCGCAGCAGTGCCAAACCAACCGAGCAGGAGTTGGCCTGACTTCGTGATAAACAGTTGTCGCGGTGAGTATCTTCTCGCGCTTTTCGCGTATCGTTTTATTGACGCAACGTCGATTCAGTTGTTGTGGCCATTAAGAAGTTTACGCAAACTTAAGAAGCGATTTGATTTTTCGACTAGTCGCTCAAAAAGTGACGTCAGACGGCGTTTTCTTCCCCCTTTTGTGTCAGTTTGCAACTCTTACATGCGCTCAGTCGCTGCGGGTTGGCACTCACAGTAAGTGATCCTTGAGCCCTCCTTACCAGCGCGGATCGGATCAGACCCGCAGCGGCTCTATTCAAGTCGTAGTTCCTCTCGCCAGGGCATGGGATGCCAATCAATGCCCGACACGTGCCATTTCTTTTGAAACGCTGGTTCGAGTCGCAATTGAACAGGCGCAGTTCGGGATAAGAACTGCGCCTGTTCATGGTCAAACTCGAAAACCGCGCGTTTAAGCGGCGACCCACATCTTCAACGGTGCGCGGAAATCCATCAGGTCAAAGCCCTTGTGATCGTCAACCCAACCGCTGATCCGATCTGAAGTCGCACCGACAAAGTCGTTGAACATCGGACAGATCAGACCACCATCATCACGGATCAACGCTGAGGCTTCTGCGTACATTTCCTTGCGCTTCGCATCATCGAGTTCGGCGCGCGCTGCGATGACGATTTGATCGAAACGCTCGTTGAAGAACCGGGTGTCATTCCAATCCGCTGTGGACAAATATGCTGTGGACAGCATTTGGTCCTGAACCGGACGGCCACCCCAGTAACTGGTGCAGAAAGGTTGCTTGTTCCAAACTTCAGACCAGTAGCCGTCATTGGGCTCGCGCTTCACATCCAGCGTTATGCCCGCGGCAGCTGCGGACTGCTGGAACAACGCGGCCGCATCCAATGCGCCGGGGAACGAGTTCTCGGACGACCGAAGCGTGACCGGCCCGCTATGACCCGATTTCTTGAAGTGGAACGCCGCCTTGTCCGGGTCGTATTCGCGCTGTTCGAACCCAGTTGCGAGGGGATAAGAGCTGTTGATGGGTGTGTCATTGCCCACAGAGCCGTAGCCGAAGAGGATCTTGTCCACCATTTCCTGACGATTGATGGCGTATTTCAAGGCCATACGCAGATCATGGTTGTCGAACGGCGCGGTATTGACGTGCATGATAAACACGTAATGACCTGCGCCAGACGTAGAGCGCACCGTGATACCGGGCGCGCGGTCAACAAGACGTGCAGTACGGGGCGGCACACGGTCAATCATGTCGACCTGACCAGATTGCAGCGCCGCGACTCGTGCGGTGTTGTCGTTGATGACAATCACTTCGATCGTGCCGGCATGACCAATCGTGTCATCCCAATGGTTGGGGTTGTGTTCAGCCACGAAACGCACACCCATATCGGCGGCTTTCAAAACATAAGGACCGGTGCCAATTGCAGCAGCTGGGTCCTCTTTACCGCCGCCAGGCTGAATGACGAGGTGATAATCCGAAAGCAGATATGGAAGGTCCGCATTGGGCGCTTCCAGCTCGACAATGAACAGGTCGCCATCTGTTCGCATATTTGCGATACCGCGCAACAAGCCCAACGCCCCGGATTTGGTCTCTTCGTTCGAGTGTCGGTCGATGGTCTGTAGAACATCCTCGGCAGTGACGGGCTGACCGTTTGAGAAGGTGATGCCGTCTCGTATCTTGAACGTCCACGTTTTTGCGTCGGCAGAAGCCTCAAAGCTTTCTGCGACCTTTGGCTCAAGGCCGCCATCAGGTGCAAGCGTCAAGAGCGTCTCACCCCAAAGGCGGGCGACCATATTAGCGGTTGAGTTTGCGGCGGTCGCAGGATCAAGGCTGTCAGTTGTGCCGCCGCCCTGGATGCCAACGCGAATGGTGCCACCTTTTTGTGGACCAGCGGCTTTGACCGCTGACGACATCGCCAGATTGGCTGTTGCAGCAGCCAGCCCCAAGGCGGACGCCTTCCCAAGAAATTCACGGCGGGGCATTTTGCCAAGCGCTGCCTGTTTTGCCAGATATTTGATATGTTCGTTCATGGTGACTTCCCCGTTGTCGTTTGAGAGCTCAGATTTGATTAGTAGGTTGCAAGTGACACTCCGCCTGCATCCGCAGCTGGCGGAAAGTGTCGTGACAATTTTTCAATGATCTCGTCACGCGTGCTGCGGTATTCTTCTTTGAAGAAGAGATTGACGTGTTCACCCGGATCGTTGCGAAGATCGAACATCTCTCCCCAGTCTGCGTTTTGAGGATAGATTGTGACACGCCATTCGTCTGTCATTACCGTCTGGTTGTAAGTGTCCATGCGCGTGCGTGGGTGATATTCGGCAAAAAACGCGCGACGCCCCGGGCCATCTGCCTGCGTCATCAGGTGAGCGAAAGAGACCCCTTCGGTCGGCTGATGCTCCAGCTCCAAAAAATCCTGCAGGGTCGCGCGCAGATCCAGATGACTTGTTGTCCCGTGACGTTCGCCAGGCTCGATCCCCGGACCTGCAGCGATCAGCGGTACGTGCAAAAGCGATCTGTAGGGGCTGGGGCCTTTTCGGATAAGCCCGTGATCACCCAACAACTCGCCATGATCCGAGGTGAAAATAACGACGGTGTCTTCAAGGAGACCCTGATGCTCCGCCTGTGCCATGATCCGGCCGACGCAAGCGTCAATCATCGAAATCATTCCATTGGTATACGCGATCGCACGGCGAATTGAATCGTCCGAGAAGTTCGATGTTGTCTGCAAAAAACCCTGTTCTCGCGGTGGTCCCGGATCGCGCAGGAAGTCCACATAGCTTTTACCTTTTTCCTCATCATCGCCGTCGCGCAGGAAAGACGGCATCGCTGACAGCTCATCAGGCACATATGAGGGCATTGGCATGTCCGCCGGATCGTACATGTCGCACCATGGCGCAGGGGGGGAAAAAGGATGGTGCGGATCGGGAAAGGAAACAAACAGAAAGAACGGGTCTGACCCGTCATTTTCGGTCAGGAACTCGCAGGCCCGATCTGTGATCCAAGAGTTGTAATGCAAGTCGAAAGGGATGGCCGATTTCCAAACTTCGTCAATATCCCCACATTGCGGTTCAAGCGCGTTTTCCGGGAGATAGAGCTCGGCCGCTCCCGGCGCGACAGATTCCAGCCAACGGGCATAATGCCCACCTTTTGTGGCACTAACGGATTCTCCAATCAGAATGTCGACCGCGTCAAACCCGTAAAAGGGGCCGCACCATCCCTCACTTTCCGGTAAGTCCCAAAAGGCGTTTGAATCCGGCATAAGATGCTCTGGCCCGGCCAGAATAGGTTGGAAGTGGAATTTCCCAACCCCATGGGTCTTGTACCCCATGGCCTGAAAGTCATGGGTGATCAGTTTCAGATCCTCAGGCAGGGCAACCCCGTTGCGCGTCAGGCCGTGCGACCTTGCATACTGACCGCTGAACAAAGTGGACCGGCTTGGAGAGCAGATCTGGTGCGGTGTGAAATGCTTGGTAAAGACGGCGCCCCGCTGGGCCAGTGCGTCTATATTCGGTGTCCTGACATGCTTGTTTCCGGTGCAGCCCAGACTGTTCGCGCGTTGCTGGTCCGTCATAATCAAAATGACATTTTTCTTCATTCTTGGCGCTGCCCTCCGAAACAACGGGACAGTACCACAGCGCTTACATTTGAAATAATACTATCTGTTTCGACTGATATTTGTTAATCGAATACCTATGTTCACCCATAACCAACTCAACGTCTTCTCTGCGATCATGCAAACCGGGTCGGTTTCCGCTGCTGGTCGCAGGTTGAATCTGTCACAACCCAGCGTCAGCCGGCTTTTGTCGGATCTGGAGCGGGAGTTTGGCGTTCCTTTGTTTCGTCGCCGAAGTAAGGGTGTGACACCGCTCCCCGAAGCGGAAGAATTCTATCAAGAGGTTAAACGCAATTTTTCGGCCCTTGCGAACTTGAACGAGATCGCCTCTCAGATCGCTCGGAAGGATCGCGGGTCCTTGTCAATTGCCACAATAACCGCCGCCTCATTAGACCTCGTGCCTCAGGCCCTGAGACGGCTGAACATAGCGGAAAAGAACATCCGGATCGATTGGCGGGTACGATCTTCAAACTGGATACTGGACTATGCCCGTTTCGGCGCGATGAGAACAGGCTTCGCCTATGTTTCGCGCTCTCTGAAGCAAATGAACGTCCTGTTTGAGGGAAGCTTACCACATATTTGTTTTGTTCCCGAAGGTCACCCTTTAGCCGCAGGTCAGGGGGCGCTGATACTGGAACAGATGGCGCCCTGTCAGATCATCGG
Source organism: Ruegeria sp. BH8 (assembly GCF_056538065.1). Lineage (NCBI taxonomy): Bacteria > Pseudomonadati > Pseudomonadota > Alphaproteobacteria > Rhodobacterales > Roseobacteraceae > Ruegeria > Ruegeria sp. BH8. The sequence goes on along the minus strand of NZ_JBQFSP010000007.1, from coordinate 59,147 downwards.
GCTGCGCAACGAAGTTGAGAGTGCTTTGTCGCTAAGTGACTTGCTAGAGGGTGAGCGCCCACCGGTGACTGTCGAAACATCTTTAGCGGCACTTACTCTTAGCAAATCCTGCGGTGGGTTGCCTCTCGTGGATGCTTTTACGGCTTTTCATTGGTTGCAAGGGAACAAAGGACGGCCGCGGATCGTAGAGGGCCTTCCTCTCTATCGGTTTGCGGTCGTTGAACCAATTGGCATCAACGCTTCACAGATAGACAGGGATTTTCAGGATTGCCTGATCCAAGAGATCGAACGCGTTGTTTTGTGGACCAAACAACTTGGCTAAAATACAAGAGCGTTCATTGACGTTCAGACTTCTTCGGATACACCGGCGTTGCGGGACTGTTGCATGCGTTGATGGGTCCCGCTTTTGCCGCCGACTAGGATATGCCTCTCGTCCACGCGCCAATCGACACTGGCACGCCGCACGTGTTTCTGGGTCTGCGTTGTGTGCTCCGGCGCAAACTTGGGGCAACGAAGACCAAAATCCAAGGCACTTGCGCGCAGACAGAGGTTAAAGCAAGCAAACACCCTTAAGGGTGAGAATGATTGGACGCTCAAAAAGGCAGCACGCTTCTATGAGTGGGCAACCATAGTCCGAATGACTTCAAGCCAGTTGCACCACTTCACAGAACCACCGCGCGAACCGGCTCACAACGCAATACCCGGCCCGCAACATGCGGATTGGCCGTTCAGCCCTCGATAAAGGAGGGGTTTTTCAACAAAATGGGCTCAAAGCAGCCCTTCTTCCCGCAACAATTCCAGCATATCAGCCTCGGGTCTTGGGCCGATATGGCTGATGACCTCGCGGGCGCAGACGTTGCCGATCCTGGCGCAGGTCTCGTAATCGCGCCCTGTGGCCATTCCATACAGGAACCCCGCAGCGAACTGGTCACCGGCACCTGTTGCGTCTACTGGCACGATCCTCTTGACCGGCACGTCGATGCGCGCGCCTCCGTTCAGGACGGTCACGCCATCACCCGAGCGGGTGCAAACCACCAGCGGGCAAATCTCGGCGGTCTTGATCAGCGCCTCTTCCAGATCGTCGGTTTCAAACAGCGATTTGATTTCGGCCTCGTTGCCGATGACGAAATCCAGCTCATTCTCGATCAACAGCAGGAAATCAACCCGGTGCCGTTCCACGCAGAACGGGTCGGAAATGGCGATCCCGGTCTTGCCGCCGCCCTTGTGGCAGGCGCGCGCGGCCTCAAGAAACGCGGCCTTTCCCTTTTCCTTGTCGAACAGATAGCCCTCAAGGAACATGATCTGGCTGCTTCCGGCGACCTCATCGGGCACGTCATGCGACGACAGTTCCGAGGAGATGCCCAGATAGGTGTTCATCGACCGCTCGCCATCGGGCGAGACAAAGATCATCGAGCGCGAGGTCGGCAATTCCCCGCCCGGAACCGGCGGGTTGACGAAATCGACGCCATCTTCGTTCATCGCATCCGCATAGAACCGGCCCAGCGCATCGTCATGCACCCGCCCGATAAAAGCAGCATCCAGCCCCAGTGCACCTGCGCCCGCAATCGTGTTGGCAACAGACCCGCCCGGTGTCTGTACCCGACCCTCCATCGAGGCATACAGCAGCTCGCCGCGCTCCTGCTCGATCAGCTGCATGATGCCTTTTTCAATGCCCATCAGTTCCAGGAAACTGTCATCGGCCTGCGAGATCACGTCCACAACGGCATTTCCGATACCGGTCAGCTGGTAGGTTTTCATAATGTCTTGTCCTCGAATTGACAGAGATCACGGATGATGCAGGTCGGGCATTGCGGCTTGCGCGCCTTGCAATGGTACCGGCCATGCAGGATCAGCCAGTGATGCGCATGGAGTTGAAAATCGGCGGGGATGTTGTCTTCGATGGCGCGCTCGACCGCGTCCACGTCCTTGCCGGGGCAGATGCCGGTGCGATTGCCGACGCGAAAGATGTGCGTGTCCACAGCCTGCGCCGGCTGCCGCCACCACATGTTCAGCACAACGTTGGCGGTCTTGCGTCCGACACCCGGCAGCGATTGCAGCGCTGCGCGGGAATTTGGGACTTCACCGCCATAGTCTTCGACCAGAATACGGCTCAGCTTGATGACGTTCTTGGCCTTCTGGCGGAACAGGCCGATGGTCTTGATATGCTCGATCAGGCCCTCCTCGCCCAGATCCAGCATCTTTTGCGGCGTATCGGCGATCTTGAACAACTCGCGCGTGGCCTTGTTGACCCCCGCATCGGTTGCCTGCGCCGACAGCGCCACGGCCACGACCAGCGTGTAGACATTCACATGCTCAAGCTCACCCTTGGGTTCGGGGTCGGCTTCCTGAAAGCGCGTAAAGATCTCGCGGATCGTATGATAGTCGAGTTGCTTTGCCATCCGGGCCTTAATGCCGCCCGAGGGGCCGCGACACAAGCCCAAAGCCAATGCGCAAGTTCCGGGTCGCGGCAGCGTGTCGCGCGCGCTATGGTTTGTGCCAGACAACGAGGTGCAACCATGAACGTCCAGACCCCCGAAAGCGGATACCACTATAACGTCATGCGCCGGGCAATCGACCTGATTGATCAGGGCGGTGAAACCCTCAGCCTCGATGAGTTGGCCCGCCAGATGGACATGAGCCCGGCCCATTTCCAGCGCCTGTTCTCGCGCTGGACCGGAGTGTCGCCAAAACGGTACCAGCAATACCTGACGCTGGGCCATGCCAAGGCGCTGCTGCGCGAACGGTTCACCACGCTTGAAACCGCCCATAATGTCGGCCTGTCCGGCAGTGGCCGCCTGCATGATCTGTTCCTGAAATGGGAATCCATGAGCCCCGGCGAATATGCCCGCAGAGGCGCGGGTCTGACGATCTATTGGGGCTGGTTCGAATGCCCCTTTGGCCCCGCGCTGGTCATGGGCACCGACAAGGGCATCTGCGGCATCGCCTTCGGGGCCGAAACCGGAGAGAAGGCGGCGATGGAGGATATGGTCTCGCGCTGGCCTAACGCGGATTATGTCGAAGATCCGATGCGCCTGCGCCCCTGGGTTCTCAGCGCATTCGGCACGGCCAGCGACCGGTCAGAGCCGACACCGCTCTACCTGATCGGCTCACCCTTGCAGATCAAGGTATGGGAAGCACTGATGCACATCCCGTCGGGGCAGGTGACGACCTATTCCGAAATCGCGCAGCGCGTGGGTTCGCCACAGGCCGTGCGCGCCGTGGGCACGGCGGTCGGGCGCAACCCGGTCAGCTGGCTGATCCCGTGTCACCGTGCCCTGCGCAAATCCGGGGGGTTGGGCGGCTATCACTGGGGTCTGCCGGTCAAACGGGCCATGCTGGCCTATGAGGCGGCACAGGCCGACGCCTGATTGACAGCAGACCCGACCGCTGCCAAAAAGCACCGCAGGTTCGGGTCCCCTGCCGTTCGCGGCCATAGGCTTTGGTGAAACCCGGTTGAACAAACATCTGTTGCCCTTTCCCGGCGCGCGGATGGTAATGCGAACCCCGTCCTAAACTCGCGCCCGTTCAAGGAAACGAGGCAAAACATGACACTGTCACAACACATCGCTCCGCTGGAGGAGCTGAAAGAGCAGGCCAAACGCCTGCGACGGAAACTGCGCGACACCGGCGTTCAGCTGTCGCACGGTCAGGCCCTGGAACTGGTGGCGCATCAACATGGGGTGCGCGACTGGAACACATTGCACGCGATGGCGGGCAACCGGATGCGTTTGCGTGTGGGGGACCGGGTCGAAGGTCACTACCTGGGCCAGCCGTTCACGGCGGAAATTCGTGGTCTGAACATGCTGGCGGACGGTGCGCACCGTCGGGTGACCCTGCAGTTCGACACGCCTGTCGATGTGGTCCGGTTCGACAGTTTCTCGGCCTATCGCCAACGCGTGACCGGCGAGATTGGTTGGGACGGTCGTTCCCGTCGCCATACGTCCGACGGGGAACCCCAGCTAGTGGTGCGGCCTGTCTGACATAACACGGGCGAGGCAACCGCGTTGCCTCGCCCTCTCATCTCGCATTGCGCTGGGTGTATTATTCAGCCGCCCAGCCGCCGACGGATTTGACTTCCAGAAAGTCCTCCAGCCCCCAAACGCCACCTTCGCGCCCGTTGCCGGATTGCTTCATCCCACCAAACGGAGAGCCCGCGCTGCGCGACTGGCCGTTCATCTCGACCATGCCCGACCGCAGAACCCGCGCCATGCGGTTGGCGCGCGCCTTGTCCTGCGTCTGCACATAATTGGTCAGGCCATAAGGTGTGTCATTGGCGATCTCGACAGCCTCTTCCTCGGTGTCGAAGGGGATCATGGTCAGAACCGGGCCAAAGATTTCCTCGCGCGCGATGGTCATCTGGTTGTTGGCATCGGCAAAGACCGTCGGGCGGACATAATAGCCCTTGTTCAGCCCCTCGGGGCGTCCGGTGCCGCCCGCGACCAGCCGCGCCCCTTCGTCGATACCTTTCTGGATCAGGTCCTGAATCTTGGTCCACTGAACCTCATTCACGACGGGTCCGATATGGCGGCCCTCTTCTGCGGCGCTGCCCACGGTGACCTTGCTGGCGACCTCGGCGGCGATCTCAACAGCCTGATCATAGATCGGTCGCTGCACCAGCATCCGGCTGGGGGCGTTACAGCTTTGGCCGGTGTTGTTCATCATATGCAGCACGCCGCGTTTGACAGCCTTTTCATCGGCATCGGCAAAGACCACATTGGCGCCTTTGCCGCCCAGTTCCAGATGCACTTTCTTGAGCGTTTCCGCCGCGTTCTTCGAAATCGCCGTACCCGCACGGGTCGAGCCGGTAAAGCTGACCATATCCACGTCGGGATGACCCGACAGCTGCGAGCCAACGCCCGCGCCATCGCCGTTTACCAGATTGAAGACACCGGGCGGGAACCCTGCCTCGTCCATCATCTCGGCAAAGATCATCGCGTTCAGCGGGCTTTGCTCGGAGGGTTTCAGAACCATCGTGCAGCCCGCAATCGCCGCTGCACCGACCTTGAGCGTGACCTGGTTCATCGGCCAGTTCCAGGGCGTGATCAATGCGGCCACGCCAACCGCCTCATAGATGATCCGGTCATTCGGGGCGTGATCCCCCAGAGGGCGTTCAAACTGAAACGCCTTGGCCGCGCGGATGAAGTTTTGCAAATGCCATGTGCCTGCACCAACCTGCTGGCTGCGCGACATGTCAATCGGCGCGCCCATTTCCAGCGACATGGCCTGCGCCAGATCTTCCGCGCGGGTCTGGTAGATGTCGATCAGCTTCTCGACCAGCGCGATGCGGGCCTCTACCGGCGTTGCCATCCAGCCCGGCAGGGCGGCCTTGGCGGCGGCAACTGCCGCATCCGTGTCGGCCTGCCCACCCAGTGAGATCACCGCGCACGGCTCCTCGGTCGAGGGGTTGATGACCTCGAAATCATTGGGTTGCGACGGCGCGACCCATTGACCATTGATATAGAAATTCCGCTTTTCGATCATCCTGAGCCCTCCTGTCGGTCCAGCTAGAATCCGGCTGTTCGCCGACACTCTGTCACCCAAGCGAACAGGGGGCAATAGATAATTTGATCAAATTATTTTTCCAGTGAAACCGGTGAATTTCCGGGCCGCGACCACGATGCAAGTTTTAACCCGTGGGCAAAGTGATTAGGTTGCGGGCAATCGACTCAGGTTAATACTGGAAAGGAGATACCCCATGGGTTTGCGCATCAACGATACGGTCCCGAACTTCACCGCAGAAACAGATCAGGGCACCATTCAGTTTCACGACTGGATTGGCGACAGCTGGGCCATTCTGTTCTCGCACCCCAAGGATTTCACACCTGTCTGCACCACCGAATTCTCGGCCGTCGCGCAGCTGAGTGACGAATGGGCCGCGCGCAACACCAAGGTGATCGGCGTTTCGGTTGACGGTGTCGAAGACCACAAGAAGTGGAAGAAGGATATCGAGGAATACGGTAAGGCCAATCCCGGGTTCCCGATCATCGCTGATGAGGGTCTGGCGGTGTCGAAAGCCTTCGACATGCTGCCTGCCGAAGCCTACCTGCCCGATGGCCGCACCCCGGCTGACAGCGCCACCGTGCGGTCGGTCTTTATCATCGGCCCGGACAAGCAGCTGAAACTGTCGATGACCTATCCGATGACCGTGGGCCGCAACTTTGCCGAAATCCTGCGCGCGCTGGACGGGTTGCAGATGTCGTCTAAAGGTGTCGCAACGCCTGCCAACTGGATGCCGGGTGAAGACGTGATCATCCCGCCCTCAGTGTCGAACGAAGACGCCAAGGCCAAATTCGGCGCGTTCGAGACGATCTTTCCCTATCTGCGCAAGACCAAAGCGCCGTCCTAAGGCGGGTGCCGGGTCAGGGGGGCTGTCTGCTCCCCATCGTGCCTGCCGGCACGATTTCCCCCCGAGGATATTTGGGGCCAGATGAAGCAGGCGGGGGCAGGGTAACCGAAGGGAGACCTGCCCCTGGACCTCAGAACTTGTACCGAAGCCCGAAATTGACACTGAACGTATCCAGATCGTCTTCGACGGTGCCGGTCAACGCGCCGTTCGGGGCCAGCCGCCGCGACGAGACGTCAAAGGCGCGGGCATAGCGGGCATCGACGGTAAAGGCGGTTGACGGGTTGATCTCGTAAGCCACACCGACGATCAGCTGCGCGGCAAAGGCGGTGTCGCTGTCATCCAGCGCCACACCCGGCCCATAGGCAAAATCCAGATCCGAATAGGTGGCCCCCAGACCAAACCCGGCATAGGGCGTCAGCGCACCCGCCTGTTTGAAATCGAACAGCACATTGGCAAACAATGAGGTCTGCGTGACATCGCCCGAGATATTGCCCTCGGCCCCCGGCCCGTTGCCCGAGAAGTTCACACCATCCACGTCGCTGTCGCGGTAAGACAGCTCCAGCTCAACCCGTGTTCCGAACCTGTCATTGGACCATTGCGGGATCTCCTTGCCGATGGCCACGCCCAGACCGAACCCTGCGTCGAACTCCGTGTCGACCGACTGCGGCGCGCCGCCGATCGTGCCTGCGAAATCGCTGTCCTGCAACTGGCTGTACCCGACAAAGCCCTGAACATAGGTGCCGTCGCCCAGGCTTTGCGCGGCAAGCGCCGTCGCGCTGGCGGCGAGGGCCGTTGAGGTAAGAAAAATACGCTTGAACATGATTGTCTCCGTAGCTCCAAAACTCTGCTTGGCCTCGATGTGGGCGGGCTTGACGGAAAGGAAAGGCGCGGGGCTATCACTTCGTTTCACAGGTTTTTGGACGCGCGTGAATGAATAGATCCGGGGCTGGGCAGGACCGTTCATCTGCCGTCTCATGGCCCTCAGGTTCTGGTTCCGGGCAATTTGTGATAGGGTGCGCGGGGGGCAAAACTCAGGCATACGACCAATCACCTCGGGCTTTCGGACTGTACCTAGCGGGAGAAGACCATGGCTTTTACAGATTGGTATGTTGAAGGAGAGAGTTTCGGGAACTGCAACTGCGGCTATGCCTGCCCCTGCCAGTTCGAAGAGTTGCCGACCCATGGCGATTGCCGGGGGTTCGAAGTGCTGGAGGTGACCAAAGGGCATTTCGGTGACACCGACCTCAGCGGGACCAAAGCCGCGCTGATCTATGCCTGGCCGGGGCCGATCTTTGAGGGCGGCGGCGAGATGCAGGTGATCGTTGATCCCGCAGCAACCCCGGCACAGCGCGACGCGCTGGAAAAGGTCTTTCACGGTGAAGAAACCGAAGAGATGGCGACGCATTGGTATGTGTTCAGGGCAATGTGCGAGACGGTTCATGACACGCTTTACCTGCCGATCGAATTCGAGATGGACCTCGAAGAACGCACGGCCAGCGTTACCGTTGGTGATGTTCTGAAATCCACCGGACAGCCGATTCAGGCCCCGCATGGCGGCGGCGCGCATCGGGTGCGCATCGATATCCCCGGCGGGATCGAGTTTTCCATTGCCGAGATTGGCAGCGCCTCGACCCGCTCTGATGCCGCGATAAAGCTGGACCTGAAGGACAGCTATGGCCAGTGGCATCTTCTGAAACATGGGCCCGGCGGGGTTGCTCACTGATCGGCACCCCTGTCAGGCGGCGTGCGCAGATGTGTTCGGGACCGATGACCAGCAGGGCAGCGTCAGATCCGCCTTCAGCACCCGAACCTCAAAGGGTTTCAGCACCGGCAACGCGGTTGACCCATAGCCACCGGCACCGCAGGCCAGATCCGGGAACAGGGTGAACAGCTCGCGCCTTGTGGCGGGAGCCATCGCGCCCAGTGTCGTGTCGCCGGGATAGAAGGATTCGGACCAGACCCCTTCGACATTCACCAACTCATGCCGGTCAAAAAGGATATGGACATACTCGACCCCTTGCGCGGGCAGCTCCTGAACGATTGTCCGCCCGTTGATCAGCCCCTTGGCCGGGGCCAGCATCGCGGTCTCGCAATGCATCAGCTCCATCATCGCCGAGGTGACGGCGATCCGGTGCTGTGGTGAGACGACCAGATCACGGTTTGGGCTGTTCGGCCCGAAACATCCCGCCATGATCCGAACCGGACAGAGATGAGGGTCCTGTTGGAACTCCTGCGCTGACAAGCGACGCCTGCCGACCCAGCGCACCGGGCGGATATGGCCCTTGGCAGTGACAACCGGGTCGCCGGGGTTCAGGGTTTCGACCCGGCGCAGCCCGGCGGGTGTCCGGATCAGGGACCCGGCGGTAAAGCACACGAAAGACGGCAGGGTCTGATAAGTAGTTGGCGCTGCCGTCCCGCCAAAGCTGGTCCCCGTGATCGTATCGTTCAGCTGCGCCTGACCCGAGGTAACGATGATGTAGCGCGGGTTCGAGAACTGAACCAGAATGAAGGTGACAGGCGCCCCGTTCACCGTCCCCGAATAGCTTTCGAAAGTGCTGAAATTCTGGCTTGTCCCGGAAAAACCGGGCAGGGCCGACAGATCAAGCTGCGCGCTGTCAGGGTCGGGATCCTGCAACAGGGCGTCATTGTCGGTGATATCAACGGAATAAGCGGCAGTAATATCGACGCTTTTATTGCTGTAGGGGTCTGCGCTGATTTCGAAAACGGTTATCGAGGCCACGGTCGAAAAGCATCCCTGAATGCAACATGATCATCCTTATGGTTGAGTAAATACACGCATGAAGTGTTAATAATTGATTTACCAAGCCACGGGACGCCCGACACTCCTGACCGCGCGGACAAAAATAGCCCCGGTCGAAACCGGGGCCTTTCGCATTCAATCAGAGGGTGGGCAGATTACTCTGCGCTTTCCTCTTTAAGAAAAACCAACCTAGCCCCGGCATTTCACATATGCGGATATGTGGGTGGTAGAAGCGGAGGTTAGTGGAAGGTAGCGGAGGTTAGCGGAAGGTAGCGGAGGTTAGTGGAAGGTAGCGGAGGTTAGTGGAAGGTAGCGGAGGTTAGCGGAAGGTAGCGGAGGTTAGCGGAAGGTAGCGGAGGTTAGTGGAAGGTAGCGGAGGTTAGTGGACGGTAGTGAAACATTATTGCAAAACATTTTCAGAATGAGTGCTGGAAACGACAGTTATCCAAGTTGCAAAAGACCTTGTAGGTAACCGATAAAACCCTTTGCGCGCTTCATCAGCTAAGATAATCTCGCGCTTTTTTAAAGCCGCAAGAGCATTATCCACATTAGAAGCGGATACTTCACAGCCTTCAATAATTGACTTGCGTGCAACCCAACCGTCGCCGTGTTCAGCCATAAAATCCAAAACTCGTCTATAATCGTCAGACCAAATCTTTGAATAGTACATCTCGCTGAAGTACTTCGCACCGAGTTGATCTATCGCGCCGTTCTCTGCCGAAGCACCATGAAGTACATCTTTCAAATCAATCGCGTCATCCGTGTCGGTGTCAAAAGCACAGTAACAAAACTGCTGAAGGAAGTGTGGGTATCCTTCAGAAAGATCGCTCAACAGGTCAGTTGCTTCTTCATCAATTTTTGTTTTGCGTTCGTTTTCTTCATTTGCTCTAGCGATGCCTACACGGACTACATTCTTTCTCTCTTTCGGTTCAAGTGGTTGCATGGTCAAAACCTGAAAAACTCTAAGAGATGACTCGTGAGAATCCCGAAGCTTTTGAACAAGAATCGACTGACCAGCGAGCAAGAACAATACGTCGTTGCAACCTCGCTTCGCCAAGCGTTCCGTTACAATTTTTAAAAATTCTCCCAGGCCAGCTTCCACCGGAGGTGTGTCTGCCTCGTCCAGAAGCACTGCGATTCCGTCAAAGTTGCGTGTCTCCGAGATGTCGACGAAGAGGGAAACCAGATCATCAAGTGCTTCGTCGGGGTCGATCTCTTCCTCTTTTCCTCTATAGGCGACGCCCAATATTTCCCAATTGGAAAGAAACTCCCAAACCAGCTTTGCTTTTTCTTTAAGGTTCTCGTGCGAACGGAGCTTGGATTTTAGTTCACGTCCAATTTGCTTAACGATTCCACCCTGCGTTTGAACGCCTGCTAAGTCGGTAGAAACAGTCAAGAAATTGAATTCTAAAGCTTCGACGTTGATCTCTCCGCGGGCTATTAGATCTGCATAATTCAATAATGATTATTTTCCTATGCCACGCTCGCCGGAAATGAGGAGGTGCTGAGGGTTGTTATTCTTTGTCTGAAAAAGAGCCTGTTCAATCGCCTCAATCTCATCGAACCGTCCAATGAACATTCCAGGAAAAGCGATCCCGAACGGTACAAACGGATTAAACTTCATGTTCACCTCAGAATTTGCTCTCAGAATACACAAAGGCTCCGGTAATTCCACCGGAGCCCCATAAAAATATCAAGTAAGAAGCAGATTACTCTGCGCTTTCCTCTTTCTTTTCTTTCTTCTCGGGAACGATCTCTTCCCCGGTTTCCTGATCGACCACTTTCATCGACAGGCGAACCTTGCCGCGATCGTCAAAGCCCAGCAGCTTGACCTTCACTTCCTGACCTTCCTTCAGAACATCCGACGGATGGTTCAGGCGGCGGTTTTCGATTTGGGACACGTGGACCAGACCGTCGCGCTTGCCAAAGAAGTTCACGAAGGCACCGAAATCGACGATCTTGACCACCTTGCCGGTATAGACCTGACCTTCTTCCGGCTCGGCCACGATCGACCAGATCATGTCATAGGCCTTCTTGATCGATTCCCCATCGGGCGATGCGATCTTGATGACGCCATCGTCGTTGATGTCGACCTTGGCACCCGAAACCTCGACGATCTCGCGGATGACCTTGCCGCCCGAACCGATCACTTCACGGATCTTGTCGGTCGGGATGTTCATGGTCTCGATGCGCGGCGCGTGGACCGAGAACTCGTTGGTCTCGGACAGGGCTTTGCCCATCTCGCCCAGGATGTGCATCCGGCCGTCCTTGGCCTGTGCCAGGGCGGTTTCCATGATCTGAGGCGTGATGCCCGCGACCTTGATGTCCATCTGAAGCGAGGTGATGCCGTTTGCAGTACCCGCAACCTTGAAGTCCATATCGCCCAGATGGTCTTCGTCACCCAGAATGTCGGTCAGAACTGCGTAAGACCCGTCATCTTCCAGGATCAGGCCCATGGCCACACCGGCAACCGGGGCTTTCAGCGGAACACCCGCATCCATCATCGACAGCGACCCGCCGCAGACAGACGCCATCGAGCTGGAGCCGTTGGATTCGGTGATCTCGGACACCACGCGGATGGTATAGGGGAAGTCGGTTGGCGCAGGCAGAACCGCCTGAAGCGCGCGCCATGCCAGCTTGCCGTGACCGATTTCGCGACGGCCGGGCGAACCCACGCGGCCCACTTCACCAACCGAATAGGGGGGGAAGTTGTAATGCAGCAGGAAGTTCGATTTGAAGTTGCCGTGCAGCGCATCGATGAACTGCTCATCGTCGCCGGTGCCCAGCGTGGTCACGGCCAGCGCCTGGGTTTCACCGCGGGTGAACAGGGCAGAGCCGTGTGTGCGCGGCAGCAACGAGGTTTCGGCTTCGATGGCACGCACATCGGTGGTCGAACGACCGTCGATGCGCTTGCCGCCCTTGACGACGTCACCGCGCAGAATACCGGCTTCCAGCTTTTTCATCGCCGAGCCAAGGTTGGCGTCTTCCAGCTGTTCCTCGCTCAGCGCTTCCTTGATCGCTTCACGGGCAGCGGCAACAGCGGCGGTGCGCTCCTGCTTGTCGGTGATCGCGAACGCGGCGCGCATCTGCTCTTCACCGGCAGCCGAAACAGCGGCATAAAGCTCCGAGTAATCGGGTGCGACGAATTCAAACGGCTCTTTCGCGGCGTCTTCGGCCAGCGAAATGATCAGGTCGATGACCGGCTGGATCTGTGCATGCGCAAAGGTCACGGCACCCAGCATTTCGGCCTCGGACAGCTCATAGGCTTCCGATTCCACCATCATCACGGCGTCTTTGGTGCCGGCAACAACCAGATCCAGACGCTGTTCAGGGTTCAGGCGCAGGTCCTGCATGTCATCCACGGTCGGGTTCAGGACGTATTCGCCATCCACGAATCCAACGCGGGCACCGGCGATCGGGCCCATGAACGGCGCGCCGGAAATGGTCAGCGCAGCCGACGCGGCGATCATTGCAACGATGTCGGGATCATTGACCAGATCGTGGCTCAGCACGGTGCACATCACCAGCACTTCGTTTTTGAAACCGTCAACGAACAGCGGGCGGATCGGACGGTCGATCAGACGCGCGGTCAGCGTCTCTTTCTCGGTCGGGCGCGCTTCGCGCTTGAAGAAGCCACCCGGAACCTTACCGGCGGCGTAATATTTCTCTTGGTAATGTACGGTCAGCGGGAAAAAGTCCTGACCAGGTTTTTGGCTCTTGGCAAAGGTCACGTTGGCCATGACGCTGGTTTCGCCCAGCGTGGCAATCACGGTGCCGTCGGCCTGACGGGCAACCTTGCCGGTTTCCAGTGTCAGCGTTTCCTCGCCCCACTGCATCGATTTCTTCGTTACATCAAACATATGCGTATCCTAGAACGGAGCACTCCCGCCCCTGCGGGTCTCCGGTTTTGCATGGCGGCCCCATTGCCGCCGACCCCATTTATCTTCCGTTCGAGTGCCGGGGTCAGGGCACAACGTCTCAGATACCGCGCGCATACATGAGAATGCGTTGGAAGGAAAGCGAAACCGAAAAAGCTGGCCGGATCATGCTGAGGCAGGTCCTGACCCCTCGCAGCGCGACACAAGGCACAGGGGCCGCATGATGGCGCGCTGCGTGCCTTTGCCCCCGTCCGGGAAATGGCCTGACAGAACCGGATCACTGCGCTAACCTCACTTTCATCGGGGGTGCGAATGAAAAGACGGCTTACGACAGTGCTGGCGGCTGACGTTGTCGGGTACTCGGCGCTTATGGATCAGGACCGGCAGGGTACACTTGCAGCGCTGAAATCGTTCCGTGACGACACGCTCACCGCCCTGCTGAAATCCCACAACGGCACATTGATCAAAAGCATGGGGGATGGCTGGATCGCTGAATTCCAGTCAACGTCCGACGCGTCGGATTTTGCGATTGCCCTGCAATCCTGCGACAAGCCCGAAGGGCTGCGGCTGCGCATCGGTATTCACACGGGCGAGGTCATTGCGGAAGGCGAAGACATCTTCGGTGATGGCATCAATGTCGCTGCCCGGCTCGAGGCTCTGGCCAAACCCGACCAGATCCTGATCTCGGACACGGCGCATCACAGCCTTGACCGGGGTGATGCGGGTCTGTTCGGCGGCGGCGGGCAGGCCGAGCTAAAGAACATCACGCGCCGCGTTGGTGTCTGGTGCTGGCCAAAGGGCTCAACCGCCAATCTTGCAACACCCGCCGACACCCGCCCGGGGATCGCCGTCCTGCCCTTCGACAACATGTCCGGCGACCCCGAGCAAGAGTTCTTTGCCGACGGTATAACCGAGGACATCATCACGGAACTGTCGCGCTTTCGCTGGCTGATGGTCGTGGCCCGCAACTCGTCCTTCATCTTCAAGGGAAAAACGACGGATATCCGCCAGGTCGGCCTGACGCTCGGGGTTCGGTATGTGCTGGAAGGATCCGTCCGCCGCGCGGGACAGCGTGTCCGGATCACCGGGCAGTTGATTGATGCGGAAAATGGCAGCCACCTGTGGGCCGATCGCTTTGACGGAGTGCTGGACGATATCTTCGACCTTCAGGACAAGGTCACGCAAGAGGTCGTCACAGCGATCGAGCCATCGCTGCGCCACGCCGAAACGAACCGGTCCCGCGCCAAGCCGACAGAAAATCTCGAAGCCTATGAACTCTACCTTCAGGCGCTGTCGCATTTTCATCTGCTGACAGATGACGCCAATCGCGAAGCCATCCGGCTGACAACGCTGGCGCTGGACCGCGACCCGGATTACGCCGCTGCCGCAGGGCTGCTGGCCTGGCTGCATATTCAGCGGCTTGTGCAGGGGCTTGATCCCATCGGCGAAGGGCCCAAGGCCGCCATCAGCGCGGCTGAACGCGTTCTCATGAGCGACCGCTCCGACGGCATTGCCATGGCTTATGCGGCGCATTCAATCTCGATGCTGGCCCGCGACCTGCCGCGTGCGCGTGCGGCGTTCAAACAGGCGCTGGCCGAAAACCCCAATGCTGCAAGTGTTCACATGCTCGCCTCCATCAACCTGTGCATGTTGAACCGACCGGATGAGGCTTTGGACCACGCAACACATGCCATTGAACTCAGCCCGAAAGACCCGATGCGTCATGCGGCACATATCGCCCGGGCAAGTGCACTGTTTCAGCTGTGCCGGTATGACGAGGCCGCCGCCGCAGCGCGTGACGCTCTGGCCGTTCGGTCCGGATTTGTCATGAGCCACCTGATGCTTATTGCCGCCTTGGGTCAAATGTCGGATGCCGCAGCGGCGCAGGCGGCGATAAGCGACCTGCAAGCATTGCGCCCCGATATCACCGCTTCCTCGGATCAGACCAGCCTGCCGGTCTTTACCGTTCCGGCCTGTGCGGAATGCTGGCGCGAAGGGTGGAAAAAGGCCGGTCTTCCCGAATAACGGCTGATCTACAGATACGCGTTCAGCTGCTGTCACGAAACTCCGCGCGCGCGCCGGCTGGCGGCGTCCGGATGTTCAAGTGTGATGTTCACCACAGAGAGAATTCAAAACTCGTCTATTGTGCAGGCTTATTGTGTCAAAGTTAATGAAAGTAGGTTTACCCATGAAGCTCCATTCCGCCTCTGGCATTTCATTTAACCCTGATGTGTTCGACGAGTCATTCATCGAAATGCTCGACAAGCTCCCCGAGGACGCGGTCGAGGACATCGACCTTGATGCAGGCCCGAAGATGCCGCTGATGACAACCCCCGCCGCCGAACCAAGTGCGGCGGACGTGGCCGCGATCATGGAAAGCGCATGGCAAGAGCTTTATGCCTCAGACGAAGGGGCCGATATCCGGGCGCTACCGGCCGACCAGCAGGCGCAGATCAAGGCACGGTTCCTGTCCCCCGACCCGATACCCGAGGCCGAAGCCGCCACGGTTCCCGTCGATGCCGCGCCATTTTCGGTGCAGGAAACCGCGGACAGCCTGATCCTGATGCAGGGGGACACGCCGCTTTTGGGGGCACCGCTGGGCACCAGCAGGAAAAAGCGCAAGAAGGCCGCGCTGAACACCTTTATCGGGGCCGCCGCCAAGGCCTTTGCCGATATCATCACGATGGCCATGGCGGCACTGGGGGTTTATCAGGCGCTCGGAACCAAGACGGTCACGCGGGCCGGAGCCGGGATTGCCGTCAAATGCAGCGGACCGATCAGCCGCCACGCCGGCGCAATCGCTAAGGCCGGAACGGCGGGCAGCGATCTGGCCATGATGAAGGCCATGCTGGGCGTCGCCAAGGCGTCTGTCGGGTTCACCAAACTTGCCGGCATCGTTCTGACCGACATGAGCGGCCTGGAAAAAGCCGCCGCGATTGCCACCTGCGTCGGCGGCATGACGCTGGCCGTCGCCTCGGCAAGCGGGTCGTTCTGGGTGTCGATGCTGGCGATGGTAACCGCAGTTGCGATGTTCGTGATCGACACCGCCTTGGCGGTCGACACCTACAAAAAGTGGCAGGCGATCTGACCCGGAATCAAAGACGCCCGCCATTTGGGCGGGCGTACAAATCTTACAGACCGGGGTTCAGAACCGGTACAAAACGTAACAAATACGTTTAGCGGCGGATGCCCAGCTTTTTAATCAGGTCCTGGTAACGCGCCTCTTCCTTGCCCTTCAGGTAGTCCAGCAGCTTACGGCGCTGAGCAACCATTTTCAGCAGACCACGACGACCGTGGTTGTCTTTCTTGTGGGTCTTGAAGTGCTCGGTCAGGGTGTTGATACGCGAGGTCAGAATAGCAACCTGTACTTCAGGCGAACCGGTGTCGCCTTCTTTGGTTGCGAATTCTTGCATGACGCGTGCTTTTTCAGCGGCAGTGATCGACATCGGGGTCTCCTTTAAAAGGTTAGAGTTGATGGCGCAGGCCGGGATGTCGTCCAGCACAGGCCCATGGAGAAAACCGCACCGATTCCGATGCGGATGGGCGCGTATAAGCGCGTTTGACCCAAATGGCAAAGGGTTTCTGCGGGCTCAGACCATCTGGCCGTATTGTGCCAGCTGGGCTTCGGTGATCAGCTGAATATCGGCCGCAGTCATCCCTTCGGCACCATATACCTGCGCAACCTCCTGACCATCGATGAAAACCCTTGTCAGGTTGGCGTTTTCGGCGTCGGCCTCAACCTCGATTGCCGGGTCGGTTTCATCCTCCCACGTCACCAGCAGCTTATCTTCGCCGGGTTGAAACCCCATCACGGTCACCTGATCGTCGCCGGGGTTCAGCACGATATCATCGGCCCCGGCTCCGCCCGTCACCACGTCTTTGCCGCCTGCCAGAATGGTATCGTCACCCGCACCGCCGTTCAGGAAATCCCTTTCGGCGGCACCTTCTTCGATCCCGAAAACAAAGTCGTTTCCGTCCCCGCCAAAGACAGTATCCTCACCTTCGCCACCGTTCAGAACATCATCCCCGAACCCGCCCTGCAACGCATCATCCCCTGCGCCGCCGTCCAGCCTGTCGTCGCCCTGACCGCCAAACAGTTCGTCCTCACCCGCACCGCCATCCAGAGTGTCGTCACCAAAGTGACCGTAAAGGGCGTCATCCCCGTCCTCACCGAACAAAAGGTCGTCATCCGCCTCACCGTGCAGGACGTCATTTCCCTGCCCGCCCGATATCTCATCCGCGCCGTCGCCCCCGTGCAGAACGTCGTTGCCCTTGGCACCGTTTATCGTGTCGTCCCCGCCGTAGCCGTTGATCTGATCGACACCGTCCTGCCCGGTAATCACGTCCGAACCATCGCCGCCAGCAATCACGAGATCGCCTTCAAATTCCGAGATCACAGTTCCGGTGAAGGGCGCCTCGCTACTGTCCGGCGAGGGTTCGGTGTTAGCGTTTTCCGGGTCTTCGACACCCTCGCCGATGACCAGAAATTCACCGGTACCAACCTCGGCCGAAGGTTCACCTTCCGGGTTTTCATCCGGCGTGTCGTCCTCTTCGATCAGAAAATCGCTCATCGCGTAAGCAGCGCCGCCGATGGCGGCCAGTCCAAGCAATCCGGCCAGAAACATTGAACCCCTCCGAAAGCATGATGTTCCGAGGGTGGAATATCCCATGTCGGCCGTCACCGGGTCAAAGGTAAACCTTTGAAATGGTTAATCCTTTGTCACCAGAGTTCTGGCTGCTGAGTATAGGCGATATAAAGCGGATGTTTGGGGTGGCCGTCCTTGGTCAGGCCCAGATGGAACAGCGATTGGCCGGTGCCGCGCAACAGGGTTTCCACCGCAGGGCCACGCTCCAGATGCGCGCCATGCGTGCCCCAGGCCGCGATGACCTGATCGGCCCATTGCACGCCGTCCAGAATGGCCGCGTCATTCTCGGGCCCGACCGGATCGGCGGCAGCCCGCATCTTGCGCGGGTCGGTATCGCGCCACGCAAAGATGTTCGTGACCTGAAACGCGCCGAACCCAAGCGCGCGTGCGCGCCGTTCACAGCGTTCCACCGTCGGGTCGTTCTGCACCTCGGTCGCGGTTGACGGGTTCAGCATCACAAACAGCGCCTTGCGACCTTCAGGGTCCCAGATGCGGGTCAGGCTATAGCGGTATTTCTCGCAATCGGAATAGATGGCGGTCGAGGGCGCGTCGCCCTTGGTATGGGAACGGGTGATCATGCCCTTCGCCTAACACGGCTCTCAGTCGACGAACACCCGGCTGGGGTGCAATTCACCGGATTTATAGATGCCAACGGCCACGGCCTTGCCGTCGAATGATGCCCAGGCCTCGTCGCCGTATTCAATGTCTGAGGCCAGCACCATGCCCGGATTGCCATTGCGCAGACGGGTTGCCCCCTCGGCGGTGCATTTCAGCTCGGGCAGGTCGGACAGGCCGGTTTCCAGCGGGTGCAGATATTCGTCCAACGCGGTTGTTTTCGCCATCTCGTCAATCTGCTCGATGCTCAACCCGTCCTCGGCCTCGAACGGGCCGGACCAGATGCGGCGCAGTTCCTTGACGTGGCCGTGGCACCCCAGCGCCTCGCCCAGATCGCGGGCGATAGACCGCACATAGCCGCCTTTGCCGCAGGTCATCTCCAGCACCACGTGATCTTCGTCGGGGCGGTCGACAAGGATCAGTTCCTCGACCCAGAGGGGGCGAGCGTTCAGCTCCACATCCTCCCCATCACGGGCCAGTTTATAGGCGCGCTGGCCGTCGATCTTAACCGCCGAGAATTTGGGCGGTACCTGCATGATATCGCCCAGAAACGGGGTCAGCGCCTGTTTGATATCGTCATCCGAGGGGCGCGCGTCGCTTTGCGCGATCACTTCGCCCTCGGCATCGTCCGTGTTGGTGGCCTGCCCCAGTCGCACGGTAAAGGTATAGGCTTTTAAGGCATCGGTGATATAGGGAACGGTCTTGGTCGCCTCGCCCAAGGCAATTGCCAGAACGCCGGTCGCCTCGGGATCCAGCGTGCCCGCATGGCCCGCCTTTTTGGCATCCATCGCCCAACGCACCTTGTTGACCACGGCGGTCGAGGTCATGCCCGCAGGCTTGTCCACCACCAGCCAACCGGAAATGTCGCGGCCCTTGCGTTTGCGTCCCATCATGCACCTTGAATCTTGCTGAGGCGCGCGAGTTAGCGGATCACTCTGCCGCTGTCAATTTGCGGGCGTTTCTTCGACCACACCGACAATCGGCCCCAGCGAGAATCCCAAATCCGAGCGGTTGCTGGCACGCTCATACATCCGCGAGATATTGCCGTCGAAAAACAGCGCGTTTGGCGTGCCAAGCACATCGCGGAACAAACGTCCGAACTCGTGGAAGGTGACGTAATCTTCCGAGATCGCAAACACCGCCCGTGTACCATCGGAACTGGTGCCGACCCCATTTCGAACATAAAGCGAGGTCGAATCAGGCAGGAAGCGCGGGTGCAGTTCTCCGTCGATCACCAGCATGGGACCGGATTGGGTGGCAAAGCGGCAGGTGGGCGCCTGATCCACGTATTCAAGCGTTTCAAACACATCCGCCCGGCCTTCGCGGATGCAGAACACGCCATTGGGCAGCAAACCGAAGTTGCCGGGGCCGGGGTTGGTGATCACACGCATCTGCTCCTGGCCGTCCTCGACATAATGGCCAACGGGTGAACGGTCGTCGTGGTACATGCCCGCGTTCATCGCAAAGGTCAGCCGTTCGCCTTCCGGGGCCAGCACTTCGTTGACCGCCGAAAAATGCCCCAATACCTGACCGTCTTCACCGTTCAGAAACAGCCGCAGATCTTCATTGGCGGCATCGACGTTGCAAACCGTATAACGTTTGTCCTCATGGGTCAGCTTTTCACAAGTGACCGCGCCTGCCTGCGCGGCCCAAAGAAGCGTCGCCAATGTGACAAACGTGCGGATCACTCGTCCAGATCGCGGCGCACCGCGTCCTGTTCGAACATGCGGCGGGTGTCGTCCAGACGGTCAAACGTGTCATCCAGCCGAAAGCGCAGATCGGGCGCGAATTTCAGGCCGACTTTCTTGCCGACCATGCGCCGCAGCTCACCCTTGTTGCGGGCCAGAAGTTCGATCACGTCCTCCTGCCCTCTGCCGCCAAGGGGCAGCACATAGGCGGTGGCGATCTTCAGATCGGGCGAGGTACGCACCTCACCCACGGTGATCGACATGCGATTCAGGTCGGGGTCGTGGACATCTCCGCGCGCCAGAACTTCGGACAGGGTGCGGCGGATCAGTTCGCCGACACGCAGCTGCCGTTGGGACGGGCCGGGGCCATCGTGGAATTTGTTCTTTGCCATAATCCCCGATCTAAGCGCAAAGCGGGGCTTTGCCAAGCGGGCGCGAACCGGGTAGGAGGCTTTGAGCCGACTTAACGAAAAGGACCAGCGCAATGACCCATATTCCGGGGATCGTCATCACAGGGGCTTCGGGCCGTATGGGGCAGATGCTGATCAAGACCGTGACGGACAGCGATCAGGCGCGTCTGGTCGGCGTGGTCGAACGCAAGGGCCATGACTGGATCGGTCAGGATGTGGGCACGGTCATGGGCGGGCAGGCGCTGGGCGTTACCGTCACCGACGACCCGCTGGAGGCCTTTGCGCAGGCGCAGGCAGTGATCGACTTCACCGCGCCCGAAGCGACACTGGAATTCGCTGCGCTGGCGGCGCAGGCGCGCTGTGTGCATGTGATCGGCACCACCGGCATGTCCGACGAACAGATCGCAGCACTGGAACCCGCGTCGCGCCATGCGGTGATCGTACGAGCCGGAAACATGAGCCTTGGCGTCAACCTTCTGGTGCAATTGACCAAAAAGGTCGCAGCTGCGCTGGATGAGGATTTCGATATCGAGATCATCGAAGGTCACCACCATCACAAGGTAGATGCACCTTCGGGCACCGCCTTGATGCTGGGAGAGGCCGCAGCCGAGGGGCGCGGCGTTGCGTTGTCGGACGTGTCCGACCGGGGCCGGGACGGCATCACCGGTGCGCGCAAGCGTGGAGATATCGGTTTTCACGCTATTCGCGGCGGCGACATCGTGGGGGAACATGATGTCCTGTTCGCCGCCCCCGGAGAACGCATCGTCCTGCGCCATCTGGCCACCGACCGCGCCATCTTTGCCCGCGGCGCGTTGAAAGCGGCGCTGTGGGGGCAGGGCAAATCCCCCGGTCAATATGACATGGTGGATGTGCTTGGGCTGTAAGCCATAGACGGGCCGCTCGACGGCGTTACACTCGGGCGTATGCGGAACCTGACATCACGTGTGATGACCGGATTGGTGCTGGTCCTGTTCTATCTGACCCTGCTGCCCTTCGTCGCGCAGGGGTTTGACATGATCGGCGTCGGGCTGTCTGAGAGCGCGGCACAAAAAAGCTACTTGTTTGCCTATGACCAGAGTGTCGCTAATGCGGCGATGATGTTGCATATCCTTGCCGGAACGGTGTTGGTGGCTCTTGTGCCGCTGCAGCTGCTGAAAGGGCTTCGGCTGAAATACAATCGGTTTCACCGCGGCTTGGGTGTGGCTCTGATTGCGTCGGCTTTGATCACCGGGCTGGCAGGAATGACCTATATCCCCCTGCGGGGAACGATCGGTGGACCGATGATGTCTGCAGCGTTTTTCTTGTATGGGCTCTGCCTGTTCACTGCAGCTCTGATGGTGGCGCGCATGGCTGTAATCCCGGATCGTGCTGGCCATTGGGCATGGGGTCTGCGGCTGTTCTGGCTGGCGCTGGGGTCGTGGCTCTACCGTGTGCATTATACGGTTTGGTATCTGTTGACCGGCGGGTTGGGGTCAGAGCCTGATTTCTCGGGCCCTTTCGATCAGGTTCAGAACTTCGCGTTCTTCGTACCATACCTGCTGGCTACGCAGATTTGGATCGCGCGTTGCCGATCTGCTCATCGGGGGGCTCTGATCACAAATCCCTGATCTTGTCGGCGCGCAGCGGGCAGGCGAGGTAGACGCCAAATTCCTGACCGATATCAGCGCTGACGCGGGCGTGCACCGCACCCTGCCGATCGAGGAACCGCTGGTTGTCTTCAACCGGGAATATCCCCTCGTGCCAGATACCGGGATGGATATACAGCCCGCGCGAACCGTCGCACCAGAACGCCACCACCTTTTCTGGTGTCAGGTTGTCGCCGGGCAATGCAGCAGGAATGATGAAGGGCTTGTTGTCGAGCGGCCAGAACATCTGCCCGCCATCCGGGTGGTAGTTCATGTGCCACAGCAGCACCTGATCGCGGGGCGCTGTTTGGCGGCTTGTCTGTGCCTGCTGCGGATCGGTGGACCAGCCGAGGACATAGTGGCCATTGACCGCTTCGTTCTCGCCATAAAGTACGTCGCCCTTCCACTCACCACGAAAGGTGCCTTCGACCCAGCCGCCTTCGTCGCCGGTGCCTTCATCGATCGGCCGCCACCCCTGTTGTGGCCAGCGGGTGATCTCGATCTCGAACCCTTCGGGATCATCGACCAGACACCCATAGCCTTTGACCGAGGCGTCCGTCGCGCGGATCAGGGGAACCTCGTGCCAGGGCAACGACGGTTTGGTGCTGGCTTCAAAGATATATTCCGGGGCGTTCATGCGGCCTCCATGTGCTTGTCGACCATACGCTGCACCATCGGCGCAAAATGTGCAAAGTCAGGGGTTTCCATATCCGCGCGTTTTCCGGCCTCATCCAGATAGCGGACCTGAATGATCTCTTTCAGGTTCGGGTTGGCTTCGAATGCGGCAACTTCTTCGGCGCTCATCGGACCACCTTGCAGTTCCAACGTGTGAACCGATGCGGCGGACAGGCGATTGAAATACTCGGGTTTGGTGGCACAAAGATACCGCTTGGCCGCCACGTGATAGCGGCAGCAATCGGTGATGACCGAAGGGAAGAACTGCTCCAGTACCTCGGCGCCCGCGTCCTCATGATGACGGTCTTCGGTGTCATCCGGGTGGTAGGTGCCGAACTCGGATGTGAAATGGCCGATGTCGTGCAGCAAGGCGCCCACGATAATTTCCTCGGGCATCCCGTTCTGCTCGGCAATGGTGGCGCCTTGCAGCATGTGCTGGGCCATGGTGACAGGCTCGCCCAGATATTCTTCACCGCCGCGGCGCGCAAAGATGTCACCGATGAAGGCAACGATATTGTCCCGGTTCAGTGTCGAGAAATCGGGTTTCATTCCGCCGCCTCCGGATGCGCCATCTCCATCGCCGCCAGTGTGGACAGCAACCCGTCCTTGTCGGCGTAACATCCCTGCAACCAGCGCGATCCGGCCCCGGAATAGCCAAGCCGCGCGTGCAGGACGCGGGTGTTGTCGACGATAAAGCTTTCCCCCGGTTCCAGTTTGAACGACACGCCCATCGCCGGATCGTCGATGATATCTCCCAGTTGGCGATAGGCGGCGTAATAAGCCTCCATCTTGTCAAACGGCACATCCACAAAGGGGGCGGAAGAGCGGTTGTTGAAGCGGATGCCGATCAACTCACCATCCGGCGACAACTCGATCATCGGGCGGCGCGACCGCAGGCAGACCCCGTCCGAGCCCTTGTATTCGAACCGCGCCGGATATCCGGTCAGCAGGGCAAAGCCTTCGGGGTTTGCGTCACGCAGTTTTTCGATGGCGCGGAAGCCATCAACAACAATGGACTCCCCGCCTTCAGCCGAGTTTTCCAGACAATAGAGGATTTGCAAGGTCGGCACCGGGTCGCGATAGGGGTTGTCGGTATGCGCCTGAAGGCCAAGCCCGGTATAGGCAAGGTTGGTCGGGTTCACCTCGGTCCGCACCTCGAAATAGGGGCCATAATTGGTTTCGCGGACATAGCCGAACAGGTCAGCGACCTTCAGCAACGATTCAGGCTCGGTCGGGCCGCCGGTCAGCTTGGCAAAGCCGAACTCGGCCACAGCGGCCAGCCAATTGCGCTTGGCCGCCGGGCTGGCATGGACCTCGTTCCAATCGCCGCTGGGCGCGGCGATGCCACTTTCCCAGGTCGTGATGCCGGGGGCGATGCGACCCAGCGCAATGTCATGATCGCGGTCGTAGCTGTTTTCGGCCAACCAGTCCGCCGGGAAGGTAACGATTTTGCCCTCAGGCTGGAACGTGACTTGCAGGTCGCCCGCGACCACCTCGGCTGAACTGACCGAGATGTCGGCAGGAATATCGCCGATGGTTATCAGGCGCTGACCGTTGCCCGGCGCGCGGGTATCAGCGTCCAGCGCGTTGTCGCGCAGCCAGATGGCGTGGAAACGGGCCTTGGCCCCGGTGTCGAACGCGACTGTAACAATCGAGGTGTCGTGGGTGGCGGTGCGCAGCATTGGGGGTCTCCTGTTCGGCGCGAGCTTTGGTTGAGCAGATACGCCGTTCGTGGCATTACGACAATTAATCCTTATTTCGGCTGAGGCTTGGAAAAACTAATGGCTAAAAATAAGACCGGATTACCGCCGCTGGATTGGTTGCGTGTGTTCGAAGCCGCTGGGCGGCTTGGCGGGTTTTCGGCGGCTGCGAAAGAGTTCGGGTTGACGCAGGCCGCCGTCAGCCAAAGGATCGGCAATCTTGAGGCTTGGCTGGGCCGGTCCCTGTTTGTGCGCGAGGCGCGCGGCGTGTCACTGACGGTCGAAGGCGAAAGCTATCTGCCGCTGGTGCAGGACAGCCTGCTGGCGTTGGAACGCAACACTGAGGATCTGTTTGGAAAATCGCCACGCGAACTCAGGGTCGCCGGGTTGTCATCAAACATCCACGCCCTTGTTGTACCAGCCCTGCCTGTGTTCCGAAATCTGCGCCCCGAGGTGCGGGTGATGACCGACTCGGTTGCGCGCCGGTCGTCGCTGGATGAGGAACGCACCTGGCTGCAAATCCGCTATGGTCGCGGCGTGTGGACCGGGCGCGACGCGGCATTGATCGCGCGCGAGGTGCTGGTGCCGATGGCCGCACCGGGCGTTGAATGGGGTGCCCCCCTGATCGATCTGCGCGGCGAGCGTCCGGGCTGGCGCGAGTGGGTCCGGAAATGCGGGCATGGCGACGTCGCGCTATCACATGTCAGTTTCGATTCGATGGAACATGCCGTTTCGGCGGCAAGGCGCGGGATGGGGGTTGTGCTGGGCTCGGTTCCGCTGGCGTCCGGTGATCTAAGGGATGGCCGGTTGCGCAGGTTAGAGCTGCCAGAGCTGCAAACCAAGGACGGGTATTGGCTGACATGGCCCGAAGATCGGGTGCAGTCCAGAAAACAGCGCGCCCTGATCGATGATTTTCTGAAGGCCCTGCGCGGCTGAGGGCCTAGAAATCGATGGCGATGCCTTTCTTTTCCCAATCGCCGTAACGGGCGGGGTCCAGCCCATCGCGCCCTCCCAGTTCCTTGGGCATTTCCCTGGCCTCGGCCTGGGCTTTTTGGCGGCGTTCTTCCGCTTCGGCCAGCGCGCGTTGGGCGGCGGGGGGCAGGTCTTTGCGGTCGTCACTCATGACATCGGGTTCCTTTCCGTGCATAGCCTTGATATACGCCCGCGTCCGCCAATGGCAATGCGGGCACAGGTCACATGAAGGCAGTACCATGACAAACAGCGCGACAGCAGCACGGCGCAGCGCAATCTATCTATTGGATCAGGTTCTGGGTGAAGGCCGCCTGTTGTCTGAATGCCTGGCCGCGGGTGCTTTGGATCGGTTGGGGCCAGAGGATCGCGCGCGTGCCCAGCGGCTGGCATCCGAAACCCTGCGTGGGCTGGAACGGGCCGACCGTCTGCTGGACAACCACCTGAACCGAACGCCCGCCCTGACCGTACACAACGCGCTGAGGCTGGGCGCGGTCGAACTGTGCAACGGGGAAGCCGCGCATGGGGTGGTGAACTCCATGGTTGAAATCATCAGCCGCTCGCGCAAGCACGGGCGTCTGAAAGGGCTGGTGAATGCCGTTTTGCGCAAGGTGGCGTCCGAGGGTCCCGAGGCATGGCCGAAAATGCGTGTCCCGCGCCTGCCGGAGTGGCTGCGGGACCCCCTGATCGCGGCGTGGGGTGCCGAAGCGGTTGCCGGAATGGAACAGGCGCATTTCGCGGGCGCACCACTGGACCTTACCCTGAAGCCAGGGGCAGAAGGCCCTCCGGGCGAAAAGCTGCCCACCGGGTCTGTGCGTATTCTGGATGCGGGTCAGGTCTCGGCCTTGCCGGGATACAAGGATGGGGGTTGGTGGGTGCAGGACGCGGCAGCCGCGCTGCCGGTGCGTGTTCTGGCACCGAAGGCGGGCGAAAAGGTGTTGGACCTTTGCGCGGCACCGGGCGGTAAAACCATGCAACTGGCTGCGGCGGGCGCGGATGTGACGGCGCTGGATGTATCCGCGGCGCGCACCGAACGCGTGCGCGAAAACCTCGCCCGGACCGGGTTGCAGGCAGAAGTCATCGTGGGTGACGCGCTGGACCATCAGGGTCAGTACGACGCGATTTTGCTGGACGCGCCCTGCTCGGCCACGGGTACGATCCGCAGGCATCCTGACTTGCCCTTTGCCAAGGATGGCTCGGAATTTGGCGGATTGATCGAATTGCAGGCGCAGATGCTGGCCCACGCATGGACGCTGCTGAAACCTGGCGGGCGGCTGGTCTATTGCACCTGCTCGCTTTTGCCGGATGAGGGCGAGGTTCAGATCGAAGACGCGCTGGGCATGTATCCGGACATGCGTGTTGATCGCGAGGCACTGAAGCTCTCCGGCATCGAAGACAATTGGATCACCGAGGAAGGCGGCCTGCGTCTGCGGCCCGACTACTGGCCCGATCGAGGGGGTATGGACGGGTTCTATATCGCCTGCCTGAACAAATCCGCCTGAGCGCACGCTTTTCGATGACTTGACGATCGGCGCGGTCTATCGTTGGGTCTCAAGCGCCAGCAGAGCGCAAGGGGCAGAGTAACACGCGCATGTCAAATTCGGACACCATGGCCAGTCGGTGGATGCGGTTTCAAAACCGTTTCTACGCGCGTCTCAGCCAACGGCAAAAGGCCGCCACGGGGTTTGTTGCGCAACCTCAGCCGCGCACCGTTGGTTCGTTTGCGCGCGGGCGGCAGCTGGTTGCGGGGAATCTCTTGTTCGCCGGCTATCTGGTCGAGGCAGACGATACAGCGTTGTGGGATGTTGTTGCCCCCAGCGCCGGCTTTGACGAGGAACGCCATGGTTTTGCATGGCTGGATGATCTGGCCGCTGTCGGTGATATGCGCGCACGAGAAAAAGCGCAGCGCTGGGTCTGGGGCTGGATCGAGGCGCATGGCCGCGGGCAGGGCCCGGGCTGGGTACCTGACCTGACCGGGCGGCGGGTGATGCGCTGGATCAACCATGCACTCTTTCTGCTGCGCGGGGCAGATGAAAAGCAAAGCAAACTGTTCTTTCGATCTTTGGCGCAGCAAACATGGTTCCTGTCCAAACGCTGGCAGGCCGCGACGCCCGGGTTGCCGCGTTTCGAGGCGCTGGCCGGTCTTGTGCAAGCCGGATTGGCGCTGGAGGGGTTGGAGCAGATGGCCGATCCGGCCCTGCGGGCTTTGGCTGGCGAGTGTGACCGGCAGGTGGACGCACAGGGCGGTATTCCAACACGCAACCCGGAAGAGCTGCTTGAAGTGTTCATGCTGCTCAGCTGGACGTCGGCGGCGCTCAGCGACCTTGGCCGCGGCACACCCGTTGCGCAGGCCAATGCGATCAAGCGGATCGCACCGACCTTGCGCAGTCTGCGCCATGCGGATGGCGCGCTGGCGCGGTTTCACGGCGGTGGGCGCGGGGTCGAAGGGCGGCTGGAACAGGCGCTTGCGCAAAGTGGCGTCAAGCACAAGGCGGCGACCGAATTGCCAATGGGCTATGCCTGCCTGTCCGCAGCGCGCACCACGGTGATCGTGGATGCCAGCGCGCCGCCGTCCGGAGCGGCTTCATTCAACGCGCACGCATCCACGCTGGCGTTCGAGCTGACCTCGGGGCGCCGCCCTTTGATCGTGAATTGTGGATCGGGGGCTAGTTTTGGGCTGGATTGGCGCCGCGCCGGGCGTGCGACCCCATCTCACTCAACCCTGTGTCTGGACGGGTTCTCGAGCGCGCGGTTGGCCAACCCGTTGCCGGGTCGCGAAAGTCAGGCGCTGGTCGACGCGCCGCGGGACGTTCCGGTCGATTTTGAAGATGCGTTCGAAGGCATCCGTTTCATGGCCGGGCATGACGGATATGTTAAAGTCTTCGGGCTGACCCACGCGCGCACATTCGAATTGCGCTTTGACGGGCGTGAGCTGACGGTCGAGGATATTCTGCTGACCGCAACCGACAAGGCCAAGCGTCAGTTCGACAGGGCGATGGACGCCTCGGGCCTCAAGGGCATTGGCTATGACATCCGTTTTCATCTGCATCCTGACGTTGATGCTGCGCTGGATCTGGGCGGGGCGGCAGTGTCGATGGCGCTCAAAAGCGGCGAGATCTGGGTTTTCCGCCATGATGGTGTGGGAAAATTATCCGTCGAACCAAGTGTTTACCTTGAAAAAGGCCGTTTAAAGCCACGCGCGACAAAACAGATCGTTCTATCTGGCCGCGCAATGGAGTATGCGACGCGCATCCGGTGGACGCTGAGCAAGGCGCAGGATACAGCCTATGCCGTGCGCGATACGCACCGGGACGAGCCCAAGTTTGACTGACGCCAAAAGGACCTTTGGACCCATGACCGACCTTCACCCCGTGCGCCGCGCGTTGCTTTCCGTTTCCGACAAGACCGGGCTGATCGAGCTGGGCAAGGCGCTGTCCGAGCGCGGGATCGAATTGCTGTCGACTGGCGGCACTGCCAAGGCGCTGCGCGATGCAGGGCTTGAGGTGCGCGATGTCAGCGAAATTACCGGGTTCCCCGAGATGATGGATGGCCGGGTCAAGACGCTGCACCCGATGGTGCATGGCGGGTTGCTGGCGCTGCGCGACAATGACACCCACGTCGCGGCGATGGAGGAACATGGCATCGGTGCCATCGACCTGCTGGTCGTGAACCTCTACCCGTTCGAGGCAACCGTCGCTAAGGGCGCGGGTTATGACGAATGTATCGAGAATATCGACATCGGTGGCCCGGCGATGATCCGCGCGGCCTCAAAAAACCATGCCTTCGTGAACGTGGTGGTGGATGTCGAGGATTATTCCTCCCTGCTGGATCAGCTGGAAGAAAACTACGGCAAGACATCCTATGGCTTCCGCCAGTGGCTGGCGCAAAAGGCCTATGCACGAACAGCGGCTTATGACACCGCCGTGTCGAACTGGATGGCCGATGCGCTGCAACTGGACGCCCCAAAGCGCCGCGCATTTGCCGGTGAGTTGAAGCAGACCCTGCGGTATGGCGAAAACAGCCACCAGCAGGCAGCGTTCTATACGGACGGCACCAACCGCCCCGGCGTCGCCACCGCCGTTCAGCATCAGGGCAAGGAACTGAGCTATAACAACATCAACGACACAGATGCGGCTTTTGAGCTGGTGGCCGAGTTTGATCCGGCGAAAGGCGCGGCTTGCGCCATCATCAAGCACGCCAACCCTTGCGGTGTAGCCACAGGTGCAACCCTTCTTGAGGCGTACAAGGCGGCATTTGACTGCGACCGCACCTCGGCTTTTGGTGGCATTGTTGCGCTGAACCAGCCGCTGGATGAAGAAACAGCGCAAGAGATTACGGGCATCTTCACCGAGGTTGTAATCGCCCCCGGTGCCTCGGACGAGGCCAAGGCGATTTTTGCCGCCAAGAAAAACCTGCGCCTGCTTACGACCGAGGCGCTGCCGGATGTAACCGAAGGTGGCAAAACCGTCCGTCAGGTGGCCGGCGGGCTGTTGGTGCAGGACAAGGATAACGGCTTTGTCGGCATGGACGACCTCAAGGTCGTGACCAAGAAAGCCCCGACCGACGCGCAGATGCGTGACCTGTTGTTCGCGTGGAAAGTGGCCAAGCACGTCAAATCCAACGCCATCGTCTACGTCAAGGATGGCGCGACCGTGGGTGTTGGCGCGGGGCAGATGAGCCGAGTGGATTCGGCCCTGATCGCGGCCAAGAAAGCCGAACGTATGGCCGAAACGCTGGGCTTGCCGCAACCGCTGACCATCGGTTCCGCCGTGGCATCGGATGCGTTTTTCCCCTTCCCCGACGGGTTGATGGAAGCCGCCGAAGCGGGCGCGACCTGCGTCATTCAGCCGGGAGGGTCCATGCGCGACGATGAAGTGATCGCCGCAGCGGATGAGGCTGGTCTGGCGATGGTCTTCACCGGTATGCGTCATTTCCGTCACTGATGCGGTCACGCCTGCTTCTCTGGGCGGCCTTGGCCGCCTTCGCGATCGACCAGATCAGCAAATATCTGGTCGTTCACGTCCTGCGCGTGGCTGAACGGCCCGACGGTATCGATGTTCTGCCACCGCTGCTGGTGTTCAAATACGGCGAGAATCGGGGCATCAATTTCGGCCTGTTTCAGGGCGACTCTGAGGCTGCGCGCTGGTTTTTGATCGGTGTGTCCGTGGTGATCTGCATCGGTGTGCTTGTCTGGCTTGGTCGTTCGACGCGTTCGAAATTCATGTTGTTCTGTGGCGGCATGCTGATCGGCGGAGCGCTTGGGAATGTGGTCGACCGGCTTCTTTATGGGTTTGTTCTGGATTTCCTGAACATGTCCTGCTGTGGCATCAACAACCCGTTTGTGTTCAACTTGGCGGATGTGTTCATATTCGCCGGAGCGCTGGGGCTGGTTTTGTTTGACGGCAAAAAGCCCTCGTGACGCGCGGAATGATATGCGATAAAAGCGCCTGAAACAGGCT
The DNA here is from genome assembly GCF_056538065.1 of Ruegeria sp. BH8. Lineage (NCBI taxonomy): Bacteria > Pseudomonadati > Pseudomonadota > Alphaproteobacteria > Rhodobacterales > Roseobacteraceae > Ruegeria > Ruegeria sp. BH8. The sequence continues at coordinate 28,375 of NZ_JBQFSP010000007.1, read as the reverse complement.
GGAGACACCAATGCGGATGCCGCGCGCCATATTTGTTCTGACAGTTGCCGCTGCGGTTGCGGCATGTTCGAATCCCGGACTGCGGGATCTGGCGCCTCCGGGACAGGGTCCGGATGAGTTTTCGGTATTGCCGGTCAAGCCGCTGACCCAGCCTCAGGATTACGCGTTCCTGCCGGCACCGACGCCGGGTGGTGGAAATCTGACAGACCCGACCCCTCAGGCCGATGCGGTGATCGCGCTGGGCGGTAATGCCGCCGCCCTGAACCCCAATGCCGGTGTGCCGTCGTCGGATGCAGCGCTTGTGACGGCGTCCAGCCGTTATGGCGTGCCAGCCGATGCACGGCAAGTGGTCGAAGCCGAGGATGCCGCGTTCCGCAAACGCCGGGGCCGCTGGACCGGTCTGCGCCTGTTCCCCGTCGACCGCTATAATCAGGTCTACGAACGCCAGTCGATCGATCCGTATTCGGAAACCGATGCCGCCCGCCGGGCCGGGGTCGAAACCCCGACCTCGCCCCCGAATGAATAATTCTTAACTTTCCGTCATCGGGCTTGAACCCGGGCCGCACCACCGTAGTTTGAATACTATAAAACGAAACGGAGGATGCCCCATGGTTCGGGCCCTGGCCTTGTCGGCTGCCCTGATCGCCACCACCCCGGCTTTTGCCGGGGGCGGGAAAGAAGCGGTCACCACATTCACTTTGGACAACGGCATGAATGTCGTCGTGGTCGAAGACCATCGCGCGCCTGTCGTGCAGCACATGGTCTGGTACCGCGCCGGATCGGCGGATGAGCCGATCGGATCGTCGGGTGTCGCGCATTTTCTTGAACACCTGTTGTTCAAGGGCACAGATACTTTGGCGCCAGGTGAGTTCTCGGCTACCGTCGCGGCCAATGGCGGCAACGATAACGCGTTCACCTCGTATGATTACACTGCCTATTTCCAGCGCGTCGCCGCCGACCGGCTTGAGTTGATGATGCGCATGGAATCGGACCGTATGCGGAACATACGCCTGAGCGATGAGGATATCGTGACCGAGCGCGATGTGATCCTTGAGGAACGCAACCAGCGCACCGAAAACAACCCGCGCGCCCTGTTCGGCGAACAGATGAGCGCGGCACAATACCTCAATCACCGTTATGGCGTGCCGATCATCGGCTGGAAGCACGAGATGGAAGAACTGGAACTGGAAGACGCGCTGTCTTTCTACCAGACCCACTACGCGCCCAATAACGCCATTCTGGTTGTCACCGGAGACGTTGATCCCGCCGAGGTTCGCACTCTGGCCGATCAGTATTACGGTGTGATTCCCGCCAATGCGGATTTGCCGGAACGGGTCCGGTCGCAGGAACCCCCGCAAACCGCCGAACGTCGTCTGACTTTCAAGGACCCTCGCGTGGCGCAGCCCTACATCCAGCGCAGTTACCTGGCGCCGGAACGCGATCCGGGCGATCAGGAAAAGGCGGCAGCCCTGTTTCTGTTGGCGGAACTTCTAGGGGGCAGCACGACCTCTTACCTGAACGAAAAGCTGCAATTTGATCAGAAAATGGCTGTTTATACCGGGGCGTTCTACCGTGACGTGTCGCTGGATGACACAACATTCGATCTGCTGGTCGTTCCCGCCGAAGGGGTTTCCCTGCAAGAGGCCGAAGATGCCATGGACCAGGCCGTGGCCGATTTCATTGCCGAAGGTGTCGACGAGGACGATCTGAACCGCATCAAGATGCAGTTGCGGGCCGCGCAGACCTATGCGCGCGACAATGTGGACGGGATCGGCAACCGCTATGGGCGCGCCCTGACCAGCGGCCTGACAATACAGGACGTGCAGGCATGGCCTGATATTCTTCAGGCTGTGACCGGCGACGAAATCATCGCCGCCGCCCGCGATGTTCTGCAACCCGAGGCGTCGGTCACCGGCTGGCTGATGCGCGATGATGAGGTAACGCAATGAAACGGTTTCTCGCAACGCTGATTGCCTGTCTGGTTGCTCTGCCTGCCTTGGCCGAGATCGAGATTGAAGAAGTGACCTCACCCGGCGGGATCACCGCATGGCTGGTCGAGGATCACTCGATCCCTTTCACCGCGCTCGAGCTGCGCTTTCGTGGCGGTACGTCGCTGGACGACCCGGACAAGCGCGGCGCCGTCTATCTGATGAGCGGGCTGATCGAGGAAGGGTCCGGTGAAATGGACGCGCGGACCTATGCGCGCGAGCTTGAGGCGCTGGCCGCATCGTTCCGCTATAACGCCGGTGACGACACGGTTTCGATTTCCGCACGTTTTCTGACCGAAAACCGGGATGAGGTTGCCGACCTGCTGCGTGAGACGATTCACGAACCACGCTTTGATCAGGACGCGGTTGACCGTGTGCGCGCACAAATCCTGTCCGGGCTGCGATCAGATCAGACCGACCCGAACGAGATTGCAGGCCGCAGCTTTGCCCAGATGGCCTATGGCGATCACCCTTATGGTTCCGAAGGCAAGGGCACGATCGAAAGCGTCTCGGCGCTGACACGGGATGATGTGGTAACGGCGTATGAAAGCGTTTTTGCCAAGGATCGTCTTTATGTGGGGGCCGTCGGCGATATCACGGCCGAAGAACTGGGCGCATTGCTGGACACATTGCTCGCCGACCTGCCGGAAACGGGCAAGCCCATCCCGGGCAAGGCCAACGTGACCATCTCCGGCGGGATCAGTGTTGTCGAGTTTGACACCCCGCAATCCGTGGCGCTGTTTGGCCATGCCGGAATAGATCGGGACGATCCTGATTTCTTTGCCGCCTATATCCTGAACCACATCCTGGGCGGTGGCGGGTTCGAAAGCCGTCTGATGCAGGAGGTGCGCGAAAAGCGTGGCCTGACCTATGGGGTTGGAACCTATCTTGTGCCCAAGGATCTGGCCTCGGTTTACCTGGGGTCGGTGTCATCGGCCAATGACCGCATTGCCGAGGCGATAGAGGTTATTCGCAACGAATGGGCGCATGCTGCCACCGAAGGGGTGACGCAGAAGGAACTGGACGATGCCAAGACCAATCTGACTGGCGCTTATCCGCTGCGCTTTGATGGCAACGGGCAGATTGCCGGGATCATGGTGGGGATGCAGATGGAAGGATTGCCCATCGATTATATCGCCACCCGCAATGACAAGGTGAACGCGGTCACACTGGAAGACGTGAACCGCGTTGCATCCGAACTGTTGGACCCGGACGGCCTGCATTTCACTGTTGTTGGAAAGCCGGTTGGGCTGGAAACTACCAACTGAACTGCAAGGGGTGAGTTGCGGCTCACCCCTTTTTCATACTCCGCAGCATATCGCCCATCATCTGGCCGAACTTGCCCGATCCGCGCTGATAAAGTGCCCCATCCACGGCCAGAACCGTGCCGCTGATATAGCTGGCCAGATCCGAGCTGAGGAACAGGCAGGCATTGGCCACGTCCTGCGGCTGGCCCCAGCGGCCCAACGGCACGTCGCGGCGCAGTTCTTCGTGGGCGTTTTTGGTGGGCGCTAGGCGTTTCGCACCTTCGGTGCCTTCGATGAACCCCGGCACAACCGAGTTCACCCTGATCCCTTCGACACCCCATTCCATCGACAGCGTGCGAGTGATCTGATCCACCCCCGCCTTAGCGGCGCAGACATGGGCTTGACCCTCATAAGGCAGATAAGATTGCGGGGCCGAGATATTGATGATGCTGGCACCGGGGCGTTTGAGGAACGGATACGCCCCTTTCATCACGTGGATCGTGCCCATCAGGTCGATATCGATCACGGTCTTGAACGCGTTGACCGACATCTCGGACGCCAGCGCCGGGAAGTTGCCCGCCGCGCCCGAGATCAGCACATCGAAATCCCCAAAGGCGTCATGGAATTGCTTCAGCCCCGCCGCCACAGCGTCGGCATCACGCACATCAAACGCAGCCCCAATCGCATCCTGTGCGCCTGCGGCTTTCAGCGCGGCGATGGTGTCATCGACCTTTTCCCGCGACCGGCTGGCCACGGCCAGTTTGGCACCCGAGGCCGCAAAAGCCTCGGCAATGCCGCGATTGATACCGCTGGTTCCGCCAATCACGATGACGGTTTGTCCTGAAAAATCCATGTAACGCCCTTTATCTTTGATCTACTGGGTGAGCGCCATTCTCTTGACTGAGTTCGTTGCGCATCTCCTCAATCATCGGAAGCACAAGAGTTTCGCGATTTGCGAGTAAGAATACCAAGCACGCAAATGCGCCGACCAAAGAAAAAATCACCAAACGAGCGATAGAAGTCCGATTGGTTTTCTCAGTCGGTAGTACCAAAGTAAACGCTCCCTTGGCGGGAGCCCTACTCGCCGTAGGGCACCCAGATGTTTTTCACTTCTGTTGCAGCCTGAAGGAAGCGGCGGGAATGGTCCATGCTCCAGTCAAATGCCGTCGCGTTATTGACCCAGGTCCGCTTCAGGTTCCCGGCTGAAACGACCTCGATCTCTTTCGACAGGTCGGTGGACGAAAACGACCAGACCGCGTCGACATTCAGATGCGAGGCCAGCGGTTTCGCCAGTTCCGCATGGCTGCCCGTCAGGATGTTGACCACACCGGCAGGGACGTCCGAAGTCTCAAGGATCTGGTAGAAATCCGTCGCCGCCAGCGGGTAGGGCTCAGAAGCCACCAGAACCGTCCGGTTGCCCATCGCAATCGCAGGCGCCATGGCCGAGACCAGACCCAGCAGCGGTGCCTCATCCGCGCAAAGCGCACCGATCACGCCAACGGGTTCCTTCATGGCGATGGCCACGCCCCGGATCGGAACACCATGGACCTGGCCGTCATACTTATCGGCCCAGGCGGCGGCAGTGAACAGGCGTTGGATCGAAGCCTCGACTTCTTTCGCGCCGTCTTTCCTGCCGGTCATGGCGTCGATCCGCGCCGCGAATTCACCGGCGCGGGCCGAGAGGTTTTCGCCGATGTAATACAGGATCTGGGCCCGCAGATGGCCGGTGGTTCTGGACCAGCTTTTGGCACCTGCCGCAGCCTCGACCGCGTTGCGCACGTCCTTGCGGTTGGCAAGACCCACATGGCCCAGCAGGCCGGACTTGCCCCAAACCGGTTTCGAATAACCACCATCGGGTCGCGCCTGCTTGCCGCCGACATACAACTTGGCAGTGCGGTCAATCGGGTCGACCGGTGCCCCTTCGCCCATGGCTGCCTCGACCTTTGCCAGCGGCTTGGCCTTACCCTTGGGTCTGGTATAGGCGGTCAGCCCTTCCCAACCACCTTCGCGGCCAAAGCCGCTTTCGCGGACCCCGCCGAACCCGGCAGCAGCGTCAAACAGATTGGTGGCATTCACCCAGACGACGCCCGCAACCAGCTTGGGCGCGATATCCAGCGCAAGGTTCACATTCTCGGTCCAGACGGTCGCCGCCAGACCATACCGGGTGTTGTTGGCCAGCTCGACGGCCTCTTCCGGTGTGCGGAAAGTCGAAGACACCAGCACCGGACCAAAGATCTCTTCCTGCATCAACGGGTCCGAGGTCTCGAGCCCCGAGATCAGTGTCGGCGGGTAGTAGCAGCCGTGTGCGGGAAGATCGCAGGCAGCTTGATGCACATGGCCCGCTGTGTTGCTTTCGACCATTCCTTTGATGGTCTGCAACTGAACCGGGTCCACAACCGCGCCCACGTCGATACATTTGTCCAGCGGATTGCCGACGCGCAGCGTGTCCATCCGGGCGCGCAGCTTGTCGTGGAAACGGTCGGCGATGCCTTCCTGCACCAGCAGGCGCGAACCTGCACAGCAGACCTGACCCTGATTGAACCAGATCGCATCCACCAGCCCTTCGATGGCCGAGTCGATATCGGCGTCATCAAACACGATGTACGCGGATTTGCCACCCAGCTCCAATGTCAGTTCCTTGCCAGATCCGGCAGTGGCCTCACGGATGCGGCGGCCCACAACAGTCGAGCCGGTAAAGGCAATCTTGTCCACGTCCGAGGCCACGATCATCTCGCCCACGGCACCGTCTCCGGTGACGATGTTGACGACACCTTTCGGCAGACCGGCCTGTGTGCAGATATCGGCAAATAACAGCGCCGTCAGCGAGGTATATTCAGCGGGTTTCAGAACCACCGTATTTCCCATTGCCAGCGCAGGCGCGATCTTCCACGCCAACATCAGCAGGGGGAAGTTCCACGGGATGATCTGGCCGCACACACCCAGCGCTTCGGCGTCGGGCAGCTCGCTTTCCATCAGCTGCGCCATGCCGGCGTGATAATAGAAATGCCGCTGCGCCAGCGGAATATCGATGTCACGCGATTCCCGGATCGGTTTGCCGTTGTCGAGGCTTTCCAGCACCGCAAACAGACGCGAATGCTTTTGCAGCAGTCGCGCAATTGCATAGAGATACCGCGCACGGCCCGCGCCGCCCAGTTTCTCCCATTTCGGCTGAGCCTTGCGCGCGGCGGCAACAGCGGCGTCCACGTCGGCCTGCTTGGCCTGCGTCAGCTTGGCCAGAACCTCCCCGGTCGCCGGGTTGCGGCTGTCAAACCCTTTGCCCGGCTTAGTGAAAGCACCGTCGATATAGTGTCCGAACTTGTCGCCCTGATCGACCAGCCAGGCCAGTGCCTCGGCGGCGCTTTCAGGGGCGGGGCCGTATTCCATGGTCTCAAAAATCTCTTTGACTGTCATGACTTCATCTTTTCCCAAATACTCACTGTCCAGACATACCCACGGGCTCAGCCCATCGAGTGTCTGTAACCAGCCGAGTAAGCCCCGGTGACATAGTGTTCCAACTGCCGCTCGATATCGCCCAGCAACGATGAGGCGCCAAAGCGGAACAGATCCGGTTCCAGCCAGCGGTCGCCCAGCTCGTCCTTGATCAGCGACAGATAAACCAGCGCGTCCTTGGCTTTCGAAATACCACCTGCAGGCTTGTAGCCGACCCGATATCCGGTGCGGTCATAGTAATCGCGGATCGCGCGGATCATCACCAGCGACACGGGCAGGGTGGCGTTGACGCTTTCCTTGCCGGTCGAGGTCTTGATGAAATCCGCCCCGGCCATCATGCACACCAGCGAGGCGCGCGCGACATTGCGCAGGCTACCCAATTCTCCGGTCGCAAGAATGGCTTTGACATGGGCATCGCCACAAGCCACGCGGAACGCCTTCATCTCATCATACAGGGCCTGCCAGTCCCCCGACAGCACGTGACGGCGCGAGATTACGATGTCGATTTCCTCGGCCCCGGCCTTCACGCTTTCCTCGATCTCGGCCACGCGCAGATGGAACGGGGACAGGCCTGCGGGAAAGCCGGTGGACACGGCAGCGACCGGAATGCCAGTGCCTTTCAGGGCGTCCACGGCGGTTTCGATCATGTCGTGATAGACACAAACCGCCCCGGTCGTAATCGGCGGCATGTCCAGCGCCTGAAGGACCGAAGGCGCAACCGGCTGACGGGCCTTTGCACACAGGCGGCGCACACGGCCCACCGTATCATCGCCCGACAGCGTGGTCAGGTCGATCATCGTGACGGCTTTCAGCAGCCACGCAGCCTGATATTCCTTCTTGACCGAACGGCGGCCCGGCAATGTGGCCGCACGGCGTTCAATCGCGGAAGTATTGGCCTGAACGGCGCGCACCCAGTCCAGATCCAGTTCCATTCCGGGGTTCCGGGGTTCGGTCACTTGCGGCAGATGCGCGGTGCGCACGGGGCTTTCTGAGCTCTGCGTATCCATGGTTACGTCCTTTGGGAGGTTTGCGACAAAATCGCACGGGTGGCCCGGGAATGGAAGGTGTTCCAGCGCAATGATCGAATATTTTTGACCATTTGGACAAATAACAGAGGTTTTCTTGCGAATAATTCTCATTAGCGTTGACTTAGTTGCGAATGGTTCTCATATTTGATCCAACACGTATCTAAATCGAGGTTGGAAATGATTCGTCGGCATTGCCTTGCATTTTTGGCTCTGGCCCTTTCGGTGCCAGCCATGGCTTTTGCCGGGGCACCGCTGAAAGTGGTGGCCACGACGGGCATGATTGCAGATGCGGCCCGTCAGGTCGGCGGTGATCTGGTTGAGGTCAGAGGGCTTATGGGCCCCGGCGTTGATCCCCATGCCTATCGCCAGACGCGCAGCGATATTGTTGCGATGACACGGGCAGACCTGGTTCTGTGGCACGGCCTGTATCTCGAAGCGCAAATGGAAGACTTCTTTCATGACCTCGTGCGGAAACGGACCGTCATTGCGGTTGCAGAAGGCGTAGATCAGTCCATGCTGCGTGCGCATGATGATTATGCCGACAAGTATGATCCGCATGTCTGGATGACACCCGCGCTGTGGCGCGAGGTTGTTCTGGAAGTGCAGCGCGCGCTGACGGAGGCACGCCCCGAAGCAGCTGAGGTTTTTGCCGCCAATGCACAAGCCCATCTGGCGGACATAGATCGTCTGACGGCCTATGCCGAGGAAACCCTGTCTTCGGTACCGGATCACAACAAGGTTCTGGTCACCGCCCACGACGCCTTTGGCTATTTCGGTGAAAGTTTCGGGTTCGAGGTTCTGGGCATTCAGGGCATCTCGACCCAATCCGAGGCGGGCCTGAACCGGATCGGAGAGTTGGTTGACCTGTTGGTTGATCGCCGGATCACGGCGGTCTTCGTCGAAAGCTCGGTTTCTGACCGGTCGATCCGCGCGCTGATCGAAGGGGCCGCCGCCAAAGGGCACGAGGTGAAGGTCGGGGGCGAGTTGTTCTCGGACGCCATGGGCGAGGATGGCACCTACGAAGGCACTTACATCGGGATGCTGGATCACAATATCACCGTCATCGCAGGCGCATTGGGCGGAGAAGTTCCCGATCGCGGCATGAACGGCAAACTGTCAGCAGGGTTCTGAGAGATGCTGGGGCTGATCAGCAACGAAGGTGTGACGATCCAGGAACAAAACCTGGATAACAGCCCTCTGGCTGTGCGGGGCCTGACGGTTTCCTACGGGCAGAAGCCAGCGGTCTTTTCGGTTGATATGACGGTTGAGCCCGGCGCGATGACCGCCATTATCGGGCCAAACGGCGCTGGAAAGTCAACGCTGCTCAAGGCGGCGCTTGGCATCGTTACGCCTTTGTCGGGGCAGGTGACCGTATTTGGTCAGCCGCTGAATTCGCAACGCGCACGTGTTGCCTATGTTCCCCAGCGTGCCAGTGTGGACTGGGATTTCCCGACACGTGTGATCGACGTGGTTCTGATGGGTCTGTCGCGTGAACTGGGCCTGTTGGGCCGCTTGCGCGCGCGCCACAAGGCCCGTGCGATGGATTGCCTGAACCGTGTGGGAATGCGCGATTTCGCGGATCGCCAGATTGGCCAGCTGTCCGGTGGCCAGCAACAGCGTGTGTTTCTGGCGCGTGCTCTGGCTCAGGATGCTGATCTGTACCTGCTGGACGAGCCGTTTGCCGGTGTCGACGCCGCCACCGAAAAAGCCATCATCGCGGTGCTGAAATCCCTGAAAGAGGCCGGTAAGACAGTTGTTGTCGTGCATCACGATCTGGCCACCGTGACCGACTATTTCGACTACGTTTTCCTGATCAATACCCGCAAGGTGGCCGAAGGGCCGGTGGCCGAGGCGTTCACGGCGGAATCGCTGCAATCGGCCTATGGTGGCAGGTTGGCAACGGCGCAGATCGATCAGATTTCACGCGCGCTGGGATAGTTCATGCTTTGGGATGCTCTGACCCTTCAGCTTGGCTATAACGCCACGCTGGTTGCCATCGGTGCGACATTGCTGGGCGTGTCGGCGGGCGTGACGGGGACATTCCTGTTTCTGCGCAAGCGCGCCCTTGTCAGCGACGCAATCAGCCATGCAACCCTGCCGGGCGTCTGTATCGCTTACATGGTGCTGGTCGCGCTGGGCGGGGACGGGCGCAACCTGCCGGGCCTTTTGGTGGGGTCCGCTATTTCCGCCTGGGTTGGTCTGTTGTGCATGAATTGGCTGACACGGCGCACCCGCCTGGCCGAGGACGCCGCGATCGGTGCGGTTCTGTCCGTGTTCTTCGGCTTTGGGATCGTGCTGCTGACGGTCATCCAGACCATGGGGGTTGGCCGTCAGGCCGGGCTGGAAGGTTTCCTGTTGGGTTCAACCGCCGGAATGCTGTGGGCCGATGCGGTGATCATCGCACTTGGTGGCGCCTTGACCTTGGCTCTGGTGCTGATCATCCGCCGTCCGATGACCCTTGTCGCATTCGATCCCGAATACGCAGCGGCGCGCGGGTTGCCAGTGCATCGTATCGACCTGGCCATGATGGGGCTGGTCATGGCCGTGACCGTGGTCGGTCTGAAAATCGTCGGCCTGATCCTGATCGTGGCGTTGCTGATCATTCCGGCGGTGACCGCCCGGTTCTGGTCTGACCGCTCGGAACGCGTTGTTCTGCTGGCCGGGTTGGCAGGTGGACTAGCCGGATTTATCGGCGCTGCCATATCCGCATCTGCGCCCAATCTTCCAACCGGCCCGATCATCGTACTGGTCAGCTTTGCCTTTTTCCTCGCCTCCCTCTTCTTCGCCCCGATGCGTGGCGTTCTGGCGGCGGTGCTGCGGCATCTGCGGTTTCAGCGCCGGGTGCATATTCGTCAGGGACTTCTGGCGCTGGCACAAGGGCAGAAGATCTATGAACCCCTGACCCTGCGTTTGCTGCGGCGTGCCGGGCTGGTCCGGGCGGATGGCGTGGCGACGGACACCGGCAAGGCCCGCGCGGCCAAGGCCCTGCGGGATGAAAAGCGATGGGAAATCGTGCGCGCCGATCAGGCGCACGAGGCGACAGCTGCGCTTTATGACGGGTTGCGTGATATCGAGACCGTTCTGACACGCGACCAGATTGATGAGATCGACCGCCAGATTGGCGGACCGCAGGGGATACCGGCATGAGTGGTGAAGAATTCGTCCCGCTGTCTCTGACACCGCTGCTGATCGGAACATTTGCGGCCATCGCCTGTGCCTTGCCCGGCAACTTTCTTGTGTTGCGAAAACAGGCGCTGATCGGCGATGCGATCAGCCATGTAGTGCTGCCGGGTATCGTTGTTGCGTTTCTGCTGACAGGTGCCATATCCACCTGGCCGATGATGTTGGGTGCGGCTGGGGCCGCGGTTCTGGCTGTTGTCCTGATCGAGGCCATTCGCCGACTGGGGCAGATCGAACCCGGGGCCGCCATGGGCGTGGTCTTTACCACCATGTTCGCAGCAGGCGTCCTGCTGCTTGAGCAGACGGATACGTCAACCGTGCATCTGGATGTGGAACATGCGCTTTACGGCAATCTCGAAAGCCTGATCTGGCTGGACGCGACCGGGTGGTCCTCGTTGCTGGACGCTCATGCCCTTGCCGGATTGCCCCCGGAACTGCCCCGTATTGCGCTGACACTGGTGGGTGTGATGCTGTTTACATGGCTGTTCTGGCGGCCGCTGAAAATATCCACCTTTGACGAAGGTTTCGCCCGCACGATTGGTATTCGCACGGGACTTCTGGGCATGGCGCTCGTCATCACTGCGGCCATCGCGGCGGTCGCCGCCTTCGACGCGGTAGGCTCGATCATCGTGATTGCGATGTTTATCTGCCCGCCGGCATCTGCGCGGATGCTGACCAACCGGCTTGAGGCGCAGATTGGCTGGAGTGTCGTGATCGCTATAACCTCTGCCGTGACAGGGTATGTGCTGGCAGGCTACGGACCCCTGTGGCTGGGTGCAGCGGATGCGGTCAGTGCGGCGGGGATGATCGCAACGATGTCCGGGCTGATCCTGGCACTGGCGGCCATGTTTGGCCCATGCCGCACACGAGTTGGTGTTCAGACATCAGCCTGAGACGGCATTTTCCTGCCGCAGATGCCTATGCGTCATCGGCCAAACTCTGCCCAGATGCCGTTAAGGTTAATCTTAAGCAGATTTTTGGGAAGTCTCGTGCTAGAGGCTGCCCATTGATTAGCTGAACACACCACTCACTCTGGTAGGCCCGGATGGTACGGAATGGGGATTCATTCACGGCCATCCGGGCGCCCCTTTCCGATCAGAAGACATGCTCAAACCGGTGGCAGAATCGTGCGCGGTTGTGCTAGGTCTAGGGGTATGGCGCAAACAAACCCCAATATCAGCGAAAATCGCCCCGTGATCAGACAGCTTGACGATGCTGCCATCAACCGTATTGCGGCGGGTGAAGTGGTGGAACGCCCGGCCTCGGCGGTCAAGGAACTGGTCGAGAATGCACTTGATGCCGGGGCCGCGCGTGTAGCCGTCGAAATCGCCGACGGGGGAAAGACACTGATCCGCGTGACCGACGATGGCTGCGGTATCCCGGCCCAAGATTTGCTGCTTGCCCTGTCGCGCCACGCCACATCAAAGATCGACGGATCGGACCTGCTGAATATCCACACCTTCGGGTTTCGAGGCGAAGCCTTGCCCTCGTTGGGGGCTGTCGGACGCCTGACCATAACCAGTCGCGTGCCCGGTGCGGACGCGGCGCAGATCCATGTTGCAGGTGGCAAGACGGGTTCGGTCAAGCCTGCAGCCCTGCGCGCGGGCACGGTGGTCGAGCTGCGCGATCTGTTCTTCGCCACCCCCGCCCGGCTGAAATTCATGCGCACCGACCGGGCCGAGGCGCAGGCGATCACGGACATGGTGAAACGGCTGGCGATGGCCGAACCATCCGTCACATTTACCCTGCGCGATGTCTCGGGCGGTGGCGAAGGCCGTGTGATCTTCCGCGCGGATCGCGAGAATGGCGACCTGTTTGACGCCCTGCACGCCCGTCTTGCCCGTGTGATCGGGCGCGAGTTTGCCGAGAATGCGCTGCGGATCGATGCCACGCGCGACGGTCTCAGGCTTTTTGGCTATGCGGCCCTGCCGACCTATTCCCGTGGCGCTGCGGTGGCGCAGTACCTTTTTGTCAACGGGCGTCCCGTGCGGGACAAGATGCTGACCGGTGCTTTGCGGGCGGCTTATTTCGATTTCCTCAGCCGGGACCGTCACCCGGCGGCGGCATTGTTCATCGACTGCGACCCGACATTGGTTGACGTGAACGTTCATCCCGCCAAGTCCGAGGTCCGGTTCCGCGATCCCGGCGTTGCACGCGGGCTTATCGTATCCAGCCTGCGCCACGCTTTGGCCGAGGCAGGGCATCGTGCGTCATCGACCGTGGCCAATGCGACCCTGGGTGCAATGAGACCGGAGCCTGCGCAGTCTGCACCAGCGCGGGTCTATCAGATGGATCGCCCGTCGCCCGCAGCGCGCCAGGCCGCGTACCGGGCGCAGGCTCCGGGTTTTGCGGAACTGGCGCATGATTACAGCGGCAGCATTGTCGATCCGACCCCGGTTGCACCCGTATCACAGGGTCAGGAGCCCGGTGCGCAGAATCTTCCGCTGGGTGCTGCGCGCGGGCAGGTGCATGAAAACTACATCATCGCCCAGACTGCCGATGGAATGGTGATCGTTGATCAGCACGCCGCGCATGAACGGCTGGTCTATGAGAAGCTGAAAACACAGATGGCCGAGACGGGCGTCGCGGCGCAGGCACTTTTGATCCCTGAGATTGTTGAGTTGTCCGAAGGCGACTGCGCCCGTCTGATGGCGGTCTGTGATGATCTGTCCCGTTTGGGGCTGACCATCGAACCCTTTGGCGGAGGCGCCATTGCCGTGCGCGAAACCCCGGCCGTTCTGGGCGAGGTCGATGCGCGCGCGATGATCCTGGATATCCTCGACGAACTGGCCGATCAGGGCGAAACCCAGATGGTGCAGGCAAGGATCGAGGCGATCCTCAGCCGGGTTGCCTGCCACGGCTCGGTCCGGTCCGGCCGCCGGATGCGGGCCGAGGAAATGAACGCCCTGCTGCGCGAGATGGAGGCGACGCCGCATTCCGGCCAGTGCAATCACGGGCGACCCACATATGTGGAACTGAAGCTAAGCGATATCGAACGCCTGTTCGGGCGCAGTTGATTTGGTGTCAAACAGGCCTTAAGAAGACAGAAACAAAACGAGAACATACTGAACCCCATGATCCAGATTGCAGGTATTGAAATAGCGCTGAATGATCCCGTGATTCTGGTTGCGGGCGGAGCAGTCGCGCTGATCCTGCTGCTGCTGTTCCTGTCGTTGCGCGCAGCCAATCGCTCGGCCCGGATGGCGGAACCGCTGGCGCGGCAGATGGCGCTTCTGGGTCAGCATGTGCAGCAGCTGGGGCAGGGGCAGGAACAGTTGCGCGGCGGCTTGCAGCATGTCTCGGACACGCAGGCCAACGCGCAGGTGCAGGTGATCCAGACGGTCGAGGCGCGCTTGTCCTCGGTCCAGCAGCAGATGAATGACCGGCTGGCGGACAACGCGATGAAATCGGCGCGCGCGCTGGCCGAAATGCAGGAACGGATGAAGGAAACCCTGCACGGTTCGTCAAAGCAGACGGCGACATCACTGACGCAGTTGCAGGAGCGTCTGGCCGCCATCGACAAGGCGCAGGACAATATCACGAAACTGTCGGGCGATGTTCTCAGCCTTCAGGATATCCTGTCAAACAAGCAGCGGCGCGGGATGTTTGGTGAGATTCAGCTGAACGATATCGTGTCCAAGGCACTGCCCGCAGACAGCTATTCGCTGCAGGCCACCTTGTCGAACGGCAGGCGTGCAGATTGCCTCGTGCATCTGCCGAACCCGCCCGGCCCGATCGTGATTGACGCGAAATTCCCGCTTGAGGATTTCGAAGCACTTGCCGCCGCGCAGAGCAAGGCAGATGTTGAAAGATGCCTGCGGGCTTTTGGCGCTGCCGTGAAAGTGCATATCAAGGCGATTTCCGAGAAATACATCCTCGACGGGGAAACCGCTGACGGTGCCCTGATGTTCGTCCCGTCCGAAGCGATCTATGCCGAGCTGCACGCCCGCCTGCCCGATGTGGTGCGCGAAGGGTTTGCCGCAAGGGTCTGGATCGTCTCGCCCACCACCTGTATGGCCACGCTGAACACGATGCGGGCGATCCTGAAAGATGCGCGCATGCGTGAACAGGCCGGTGCGATCCGCAAAGAACTGGGATTGCTGCACAAGGATGTGGACCGTCTGGGCGACCGCGTTTCAAACCTCGACCGTCACTTCGGGCAGGCGGCCAAGGATATCTCGGAAATCAAGATCAGTGCCGAAAAGGCTGGCCGCCGGGCGCAGCGGCTGGATAATTTCGACTTCGAAGAAATCGCGCCCGATACTGAAACAGAGGTTGTACCTCTGGCGCGTCACGAAGGCTGAACATCCTGTTGAAGAACTGAACCGGCACCGGGCCGGTTCTGATGGGCCAGCGCCTGCAAGGGTTCAGATACGCAAAAAGGGCTGGAACAGGCGCGGCATCAGCTTGTTGAATTTCAGCGGCGCATCCGTAACCGCCAGGCATATGCAGTCTTCCGAGATATCCGCGACAGGTGTGTGTTCCAGATCCTCGTCGGCGATTTCAACATCGCCACGGGCAAAATGGTCAACCTCGTCCGAGAAAGCCCCTTGCAGAACCATTGTCAGCTCCATGCCGTTGTGGCCATGATCCGGCACGGCAGCACCGGCCGGAATGAAAAGCAAGCGGGCGGTGGCGTCTTTGGTGGTCGGCAGGATCGCCTGTTTGACGCCCATACCTATCGACCTCCAGCGGATGTCCTTGACTGTTCCGCCCACGTAATCCTGCAACGGGGCCGGCAGAACTGCACATCCCGGGCGAACGGGCTTGGGCGCCGGAGCACCTTGGGAGATCAAAGCCATCGTGGCCGCCAGTGAAGTTTCACTCATGCTGACACCCTCACTCTGCTCGTCCAGAACTTGTCCGCCAACGGCGTCATAACTTTCAGCGCGCGCGCGGCAGTGGTCGCACAGGGACAGATGCGTGGCGACCATCAGATCGAAGGCTTCGGGCAGACCGCCTGCGGCATAGGCCATCAGCAGGTCATCCGTCAGGTGATGTTTGATCAACTTGCTCATCTTACTCATCTCAGTTCATCGCGTGGCGCAGGCGGTCCAGCGCCAGCCGTATGCGTGATTTGATCGTTCCCAGCGGCAACCCGGTCTGCGATGCGATTTCCCGGTGACTCAGGTCGCCGAAATATGCCTTCTCGATCAGGTCCCGCTGTGCATCCGGCAACGCCTTCAAGGCGGTGCGCAGTTGCGCGGTTTCCTGTTGCAGCGCGATGACGTCATCCTGATCGGGCTCAGCCTCGGGACCCCAACCCAGATCTTCGGGTTCAGGGCGGCGTTGCTTGCGCAGCACGTCAATGCGCTTGTTCCGAGCGATGGTGAACACCCATGTGGCCACGGTGGCACGCGTCGGGTCGAACAGGTGGGCCTTGTGCCACAAGGTCGCCATCACTTCCTGCGCGCATTCTTCTGCCATGGTGGCATCAGCCCCTGACTTCATCAGGAACGCCTTGATACGCGGCGCGAAGTGCTGGAACAGCTCGGCAAATGCCGCCTGATCCTGCGCATCCCGGATGCGTCTGACGTGGTCCACCCATTCGGCCCTGGTCTCGCGCTTGCTGTTTATTTCGTTCACCCGCCTACCCTTGATGCGTTTGTGGACGCGCCAAGGTTGAGGGGCGGGTGTTTCAACCGCTGGTCCGTCCAAGGTCGCTGTATTGGTCTCGGTAAACATAACCATAATACGGCGCATGTCCCAAGCCGGATCACTTTATCGGAACATTTTGATCCGCTCCCGGCCAAGTCTCGTAATATGAACACCAGCGGCAAAAAAGAAATCGCGACTGCTCTGGCGGTTATGCAAGGACCAGAAGATATCGGATGGCAAAAACGATAGATCATGTTGCAGGCCACACCTATCACGGCCGCAAGGGGGCAATCGACAACGCCTTCCGGTATTCTGTCGATTACATCCTGTTTGATCCCGAAGCCCGGTTGACCACGCCTTTTCTGTTTTCAATGGACCGGACAAATGTCACCAACTGGCGAACCCGCGATCACGGAGGAGAGCCAGGTCAAGGCCATGGTGCCGCCTGGCTGCGCGCGCGATTTGCCGAGATGGACATTCCGCAACCCGCGCAGGTCATGCTGCTGACCCAGCCAAGGGTGCTGGGCCACGTTTTTAATCCCGTCAGTTTTTGGTTTTGCTTTGACCGCTATGATCAGCTTTACGCCGTGGTGGCCGAGGTGACGAACACCTTTGGAACGCGCCACAGTTATCTGTGCCATAAGCCGGATTTTTCAACCATCGAACCAACCGACCGATTGGCGGCCGAAAAGGTGATGCATGTCTCGCCCTTCCAGAAGATTGAAGGCAGCTATACGTTCCGCTTCGACTACAGCCCGGATCGGGTTGGTGTGTGGATCGACTACACGCGCGCGGGTGGCGGGTTGATCGCGACACTGACCGGACCGCGCCAGCCATTGACCAGCCGGGTGATCCTTTGGTCTTTTCTGCGTCGCCCTTTCGGTTCGCGTCGCACTTTTGCGCTGATCCTCTGGCAGGCCTTCAGGTTGTGGCTGAAAAAAGCCGCCTTCCGCCCGTTTCGCAGGGAACCGGTGCCTGATCACCCAGTAACGCGTGTGGGGCAGTGACCAGCCTGTTTGTTCAAGATCAAAGACGCGGGCCCCTGTCGGTGGTTGTGATGGCGTAACAACCGCGAACACGAGGAGTCGAAGAGATGATGGAAATCTCGGCAAGAAAAGTCGCCCAGGTCGCCATGATGGGCCGCGAACTGAACCGGGCCGAGGGCGAATTGCGGGCGTTCATCGACCGCATGAGCGAAGACGAGCAGGCCGAACTGGTTGCCATCATGTGGATCGGGCGCGAGAGCTTTTTTGCGGAAGATCTGGCCGAGGCCATCGCCACCGCCAAGTCCGAGGCATCGACCCCTTGTGCAGATTACCTGATCGGAACACCGCATATGTCTGACCACCTTGAGAATGGTCTGGACGCATTGGGAATATCTGCAGAAGACGTGGAAAACGATCTGATGTAGGCCCCTCGTCGGCATCGCTGCCCGGTGCCTGCGTCTGGCGGCACCGGATATTGCCCGCCAAGGCAGACTAACAGCGACGGGGGTGTCAAGCTTTCGAGCGAGGTTGGTGAAAGTCTGTATTCGGTTTCTCTTTGCCTTCGAAGCCGCTGCGAATAGGTTTCTATGTGATCTTCTTGAAAAGCCGCCACTTTCCCAAAGGTGCGGCTTTGTAAGCCGTGTATTTCTACTGAGGTAGACAGTTTTCTGTCGCGGCCTTGAGGAAATCATTGCTGAACGGGGATTGCGCGTGGACCATGCTACATAGAACATGTGGGTCAAGCGGTTTTCGCCGATGATCGCTGCGCGCGCAATCGATGAAGCGTCCTACACTGAATTCTTGGCGCATGGACGCCACATAGGTCCGTGTGCATGTCCATGGAAAGTGGATGTATCTCTACCGCGCTTTAGACAAAGCGGGAAATACTCTTCATCTCATTCACCAAAACGAAAGTTCTGCCTAACGTTCTCAAGAATTTGCGGAACAACCGCCACGGTTGTGGCTGGACTGTGGATCCGTTTCAGTTGCTGGATGTCAGCCTGATCGAAAATGCTGCGCCAGAAAATCAATCAACGCGCGCACCCGGGTCGTCAGGTGACGATTGGGTGGATAGAGCGCATAAAGGCCGAAATTTTCCGTTTCATAGTCCTGAAACAGGCGCTCCAGGGTACCCTCTTCCAGACTGCGGGCAATCACATAGTGCGGGCAACGCGCAATACCCAGCCCGGCGATCGCCATGTTGGCAATCGCCGCCGGGGCATTGGCATGAAACATTCCCGCCACCTTGACCACAATATCCCTTGTCCCGGCTCGAAACCTCCATGCTGTTGCGTCGGCCGGATTTTCGTCAATCAGGCAGTTATGTGTGGCCAGTGCCATCGGATCACCCGGACGCCCCCTTTCCGCTAGATAATCAGGCGACGCGCAGACGATCAGCGGCATATCGGACAGCTTCCGCGCAATCAGGGTCGAATCCCGCAACACCCCGATCCGTATGGCAAGATCGAACCCCTCTTCAACAAGCGCCACGCGCGAGTCCGACAGTTTAAGGTCGATATCGACCTTCGGATGCGCCCGCAGAAACGAAGCCAAAGCCTGAGTCAGGTTGATGCTGCCGAACCCGGTTGGTGCGGTTATTCGGATTGGCCCGGCCAGTGCCGATTGCCGCTCCTGAACAAGGTCTTCCAGCTCGTCGATTTGTTCCACGATCGGGCGGCAGCGTTCAAGGTACGCGATGCCGACGTCCGTCAACGAAACGCTTCTGGTTGTCCGGTTGAACAGTTGCGTCGATAGCTTGGCCTCCAACTGGGCAACATACTTGCTGACCAGTTTGGTAGACAGGCCCAGCCGCCGCCCCGCGGCAGTGAACGAGCCCTCATGAGCAACCGCCATAAATGCCCGCATCGTGTCAATTGTATCCAACGCAGCGCTCCTTCGTCAGGTTGGTGTTTGGTCAATTATACCCAATTTGTTCATAGTTACTGAATAAAACGCAGGATTATAACTAAGAAAGGTTTTGCCATGTTCTAGCCAGTGACCGCTGACGAACATCGCCAGCTCGCTCCCAAGAAACTCCTCCGAAAGGAAACAGACATGCCAAACGCAATCCGTATCCACCGTCATCCCTTGTCCGGGCATTCACACCGGGTGGAACTATTCGCCAAGCTTGGTGGCATCAATCACGAGCTGATCGATGTCGACCTGCTGTCTGGCGAACACAAGAAAGAGCCGTTTCTTTCCCTGAACCCTGCCGGGCAGGTGCCGGTGATTGAGGACGGTGAAATCGCGATCGCCGACTCCAACTCTATCCTCGTGTACCTTGCGCGGAAATACGCGCCTGATTGGCTGCCGACTGATCCGGTGCGCGAGGCGGAAGTTCAGAAGTTCTTGTCGCTGGCCGCCGGCGACATCGCCCACGGCCCTGCGGCAGCACGATTGATCACCGTTTTTGGCGCTCAACTGGATGCAGAACGTGCCAAGGCCATCGCCAAATCCGCCTTTGACCGGCTTGAGGCGCATTTGAACGGACGCGACTGGCTGGTCGGAACCAGCCCATCCATCGCTGATGTCGCGATCTACAGCTATTCGGCCCATGCGCCTGAGGGAAACGTTTCACTGGATGATTATCCCAATATCCGTGCCCTGCTGGCCCGGGTTGAGGCGTTGCCCGGCTTTGTGGCCATGCAAAGCACCAAGGTCGGCCTCGCCGCCTGACACCAGAGCGCGCCCGGCCGTCAGGACCGGGCGTATGCCTCCAAACCGTGCCGCCCCAGGAGAGACCCCATGATTTCCATCGAACCCAGCGACAGCAGCACTTCCCCTTTTCATCGGGGTGAACACATGGCGCAGGCGCGGCTGGGTGTTCGCGACATTGAACACTGGGCACGGAAAGTTGTCCGCGACCACATGCCCGAACAGCATCGGGATCTTCATACCGCCCTGCCGTTTCTTGTGATGGCCGCGCGCGATGCGCAAGGTCGGCCCTGGGTTACGTTATTGGAAGGGCCAGACGGGTTCGTCTCTGCACCAGATAACAAAACGCTTTCCATTACTGCCTTGCCAACCCAAGGCGATGCGTTGCACGGTGCCCTTCACCCCAAAAGCGATGTTGGCATCCTTGGTATTGAACTGGCCACGCGTCGGCGCAACCGCATCAATGGCCGCGCCGGACGCGTCACTCCGACCGGTTTTGATTTTCACGTTGACCAGACCTTTGGCAACTGCCCGCAGTATATCCGTGAACGCGCATGGCGCCGGGTTGAAGATTCGAGGCCCGGACCAATGACACGCGGCCAGTATTTGACGTCGGATCAGACCCGGTGGATCGAAACAGCCGATACTTTCTTTATCGCCAGCGGCTATCGCGAAGAGGGCGAAAGCCCGACTTACGGGATGGATGCGTCCCATCGCGGTGGCGACCGTGGTTTCGTGCAGGTTCTGGACAACCGGCGGCTGCGGTTTCCCGACTATGCCGGCAATAACCACTTCAACACTATCGGCAACCTGTTGCTCGACCCAAGGGCGGGATTTCTGTTCATCGATTTCGAAAGCGGCAGCTTGCTGCAACTGACCGGCGTCGCCTCGATCGACTGGGCCAGCGATGAGATCACAAATTTCCCCGGGGCGCGGCGGCTGGTGACACTGGAGATTGACGAGGTCGTGGAAATCCGCGCGGCAGTCAGCCTTAGATGGACTTCGGATGCAGATTCTGTCCGGTCGCTCCTCCTGATCGAAAAGATCCGTGAAAGCGTCGATGTCACCTCGTTTGTTTTCGAAGCCCGCGACGGTGGCCACTTGGCTGGGTTCGAGCCCGGGCAATACCTGCCAATCGAGCTTGAAATTCCAGGGATCGCCGAACCGGTGCGCCGGACCTATTCGCTCAGCAACGGACCGAACAATCATCGCTATCGGATTACAGTCAAGCGTGAGCCAAAAGGGATCGCATCGCAGTTTCTGCACAATCATTTGGAGCCAGGCGCAATCATCAACAGCCGTCGGCCTGCGGGTGATTTCACAATGACTTGCGACCGGTGCCCATTGGTTCTGGTCAGCGCTGGTGTTGGTATCACACCAATGTTGAGCATTCTGAATAAGGTCGCAGACGAGCGCGGCAACCGCCCTGTCTGGTTCATCCATGGCGCTCGGGACGGTCAGCACCATCCAATGGCCGGTGAAGTTCACGATCTGGCCTCCGGACGGCCTGGGATCACGACGCATGTGGCCTATAGCCAACCAACGTCAGAGGATGAGTTCGGAGTGGACTATGACTCGCATGGCCGTGTCGATGGGGCGCTTCTGGCGCAACTGGTCAACGATGCCAGCGCGCATTACTTTCTGTGCGGCCCTGTCGGTTTCATGGCCGAGATCCAGGCCGATCTGGAACGCCGGGGCATCTCTCAGGAACATATTCACACCGAAAGTTTTGGCCCCACTGGGTGATTTGACGTGATCCTTCGTGGGCAAATGAAACTCAAACCACCAGAGCAAGGACATACGCGCCTTTGGTTCGTTTCGTTCGCATTGTGTTGTTGGGATAGCGTTCACCGGCCGGAATGATTTCGCCATTCCAGCTTTCAATCGAAACTCACCGGCTTGTATTTGAGTAGTTCGAGTTTTTAGGCGTCAGACACCAACTCCTCAGTTCCTCTCGCTGTTATTCCTAAGTCGTTCCTACGATTGCATATACGCCTTAAGAAAAGTGTGACGCCTTCGGCCGCCTGCCGACACAGAAACCTCCCCAAGCTGCGGTAAAAGTGGCAGGTCGAAGTTCGACGCTTCAGTATTCCAGTGCTGCCTCACGTTTCAGGCGGCTTGCGGCAAAATCGACAAATGCGCGAATCTTTGCGGACACCATCCGCCCTTCGTGGTGCACGATGTGAACCGGTGCAGGAGCCGGTTCAAAATCAGATAACACTGCCTTTAGCCGTCCGTCCGCCAGATATGGTGCGACTTGATAGGACAAAAGCCGGGCCAGACCCTGACCGCGAAGTGCCATTTCGATTACAGCATCGTTGGTATTCATGCTGATCCGTGGATGAACACGCACAAGCTTCGGGTTGCCCAGGTGGTCAAACTGCCACTGGCCTGACGGCGACAGGGCTAGGGAATTGATCAGGACATGTCTGTTCAGGTCATCCGGGCTTTCGGGTTCGCCTGCTTGTTCAAGGTATTCGGGTGCTGCAAAAACAACCTGTCTGACAGAACCGCAACGCACCGCCATAAGGCTGGAATCCGCAAGCGGACCTATCCTGACGCCAACATCCACACCTTCGTCTATTAAATTCACGATCCGGTCCACGTACAGCGTTCGCGCCTCGATTTTGGGATAGTGCTCCAGAAAATCAGCAAGAATTGGTGTGATGAACAATCTGCCAAACAACACAGACGAAGTGAGGTTGAGCAATCCTTTAGGTTCCGCATAGGTCCCGACCGCAGCGTTTTCTGCCTGTTCCAGATCAACGAGAATGCGCTTGGCATCTTCCAGAAATCTGCGCCCGCTTTCGGTCAACATGACAGATCGTGTCGTTCTTACGAATAAACGGACGCCCAACTCGCCCTCCAGTACCGAAATGGTGCGCGTCACAGCCGGTGGCGACATGTTCAGGTTGCGCGCAGCAGCAGCAAAGCCACCCAGGTCGGCCACCTTCGAAAAGACCAGAAGCGCGCGAAACTTGTCCATGTAATTATTCCAAAATAGTGAATAATAAATTCAAGCTTAATATCATTCTGCCAACAATTGAAACACACTATGTCTCAGGCGAAGACACAATCACTCCGCTAAGGCAAAAGCGCCCGCAGGAAATGGGAGAAATGCCATGAATGTAAGCCAAGCCATCGGCCAAAACGTGACTGTTCAGATCGTGCACGGTTTTGTGGACAACGGGCTAGGGGGCAACCCTGCTGGGGTTGTTCTGGATGCCGACGGGTTAACCGAGGCGCAGATGCTGAAGGTCGCGTCACAGGTTGGCCTGTCCGAAACCGCTTTTGTCTCGCAATCCGCGACCGAAGGTTTCAAACTGGACTTCTTCACCCCGAACCGCAGGATCGCGCATTGCGGCCATGCGACCATTGCCGCTTTTTCCCATCTGGAAGCACTTGGCCGTATTCCTGATCCTGTAACCTCAAAAGAAACTGTGGACGGCCCGCGCCGGATTCTGATCAAGGATGGTGCCGCGTTTATGGAACAGTTGGCCCCTAGATATGAAACGCCAGAAGATTGGACCTCTCAGGGTGTCAGTTTGCAGGACGTTTTGGGCTCTTTGGGGTTGTCCCCGAGCAATCTGGATCACGAAATGCCGCCCGTTCTGGTCAATACCGGCAACAGTTTTGTCGTGATCGGAGTAGCTGACAGGGAAACTCTGGCTTCGATCAAACCCGATTTCGAGCAGATCAAAACGATCAGCGACCGTCTGGACCTGATAGGATATTATGTGTTCACAACGGCCCAATGCTCGGACGGGCGCGACGCTACTGCACGCATGTTCGCCCCCCGATATGCCATTGATGAAGAGGCCGCGACGGGAATGGCCGCAGGGCCGCTGGCCTGTGTCCTGCACGACCTGGGTCACCGCCGTCAGCACGGGTTTCTGATTGAACAGGGCATGTTCATGGAAACCCCTTCGCCCAGTTTGATTCAGGTTGAACTGGAAGTTCGTGACGGCGCAATCGCCAGTCTAATGGCAGGCGGGCAAGGCAAAGTCATGCGGTCCTTTCAATTGTCGGTGTGACTAAAACAGCGTTTGGGGCGGCGTGTAACATTGCGCGCAGCTTTGTCGAGCAAGTTGAAGAGCGGTTTCACGCAAATCTTGCCGCGACCCTTCAAAACAACGAACTCTCTCCGAGCGCGGATATCGCAGCTTTTGCTGGGGCGCTCGTTCAGATTGTGACGTTCACGTTGAATAGTCGGGCAACCCAATCAGATCACATGATCAGAGCGCTAGGTATCCAGAATCTCCAAGGTCTTGTCTGAAAACTCGACATCGTTGATATGGCTGTCAATTTCCACAAGTGTTACGTTTTCCGGACAGTTTTTTCTCAGCTCTTCGATGAATCCTGCAAGTCCCTCTGCATCTTCCAAAATCGCCCCGGCCCTGTCCCATTCGTTACCGCCTCTGAGCGGCACAAGCAGAACAGTCGGGCCGGTTGCTTCAGAAAGTTTTGCGCACATGGTGCGTGCCATCTCGCGCCTTTGCTCGGCGCTCATGCTGACCGCAGTAATTAGTCGGTTGTGGTCATGAAGGTCATGATCCGCCAACGCTGGAGGAACGGGATGCCAGCCTACCAAATCGACTAGATCATAACACCCAATCGAAACAATCTGCGGCACACCAGCCTTGCCCGCATTGGTCATGCGATCTTCGCCGGCGCTGATGGCTGATCCCAACATGTGGTTGCCGACTTCTTGCGGTGCAAAGTCCAAAACGGCGGCGAATTCACCTTTTGAAGCAAGGCTTTCAAATGCGCGCCCTCCCATGCCCGTAGCATGGAAAACGGCCAGTTCAAACCCGCGCGCCTCAAGGGCGGGCTTCAGGTGCACCATATAGCGCAAGACTGTTTTGCCGAAGGATGTCATCCCGATTAGAGGGCGGTCTTTCTTCATCGGACGGGCAGCGCGTGCGGCCCCCAGAACCGCGCCAGCAGCTTGCCGGAGAGAGGCTTCGCAGACCGAGTTAAGCCCGTAAAGACCACCAGCCCAAAGGATCATCTGAACGTCTGCCGGCAGCCGCTCGGGCGGGATCATCGGCGAGAAAGAGACAGTTGAGACGATGTATTTAGGCACACCAATGGGCAAGGCACAGCACAGATCAAGGGCCAGATCGGTCCCCATTGAACCGCCCAAAACCAAAACGCCATCGAACACGCCCTCATGGTGCAGCCGTGCAACCAGCAGGGCTGCACCTTTGGCCATGATCTGCATCGCAAGGTTTTCGTCACCGCCATCAATGGCTTCCTGTATTGTGTGGCCACCCTCCTCTGCCACCTGATGCTTGGAGTAATCAGTGGGGTGACTGGGGTCGCCAAGCACACTGATGTCCATGGTTTTCACCAATCCACCCTGTTCACGGATCACGTCAGAGATGAAGTTCAGTTCATCATCTTTGGTGTCATAGGTCCCAACGACAAGAATAGTTCGATTGGTCATAGGCCGCCTTTCAGGTTCAAAGTTTGATCCAAGCTGTTTTCAGCTCGAAATACTTGTCAAAGGCGTGCAGCGATTTGTCATGACCGTTGCCAGACTGCTTGACGCCACCCAATGGAACCGTTGTGTTGGCCCCTCCATAGGTGTTTACATGGACAACCCCTGCCTGAATGGCCCGGATCATGCGGTGGGCGCGCGACAAGTTCGACGTCCATACTGCGGATGCCAGACCGTAATCGGTTCCATTGGCAATTTTGATTGCCTCTTCTTCGGTGTCAAAGGGAATGACCGCAAGAACCGGGCCAAACACTTCATCCGTTGCCAGCCGATCGGTGGGGTGAACCCCCGTTACAACCGTCGGGGCCATGAAATAGCCACCCGTTTCTTCCAGAATACGGCTCCCGCCGGTGCGGATGCCCCGCCCCAGACCACGTGCTTCTTCCACAAAACCAAGGTTCTGGTTCAATTGACTTAATGAGTTTACCGCACCTGCAGTCGAAGCGATATTCAGTGGGTCACCGGGCCGGAGAGTTTCGACAAAGGTTGCCAGTTTTTCTACAAACTCGTCATGGATTGATCGTTCCACCAACAGACGGGATCCCGCGATACAGACTTGACCGGAGTTGCGGAAAATACCATTGGCCGATACCTTGACAGCTTCGTCCAGATCCGGGGCATCCGCGAAGACGATATTGGGGGATTTTCCACCAAGCTCCAGATAACAGCGCTTCAGATTAGAGCGTGCGGAGTATTCCAGCAGTTTTCGGCCAATAAATCCTGAGCCGGTGAAGACCATGACATCTACGTCCATCGACAGCCCGATGGCCTCTCCAACCACCGAACCTTTGCCGGTAACCACACTGAACACCCCCGGAGGCATGCCAGCTTCCAGCGCCAGTTCAGCCAGTCGCACCAGCGTCAATGACGCGGTTTCTGCGGGTTTCAGCACAACGGTGTTCCCGGCTGCAAGTGCCGGTGCAAACTTCCACGAGCCGATCATCAGCGGGAAGTTCCAAGGGACGATCGTGCCGACAACACCCACCGGTTCACGATGAACCAACGCCAGAACGGAAGGATCAGTCGGAGCAACCTCTCCATAGATTTTGTCAATCGCCTCGGCGTAGTAACGAATTGTGTGTGCCGCCGACATAGGCTCAGCTTTGATGGCCATACTGATTTCGGTGCCATTGTTTCGGACGCCCAGAACCGCAATTTCCAATGCGTGTTCCTCGATCAGCTCCGCCCATTTCAGCAACACTTTCTTTCGCGCCGCCGGGGCCATGTCGGACCAACGGCCATCATCGAAGGCGCGGCGTGCAGCGGCGATGGCGAGATTGGCATCTTCGACTGTTCCACGCGCCATAGTGGTCAGGACTTGACCATTCAGGGGTGAAATCACCTCCAGCATTTCTCCGTCAGAGGCGTCGCGTTTTTCGCCATCAATAATGTGTTGAAACGGAGGAACCGGTGCGTGGCGCAGTTCGTCTATGCGGGATTGATCTAGCATGGGGGAACCTCTCTAAAGGCTTGTTACTTGTCAGCAAAAGCGATTGTGGGAACATCGACAATGGTCGCCCCGCCATCAATGGTCAGCACCGCACCCGAGATAAGGGCAGCCTCGTCAGAACACAGGAACGCAGCGGCATGGGCGATATCTTCCGGCATCGCCGGTTTGCCCAGTGGTACATCACGGGTCACCAGGGCATAGGCTTCGTCAATCGATGAAAGACCCCTGCGTTCAACAAGCTCCTCCATCTCACTATCAGCCATCTCGGTGCGTACCCATCCAGGACAGATTGTGTTGCAACGCACTTCCTTTCGTCCGTAGTCGCGGGTGATGGATTTCGCCAGACCAATTAAGGCATGTTTCATGGTGACATAACCGCAAGCCTCTGGACCTGCGGCCAGACCTGCAATTGAAGCCATCATCAGGATGTTGCCATTTTGCGAGATAAGATCTGGCATCGCAGCGCGGGCAGTCACCATCGCCGTATTCAGATTGGCTTGAACAGATTTGTTCCAATCATCGTTTGTATTGTCAGTCAGCGTTCCAAAGCTGAACCCGCCTGCATTGCAGACAAGCACATCCAGTGCGCCAAAGCGGGCGTTGATCGTTTCCAACGCGGCCTTCACCTGATCGGCATTTGCTGCATCAGCCTGTACAACCAACCCGTTGATTGGTCCGGCGACCGCTTCCAACGGCTCTGCCCGTCGCCCCATAACGGCTACATTGGCTCCTTCTGCGCTTAGCCTGCGTGCAATCGCTGACCCGATACCTGTACCGGCCCCGGTAATCAGAACGGTTTTTCCGTCAAATCGTGCCATTTTGCGCTCCTTTTCCGAGTGCGGATCAGCTTTGCTGACTGTCGTGGATGTCGTGGTCATGTTCCATTTCCGGCTGGGCGACGCGACGTTCGCGAATAACACCCCAGAAATGGAAACCGATCAGCAGGACGATGGCCAAGGCCAGACCTGCCGCGATTGGCCGGTCAACAAAGTCCAGCGGATCACGAACCCGAGCCATGGCCGAGCGCAGCTTCACTTCCATAATTCCACCAAGAACCATGCCCAGAATGATCGGGACAATCGGAAGGTTCTGTCGTTTCAAGATCAGACCCATCACACCAAAAACAGCTGCAATGGCACAATCGGTGGCGGAGTTCCGCAGCGAGTAGATACCGACGAACGACAGAACCAGGATCACCATGTCCGTCATCGAATGATTTGGAACACGAGCGTTTGATTGGCTTAGGAGGATCAGGCTCGCCGCAGTTTCAATCTACGCCGCGTTCTGATG
>NZ_JBQFSP010000006.1:0-187518 GCF_056538065.1 Ruegeria sp. BH8 | reverse complement strand
TCTCATCTCCACTCTCTGATGGTTACGATGAGCCTGAAATCCTCCGCTACGCAATCAACCTAGTCTGTTCCATGGGTGCTGATGGCGGACAACCGCCCTGGCACGCCATGCTGATTTGGACAGCGTAATCGCTGAGTTCACTGATCGTCTAAAGGCCGATCGCGCCTCCGAAATCCGCTCGGCAATCGACCAAATCTCTGCCGTAAGCGCAGCCCGCGTTCTTGCGATCTTCAGGCAGGCCTCGAAACCAGACATGCACGGAAAAGGGGGCGCAGTGACAAGAGGGACCGGGCATGCCAGTTGATCCCGAACATTTGGACGCCGACGACCGGGTGCCGGAAGGAAACCACGGAGCGCTCGGTTGGGGCGAAGAGATCGGAGGGTTGGTGCTCTTCAGTCTGAGCATCATCTTCATGGTCGGTGGCTGGCAGTTGGGGCTCGGGGTTCCGACCCGCCTCGGAACCGGGGCCTTCCCATTTGTCACCGGAGCCATTCTTGCGATCCTGGCGCTGATCATCTGTGTGGAAGAGCGGCGCGGCGATGGTATCGCCGAGACACCGGACTGGATTGAGCTTTTCGCGATCTGCGGGGCTCTCGCCATGTTCGCGCTTACAGCCGATTGGCTTGGACTCGTTCCCGCAGTCTTCCTGACGGTGATCGTTGCCAGCCTGCCGGACCGCACACTTTCTTGGATCGGAAAACTGATCCTCGGGGTGGTCGTGGCGCTCGGATGCTGGGCAGTCTTCATCGAACTGCTAAATCTGCCTCTCCGGCCGTTTCCGGGAGGCTGACTATGGATGTCCTAACACTCTTTTATCAAGGCCTGCTGGTGGTTCTCGAGCCGCAGAACCTGATGTACTGCTTCATTGGGGTGTTTCTTGGAACCTTCATCGGTGTTCTGCCGGGCATCGGGTCGATGGCGGCGATCGCGATGATTTTGCCGCTCACCTTCTATCTCGATCCGACACCCGCCTTGGTGATGATTGCCGGTGTCTTCTACGGCGCGGAATACGGCGGATCGACCGCCTCGATCCTGATGAACGTTCCAGGCACGCCGGCGGCCTCGATCACCGCGATCGAGGGGCACGCCCTCGCGAAAAAAGGCCGCGCAGGCGTTGCGTTCTTTTCGACAGCTACCGCTTCTTTCGGAGGCGGGATTATCGGTATGATCGTGATCGCCGTCCTGTCGCCGTCCCTGGCGCAGCTCGCGCTCAGTTTCGGACCACCTGACTATTTCTCTGTCCTTCTTCTAGGCCTGATCGCAGCCTCGGCCGTGAGTAACGGCGGTGCGTTGAAAGGAATCGCGATGGTGGTGACCGGCCTGATGCTTGGTACAATCGGCATCGACCTGACCACAGGAGACCTCAGGTTCACCATGGGCATTCCGGAACTGCGCGATGGCGTACACATCGTAATCGTGGCGATGGGTCTCTTCGGCGTGACCGAGGTCATCGCGTCGATCCGCACGGCGACCAGCGGAAAGGCGGCTCAGACCGTCGACTACAACGATTTCTATCCCTCAAAAGAAGAATGGAAATCACTGCCTGCACCGATCTTGCGTGGCGGTGCGATCGGATCCTTCATTGGTGCTCTGCCAGGCACCGGCCAGACCATTGCTGCGGCCCTTGCCTATGCGGTCGAGAAGCGGGTGAACCGCCGGCGGAAGGATTTTGGTACCGGTGTGGTTCCTGGCGTGGCAGTTCCCGAGGCAGCGAACAACTCGGCGACTCAAACGGCCTTCATTCCCACCCTCACCCTGGGGGTGCCCGGCAGCCCGCCAATGGCGATTGTTATTGGGGCACTGATGATCTACGGGATCACGCCAGGACCCCGTCTTCTCACTGAACAGCCCGACATGTTCTGGGGTCTGGTCGCGAGCTTTCTCGTAGGCAACATTATGCTGCTGATCCTCAACGTACCCTTGATCGGCATGTGGGTTAGGCTTCTTAAAATTCCCTACAAGTATATGTACCCGACGATTATCGTTCTGATCTGCATGGGTGTCTACAGTCTGAACAACAACGTGTTCGACGTCTGGTTGACGCTGGTGATCGGTGCCGTCGGTTACGTCATGAGACTCTTCCGCTTCGAGCCTGGCCCCTGCTCTTAGGGTTCGTTCTTGGCCCGCTCATGGAAGAACAGCTGCGACGCTCGATGCTTCTGTCTCGTGGCGACCCGATGGTGTTTCTGCAGAGACCCATCAGCGCGACGCTGATCGCAATCACTGTCGCCATTCTCGCATTTGCTCTGTTCAAGACAGAGCAGAACCGACGCCGCCGTCGCGCGGCCAAGAAAGCCAATCAGGGAGAAACATCAACATGAGAATTGACCGAAGACTACTTATGAGCACCGGAGCCGCAGCGGCCCTCTTTCTGCACGCACCTGCGGCACTGGCAGAACCCGGAGCCTGGAGCGATGAGCCGGTCAGGATCGTCGTGACGTTCCCGCCAGGCGGCACAAGCGACCTTGTCGCAAGACTGCTCGCCCAGCACCTCGATACCGATTTTGGGCAGAAGGCTGTGGTCGACAACCGTCCGGGGGCGGCAGGAACGGTTGCGGCCGACTACGTCGCGCAACAGGCTCCTGATGGCACGACGCTGATTCTGTCGAACAATGCGCCCTTCACGATCGCACCGACGCGGTTCCAGTCGATTCCCTATGAACCGCTCGATGGATTCACGCATGTTGCTTATATAGGCGCGTCGGCGCCCGGCCTCTTTGTTCAGCCCTCCTCCGGGATCACCTCGCTCGACGAGTATGTTGCGTTTGTCAAAGAGACCTCGATGACTTTTGGTTCGAGCGGCGTGGGCTCGATCTCCCACATTCTGGGAGTTGCCGTCGATCAGGCGCTCGGGGTGGAGTCGATTCACGTGCCCTACCAGGGCAGCTCTCCGGCGATCCAAGATTTTCGCGCCGGCGTGCTGGACAGTTTCTATGACATGGTC
This sequence comes from Ruegeria sp. BH8, assembly GCF_056538065.1. Classification (NCBI taxonomy): domain Bacteria; kingdom Pseudomonadati; phylum Pseudomonadota; class Alphaproteobacteria; order Rhodobacterales; family Roseobacteraceae; genus Ruegeria; species Ruegeria sp. BH8. The sequence goes on along the minus strand of NZ_JBQFSP010000006.1, from coordinate 184,573 downwards.
GTTCAGAACAGCGAGATGATCGAAGACAACGAAGCCGTCGCGATTGCGATCGCTTCACCTGAGCGGAACAAGGAAATTCCTGACGTCCCGACCTTTAAGGAGCAGGGCTACGACATCGTGATTGAGAACTGGGTTGGCCTGTCCGGACCGGCGGGCATCGACCCGGCAACTGCCGAGACAATTCACGACACCGTCCTTGCTGTTTTTGGCAGTCCCGATGTCCAGGAACGGCTAAAGGAACTCGGGATAACGCATGCGGCGATGTAGACCGAGGACTACACAGCCTTCGTTGCGAACTCGATCGAGGTCTGGGCGCCCCTGATCGAATCGGCCGGAATCAAGGAGTAGACCGCTTTGATTTGGTCGCCATGCTCATCTTGTATGGCGACCAGTCTCCTGCGGTTTATGCCGCGCAAGCCGATGAGATTCATCTGAGACTTTGGCCCGGCATCAACTCCCTTAGTTGCCCCGTCTGACAAGTTCAGTGGACTATGCAAAGTGAACATCAAAGTGCTTTAACGCTTCAGAACTTTGAGGAAAATCAATGTCTGGCTATCTCACGACCCATGTTCTCGACACCGCGCGCGGCCGCCCGGCAGAGGGAATGAAGATCGAACTGTTCCAGATCGAGGGCGACCGGCGCACGTATCTCAAGACGCTCACGACAAACGGCGACGGCCGCACCGATGAACAGGTGATGCCGACAGAACGGTTTGCAAAAGGCGTCTATGAACTAGTCTTCCATGCCGGAGACTATCTGGACCTGGCTGGTGTTGCTCCCGAAAAGCCACGCTTCCTGGACGTCATCCCGCTTCGGTTCATCATGTCGGAAGCGATCCACTACCATGTACCGCTCCTGCTCTCGCCATTCAGCTACGCAACCTATCGCGGCAGCTGACCGCCCTACAGGTATCATGGACGGCGAAAAAGCCGCGCCCGAAAGTCGTAAACATAACCAGTCGCTAGAGTTGAAGCGGGTGAAAGGGTTCTGTCGCAAATTTCGTCCCAACCTGGCAGGTCGAACGCAGTTCTGGTAGCGCGTGCTGGGACTGACAGGAGTAGGTCGTGACGACCTCAGACACGGGTGGCAACTATTCTGTGGCAGAACCGAGGGCGAACTCGGCCAAGAATACCAAACTGCTGTACATTCCCGATCATCAGGTAATCAAGAACTGCGAAACAGAACCGAGCAATGTTCGCCTGTGTTTCATAAAATTGTAGCAATGAGAATCCTGTTAGAGCATTGGTAGTTAGTTCCAATGCAAAGTCGTATTCTGAGAGTGTGTTGGTTTCTTGGGACGCGCCAATTTTCCGGTATTTATTTCGCGTCTACGTCAATCGCCTCGCCCAGTGTTTTAAGCAATTCATTCAGGTTTTCGCGCTGCGTGGGTGATAACCCTCTCAAGAGCCGATGTTGTGTTTCAACGTGATCTGAAACGACATTTTCGATTTTTGAGAACCCGGCCTTGGTCAAACGTATCAAAAAACCCCGTTTATCTTCAGGATTTGGTACGCGCTCTACCAGACCTGCCTTGACGAGCTGGTCAATCCGGTTGGTCATTGTCCCGGACGTCACCATGGTCAGGTCAAGCAATTCCCCGGGCGACAAGCCTTCAGGCTTTCCGGATCTGCGCAGAGTCGCCAGTACATCAAAGCTGGCGAGGTTTAGCCCGTAAACCTTCCAGGTTTTGTCCATCTCTTTTCTGAGTTGAGCCACCAGGCGGGAGAGACGCCCAATCGTTTCCATCGGTCCGACATCAAGGTCGGGTCGGGCTTTGTTCCATTGCGAAATGATACGATCAATGTGGTCCATGGAAGCATATTGCGAAGATTTATCTTGACGTCAAGATAATGAGTAATATCTTGACGTCAAGATAAATGGAGATTCCTCATGAAACATCGTGTCGACATCGCGCTCACTGCAATCGCGCCGCTGGTCTGGGGCAGCACGTACTACGTTACGACTGAATTCCTTCCGGCCGGGTACCCAGTCACTATGGCTGCCCTGCGGGCTTTGCCCGCTGGCCTGCTATTGCTTGTTCTTGCCCGGCAATTGCCGCAGGGTATCTGGTGGATACGCGCCTTCGTTCTCGGTGCGCTCAACTTCACCGCGTTCTGGACATTGCTATTTGTGGCGGCATACCGGCTGCCTGGCGGTGTAGCCGCAACTGTTGGGGCGGTTCAGCCTTTGATTGTCGTATTCTTGGCCGGGGTGCTGATTGGTACGACGGTCAAGGTGTCTGCGGTGGTCGCGGCACTGATCGGTATCTTTGGGGTCGGACTTCTTGTTCTTGGTTCGGGGATTTCACTTGATCCGATTGGAGTGATTGCGGGCATCGGGGGCGCAGCCTCCATGGGGGCGGGCACAGTTCTGACCCGGAAGTGGCAAGCCCCTGTGCCCCTTTTGACTTTGGCGGCCTGGCAACTCACGGCAGGGGGGCTGTTGCTGGTACCCTTGGCGCTTTTGTTTGAGCCTGCGTTTCCACCATTGAATACGCAAAACATCACCGGCATCGTCTATCTCACTCTGATCGGGGCTGCGCTGACATACATCTTATGGTTCCGGGGCGTTTCCCGGATCGAACCCGGCGCCGTTTCAGCCCTTGGTTTTCTCAGCCCGCTTTCCGCAGTCATTATTGGATGGATGCTTCTTGGTCAGGCTTTGACACCCACCCAGATCGCCGGAGCCGGGGTTGTGCTCACGGCAATCTGGCTTGGACAGCGTGCTGGGCAGATGGGCAATTCCGTACTTTCAAGAACTTCCAATTCACACCTCGTCTCAAAAGGAGAATGCTCATGAAACTTGTTGTATTTGGTGCCACTGGCGACGTCGGTTCTCGTGTCGTGACTGAGGCCATTTCGCGTGGCCATGAGGTTACTGCGGCAGTTCGAAACGAGGCGGGGCTCAAAAAACTACCCAAGGGTGCCAAGCCGGTTGTTGCAGATGTCGCAGACCCTGCGGCATTGGCCGCTGCGATGGCTGGCCAGGATTTGGCCATAAGCGCTGTGCGTACACCGGCCGGGCGTGAAGGTGAAATTGTTGCTTTGACCCGATCCATCCTGCATGTCGCATCTCTTGTCCGTCTTCGCGTAATTATTATTGGGGGTGCCGCTCGTCTGCATATGCCCGATGGCAGCCCGCACACTGTCTTATCAGATCCAGACTTTCTGCCTGAAAGCATAGTCCCAACCGGACGTGCATCCATGGCGCAGTGGGAACTCTGTTCATCGGATGCCTCAGCAAACTGGACCTATGCCAGCCCGTCCGCCTTATTGCAGCCCGGTGAACGCCGGGGCGTCTTCAGAACCGACACAGATAACCTGATTGTTGATGACGTCGGCAACTCAGAAATCTCCATGGAAGATTTTGCAGTGGCAATTGTAGATGAGGCTCAATCGCCCAAATTTCCACGCGCCGCCTTTACCGTAGGCTATTGAACCCCCAACAACCTAGTCGTTTTGGCAAAGCGCCCCGTCTGCAGTTCGCAAGCGGGGTGTTTTCTCGAATGCGGTATCGTCACGCGACCTTACGAAAACGAACAGGCCGCGCCACGGCATCGACAGTCGCTGACGTAAGGCAGCTATGAGCCGATTCAACAGGGCGGTCCATGGCGGCTGGTGAAATACTGCAGGTGCACCAACGACCGAGAAGAGCCCTATCGCCACAGGGCAGGTAAATGTCTCACCCAGGATGGCCAGACCTGGCATCACACCGACACCGGTGCGCAGATACGCCTGGCTTGCGACGTCCATGGACCCTAGCGTGTGCACAAGTTTGAAATAGATCGGCAGGGCCACACCAGTGCACAAGGTCAAAAGAACGCTTGTTGCCGCCAATGCTGTTACACTCGGCGTCAAGGTCCATGGACGGTCCAGCAGCAGCTTAGCGCCCATCACCAAAACGCTCCGTCGGATCGCATGTCTGACTAAGGAAGTGTGACCACCACTCTCACGAGTGGGTTTTTCCATCTTGATCTCTGATCAGAAACCATTCCCTGGGTCGCCGCAGCAAGCTGATGCTCAGATAATCAGCTTGGATCAAGGCAAACACATATTTTTGATTCACTTCTGCAACATTCTTGTGAATGCTTCATTCCTGTCTCTTTTCCGCCGGATTTGGTGCTGATAAGCAATGATTGAATATCGGGATGTTAAATAGTGCGAGTGGGCAGATGAGAGCCGGAGTTAACGGTCAGGTAGCCATTTCATGGGATCAAACTGAAATTGACGGACTCGAGGACGCGCCTCTGGCGTGTCTGGCCGTCGGCGCGGCTTGGTCATGGCGCGGACAGGCGATAGTGCTGAGCGCAGAAGCCGAGAACAGCGTCGAACAGATTGGATATGCGCGGGGCGCTGCAACCCGCATACAAAACCGCTTCCCGATTGTCCGGGAAGTTTCCGGCCACGTGACCGGTGCTTTGACACTTACCAATGGGTCGCAGCGGTTTTCAGCCAACCTTGTTGCCGACACCAATGATGCAGCACCAACCATCGTTTTCGATGGCGCATGCCCGCCACGGGATGAAGAATTCTGGATCGTCGACGTGACCGAGGTTGTGATGGTGCACAAGGCGGGTGTTGAAGGCGGCGGGAATGTCGTTGCATTTCCGGCCTGAACGCGACCTGTATTTTTTTTGATGAAAGCAGTGTGACAGCAACCGTCGCTATGCGCGCAGGGGCCTGTGCTGCCAGCGGTGAACATATCTTTGCAGATATTCGAAACTGCGTTGAATGCCGTGTTGACTCTGCCGGCTTTGCGGATATAAGCGCGGCTTCATTGGTGTTGGTGGCCCCCGCAAGGGGAAGCCTGTCATGAGGGAAATCTCAAGAGGACAACGCCCTTCATAGTTGCCCGTTTGGGCATCGACCTAAAGAAGGAGATCAGCCGTGACCAAACGCACGTCTGCCAAGTACAAAATCGACCGCCGGATGGGCGAAAACATCTGGGGTCGTCCGAAATCCCCGGTCAACCGTCGTGAATACGGCCCCGGCCAGCACGGTCAGCGCCGCAAGGGCAAACTGTCGGACTTCGGTCTGCAGCTGCGTGCCAAGCAGAAGCTGAAAGGCTACTACGGCGACCTGACCGAAAAGCAGTTCCGCCGCATCTATGCCGAAGCCGAGCGTGTAAAAGGCGACACCGGTGAAAACCTGATCGGCCTGCTGGAGCGCCGTCTGGACGCCGTCGTCTATCGCGCCAAGTTCGTACCGACCGTCTTCGCTGCGCGTCAGTTCGTGAACCACGGCCACGTCAAAGTGAACGGCAAGCGGGTGAACATCCCCAGCTACCGCGTCAAAGAAGGCGACGTCATCGAAGTGCGTGACAAGTCCAAGCAACTGGCTGTTGTTCTGGAAGCTGTTGCCCTGGCCGAGCGTGATGTTCCTGACTACATCGATGCTGACCACTCGAAAATGACCGCAACGTTCGTTCGCGCACCAGGCCTGAGCGATGTGCCGTACCCGGTCATGATGGAACCGAACCTGGTCGTCGAATTCTACGCGAAGAACTGATCTTCGCATTCCGATCCGGAATTCAGAGCCGCACCTTTGGTTGCGGCTCTTTTCATTTTCAGCCCAGCAGAACGATATCTGACGCACCTGCGCTGCGACGCAGCTCGTGAATGTCTTTTAGTTCCGGGTCGTTGATCCATCCCAGCGCCGCGTCCCGGTTGGGAAAGGAAAGCAGGGCTGCAACGTCAGGCAAGTCCGGTGTGCCGTCCAGCGCGGTTGTTTCTTTGGTGGCGTGTTCGACCTTTCCGCCATGGCGGGCCAGTGCAGGCCCGGCCTGTTCGCGATAAGCGGCCAGCGCGTCGGGATTCTTTACGGTAAGTTTTGCGTAGGCATAGATCATGGCTTTGCTCCTTGATGTGTGGGCAAAAGCTAGGGTGTGATCTGCTTTGCGAAAACGCGTGTATTTGCATCAGTGATGTGCGAATTTACATGTATGGATATTCATTGGGATGATTACCGGGCCGTACTCGCCGTGGTCCGCAGGCGTACCCTGTCCGCCGCGGCACAAGAGCTTGGCGTCAACTACACAACTGTTGCCCGCCGTATAGCCCGCGCCGAAGCTGCGACAGGCGAAGTGCTGTTCGAAAGGCTGACCGACGGGTATCGACCGACAGAAGCAGCGCACCTAGTCGCTGCGTATGCTGCCCGGATGGAAAGCGCAGAACACGCAATGCTGCGCGGTTTGTCAGGGCGGGATGCCCGGTTGGAAGGGCAGCTGACCTTAACCGCGCCGCAACTGTTAATTGCCCATGTGCTGGCCCCGGCGCTGGGCGAGTTTGCTCAAAGGCACCCTGCTGTGTCTTTGCAGGTGCGCGCGGCAAACGAGATTCTGGACCTTAATCGACGCGAAGCCGACATTGCGATCCGGATCAGCCGCAACCCCGGCGATACGTTGAAAGGTCTGCGCCTGATGCAACAGCACAGCGCTTGTTTTGCCACGCCTGAATGGGCCGCGCGAATGCAGCAAGATCCGAACGCGCCCGTGGATTGGTTGCTTTATGAAAAGCAGCCGAACCTGCCGGACGGCGTCGACAATATCTATCCGAACTCGCGCATACATATGCGTTTTGATGACATGGTCGCGATGGCGGGTGCCGCACAATCAGGGTTGGGCGTTGTGCGTATGCCGGTGTTTCTGGGCCGCTCACTTCGGGGCTTGGTGCAGGTTCCGGTCCTTTCACCGCAACCCTACGCAGATATCTGGATCGTGGCGCACCCGGACGTTTGGCCTTCGGCAAAACTGGTCGCGTTCCGCGATATCGCGGTGCCCTTTTTCAAACAAAAAAGCCCGCTGTTTACGGCGTGATCAAATCGGCAAAGGCCGCCCTTCGGCGATTGCTTCCATCGCGAAATACGACGTGACGCTGTCCAGCTCGACCTTTTCGATCAGCCGTTGATACACCTTGTCGTAAGACGCCATATCCTGTGTGACGACTTTCAGCTGATAATCGTAGTCACCACCAATCCGATGAAAATCCACGACCTCGGGGATCGTCAGAACGTGGCTGCGAAAGGCCTGTAGCCACTCGGCCGAATGATGCCGCGTGCGCAGCATGACAAAGACCACAAGGCTCAACCCCAATTTCTCGCGTGCGATGCGGGCGGTTGAACCGATCAGGACGCCATCTTCGTTCAAAGCCTTCAGCCGCCGCCAGCAGGCGTTCTGCGAAAGCCCCGCACGATCCGCTAACTCCCGTTGCGACAGGGTGGCGTCCTTCTGCAGTTCTTTCAGAATGCGTGTGTCAATTTGATCCAATTTTGATGCCATTACTGATCATATGACACAAAGATTTTAAAATCTATGCAATAATAGGTGAAGTTTTCGCGCTGACAATAAATCACATTAGTCGGACAGTTAGGAGCCAATGCAATGTCCCTGTCCAAGTTTCGTGCGGAACTCTGTTCCACCGCTCACAATTCAAACCTGCGCGATGGGCTGATCGGAGAGAATGTTCTGATCCCGGGTCTGCATGGGGACGTGCCGCTTGTCTATGCGGATTACGTCGCTTCGGGTCGCGCCTTGCGGCAGGTCGAAGACTTTGTGGCGCAACATGTGTTGCCGTTTTACGCGAACAGCCACACCGAGGCCTCTTACTGCGGATCTTACATGACACATCTGCGCCGCGAGGCGCGGGCGGAAATAGCCCGCATTGTAGGTGCCCAGAAAGAGGACGCGGTGATCTTCACCGGGTCTGGTGCCACTGCGGGGCTCAACCGGTTGGTCAGCCTGCTCGGGGTGGCAGAGGCCGACCAACCGGTTGTCTTGATTGGTCCTTACGAGCATCACTCGAACATCCTGCCGTGGCGGGAAAGCAAGGCACTTGTGGTTGAAATCCCCGAAGCCGAAGGTGGCGGTGTTGACCTGGGGGCGCTGGAAACCGCGCTGTTGACCCATGCAGGCGCAGATCTTCTGATCGGTTCCTTTTCGGCGGCGTCCAATGTAACCGGAATTGTCACTGACCCTGATCCGGTGACGCGGTTGCTCAAGGCGCATGGTGCCGTGGCGATTTGGGATTACGCCGGGGGCGGGCCTTACCTGCCGATGGATATGGGGCCGGCGGACGCGCGCAAGGATGCGATCGTCGTTTCCCCGCACAAGTTTCCGGGCGGTCCGGGGGCCTCGGGTGTTCTGATCGTAAACCGGGCTGCAGCCAAACGGAACTGCCCCAGCTGGCCGGGTGGTGGCACCGTTAGATTCGTGTCACCGTGGCGGCATGACTACAGCGCGGACCTGTCTGCGCGGGAAGAGGCGGGAACGCCCAACGTGATCGGTGATATCCGCGCGGCGCTTGCCTTTATCGTCAAGGATGTCGTCGGCACGGAAGAAATCGCAAGACGCGAGGCGCAGTACAACCAGATGGCGCTGGACGGGTGGAAGGATAACCCGCACCTGACATTGCTTGGGGTCAATAATCCGCATCGCCTGCCGATCTTCTCCTTCCTTGTGCGCGACAACGCGGGACAGCCTGTGCATCAGCAGCTGTTTACCCGGATGCTCAGCGATGTCTACGGCATTCAGGCGCGCGGCGGCTGTGCCTGCGCAGGGCCTTATGCCCACCGCCTTCTGGGGATTGACCGCGCCGCGTCCGAGGCGCTGCACGCGGCCTTGTCTGCGGGTGAAGAGATGAAGAAACCCGGCTGGGTACGCCTGAATTTCTCGTACCTGATGAGCGAGGAAACGGTTCAATTCATCATCGACAGTGTCAATGATCTGTCCCGCCGTACCGAGGAATTCGTGCCGTATTACAACGCCGACCCGGCGACTGCGCGCTTCAAGGCCGCATGATGGAATTGCCGCTTTTCTCAATCCGTTGAGACAGGTATGAGGGGCCCAATCAACGGAGCCTCTCATGACCAAGATCACCCCGCAACCCGGCATTATGGACATCGCGCTTTATCAGGGCGGCCAGTCGCATGTGGCGGGTGTTGAGCATGTGATCAAGCTGAGCTCGAACGAGAATCCGTTCGGCCCCAGCCCCAAGGCGATTGAGGCGGTGCGCGACAGCGCGGCAAATTTGCATCGGTACCCAAACACTGACCACGCCAGTTTGCGCGCGGCTATCGGCGCACGTCACGGGCTGGACCCTGCGCAGATCATCTGCGGTGTCGGCAGCGACGAGGTGCTGCAATTCATCGCTCAGGCCTATGCGGGGCCGGGGGATGAGGTGATCTATACCGAGCACGGGTTCTCCATGTACCCGATCATCGCCCGCATGGCAGGTGCCGCACCGGTCATGGTGGCCGAGCGCGACCGCAAAGTCGATGTGGATGCCATTCTGGCCGCCGTAACCAGCCAGACGCGGATCGTGTTTGTCACCAACCCCGGTAACCCGACCTCGACCATGATCTCGAACGACGAACTGGACCGTCTGGCGCAGGGTCTGCCTGATACCTGCCTGATGGTCTTGGACGGCGCCTATGCCGAATTCGTCGACGATTTCGATGGTGGCGCGTCTTTGGTGGATGCGTATGAGAACGTGATCATGACCCGCACATTCTCGAAAGTGTACGGGCTGGGCGGGATGCGGGTCGGCTGGGGGTATGCGCACCAATCGATTATCGATGTACTGAACCGGGTGCGTCAGCCCTTCAACCTGTCTTTAACAGCACTGGCCGCAGCCGAAGCCGCGATCAGCGACGTCGAATTCCTGACGTTCTGCCAATCCGAAAATGCGCGCCTTCGGGTGTGGCTGGCCAAGGAGCTGGACAAGGTCGGCGTACCCTCGGACCCGTCCTGCACCAACTTCATCCTCGCGCGTTTTGCCGACAGGACCGAGGCCGAGGCTTGTGACGACTATCTGAAGACGCAGGGTTTGATTGTCCGCCGGGTTGCAGGCTACAACCTGCCGAATGCCCTGCGGATCACCGTGGGCGATGAGGAAGCCTGCCGCCGCGTCGTTGCGGCGATTACAGCATTCAAAGAGGGTGCAGCATGAGCCAGATTTACGACCGGGTTGCGCTGATCGGGCTTGGCCTGATTGCCTCCTCCATGTTCTGGGCGATCAAGCGTGGGGGCCTGGCTGGAGAAGTGACCGGCTATGCCCGGTCCGAGGCGACACGTGACACGGCGCGCAGAATCGGGCTGTGCGACCGCGTCTGTGACACGGCGCGCGAAGCGGTCGAAGGTGCTGATCTTGTCGTTCTTTGCGTGCCCGTGGGGGCAATGGGAGCCGTCGCAGAAGACATCGCACCCGTGCTCAAGCCCGGCGCGACCCTGTCGGATGTGGGGTCGGTCAAGCAGCATGTCATTCAGGCAGTTCAGCCGCATGTCCCCGAAGGTGTGCATTTCATTCCCGCGCATCCTTTGGCTGGGACAGAGCATTCCGGTCCGGAATCGGGTTTTGCCAAATTGTTCGACAATCGCTGGTGCCTGCTGGTGCCTGTCGAAGGGACCGACCCGGATGCAATCGCCCGCCTTCGGGCGTTGTGGGAAGGTATGGGCTCCCATGTGGATGAGATGGACGCGGATCATCACGATCTGGTTCTGGCCGTCACGTCCCATGCGCCGCACCTGATCGCCTACACGATGGTTGGTGTGGCCGACGATCTGCGCCGGGTGACCGATAGCGAAGTGATCAAATACTCGGCTGCGGGTTTTCGGGATTTCACCCGCATCGCGGCATCGGACCCGACCATGTGGCGTGATGTGTTCCTGTCCAACAAAGATGCGACGCTGGAAATCCTGGGCCGTTTCACGGAAGAGCTGTTTGCGCTGCAACGTGCCATCCGCACCGGGGACGGGGAACATTTGTTTGACTACTTTACCCATACCCGTGCTATTCGTCGCGGCATCATCGACGCGGGGCAGGACACGGATGCTCCGGATTTCGGGCGGGGAAAGGCAGGTTCATGAGGTCATACCGGGGGCAATTTCTGATCGGGATCATGGCGTTGTGCGCCGTGGCCACACAGGCAGCCCCTCTGGAACGATCTCTGGTCCCACCTGCACGTCCGATTCTGGACCAGCAAAACGTGCAGGTTGTGTCCGCCGTTGCCCCGGTGTCCGTCGCGGTCATAACCGATCTGCGCCCCATCTCACGTCCGGTTTCACCGCAGGTCACTGCTGCACTGGCGCGACCTTCGGATTTGCCGCTGCTGGGGCCCGACACCTCGCTGATACCTAACATGAGACCTGAATTGCTTGAACAGCAGGTGCTTTTCAAAAAACGCAAGCTGCGCAAAGGGTCCGTTTGCGGAGATATCGCAATTCAGGGCAAGCCCGTCGGAAGGGTCGGCAGCGAGAGTTCAGCCTGTGGCGTAAAAGATGCAGTGCAGATCACCTCTGTTTCCGGTGTGGCACTCAGCCGCCCGTCGACAATGGATTGCGGCACCGCCGTTGCGCTGAACAAATGGGTCGATAAGACAGTCAAACCCACCTTCAAACGTCGCGGCCCGGTGGTCGAGTTGCAGGTGGCGGCTCATTATGCCTGCCGAACTCGAAACAATCGTAAAGGCGCGCGGATTTCCGAGCACGGCAAAGGGCGCGCGATCGATATTTCGGCCTTCAAAATGGCCGATGGTGAGGTGGTGACTGTCTTGGAAGGATGGCGCAAGAACCCGTCACAGAAGCAGCTGCAGAAAATCTGGCGCGGCGCCTGTGGCCCGTTCGGCACCGTTTTGGGGCCGAACTCGGATAGCTACCATCGCGATCATTTCCATCTGGATACGGCACGCTACCGCAGCGGAGCGTATTGCCGTTAACGCAGGATCAGCCGCGGGGCGGGGCCCAGCGGCACCGGCCCCAGGGCGACAAAACCATCCCGGAAGTTCAGCTGAAGGTCCAGCGCGTTGGGGTTGCCGCCCAGCCCTGCCAGAAAATTCAGTGCGCGGGTGACAGGATCAACCGCCTGATCAGGCAGGGCACCTGCCGCGTTTGCCATGTCGATCATATCACGCCAGTTCTCGGCCTTGACAGCGATCTCACCACTGGGAACACCCTGCGCGTCTACATCCAGTTTACCGGCAGCAAACAGACGCAATCCACCCCATTTGATCTCGGCCAGTCGCAGGTCGATGGCCACGGGCTGCGGCCTGCTGTGTTCCAGCGCCGACCTGTCCCAGACTTTGCTGAACGTGGTGACCATGTCCAGTTCCAGCGTTTCGAAGGACTGCGGCAGCGAAGCCGCCGAATTCATAAGGGCCCGCAACCGGTCGCCGGGTGTGAACCCATCCGCGCGGGCGGTAATGGCATAGGCTTCGGGCAGGGATGTTTGCGCCATGATCAGGCTCAGGGTGTCCCCGGCGGCCAGTGCAGTGGTGTTCTCGGTCACCGACCACGCCCCTGCCGTCAGCGCCAGTTTTTCAAACACAAGCGAAACGCCGGGTTGCAACTGTAGTTCCGCAATCAATTCATCGGCGACAATCGTTGAGGTTTGATCGTAGTAAGACAGTCGTTGCGGCGTCTCGGCGAACCGCAGCACCTGCCGGCCGGGCCAGATCGCGGGGCTTTCGAATTCGATCCAGTCCGCGCGCCAGGCTGTGCCATTCACCGGATCTGCAAGGGCAGGGTTGTTCAGTCGGGTCACGTGATGGGTCGGATACCCTGCCGTTGCCACGTCCGAGAAATCAGCCAGCCAGCCGCGCGCCTGTTGTTGATCAAACCAGCCAGTGATTGCCGCGCGCAGACCATATCCGGCGACAAACCAATAGGCGCTCCAAAGGATGCCGATAAAAATGATCACTCGTATGACACGGCGCATGAGCTTTGGCCCTTTTTCCTGCCTCGGAATTGATGTTTATAGGCCCAAACGGGCAAGGACCAGTGCAATGACGATGTGGGTTTTCGGTTATGGATCGCTGCTGTGGAATCCGGGCTTCCCGGTCGCGCGCAGCGAACGCGCGACACTGCATGGCTATGCCCGGTCCTTCTGCATGAGCTCGATCCACCACCGGGGAACCGAGGAAGAACCGGGGCTGGTGCTGGCGCTGGACGAACAGGCAAACGCGACCTGCACCGGTCTGGCCCTTGCGGTTGAAACCGGTCACGAAGACCGCACCCTGCACGAACTGCGCGAGCGCGAGCTGATCTCGTCGGCCTATGTCGAACGTATGCTGGATGTGCATCTGGAAAATGGCGACATTGTCAACGCCGTGACCTATGTGATCGATGCCGACCATGTGCAGTATTGCGGCGGGATGCCGTTGGAGGATCAGGCCCGGATCATCGCCCATGCGGTTGGCGGGCGCGGCCCGAATGACGAATACCTGTACAATACCGCCGAACATCTGGCCGAGATCGGCCTGCGCGACGCCGATCTTGAGTGGTTGGCGCAACGGGTGCGCAGTATTACCGCATAAACTCTTGGCGTCACCAGTGGAATTTCGCTAGTTTCGACGCAGAGCAGGCAAATACCGGGAACCACGCGCATGGCGCAGGCACATCAGGGCGCGAGACCCCATTTCTCGCATCCAACACGGCAGATTCTGTTGATGTTGATGGCGATCGGCCTGTCCGGGCTGGGTGTGTTTCTGGCGCTGCCCTATGTGTTACCGGTGTTCTTCGCCAACCCGTACCTGAACGGCTTCATCCTGATGGTTTTTCTGATCGGCGTTCTTGCCTGTTTCTATCAGGTGACGCAACTGATCGGATCCGTACGCTGGATCGAGGCCTTCGTCGGCGGTGTTGTTCGCGAAGACGCCCGCACGCCGCAATTGCTTGCACCTTTGGCATCATTGCTGCGCGAACGGGGCGCGCGGTCGCAGATCAGCTCCACTTCAACCCGCTCGATTCTGGATTCCGTAGCCGAACGGGTCGAGGAAGAGCGGGAGATCACTCGCTATATCACCAATGTGCTGATCTATCTGGGTCTTTTGGGCACATTCTTCGGTTTGGCGACAACCGTACCTGCCATCGTCGATACGATCCGCAGCCTTAATCCGCAAGAGGGCGAAGAAGGGCTGGCCGTGTTCAACCGCCTGATGACCGGGCTCGAAGCGCAGTTGCAGGGAATGGGCGTTGCGTTCGGATCGTCTCTGCTGGGTCTGGCCGGGTCGCTGATCGTCGGTCTGCTCGAAGTTTTCGCAGGGCACGGCCAGAACCGTTTCTATCGTGAGCTCGAAGAATGGCTGTCTTCGATCACCCGTGTAGGTTTCGCGGGTGGAGAAGAAGGCGGTGCCGAAATAGCCGTGCTCACGCCGGTGCTGGACGCCATGTCCGAACAGATGGACGCGTTGCAGGATCTGTTTTCAGCGCAGGAAAGCGACCGGGCCGAGGTTTCCGCCAAGCTGGGTTTGCTGGTCGATGTGATCGGTGAGATGAACAACCGTCAGGCCAATACCGAAAGTGTCACAGCGGTGTTGGAACGCGTGGCGCTGGGTCAGGAAGCCCTGCTGGATCACATGCGCGATCACGGTGCGGGTGAAGGTATCGACGCCGAAAGCCGGATGCGCCTGCGCTCGATGGATGTGCAGCTGCTGCGTATCCTCGAAGAGATATCGGCGGGTCGGCAGGAAAGCATGAACGAGTTCCGCAAGGATATTGAACTGCTGGTCAAGGCGCTGACCCTGCCGCGCGGTGCGGTACGCACCTCGCCGGAAGGAGAATAGCCCATGGCGCTGTCCCGCCGCACCGGTCAACGGTTCCAGGGCTCGGTCTGGCCCGGTTTCGTCGACGCGATGACGGGGCTGTTGATGGTGCTGACCTTTGTGCTGACCATCTTCATGGTGATCCAGTTTGTGCTGCGCGAAACCATCTCGGGTCAGGAAGACGAACTGACCACATTGGCCGACGAAATCGCGGCGCTGGCGGGGGCGCTGGGGCTGGAAGAACGCGAAAACAGCCGGTTGCAGGCGCGGCTTGGGGCGTTGAATACCACCCTGTCGCAGGCCGAAGACGATCTGGCGCAAGCCCAGTCACTGATCGCATCACTGACCACCGAGCGCGACCGACAGGCTGTCGCTTTGGATCAGGCACAGACCCGGATCACCAATTTCGAAGCGCAAGTTGCCGCCCTGCTGGCCGAACAGGAACGGGCACTGGGTGATATTGCAGCGCTTGAATCGCAGCGCGCGAAACTGCTGACCGAGCAGGAGGCGTTGAACCTGGCGCTTGCCCAAAGCCGCGAGGAAATCGACGCACAGACCGAAGCCGCCCGTTTGGCCGCTGCCCGTCGGGAAGCACTGGAAGCACTGGTGGCGGATCTGGAGCAAGGCAGCGCCGACCGGGACGCCCAGATCACCAACCTTGAACAGCAGCTCAGCGATGAAGAGGCCGCCCGTCTGGCCGAAGCCGCCGCCGCCGAAGCATTGCGTAACCGCCTTCAGGATGCCGATGCCGAACTGACGGCCATGACACTCGCACTCGAAGCGCAGCGCAAAGAGGCTGAAGACACACTCACCCTGCTGGCGGCAGCACAGGCGGCGCGTGCCGCGTTGGAGCGTCAGTTTGGCGACGTGAACCCCGATGAACTGCGGGCCCAGCTTGAATCCGCTTTGCAGGCGCAGACACAAGCGCAGGCGGATGCCGATGCGCAACGCTCTCTGGCCGAGCAGCGGCAGGCCTTATTGGACCTCGCCAATGCGACGCTTTCGGATGAAAAAGAAATCTCTGCCGAGGCGCAGAGAGAGGCCGCCCTGCTGAACCAGCAGATCGCCGCCCTACGCGGGCAATTGGGCTCTTTGCAGGCTTTGCTTGATGATTTCGAAGAACGCAACGCCGCCGCCGAGGTGCAGATTCAGACCTTAGGGCAGGACCTGAACGCCGCACTGGCCCGTGCCGCATCCGAAGAACGCAGGCGCCGTCTGCTGGAAGAAGCGGAGCGCCTGCGTCTTGAGGCCGAGGCCAAGGCTCTGGCCGGGCAGAACCAGGAACTGGCGGCACAGGCCGAGGACCTGCAACGCTATCGCTCGGAATTCTTTGGTCGTTTGCGGGACGTCCTTGGCGGTCAGGAAGGGGTGCGCATCGAAGGCGACCGGTTCGTGTTCTCGTCCGAGGTTCTGTTTCCGACCGGGTCTGCCGTGCTGTCCGCAGAAGGGCAGCAGGAAGTCGCCAAGGTGGCCAGCATCCTGCGCAGTGTCGCTGCTGAAATCCCGCCCGGTCTGAACTGGGTGATCCGGGTCGACGGCCATACCGACAACGTTCCTCTGGCCGGGTCGGGCAGGTATCGCGACAACTGGGAGCTCAGCCAGGGTCGCGCGCTGTCGGTTGTGCGCTATATGGTTGACGCGCTGGGCATTCCGCCCAACCGCCTTGCAGCCAACGGGTTTGGTGAATTCCAGCCCGTCAATCCGGCTGACACGCCCGAGGCACGCGCGCAAAACCGCCGGATCGAGTTGAAGCTGACCGAAAGGTAAGGCCACTGGCCCTTAGCAGTCACGAAAACAAACAGCCGATCCGCAACCGGTTAGTGGCGATCCCGGCCACAGTGACCCGAACCGTTGGAAAATCAAGGCGGTGCATGTCCGCCAGACGTTTCACACGCGGCCTAACCGAGATGCCAACGCGACGCCGGGTAGGCGGGTGGGCCTTGCCAGCGCTGGGCGAAACCAAAAAAACCCGCCTTGGTAGGCGGGTTTTCTGTTAAATGCGGCGGGCGATCAGTCCGCCGTCAGAAGCGGAGGCTTGTCACCCGAAATGCGCGGTTGATCCGGGCCAAGGATCTCAAGATCCAGATCACCTTTCTTGACCGAGACACGGACCACACCGCCTTTTGCCAGCTTGCCAAACAACAATTCTTCGGCCAGCGGTTTCTTGATGTATTCCTGAATGACGCGACCCAGCGGGCGCGCACCCATCTTGTCGTCATACCCTTTATCCGCCAGCCATTCGGCGGCTTTGGGTGTCAGATCAATGGTCACACCACGATCCAGCAACTGCGCTTCCAGTTGCAGGACGAATTTCTCGACCACCTGCAAAATGACCTCTTTCGGCAGCGGCGCGAACGAGATCACGGCATCCAGACGGTTGCGGAATTCCGGCGTGAACATGCGTTCAATCGCGGCGGTGTCTTCGCCCTCGCGACGGTCACGACCGAACCCGATCGCGGCCTTGGCCTGCTCTTGCGCCCCCGCGTTCGAGGTCATGATCAGCACCACGTTGCGGAAGTTCACTGTACGGCCGTTATGGTCGGTCAGTTCCCCATGGTCCATCACCTGCAACAGGATGTTGAACACGTCCGGGTGCGCCTTTTCAATCTCGTCCAGCAGCAACACACAATGTGGATGCTGGTCGACACCGTCGGTCAGCAGGCCGCCCTGATCGAACCCGACATAGCCCGGAGGCGCGCCGATCAGACGGCTGACCGCGTGTTTCTCCATGTATTCCGACATGTCGAAACGCAGCAGTTCAACGCCCAGCGTATCCGCCAGCTGTTTCGCCACCTCGGTCTTGCCCACGCCGGTCGGGCCGGCAAACAGATAGTTGCCGATGGGCTTTTCGGGTTCCCGCAGGCCGGCGCGGGCCAGTTTGATTGCGCTGGCCAGCGCCTCGATCGCCAGATTCTGACCAAACACCACCCGTTTCAGCGAGGCTTCGAGGTCTTTCAGCACCTCGGCATCGTCCTTGGTGACGTTCTTGGGCGGGATGCGGGCGATCTTGGCAACCACGGCCTCAATCTCTTTGACACCAATGGTTTTGCGCCGTTTGCTTTCCGCCACCAGATGCTGCGCCGCGCCAGCCTCGTCAATCACGTCGATGGCCTTGTCGGGCAGCTTGCGGTCGTTGATGTAACGTGCCGACAGCTCGACCGCCGTTTTGATCGCATCAGCGGTATACTTGATGTCGTGATGTTTTTCGAAATAAGGCTTCAGACCGCGCAGGATCTTGACGCTGTCTTCAACCGAAGGCTCGTTCACATCGATCTTCTGGAACCGGCGCGACAGGGCGCGGTCCTTTTCAAAATGCTGGCGAAACTCTTTGTAGGTGGTCGAGCCCATGGTGCGCAGCTTGCCGCCCTGCAACGCAGGTTTCAGCAGGTTCGACGCATCCATTGCCCCGCCCGAGGTTGCACCAGCACCGATCACGGTGTGAATTTCGTCGATGAACAGCACCGCGTCGGGGTGCTCTTCCAGCTCGGTTACAACCGCTTTCAGGCGTTCCTCGAAATCGCCGCGATAACGGGTCCCGGCCAGCAGCGCACCCATGTCCAGCGAGTAGATGGTGGTGTTTGCCAAGACATCCGGCGCCTCTCCGGCGACGATCTTGTGCGCCAGACCTTCGGCGATGGCGGTTTTGCCCACGCCCGGATCGCCCACCAGCAGCGGGTTGTTCTTGCGGCGGCGGCACAGCACCTGGATACAGCGTTCCACCTCATCCGCGCGCCCGATCAGAGGATCGACATCACCCGCACGCGATTTCGCGTTCAGGTCAATGCAGTATTTCCCAAGCGCACTTTCCTTTTGTTCCGTGTCGCCGGAACCTGTCTGAGCTTCTTCTTCCACCTGATCCGCACCGGATACCGACCGGCTTTCGCCATACGCGGGGTCTTTGGCCACGCCATGGGCGATGAAATTGACCGCGTCATACCGGGTCATGTCCTGTTCCTGCAGGAAATAGGCGGCATTGCTTTCGCGCTCGGCAAAAATGGCGACCAGCACATTGGCACCGGTCACTTCGGTCCGGCCCGAGCTTTGCACATGGATCGCGGCGCGTTGAATGACGCGCTGGAACGCTGCCGTTGGTACGGCTTCGGACCCGTCAATATCTGTGACCAGATTTGAAAGATCTTCGTCTATGAACTCAACCAGAGTGCTGCGCAACTCGTCCAGATCAACGCTGCACGCTTTCATGACGCGCACCGCATCGGGTTCTTCCAGAAGCGCCAGCAGCAAATGCTCCAGCGTTGCAAATTCGTGTCGCCGTTCATTCGCAGCCGCAAGGGCCGCGTGGATGGCTTGTTCCAGTGTGCTCGAGAATGAAGGCACGCGGGTGCTCCTCTGTCTTGGGTCAGAAGGGGGCGGGCTTTCGGCCGGAACCCCATCCCAACCATGTCCTCATACTATTAGAGTTTGGTTGATCGTGGCCCGGCTTCAAGGGTTTTCTTTCACTTGACAGTCACATTTGTTGTGACCGTGGCCGTGAAGAGGGGCAAATAAGCATCAGAACCTGTCTTTTCTACCCCGAATTTCGGCGAAAACCGCCACAGGATCGGCGTTTTCCATGCCAAGATGGGCCTGAATCGCCGGATCCGTGGCCCTCAGGAACGGGTTGGTGGCTTTTTCAAGCGCCAAAACCGACGGAACAGTGGCTTCGCCAGCGGCGCGGGCGCGGTCGATATCGGCAATTCGCTGTTTCAGCGCAGCGTTCTCGGGATCGACGGTAATGGCGAATTTCGCATTGGATTGTGTATATTCATGCCCCGAACAGACCAGAGTGTCGTCCGGCAAAGCGGCCAGCTTGCTCAGCGACGCCCACATCTGCGCCGGGCTGCCTTCGAACAGACGCCCACACCCGAGGGCCATCAGGCTGTCAGCGGTAAAGACAACTGCGCTCTGCGGAAAATAAAACGCGATATGACCAACTGTGTGCCCCGAAACGTCCAGCACCTCGACCGG
Organism: Ruegeria sp. BH8; assembly: GCF_056538065.1. Classification (NCBI taxonomy): domain Bacteria; kingdom Pseudomonadati; phylum Pseudomonadota; class Alphaproteobacteria; order Rhodobacterales; family Roseobacteraceae; genus Ruegeria; species Ruegeria sp. BH8. The sequence continues at coordinate 165,076 of NZ_JBQFSP010000006.1, read as the reverse complement.
TTCGCCACCCACCTCAAAGCTGTCGCCTTCGGCAACCTGCTGGTCCAGCGGGGGCAGGCGGTGCGCGTCGGCGGCCGCACCGATGACCTTTGCGGGGTGCTTGGCCAGAATTTCGGCCAGCCCTTCAACGTGATCCCAGTGATGATGGGTCAGCAGCACATGTGACAACGTCCATCCCCGATCTTCCAGTGCTGCAAGAATCGGCGCGGCTTCGGGCGCATCGATCAGCGCAGTCTGGCCATTGCCGCTGTCATGGGCCAGAAAGGCGTAATTGTCGCTGAGGCACGGGATTGTAACGATTTCAAGAGGCATGGCCTTTTGCCCTTTCATTGCTAGACTGCGCCCAGCTAAGCCGATTGACCGGATGTCCGCAATGCATCTTGATGTGCAGGATCTGAGGAACTTCTACTACCGCAGCACCCTTGGGCGCGCGGCACAGGCAGCTATTCGCGGGCGGCTGACCGAGCTCTGGCCCGAAGCCAAAGGTCAGACCGTTGCCGGTTTTGGCTTTGCCGTGCCGCTATTGCGCCCTTATCTGGCCGGTGCGCGCCGGGTCATCGGGCTGATGCCCGGCCCGCAGGGTGTGATGCCCTGGCCTGCGGGGATGCCCAATGTCTCGGTCCTGACGGAGGAGACCCGGTGGCCCATTGAAACCGGTCACGTGGACAAGCTGGTGGTGATGCACGGGCTGGAAACGTCCGAGCGGCCAAACCAGCTGCTGGAGGAATGCTGGCGTGTTCTGGGCCCTGGTGGCAGGGCCGTGTTCATTGTTCCGAACCGGGCGGGTCTGTGGTCACGTACGGACAAAACGCCATTTGGCTTTGGTCATCCCTATTCCGCCACTCAGCTGGAAAATCAGCTCAGGTCGCATTACTTCCTGCCCGAGGCGCATTGCTCGGCTCTTTACATGCCGCCGTCCTTCCGGCGGTTCTGGTTGAAATCGGGCAGTCTGATCGAAAAAACCGGACAGCGCATTCCAACTGTCATGGCGGGCGGGGTGTTGATGGTTGAGGTCACAAAGAACATTCATCCGCCTCGGGGCAATGTCACCAAAGATGCCATAAGGAAGCCGATCAAGGCGCTTGACGGTTTGCTAAAGCCTGCATGACAACTGCGTGCATCCCAAAGTGACAAATTCGCGAGAAAAAAGTCACAGGAATCGCAAAAACCTGCATATTCGTAACATTTTTCAACCGGGTTGACGGGTCCAAACGGTCGCACTTGGTGTAAGTGTATGAAAATTAACATTTTGTGGATAAATCTGTTACCGCTATAGCGTATTGCTTGGTTGGTTCACCTCTGCTACATCCCCGGTGATTTTGATCCCCGACCGTCTGGCCGGGGTTTCCTCACGCCCCAAGGTAGCGGCCGCTACCCAAAATCGGGGCCTCAAATATCGGAAGGGTGGACGTGTCCGAACCAGCTTCGATTTCCACAGGCATCGCCGAGCGCTATGCCACCGCGATCTTCGAGATCGCAAAAGAGAATAATGACCTTGCGGGTCTGGAATCCGGCATCAATGATCTGGCAGCAGCACTGGGCGACAGTGCCGACCTGCGTGACCTGATCGCATCGCCTTTGATTTCGCGGGCCGAGCAAGAAGGAGCAATTGCCGCTGTTGCTGACAAGATGGGGCTGAACGCCATCCTGCGCAACACGCTGGCTCTGATGGCGCAGAAACGCCGCCTGTTTGTTGTGCCGCAACTGGTGCAGGTGCTGCGTGACATGCTGGCAGATGAGCGTGGCGAAGTGACCGCCGATGTCGCCTCGGCCAAGGCGCTGACCAAGACACAACTGGAAAAACTGTCCAAGACGCTGTCCGAGCGTGTGGGCAAGACCGTAACTATCAATGCGACCGTGGATGAAAGCCTCATCGGCGGTCTTGTCGTCAAAGTGGGCTCGAAAATGATCGACAGTTCGATCCGTTCGAAGCTGAACTCCCTACAGAATGCAATGAAAGAGGTCGGATAAATGGGAATCCAAGCTGCAGAGATTTCTGCAATCCTGAAGGACCAGATCAAGAATTTTGGTCAGGAAGCCGAAGTGGCCGAGATCGGTCGCGTGCTGAGCGTCGGTGACGGGATTGCCCGTGTATATGGCCTGGACAACGTTCAAGCCGGTGAGATGGTCGAATTCCCCGGCGGCATCATGGGTATGGCGCTGAACCTGGAAAGCGACAACGTCGGTGTCGTTATTTTCGGTTCTGACCGTGACATCAAAGAAGGTGACACTGTCAAGCGCACCAACTCGATCGTGGACGTTCCGATCGGTGACGAGCTGCTGGGCCGTGTTGTTGACGGTCTGGGCAACCCGCTGGATGGCAAAGGTCCGATCAATGCCACCAAGCGTGGCGTTGCAGACGTCAAGGCACCTGGCATCATCCCGCGTAAATCGGTGCACGAACCGATGGCAACCGGCCTGAAATCGGTTGACGCGATGATCCCGATTGGCCGTGGCCAGCGCGAGCTGATCATTGGTGACCGACAGACCGGTAAAACCGCTGTGGCTCTGGACACCATCCTGAACCAGAAGGTCTATAACGAAGCAGCAGGCGACGACGAGTCGAAGAAACTGTACTGCGTTTACGTTGCGATCGGTCAGAAACGTTCGACCGTTGCCCAGCTGGTGAAGAAACTGGAAGAATCCGGTGCGATTGAGTATTCGATCGTTGTCGCCGCAACCGCGTCCGACCCGGCACCGATGCAGTTCCTGGCACCCTATGCCGCAACCGCGATGGCGGAATACTTCCGTGACAATGGCCGCCACGCGCTGATCATCTATGATGACCTGTCGAAACAGGCCGTGTCCTACCGTCAGATGTCGCTGCTGCTGCGCCGCCCGCCGGGCCGCGAAGCCTATCCGGGTGACGTTTTCTACCTCCACTCCCGCCTGCTGGAACGTTCGGCGAAGCTGAACGAAGACTTCGGCGCAGGTTCGCTGACCGCTCTGCCGGTTATCGAAACCCAGGGTGGTGACGTTTCGGCCTTTATTCCGACCAACGTGATCTCGATCACCGACGGTCAGATCTTCCTGGAAACCGAACTGTTCTATCAGGGCATCCGTCCTGCTGTGAACACCGGTCTGTCGGTTTCGCGTGTGGGCTCGTCGGCTCAGACCGACGCGATGAAATCGGTTGCCGGTCCGGTCAAGCTGGAACTGGCTCAGTATCGCGAAATGGCGGCCTTTGCACAGTTTGGTTCCGACCTCGACGCCGCAACCCAGCAGCTGCTGAACCGCGGTGCGCGCCTGACCGAGCTGATGAAGCAGCCGCAGTACTCGCCGCTGACCAACGCGGAAATCGTCTGCGTCATCTTCGCGGGCACCAACGGTTACCTCGATAAGATCGACGTGTCGGATGTTGGCCGCTACGAGGCTGGCCTGCTGGCGCATCTGCGCGGCAAGCACGCTGACCTGCTGAAGTGGATCACCGACGAAGATCCGAAGATCAAAGGCGACGCGTCCGACAAACTCAAAGCAGCGATCGACGAATACGCCGCGACCTTCGCTTGATAGGAGGTTCCGATGCCTAGTCTGAAGGACCTTAAAAACAGGATCGAGTCGGTCAAATCGACCCGCAAGATCACCAAGGCCATGCAGATGGTCGCGGCCGCAAAACTGCGCCGCGCCCAGGAATCTGCCGAAGCCTCGCGCCCTTATGCCGAGCGGTTCAATGCCGTGATGGCCGGGCTGGCGGCGTCGGTCGGGGGCAGCGACAGCGCCCCCAAGCTGCTCCGTGGTTCGGGCAGTGATGATGTCCATCTGCTGGTTGTGTTGACAGCTGAACGCGGCCTGTGTGGCGGCTTCAACTCGAACATCGCCAAGCTGGCCCGCCAGAAGGCGGAAGAGCTGCGCGGCAAGGGCAAGACGGTCAAGATTCTGACCGTCGGCAAGAAAGGCCGCGACGCGCTCAAGCGTGATTTTGGCGATCTGTTCGTTGGGCATGTGGACCTGAGCGAGGTCAAGCGTCTGGGTTATTCCAACGCGCAGGACATCGCAAAGGACATCCTGTCCCGCTTCGACGGGGGCGAGTTCGACGTTGCCACGATCTTCTACTCGAAGTTCGTCAACGTTGTGACCCAGATCCCGACGGCACAGCAAGTCATCCCCGCCTCGTTCGAGGAATCGGAAGGTGACGACAGCGGTGCCATTTTCGACTACGAGCCCAGCGAAGAGGCCATTCTGGCCGACCTGCTGCCCAAGGGGGTTGCGACCGCGATCTTCTCGGCTCTGCTCGAAAACGGAGCGTCTGAACAGGGCGCGCGGATGTCCGCAATGGACAACGCGACACGCAACGCGGGTGAGATGATCGACAAGCTGACGATCCAGTTCAACCGCTCGCGTCAGGCCGTGATCACCAACGAGCTGATTGAAATTATTTCCGGCGCCGAGGCGCTGTAGAGACAAACCGGAGACGAAACATGGCGAATGCAAAAGGCAAAGTCACACAGATCATCGGGGCCGTCGTCGACGTGCACTTCGAAGATCAGCTGCCTGAAATTCTGAACGCGCTGGAAACCACCAACAACGGCAAGCGCCTGGTGTTGGAAGTTGCTCAGCACCTGGGTGAAAACACTGTCCGCACCATCGCGATGGACGCGACCGAAGGTCTGGTCCGTGGTGAAGTGGTCACCGACACCGGTGCACCGATCTCGGTTCCGGTTGGCAACGCCACCCTGGGCCGCATCCTGAACGTGGTCGGCGAGCCGATCGACGAAAAAGGCCCGGTTGAGGCAACCGAAGCGCGCGCGATCCACCAGCCCGCACCGACCTTTGCCGAACAGTCGACCGAGTCCGAAGTTCTGGTCACCGGCATCAAGGTGGTTGACCTGCTGGCCCCTTACGCCAAAGGCGGTAAGATCGGCCTGTTCGGCGGCGCCGGCGTTGGTAAAACCGTTCTGATCATGGAACTGATCAACAACATCGCAAAAGTGCACTCGGGCTTCTCGGTGTTTGCGGGTGTTGGTGAACGGACCCGTGAAGGCAACGACCTGTATCACGAGATGATCGAATCGAACGTGATCAAGCCGGACAACCTGTCGGAAAGCCAGGTGGCCCTGGTTTACGGTCAGATGAACGAGCCTCCGGGTGCGCGTGCGCGTGTTGCTCTGACCGGTCTGACTCTGGCCGAGCAGTTCCGCGACCAGTCCGGTACCGACGTTCTGTTCTTCGTCGACAACATCTTCCGCTTTACACAGGCGGGTTCCGAGGTGTCGGCTCTGCTGGGTCGTATCCCGTCCGCTGTGGGCTACCAGCCGACACTGGCCACAGACATGGGTGCCCTGCAGGAACGCATCACCTCGACAAAGGCCGGATCGATCACTTCGGTGCAGGCGATCTACGTGCCTGCGGACGACTTGACCGACCCCGCGCCGGCAACCTCGTTTGCTCACTTGGATGCGACCACCGTTCTTAACCGTGCGATCTCGGAAAAGGGTATCTACCCGGCGGTTGACCCGCTCGACTCGACCTCGCGCCTGCTCGACCCGGCCATCGTCGGCGAAGAGCACTACAAGGTTGCGACCGACGTTCAGCAGATCCTCCAGCGCTACAAGTCACTGCAGGACATCATCGCCATCCTCGGCATGGACGAACTGTCGGAAGAGGACAAGCTGACCGTGGCCCGTGCCCGTAAGATCGAACGCTTCCTGTCGCAGCCGTTCGACGTGGCCGAGGTCTTCACCGGCTCGCCGGGTGTTCAGGTTCCTCTGGATGTCACAATCTCGTCGTTCAAGGCCGTTGTGGCTGGCGAATACGATCACCTGCCCGAAGCAGCCTTCCTGATGGTTGGCGGCATCGACGAAGTGATCGCCAAAGCCGAGAAAATGGCAGCAGCAGCCGCCTAAGGAGTATCCCTGATGGCAAACACGATGCATTTCGACCTCGTCAGCCCCGAGCGGAGCCTTGCTTCACTCGAGGTCACCGCGGTCCAGATTCCCGGCGCGGACGGGGACATGACGGCGATGCCCGATCATGCCCCCACCATCACAACGCTGCGCCCCGGTCTGCTGAAGGTTGAGGCACCCGAAGGGTCCAGCGAATACCTGGTCACCGGCGGGTTTGCCCAGATCAACGGCGACAGCCTGTCGGTTTTGGCCGAAAAGGCGGTTCCGGTTTCGGAAATCACCCGTTCGCATATGGACGAGCTGATTGCCGAGGCACGCGCCTCGCACGAAGCGGCAAAGGGCGGCGACGACATGTCGATCGTCGACGAAGCCGCCAAGCTGCTGGCCGATATGGAAGCTCTTGGGACACATATGAGCCTGTAATTGGCTTAACAGTGGAAAATTGGAACGGCCTCGCGATTGCGGGGCCGTTTTTTTTGTCGTGCTTTTGCCAGAAAGCCGGGGTAAGTTGCGGAAATTCAAGTATAATGATGAAAACATGAAAAAATTTCTGACCCATCCCATTGGCATCGATCAGGGTGAAAGTGTTCTGTTTTCGGAATTTGCCGAAGGCGGGGACATGTGGACTGGCGAAGGCCCCCGCGAACGCCGGAAACCCATCCAATTCAAGGGCACGTTTCTTAGCCCGCCCATGGTTCAGATCGGGATTTCCCTTTGGGATGTCGACACATCATCAGCCCTGCGCGCCGAGGTTCAGGCAGAAAATATCACCTCGGAAGGGTTCGAAGCGGTGTTTCGGACATGGTCCGACACGCGGATTGCCCGGATCCGGATCAGTTGGACCGCGTTTGGAGAGGTAGCACACCCCGACGACTGGAACATTTCCTGATCCGGGGCTTGCAGGACAGGCGCGGGGCTCAGTCGTCCTGCGCTTCGATCATGTCGACCCGTGTGGCGTGGCGGCCACCTTCGAATTCGGCCCCCAGAAACGCATCCACAATATCCAGCGCCTGACCTTCGCCGACAACGCGCGCGCCAATCGACAGCATGTTGGCATTGTTGTGCTGGCGGATCATCCGCGCAGAAAACGCATCCGAACAGACACCGCAGCGAATGCCGGGCACCTTGTTTGCGGCCATCATGATGCCCTGACCCGTGCCGCAGAGGATAATGCCCAATCCGCAATCCCCCGAAGCCACGGCCAGTGCCGCGGCCTTGCCGTGTTTGGGGTAATGGGTGCTTTCAGGGGTCGTCGGGCCGATATCGACCACGTCCCAGCCTTGCTGCGCGATGTGGTTGGCCACAGCCTGACGCAGCTCGATTGCCGCGTGGTCGCTGGAAAGAACAATGCGTTTGTTGCCAGTCATGGAGATCGGTCCACTTGTGTCGCTGATCGCGCACATGGGTCAGGCTTGTGCGCAATCGATGGTTCAAAAAGAAAGGGACGACACATCCTGTCGCCCCGTCCAAACTCAATCCATCTGGTACATGGATTCGTAGATCGGTGTCAGCGTCTTGTCTTCGAACAGGGATGACACGCTGGTTCCGTTCCAGATGTTCAGGATCGCCTGCGTAAAGATAGGCGCGGTCGGAACAATGCGGATGTTCTTGGCGCCCAAAATCTCTTTGGTCGGCTGGATGGTGTCGGTCAGCACCAGCGACTTCATCACCGAATTTGTCACCCGTTCCACCGCAGGGCCGCTCATGACGCCATGCGTGATGTAGGAATGAACCTCTTTCGCACCGTTATCCAGCAGCACCTGCGCCGCCTTGCACAGCGTTCCGGCGGTGTCGCACATGTCGTCGACGATCAGACAGATCTTGTCCTTCACATCCCCGATCACGGTCATCTCGGCGACTTCGCCCGCTTTCTCGCGGCGCTTGTCCACGATCGACAGAGGGGCGTTGATCCGCTTGGCCAGTTCGCGTGCGCGGGCCACGCCGCCCACGTCGGGTGAAACCACCATGATTTCATCCAGATTTCCCTTGAACTGATGCTTCACATCCAGCGCAAAGATGGGCGAGGCATAAAGGTTGTCCACGGGCATATCGAAAAAGCCCTGAATCTGGGCCGCGTGCAGGTCCATTGTCAGGATCCGTTCGATCCCGGCCCCGGTCAGCATGTTGGCCACCAGCTTGGCGCTGATGGGCGTGCGGGCCTTGGTGCGACGGTCCTGACGAGCGTACCCGAAATACGGGATCACGGCAGTGATCCGCTGCGCGGACGACCGGCGCAGGGCATCTGCGATGATCAGCAGTTCCATCAGGTTGTCATTGGCCGGGTTCGAGGTCGGCTGGATAATGAACATATCCTCGCCGCGCACATTCTCGAATACTTCGACGAAAATCTCACCGTCGTTGAACCGTTCGACACGCGCATCGACCAGACCCTGATCAACGCCTCGGTACAGGCTCATGCGGCGTGCGATGGCTTGGGCAAGCGGAAGGTTGGCGTTCCCAGCGATAAGCTTGGGTTCGTGAAGTGTCGGCATCGGCTGAGGTCCCCGGGCAGCAATGGCAATGTGACAGAATCGTGATGTTGACACCGCTTAGCATGGCCTTACCGTCCCGCAAAGGTAACGCAGCGGAGAAAGTGCACATGACCCAGATTGACTACTTTTTTGCGACACTCTCACCCTATTCCTATCTGGCGGGGATGCGGCTGGAAGATATCGCGGCGAAACACGGCGCGACGATCAACTATAAACCGCTGGACATTATCGCCCTGTTCGCGCGCACCGGGGGAACCCCTCCGAAAGACCGGCATATCTCTCGTATCGAGTACCGCGCACAGGAGTTGCTGCGCCAATCGAAGAATCTGGGGATGGAGTTCAATCTGAAACCGGCGCACTGGCCGACCAACATGGCCCCGTCATCTTATGCGGTTATTGCCGCGATCAAGGACGGTTCGGGCGATGTGGGTAAGCTGTGTCATTCCTTCCTTCGCGCCTGCTGGGCCGAGGAAAAGGATATCGCACAGGACGATGTCATCCGCGAATGTCTGACGCAAGCCGGGTTTGATCCCGGTCTGGCAGACAGCGGCTTGCTGGTGGGGGCAGAAACCTATGCCGCCAACCTAGAGGAAGCCGTGGACCGGGGTGTCTTCGGCGCACCGTTCTATATCACGCCCGACGATCAGCGGTTCTGGGGTCAGGACAGGCTGGACGATCTGGACCGGCATCTGGCCAAGATGAACGGGTGACGGTCAGGGCCGTGATGCAATCCGTTTTCGTCAGGCACTTGGGTGAGGGGGAGCGGAAACTGCTCGCCCTCCATTGCACGATTGCGCATTCCGGTGCCTGGTCTGGTTTGGCCAGTGCGCTGGATGGCTGCGCGTCATTTATTGCCCCGGATATGTTGTCGCATGGGCGCAGCCCGGATTGGGACGGGCAGGGTGATTTCTTTGTCGCAGTGACCAAACCCGCCCTGGCTGAATTGACCGAACCCATGGATGTAATCGGGCATTCCTTTGGGGCGATGATCGCGCTCAGGCTGGCGATCGAACATCCCGACCGCGTGCGCAGCCTGATCCTGATCGAACCCGTGTTCTTTGCAGTTGCAAAACAGGATGCGCCGCTGTTGTTCGAACAGCACGAACGGGACTCCGAGCCGGTCAATGCGGCCTTCGCATCTGGTGACAAGGTTTTGGCGGCGCGCCTGTTCAACAGGGCGTGGAGCACGAAGATCAGCCCCAAATGGCCTGATTTGCCCGAACGCACGCGGGCAAATATGGTGCGTGGAATCGATGCGGTTCCGGCTGTGCAGCCTGTGCTCTACGATGATCAGGCAGGGTTGCTTGACGCCGATCAGCTTCGGCGTGCATCGATGCCGACCCTGCTGCTGAGCGGGTCAGAGACGCCGCCGGTGATCCACGCGATTTGCGCAGGGCTGAAACGGCGCCTGCCTGATGCACGCCATGAACGCATCAACGGCGCAGGGCACATGCTGCCGATTTCACACCCTGATGAAACCGGCGCTTTGCTGCGGGCGTTCTGGCAGGCCAACGCCCCGTTAGGCGTTAAAGCAGATTGAGAAACTGATCGATCTCCGCCGCTCCGATGGACCAGTCGCAAACCAGCCTGCACGCGAGGTTTTCGTTTTCATCCTCGCCGTCCAGCTCTGCCCCCCAAAGGTGATAAACCGCGCCGGCCTCATGCAGCTGCTTGTGCTTCGCGCGTGGGAATGAGGCAAAGATCATATTGGCCTGCGGTTCGTGCAGAAACGCGGCCCCCTTGGCGCGCAAACCCTCGGCCAAGCGGGCGCAGTTGTCATTGGCCTGACGTGCCATCTTCAGCCACAGGTCGTCTTCCAGATAGGCCGCCATCTGAGCGGACAGATAGCGGTGCTTGGAAAACAGATGCGCCCCGCGCTTGCGCCGCAGCTCAAACTCCCAGGCTTTGCTTTCATCAAAGAACACCACCGCCTCGACACCCATCAGACCGTTCTTGGTGCCACCAAAACTGACAGCATCCACACCTGCTTTCCACGTCATATCCGCCGGGGAACAGTTCAGCGCAACCAACGCGTTGGTAAAGCGCGCGCCGTCCAGATGTACAGGCAGGCCGTACATCTTGGCGACCCCGCACAGGGCCTGCAACTCTGCCAGCGAATAAACCGATCCGCGCTCGGTCACTTGTGTGATCGACACGGGTCCGCGCTGCGGCCCATGTACGCCGCGTGTTTCTTCACCCAGAATTGACCCGCGCAGCGCCTCAGGGGTCATCTTGTCTCCGCCCGGAACCAGGGTCAGCTTGGCGCCGCTGTAAAACTCCGGTGCGTTGCATTCGTCCTCGTGGATATGCGCGACTGGGGAACAGAAAACCGTTTCCCAAGGCTTTGACAATGTTGCAAGGGCCAGAGAATTCGCGGCTGTCCCCGTCGCCACCAGATAGACCGCAGCACCCGGAGCCTCGAAGATGCTGCGGATACGGTCGCGCACCTCGTTCATCAGCGTATCCGCACCATAGGCCATCTGATAGCCCTGATTGACCTCGGCCAGCCTGGCCATGACCTGCGGATGAACCGGCCCGGAATTGTCAGACGCGAAATGCATCAGCTTGGCTCCTCGATTATGTAATCTTCCCACTCTTCCATGGGTGTCTCAAACTCGGACACTGTGCGCCCCTGAACCGAGACCCCGGCGGCATGCACACTGTCCGCTGTACCAGATATCAACGGGTGCCAGTCGTAAAGCGGTTTGCCTTCCCACAGCAACCGATACGCGCAGGTTTGTGGCAACCAATAGGCATGTTCGTCGATATTGTCGGGGGTCATGACGATGCATTCGGGCACGAATTGATGCCGGATGTCGTATTGTACGCAGCGGCAGCTTTCGTCATCCAACAGGCGGCACGCGACGCAGGTCAGGGCAACCTCGCCCGTGTCTTCATCTTCCAGCTTGTTCAGGCAGCATTTGCCGCAGCCATCACATAACGCCTCCCACTCGCGCTGGTTCATTTGGCGCAGGGGTTTGCGCTCCCAAAACCGGGCAGGCAGGCCCGTGCGTTCAATCGGATCAACACTCATAGGGTGGTCAATATACCGCGGGCCTGTTTGCAGTCGGCATCCATCTGCGTGATCAGACTCTCCAGCCCGTCAAATGTCATCTCGGGGCGCAGAAAGTCGATCAGACCCACCGACAGCGTCGCCCCGTACAGATCGCCCGAAAAGTCGAACAGGAAGGTTTCGATATTGGGCACCTGGCCGTTAAACATCGGACGTACCCCGATCGAGGCCGCGCCGTGATAGCTGCCTTTATGCGGCCCATCCAACACGTCCACCAATACGGCGTAGACACCGAACTTTGGCGGGTGCAGCCCTTCGATGGACATATTCGCGGTGGGAAAGCCCAACTCGCGCCCGCGCTGTTCGCCCCCGATCACTTCGCCTTCGATCCGGTGCCAGTGTCCCAGCATCGCGGCTGCGTCCCGTGGTCGGCCGTCGCTCAGCGCGGTGCGAATGGCGGTTGAGGACACAACGTTTTCCGACCGTTCCATCAAAGGCGCAATCGTCACGCCGAACCCCATGTCCCGCCCGAACCGCACCAGATCCTGCGCCGTGCCGCTGCGGCCCTTGCCAAAGCAGAAATCGGCCCCCACCACGACATGCGACAGGCCCAGCCCGTCGCAGATCACGTTGCGTGCAAACTCTTCCGGCGATAGCCCTGCCAGCGCGGCGTTGAACGGCAGTTCATACAGCTTCTCTACGCCCAGCTTTTCCAGCCGGTGCGCCCGCGCATTGCCCCGCATCAGGCGGAACGGAGGCGTGTCCGGCGCAAAATACTCCCGCGGATGCGGCTCGAAGGTCAACACACCCAGCGGCGCCTCCGGCGCTGCACTACGGGCCAGTTCAATGACCGACTGGTGCCCCAAATGAACGCCGTCGAAATTCCCGATTGCCACGCTGGCGCCGCGATCTTCTGGCTGGACGAACTGGATATCCCGGATGATGTGCATAGACGATTGCGTAGCGGCGCGAGTCAATTTGTTCAAGCGGCAGTTTGAATTCCAAGAATGTGATCCTGTGATTGAGCTCTGAACATTTCGCTTGGCCGGGAAATGGACGAGGCCAATCCAAGTATTTCAGGCCAAGCGCCTCCAACCGCTTGATTCAAAAAAAACTCCGGGTTTAGACTGAAAATCCGGTTCCCTGGATTAAGGCGCACCGGATCAAAGCCCGGCGAGGTTCGAATGAACCCAGCACAGGAGGCAGACCCATGTACCGAATGCGACTGTTCGCGATTCGTCATGCCCGCACTTTCGAGTGGATCTATAAATGTGTCGAACGCGGCATGGTCGCGATGGACCCGCTATTTGCAAAGATCGGATATAACCGCGTCGAACGCCCCATCGCACTGGTCGAGAAGGGCGTCAAAACCCTGTTGTTCGATTGCAAGATGTGCGGGCAATGCGTGTTGTCATCCACCGGCATGTCCTGCCCGATGAACTGCCCAAAGCAATTGCGCAATGGCCCCTGTGGCGGCGTACGTCCCGGCGAGTTTTGTGAGGTGAAGCCGGATATGAAATGTGTCTGGGCCCTGGCCTGGAACGGAGCCAGCCGCATGCGGAACGGAGCCGACAAGATAAAAGAAGTTCTGCCACCGGTGGAGCACACGTTGAAAGGCTCGTCATCCTGGTTGCGGGTCAGCCGCGAGATTGCAGCGCACGAGCGCGAGACCCGGGATGCTGCCCGATTGGCGCTGGCCGAGGCATTCCCCGAAGCGCGCGAGAATGAACCTTCTGCGGCACCACTGGCCGCCGAACCACCCAACGCGATAAACCGGGAACTGAAGAAATGAGTGATACCCATCGCAACGAGGTGGAGCCGATTGGCTATGTTCCGGTTCCCCAAGGATATGTGTCGCACAGCCGGTTGGAAAAGGTACTCCGTTCAGGCCGTTTCGCAGTCACCGCCGAATTGAACCCACCCGACAGTGCCGACCCCGAGGATGTTTATCAGGCGGCCCAACCGCTTGGTGAAGTGGCTGACGCGATCAATGCAACCGATGCTTCGGGCGCGAACTGTCACATGTCCTCGATTGGGATTTGTGCCTTGCTGACGCGCGCGGGTTATTCTCCGGTCTATCAGATTTCCTGCCGCGACCGGAACCGGATTGCCATTCAGGGAGATGTTCTGGGGGCTGCGGCGTTGGGCGTCAGTAACGTGCTGTGCCTGACCGGCGACGGCGTCGGCGTCGGGGATCAGCCGGGGGCAAAACCGGTTTTCGATTTCGATTCCCTGACCCTGTTGCGGACGATCCGCACGATGCGCGATCAGGGAATGTTCCTTTCTGGTCGTAAGATCACGCGCCCGCCGCAACTGTTCCTTGGTGCTGCCGAAAACCCCTGTATCCCGCCTTATGACTGGCGACCTGACCGTCTGGCAAAGAAGGTTGAGGCCGGGGCCGAGTATATTCAGACCAATTACATCTACGACATTCCGCTGTTCGAGAAATTCATGGCGCGGGTGAGGGATGCGGGGCTGGACAAGAAAGTGTTCATCATCGCGGGCGTCGGCCCCATCGCGTCAGCGCGTGCGGCACGCTGGATGCGCAGCAATGTTCCCGGCATTCACATCCCCGATCAGGTCATCGAGCGGATGGAGAAAGCCGAAAAGCCAGCTGACGAGGGCAAGAAGATCTGTATCGAACTGATCCAGCAGATCCGCGATATCGCGGGGGTGTCCGGCGTTCATGTGATGGCCTACAGGCGCGAACACGTGGTGTCAGAGATCATTCTGGAATCCGGTGCGTTGAAAGGGCGAAAACGCGCCCGACCGTCCTGAAAGGCACAGGCAAAAAACAGCGTCCAAACAAAAAAGGCGCCGGTCGGGCGCCTTTTGCATGGAAGTGTTCGCCGATCAGTCGAACTTGCGCGACGGGGCCAGTACCATGGCTTCACCGATCAGAACCTTCTTGCCCTCGACCGAGCAATGGCAATCCAGTTTGACGCGACGCTTGGAAAAGTCGATGTCGATAACTTTGACCTCGGCGTAAACCATGTCACCGGGGCGCACGGGGGCCAGGAACTTCAGTGACTGCCCCATATAGACCGTGCCATGGCCCGGCAGTTGTTCGCCAATCACGGCCGAAATCAGCCCAGCTGTCAGCATCCCGTGCGCGATGCGCCCTTCGAAGATTGTATCGCGGGCATAATCATCATCCAGATGCACCGGATTGCGGTCTGTCGAGATCTGCGCAAACATCTCGATATCTTCGTCCGTCACCACTTTGCGCAGGTGGCGGGACATGCCCATTTCGATGTCTTCGATACAGATCGTTCCGCGTGGAAGATTGTCCAACATGTTGCCCTCACTCGAAATCGACCGAGAAAGAAAAAACCACTATCCGGCCTAGGTTGGCAACTTTATTACTTCGCAGTTGCAGAAAATCAAGTCTTTTCTTGCTATCTCAATCGACCGATTGTGTAGGTCGGGTTGATCTTTTCCCTTTCGATATAAGCTGTTAGGGATTCGTGATCCGGATGGTGCGACGTTTTTGTCTCGGCCGCCGCCAGCCCGCCCGAAATGAACAGGGAATCAATGCCTTCACCCATGCCCCCCAGAATGTCCGTATGGGGGCCGTCGCCGATCACCAGAATGTCGCTATCCGGGATATCATGGCCCAGTTCCTGCAACCTGCGGCGCGCCAGATCGTAGATCGGCGGGTGCGGTTTGCCGAAATACAGGCTCTCGCCGCCCATCTCGGTATAGAGCTTTGCCAAAGCGCCGGCACACCATTCGCGCACCTCGCCGCGATCGACAACAATATCGGGGTTTGCGCATAGCAGCTTCATGCCCATCTGCTTGGCATAGAGGAAATCGGGGCGGTTCACGACCGGGTCAGCCATCGGATCAAAGGGACCACAGCAGACGATCCCTTCGGCCTCTCTTAGCGGGACACGTTCGATATGGATCGGGTGGTGCAGCAGTTTCAGTGGCTCGAAAAAGCCCGCATCGCGCTGCCATTCCCCCATGAAGTAAACCTTGTGCCCGACAGCGCCACGGAACATCGCCGACCGCGCGGAATCGCCGCTGGTGGCAATGGTGTCATAGGCGTCTGCGGGAACATTGAACTGCACCAGTTGCTCGGCCACACCCGCGCGGGGTTTGGGCGAGTTCGTGACCAGCACGACAAGCCCCCCGTCCGCGCGATAGGCTTGAAGGGCTGCAACAGCTTCGGGATAGGCCGTGATCCCGTTGTGAACGCACCCCCACAGATCGACAAACAACGCTTTGTAGCGGGCAGAGATTTCGGAAAGCGCGTGAACGATCTGGGTCATATGTGGCCTCAAGCTGAAACTGCACGAGCCTTATGACCGATTGGCAAGGGATTGGCCACCAATCGATAGGTGGCCACCCTGTATTTCATCTGTCGGGTACAGGTCTGCCCAAGCGCAATGCCGGATGCGCAGGCCGAAGACCAATAATGCGGGGTCCGTTTTACTCAGAACGACAGACCCCGCGTGTTTCTTCAGACCTTCAGGTTCGGAATGATCTGCTTTTTACGGCTCATGATGCCCGGCAGAACCACGGCGTCGCCATCGACGGATGCACCAAAGCTTTTCTCGGCAACGGTTTTGACCAGATCGTTGGGCACCAGCAGAGTGGCTTCCTCGTTCAGGATATCCACGACGAACAGCAACACCTGATCGACACCGTCTTCCTTGGCGACATCCACCATCGAACCCGCCAGGCTTGCCTTGCGGTCCAGAATGACGCCCGGCGCAGTGGTTTCCAGAACCGAGACACGGAATTTGGTGCCATCGACCTCGTATTCCTTGCTGTCCATGCGGATCAGTTCGGCATCCGCGAAGGACGAGACATCCGATTTCGCCGCAAACATGTCTGCCGCGTAAGCCGAGATATCCAGCTCCAGCTCGGCTGCCAGCCGCTCAGCAACCTCGCGGTCATGGGGCGTGGTGGTGGGCGAGCGGAATTCCAGCGTGTCCGACAGGATGCAGGTCAGTGCCGCGCCCTTGATGGCGTCAGGCATCTTGGCCGCATCGTCACCCATCAGGTCGACCATGATGGTGGCCGTGCAGGCCAGCGGGCGCACGGTGATGTCGATCGGGCCTTTGGTTTCCAGACCACCGACCAGCTTGTGGTGGTCGATAATGGCGCGGATGTCTGCGTCATTGACGTTGGCGGGCAGTTCGGCGGGGTTGTTGGTGTCGACGATGACCACCGGAGTGTCCGCGGCCAGATCGTTCAGGATACGTGGCTTCGGCAGATCCCAGTTGTCCAGCATGAATGCCGCTTCGGTGTTGGGTTCGCCCAACAGCACGGGCTCGGCCTGCACACCTTTGATTTCGTTAAGGTACCACGACCACAGGATCGGCGAGCCTGTGGAATCGGTGTCGGGGGATTTGTGACCAAATACGAGCGTTGTCATGTCAGCGTCCTGCGGAATGGAAATTTGCGCGCCTTATAGGGCGGACAAACGTCCTTGTCACGCCACAGCAGCCCGTCTGCGACGCTTGGTCTGAAAACCGCTGAACCGGCTTAGAAAGAGGCGCGTGTCAGCGTGTATCCGGCCTGCTCCAGCTGGTTCAGCAAACCGTGGTCGTCACTCAGATGACCTGCGCCGACCGCGATCACCGCTGTCTGATCCGTGATGGCCAGAATATGCTCCATCCAGAGGGCATTCCGCTGGACCAGCATCTGCTGCTCGAACCCGTTCCATTCCTCATCGAAGACGTCCCGGCTCAGCCCGGATTCTTCGAACCCCTGCAGGCGGGCAAATTGTATGATCTCGGCGTGCTTTTCTTCCAGATATCCATTGGCCATGGTGGCCAGTTGATCGTTGCTTCCCATCATCGCCCCGGACAGGCGCACCAGTGACTCGACCTGCTGTTCCAGCGGGTGACTGTCGAACATGGCGATCAGGTCGTCGATACGTTCCAGCGAGTGTTGCGGAATGCCGTTTTCTGCGGCCAGATCGTTCAGGCGGGCGTCCATGCCGTAGGTCCCGTTCGGATCTTCCATCATGCAGGGCGGGATGCTCAGCATCATGCTCAAGAACCACGGTCGCATTTTGGCCGCCATCCAGCCGGGAATGCCGCGCTGGTTCAACGCGGTCGAGAATGCGGCCCAGTCTTCATCTCCCATCAGGTCGATCAGGGTCGGCCCGGATGTGATCATTACAGCGCTGAGATTATTGGCCAGGTTTTTTTCGAATGCGTCCATGTCAGTCTGTGTGACTTCGAAATAGAACGCGTCAGCCTTGCTCAGGTCCGGAGACAGGCGTTCGACCACCTTTTCCATGCGTTCGTCATACGTGTGCAGGGTGCCAATGATGTGCAGAACCGTGTCATCCTTGCGCGCAATCCAGTGGTTGCCTTCAGGAAAGGGGATGTCCGCCACCGCGCGCTGCAATTCGGCCCGCGCGTCATCCGACAGCTGCGGGCGCAGGTCCTGCCCATCGCACGCAGCCGCAGCCGTGATCGGGGCCATTAGAAAAGCAAGAAATGTCAGCAGGCGCATGAACCCATCCGGTGTTGTGTCATCAAGGTGTTCCAGACATAGCCATGCCTGCGACCCATGTTCAAGCAACCCGTCTGGTATTCCTCAACAATCTGCGTAGCATAGGCCCATGAACCGCGAGCAGGACCTCTATCCCCCGATCAAGGCGCTCTTGGAGCGTCAGGGATACATCGTCAAAGGAGAAGTGGGCGCTGCCGACATCGTCGCGATGCGCGAAGACGAGCCGCCTGTGATTGTCGAGCTCAAGCTCAGGTTCACGCTGTCCCTGTTCCATCAGGCAATTGCCCGCCTGAAACTCACGGATCAGGTCTATATCGGGGTCAGCAAACCCACCGGGCGCACGGCCCGACGGGCGCTCAGGGACAATATTGCGCTGTGCCGCAGGCTTGGTCTGGGTCTGATCACCGTGCGTTCCGATGGCACGGTCGAGGTGCAATGCGATCCGGGCCCCTATGCGCCGCGCAAGAACAAGGCCAGGGCGGCGCGGCTGCTGCGCGAATTCGACCGGCTGGAGGGCGACCCCAATTCCGGGGGCGCGACACGTCATGGGATCGTGACGGCCTACCGCCAGGATGCGCTGAAATGCGCGGCCTTTCTGGCCGAACACGGCCCGGCCAAAGGGGGCGAGGTCGCCAGATCGGTGGGTGTTCCGGTCGCCACCCGGTTGATGCGGGAAAATCACTATGGCTGGTTCGAGAAGGTTGAAAAAGGTGTCTACGCACTTACCTCTGAGGGAACAGACGGCTTGAAACACTGGGCCTACAGCTGGGAACAGGCCGACTAGGCCGTTCTCAAAAAAATCCCAAACACCTTGTTGACTCGGCGTTTTAGACTCCCTAGCTATGCGTCGTTATCACTCACACACACCGAGTGCTAACGCCTCGTCGAATGGCGAGGGGAGGATAAACAAAACTTTGAGCCCAAGGAGCTGCAAAGATGGCATTGAAACCGCTTCATGACCGTGTGCTGGTTCGCCGTACCGAAAGCGATGAAAAAACCGCCGGCGGACTGATCATTCCTGACAGCGCAAAAGAAAAGCCCAGCGAAGGCGAAGTCGTCGCAACCGGCGAAGGCGCGCGCAAGGACAGCGGCGAGCTGATCGCAATGGCGGTCAAGGCTGGCGACAAGATCCTGTTCGGCAAATGGTCGGGCACCGAGGTCCAGGTCGACGGCGAAGAGCTGCTGATGATGAAAGAAAGCGACATCATGGGGATCATCGAGTAAGCCCGCGCTTTCTCTGATCTTCCACTCAACACATTTTCTCAAGGAGAAACGACATGGCTGCAAAGGACGTCAAGTTCGACACCGATGCCCGCAACAAGATGCTGAAAGGCGTCAACATTCTGGCGGATGCTGTCAAAGTGACCCTGGGCCCTAAAGGCCGCAACGTGGTTCTGGACAAATCCTTCGGCGCACCGCGCATCACCAAAGACGGTGTTTCGGTTGCCAAGGAAATCGAACTGGAAGACAAGTTCGAAAACATGGGCGCGCAGATGGTGAAAGAAGTCGCCAGCCGCACCAATGACGAAGCCGGCGACGGCACCACCACCGCGACCGTTCTGGCGCAGGCCATCGTAAAAGAAGGCCTGAAGCAGGTTGCAGCGGGCCTGAACCCGATGGACCTGAAGCGCGGCATCGACCTGGCAACCGCCAAAGTTGTCGAAGGCATCCGTGCTGCTTCGCGCGAAGTCAAAGACTCGGCAGAAGTTGCTCAGGTTGGCACCATCTCGGCCAACGGCGAAGCTGAAATTGGCCAGCAGATCGCGGACGCGATGCAGAAGGTTGGCAACGAAGGCGTCATCACCGTCGAAGAAAACAAAGGTCTGGAAACCGAGACCGATGTTGTCGAAGGTATGCAGTTCGACCGCGGCTATCTGTCGCCTTACTTCGTCACCAACGCAGACAAGATGATCGCAGAACTCGACGACTGCATGATCCTGCTGCACGAAAAGAAACTGTCCTCGCTGCAGCCGATGGTTCCTCTGCTCGAGCAGGTGATCCAGTCGCAAAAGCCGCTGCTGATCATTGCAGAAGACGTTGAAGGTGAAGCGCTGGCAACTCTGGTTGTCAACAAACTGCGCGGCGGCCTGAAAATTGCTGCTGTCAAGGCACCGGGCTTCGGCGATCGCCGTAAGGCCATGCTACAGGACATCGCAATCCTGACCGGCGGTCAGGTGATCAGCGAAGATCTGGGCATGAAGCTTGAGAATGTCACCATGGACATGCTGGGCACCGCCAAGAAGATCGAGATCAGCAAAGACGAAACCACCATCGTCGACGGTGCTGGCGAGAAAGCCGAGATCGAAGCACGTGTTGCTCAGATCCGCACCCAGATCGAAGAAACCTCGTCGGATTACGACCGTGAGAAGCTGCAGGAACGCGTTGCCAAACTGGCAGGCGGTGTTGCCGTTATCCGCGTCGGCGGCATGACCGAAGTTGAAGTGAAAGAGCGTAAGGACCGTGTGGACGATGCTCTGAACGCAACACGCGCAGCCGTTCAGGAAGGCGTCGTTGTAGGCGGTGGTGTTGCTCTGGTTCAGGCCGGTAAAGCACTGGAATCGCTGAAAGGCGCAAACGCTGATCAGGACGCAGGCATCAACATCGTGCGCAAGGCCATCGAAGCGCCGCTGCGCCAGATCGCCGAAAACGCAGGCGTTGACGGTGCGGTTGTTGCAGGCAAGGTGCGCGAATCTTCGGATCCGGCCTTTGGCTTCAACGCTCAGACCGAAGAATATGGCGACATGTTCTCGTTCGGCGTGATCGACCCGGCCAAAGTTGTCCGTACCGCTCTGGAAGATGCGGCATCGGTTGCCGGCCTGCTGGTCACCACCGAAGCGATGGTTGCAGACAAACCGCAAAAAGATGCACCTGCTGGCGGCATGCCCGACATGGGCGGCATGGGCGGCATGATGTAAGCACGTCGAATTCGCCTAAGCGAATTCCGACGACCCCTGACAGGCGTTTGGCTGCAAGGTCAAGCTGTCGAGAGGGGAAGCAAAGTGCTAACGGACGGGGTCGCCTTTTGGCGGCCCCGTTTCATTTCCGATGGCCGCAATGCGGCCATGCCTCCGGCGGGAGTATTTTGTAAAAGATGAAGGCTGGGCCGCGTGTGCCCGAATTGTGAGTGTCCAACGCGCCGCCAAGTCGGTATGTGGTTGAAATGCGACTGTTCCTTCTGACCGCCCTGACCATGTGCGCCTTTGCGGCGAACTCCATTCTGAACCGGCTGGCTATCGACAGCGGGTCCAGTGATCCTGCGGGGTTTGCCATTATCCGGGTTCTGGCGGGGGCGTTGGTTCTGGCCGCACTGATCCTGCTGCGTAGAGGACATTTGCCCCTTCGCAACCGCAGGCGCGTCATCGGGGCCGGGTCGCTTTCCCTGTATATGATCGGGTTTTCCATTGCCTATCTGACGTTGGATGCGGGGCTGGGCGCACTTATCCTGTTTGCCGTTGTGCAGATCACTATGTTCGCCGCCACCGCCCTTGCCGGGGTCAAACCCACCCGACGACAGCTGGCCGGGGCAGCGATTGCACTGGGTGGTCTGGCCTGTGTCCTGTGGCCCACAGGAACAGTGCAGGTCGATCCAACCGGAACCGTTTTGATGATTGCAGCCGGGATCGGCTGGGCAGCCTATTCACTGGTCGGGCGGTCCGAGCCTGATGCGTTGCAGGGCACGGCCGCAAATTTCATCGTCGCGCTGCCGGTAACCGCGCTGGCCCTGATGGCCACAGGGGCAGAGTGGCACATGACCGGATTGGGCTATCTCCTTGCGGCCTTGTCAGGTGGCGTGACCTCGGGTCTGGGATACGCCTTGTGGTATCGCGTTCTGCCCCGGCTGGCACCTTCAACGGCGGCGGTCGTCCAGCTCAGCGTGCCGGTGATCGCGATTGTGGGCGGCGTGGTACTGTTGGGGGAAAGCGCGGGTGTGCGGCTGCTTGTTGGTGCGGCACTGGTTTTGGGCGGTATCGCGCTGGCTGTCCTGCGACGTCAACGTGGGAAGGGCTTTTAACGCAGGCGCACAGGCTTTATCTGGCGGGTATGAGAATTCTGATCGCCCTGCTTTGTTGCCTTTTTCCCGCCGTGGCCAGCGCGAAATGCGTTGTCCTGCTGCACGGTCTGGCCCGGACCGAGGCGTCATTCAGCGTGATGGAGCAACTGTTCAAAGCGAATGGCTATTCCGTCGTGCGCCCCGGTTACCCATCGACCGAAATCGGTATCCCCGAACTGGCCGAACAAACCATCCCGCAAGCATTTGCAGCCTGCGGCAGTGACACCGTCAATGTCGTTGCGCATTCCATGGGTGGCATCCTGTTGCGATACTGGTTACAGGACCACAGCCCTGAAAACATGGGCCGTGTCGTCATGCTGGGGCCGCCCAATCAGGGTAGCCAGCTGGTCGATGAACTCAGCGCGTGGGAGGTGTTCGGATACCTGAACGGCCCGGCCGGACTGCAACTGGGTACGGGCCCGGATAGTATTCCCAGCCGCCTGCCGCCCGTGGATTTCGAACTGGGGGTCATCGCAGGTGATCAGTCCCTGAACCTCGTGTTTTCATCTCTGATCGACGGCCCGGACGATGGCAAGGTGTCGGTCGAATCCACCAAAGTCGAAGGCATGGCCGATCATCTCGTCTTGCCGGTGACCCACACTTTCATGATGAACAACCCGCAGGTCATGGCACAGGCTCTGCACTTTATCGAATTTGGTCGGTTCGATCCCCAGATCACTTGGCTGGACGGTGTGATGGACGTAATAGACGAGATCTGCATCGGGCAGAATTGCTCGGAACCGGGGGCGGAGCCATCAGAATGACCACATTGGAACTGACATTGACCGGTGCCGAGGTTCTGCTACCGGATGAAGGGCTGTCACGCGCGGAGCTTTCCGTTGCAGGTGGGGTCATTCAGAAAGACGCAACCGGGCGGCGGATTGACCTGACCGGGTTTCTTGTTCTGCCAGGTATTGTCGACTTGCACGGCGATGGGTTCGAACGCCATATCGCCCCACGTCGCGGCGCGATGAAGCAGATGAATGAGGGCATTCTGTCGGTCGAGGCCGAACTGGCCGCCAGCGGCATCACCACAGCCGTTCTGGCGCAGTTTTACAGCTGGGAAGGCGGCGTGCGCGGCCCGGACTTTGCCGCGCAGGTGTTTGCGGCCATCGCAGCGGTCAAGGGCAGCACGGTCACCGATCTGATCCCGCAATTGCGGTTCGAGACCAATATGCTCGCGGATTACGACGGGCTGGCCCGTCGCATCGCCGATTGGCAGGTGCCATACGTGGTCTTCAATGATCACCTGCCGCATGATCGTTTGGCACAGGGCAAGAAACCACCGCGCCTGACCGGGCAGGCATTGAAGGCCGGACGCAACCCAGAGGCGCATTTTGCGATGCTGCTCGACATGCACGCCCGCAAGGCTGAGGTTCCGGCGGCGCTAGAAGCGCTCTGTTCGGACCTTGCGGACATGGGCGTGTGTCTGGGCAGCCACGATGACGCAACTGCCGAGGCGCGCGCTTGGTGGCGCCGCCAAGGGGTGCGCATTGCCGAGTTCCCCGAAACGCTTGAAGCCGCCGAGGCGACGCGCGCTGCCGGGGATCATGTTATTCTCGGTTCGCCCAATGTGGTCCGCGGTGGCTCGCATAAGGGCAACGCCAGCGCGGTAGAGCTGATCGCCATGGGGCTCTGTGATGCCCTGGCCTCGGATTACCATTATCCCAGTCCACGCCGCGCGGCGCTGATGCTGATCAAAACCGGGCTGCTGGATCTCGCAGGGGCCTGGGCGCTGATCTCATCCGGCCCCGCGCGGGTGCTGGACTTGCAGGACCGGGGCACGCTTGCCGCGGGCAAACGCGCCGATCTGGTAATCCTTGATGCAAGCACTCACCGGGTCGCCGCGACATTGGCGGGCGGGCGCGTCAGCTATATGTCTGGGGATATCGCAACCCGCTTTGTGGGGTAAAACCAGACCAGCTTCACCTTTTTCCAAATACTCTCGCCGAAGGCATCGCGCCGTAGCGCGATATTCTACCGCTTGATCCGGTTGAAATGTCCCATCTTGCGACCGGCCTTGACCTCGGCCTTGCCGTAAAGATGCAGCGCGACGTCCCGTTCGCGCGCCAGCTCGGGCACACGGTCCATATCGTCGCCAATCAGGTTCTCCATCACCACATCCGAGTGGCGCTGCCCGTCGCCCAACGGCCAGCCCGCCACAGCGCGGATGTGCTGTTCGAACTGATCCACGGCGCAGCCATTCTGCGTCCAGTGGCCCGAGTTATGCACGCGCGGCGCGATCTCGTTCACGATCAGCCCGCCGGGTGTCACGAACAGCTCAACGCCCATGACACCGACATATTCCAGCGCGTTCAGGATATTGGCCGCCAGCAGGATGGCATCGGTGCGCTGGGCGGGGGACAGTCGGGCAGGGATGGTGGTGGTGTGCAGGATGCCGTCGCGGTGCACATTCTCACCCGGATCAAAACAGGCCACCTGACCATCCAGCCCCCGCGCTGCAATGATCGAAACCTCGTGTGAGAAATCAACGAACCCCTCCAGAAGGGCAGGCGCACCAGCCATATCGGCCAGCGCGGCCTCGGCATCCCGGGGGGTGCGCAATCTGGCTTGTCCTTTGCCGTCATAGCCAAAGCGGCGGGTCTTCAGGATGGCGGGGGCGCCGATTTCTTCGATGGCCGCATTCAGGCTGTCCAGATCGGTGATATCCGCAAACGGAGCCGTTTTCAGGCCAAGCCCCTGCAGGAACGTCTTCTCGGTCAGGCGGTCCTGACTGACCCTCAATGCCTCACGCCCGGGACGAATGGGGCGATGGGCTTCCAGAATATCCAATGCCTCGGTCGGGATGTTCTCGAACTCATAGGTGATGACGTCCACCGCATCGGCGAAGGCCGTCAAGGCGTCGATATCGTCGTAGGCCGCTGTCGTAACCCGATCCGCAACCTGCCCGGCAGGCGGGTTTGCGCCCGGCTCGTAGATGAGGCTGACAAACCCCAGCCGAGAGGCCGCCACCGACAGCATCCGGCCCAGCTGGCCGCCACCCAGAATCCCAATCACTGCACCTTGGGCGAGCATCTCCGCCATCGTCAATTCTCCAAACGTTTTCCAATTGCGCCAAGCGCCGCTCTCAGCGCCTCATGCGCGCCCTGTTCGATCAGGGTGCCCGTCATTTGCAGGCTCAAAGTACCTTCGGTCGCCAAAGCGTCGCGCTCCTGTGCCAACCGCCCGGCTGTGCCTTTTTCCATCGCGGCGAGAAAACCCGCCATCAACTGCGTGGTATAGAACTCGGCCCCGTCCGCATCGCCGGTTACGTCACCCAGCCATTCGGCCCCGGTGGCCATCAGATCCAGAATGCCGGGAACCATGGCACAAATGGCAAAATGCGCGTTCAGCGCCACCTCATCCGCAACCTTGACCACGGGGTTTTCCGGCTCAAACAGCTCGGCCAGCAAGCGGTCATTGCCGAACGCCGCCATCGGACAGCCACCGGACTGCAAGAACCCCAGTGGGATGGTTTGGACGAAATCCGACGCAGGGGCGCAAAGCTTGGCCAAATCTTCGGCGGAAACGGCCGCCATAACCGAAACAACCTGCTGATCGGCGCGAAAGGTCAGGGGGGCCAGAACCTCGGCCGCGATATGCGGGCGCAGGCACAGAAACACGATGTCCGAGGCGTCAATCACCGCTTGCGGCGGCGCGATAGTCACGCCCAGTTCGGCCTTCAGGGCGGCCGAGACCTCGGCGTTGCGTTCTGTCACGCTGATCTCATGCCCTTTGGCGGCCATCAGCCGCGCAATCGGCGCGGCGATATGCCCGGTGCCGATAAACCCGATCCGGCTCATCCCTGCGGTTCCTCGGGGATTGAGGCGGACAACGCGTCACGCCAGGCATCCAGCCGCGCGGCCAGGGCCTCATCCTGCAAGGCCAGAATGCCCGCTGCCATCAGGCCCGCATTGGCCCCGCCAGCGGACCCGATTGCCATGGTCGCCACGGGAAAGCCCTTGGGCATCTGCACAATGGAATACAGCGAATCCACGCCCGACAGGGCCCGCGTCTGAACAGGCACGCCAATCACCGGTACGCGTGTTTTCGAGGCCATCATACCCGGCAGATGTGCCGCTCCGCCAGCGCCCGCGATGATCACCTGCAACCCGCGCGACACGGCGGTCTTGCCATAGTCCCACAACCGGTCCGGGGTGCGATGGGCCGAAACGATACGCGCCTCATAAGCGATGCCCAGTTCATCCAGAATATCTGCGGCTTCCTTCATCGTGGGCCAGTCCGACTGGCTGCCCATGATGATCCCCACTGTCACATCGCTCATCCGCTTATGTCCCCGCGCTCAGAAAGAGCGCGCACTATAGCCAAATCCGCTTTTGTGGCAATGCGGTACAGGGCGTTCAGGCAATGATATCGGGGGTCAGGCGGTCTTCTATCAGGCGGATGAAGTCTTTCAGGCGCAGTTTTTCCTTTTTCAGGCGCCTAAGGGTCAACTGATCAGCCGTTCCTTTTTCGTGCAGCGCCTCGATCGCCTCATCAAGGTCGCGGTGCTGGCGGCGGAAAACCTCCAATTCAACCCGCAGAACTTCATCGGTTTTCATCGAAAGGTCGGTGGGCGCGTTCATTGGCGACTCGGGCTTGTTGTGGTGCTTGCCCAACAAGATAGTGTGTCAGACGTTATCGCGCCAGACCTTGTGGACATCCTGGTTTCTTCCCATATTCTATAACAAGCGGTTGCCGGAACGGGACCGCGCACCACGTCGCTTTGACAATAAAGGACGAAAATACGTGTCGAAACTTACTCTTGGCTCATACCCGCATCTTTTGGGGTTCGAGCAGCTGGAACGCCTTCTGGAACGGTCTGCAAAGGCCGGTAATGAAGGATACCCGCCCTATAACATCGAACAGACCTCGGACTTTTCCTACCGCATCACCCTTGCGGTGGCCGGGTTCGCCGAAGAGGATCTGTCGATCACCATCGAGGATCGCCAACTGGTGATCCGGGGCCGTCAGCGCGACGACAGCGAGGGGCGCATCTTCCTGCACCGTGGCATCGCGGCGCGTCAGTTTCAGCGCATGTTCGTGCTGGCCGACGGGGTCGAGGTGGGAGAGGCGATCATGGAAAACGGTCTGCTGCATGTGGATCTGACCCGCGCTATGCCGGAAACCGTGGTTCAGACAATCAACATACGGAAGGGGTAAGAGCAATGAATACACCGATTGAAATCAACACCGAAGGCGATCGTATCGTCTATGTGAAAACAGTCGACGTTGCCGATCTGCCGCGTGATCTGCGCGATCAGGCAGGTGATTTGGATCACCTTTATGCCGTGCACGATTCCGATGGGCAGCAACTGGCACTTGTGGCCGACCGCAAGCTGGCCTTCGTTCTGGCCCGTCAGCACGACCTTTCACCTGTGGCCGTTCACTGAACGACCCCTTTGTCCCGGTGGGGCTGTAACGTTCCCCGCAACACACGCGCATCGGCGAAACTGCCGCTTTTAACCTGTAACGGAGCCGACTGCATGGGCTGGTTTGAATTCGACTGGGTAGACGCCTTCACCAATCGTGCATTCGGCGGCAACGGTTGTGCCGTGGTCCACGGCGGCGCGGGTCTCTCGGCCGAGGTCTGCATGGCCTATGTGCGCGAAACCTCTCTGGTCGAATGCACATTCACCGGCCCGTCCGACGTGGCCGACATCCGCGTCCGTTATTTTCTGGCCAGCCGCGAAATTCCCTTTGCCGGGCACCCGACGATTGCCACCGTAGCGGCGATGCGGTCGCGCGGCATGATCTCCGGTGATAATCTGACGCTGGAAACCGGCGCTGGCATCGTTTCGATCGGATTGCAGGGCGAACAGATTGAGATGACGCAGATCGCACCGCAATTTGGTGCGCATGTGCCAGCCGATCTGGTGGCAAAGGCGATCAGCCTGCCACAAGATGCCATCATCTCGCCACCCCGGATGGTTTCAACCGGCTTACCCTTCTGTGTCACCGTTCTGCGCGATCATGACGCTTTGCGCGCGGCCCGCCTGTCCGAGGACGCGCTGCGCAAAGTGGCTGCGACGGCAGGGTATTCCGGCTCGGACATGGCCGAGCCTTTCCTCGTGACGCTCAAAGGGGCCACCGACGCGGGCGATACGTTCTCGCGCTTGCTTATGGCTCCGCCCAGCCCGCCCGAAGATCCGTTTACCGGGTCTGCCACCGGGGCCATGGCGGCTTATCTGTGGAAATACGGGCTGATGACCAAAGACAGTTTCGTTGCGGAACAGGGCCACGATATGGGCCGCCCCGGTCAGGCCGTTGTCACGCGCGTTGGCCCCACCGACGCGATGACGGGAATCAAGGTAGCCGGTCAGGGGCATATCCTGATGCGCGGGCAGGTTGATCTGCCAGAGAACGCGCAATAAACGAACCGGCTCACACCCGGCGACTTCCCCCAACACCTCAGCCCGTCAAAAAAAACGGCCCCCGAAAACCGGAGGCCGCTGCATTCATTCATCTGGTTCAGCCTGCTGCGATCAGGCCCATGCTTTCCAGCTTCAGCAGCACCTGATGGGCGCAGTTGTCGACCTCGACATTCTCGGTCTCGACACGCAATTCGGGGTTCTGAGGCACGTCATACGGGTCCGAGATTCCGGTGAATTCCTTGATCTTGCCTTCGCG
This sequence comes from Ruegeria sp. BH8, assembly GCF_056538065.1. NCBI lineage: Bacteria > Pseudomonadati > Pseudomonadota > Alphaproteobacteria > Rhodobacterales > Roseobacteraceae > Ruegeria > Ruegeria sp. BH8. The sequence continues at coordinate 136,570 of NZ_JBQFSP010000006.1, read as the reverse complement.
GGCCAGCTTGTACAGACCCTTGCGGTCGCGCCGCTCACATTCTTCGATGGTGGTCGCAACATGCACTTCGCAGAAGGCACCGAACTGCTCGATCTCTTCGCGTACCGCGCGGCGCGTGGTGGCATAAGGTGCGATCGGCGCGCAGATGGCGATGCCGCCGTTCTTGGTGATCTCGGATGCGACATATCCGATCCGGCGGATGTTCAGGTCGCGATGCTCTTTCGAGAAACCCAGTTCGGATGACAGGTTTTTCCGCACGATATCGCCATCCAGCAACGTGACCGGACGGCCCCCCATCTCCATCAGCTTGACCATAAGCGCGTTGGCGATGGTGGACTTGCCCGAGCCCGAGAAGCCGGTGAAGAACACGGTAAAGCCCTGCTGGCTGCGTGGCGGCTTGGTCTTGCGCAGCTCGGCCACCACTTCGGGAAAGCTGAACCATTCGGGGATTTCCAGACCCTCGGCCAGACGGCGGCGCAGCTCGGTGCCCGAGATGTTCAGGATCGTGACATTGTCCTTGTCCAGAATCTCGTCATTCGGCTCGTATTGCGCGCGTTCCTGCACATAGACCATGTGTTTGAAATCGACCATCTCGACGCCGATCTCGTCCTGGAACTGGCGGAACAGGTCCTGCGCGTCATAGGGGCCATAGAAATCTTCACCGGCCGAGTTCTTGCCCGGACCCGCGTGATCGCGACCCACGATGAAATGGGTGCAGCCATGGTTGGCGCGGATTAGCCCGTGCCAGACCGCCTCGCGCGGGCCAGCCATGCGCATCGCCAGATTCAGCAGGCTCATCGAGGTGGTGGATGCGGGATACTTGTCCAGCACCGCCTCATAGCAGCGCACGCGGGTAAAGTGGTCTACGTCGCCCGGCTTGGTCATGCCCACGACCGGGTGGATCAGCAGGTTGGCCTGCGCTTCCTTGGCGGCGCGGAAAGTCAGTTCCTGATGCGCACGGTGCAGGGGGTTGCGGGTCTGGAAGGCCACGATCCGGCGCCAGCCCAGCTTGCGGAAATAGGCGCGCAGCTCGTTCGGCGTGTCGCGGCGACCGCGGAAGTCATAGTGAACAGGCTGCTGGATGCCCACGACAGGGCCACCCAGATAGACCTTGCCCGCCACATTGTGCAGATAGTTCACAGCCGGGTGGGCATCGTCATCGGCACCAAAAACCTTCTCGGCCTCGCGGGCTTTGTTCGGTGTCCAGCGGTCAGTGACCGTCATGGTGCCCAGAATCACGCCTTCCTGATCGCGCAGCGCGATATCCTGACCCAGTTCGATCTTGTCCGCAAAGTCTTCGCTGACGTCCAGCGTGATGGGCATTGGCCAAAGCGTGCCATCAGCCAGACGCATGTTTTCGACGACATTGTCGTAATCGGCTTCGCTCAGGAAACCTTTGAGCGGGTTGAAACCGCCATTCATCAGCAGTTCCAGATCACAGATCTGGCGCGGGCTCAGATCCCAGCTGGTCAGGTCGGCGGCTTCGACCTTCAGTTTCTGGGCCGAGTCATACGACACATAAAGTTCGGGAATGGGGGCCAGATTGCTTAACATCGTCATCTGAATACTCTTATCGCAGTGTTGTGTTGCCAGTGATTCAAGGGCGTTTTCGGGGCATTTGCACCGACTGTTGGGCGAAGTCCACTGGCGTCAATGAAACAAAGGACGATATGCGCTGATTTCTCGCGGATTGGAAGGAATTTCCAACTATGAAATCAAAATGATGATCTCGTTCCTTGGGGCGTATATATTCCGATCATGCAAGGTATGACTGTTCCTGTTTTCGCGTGTGCGGCGCAAGCCCGGACGCGCGGGTGACTGGCAGGGCGGGAATCGGATCGGCAACGCCGCGCAGCTGGAACATCCGGATACCCTCCGGCGGCAGGTTCATACCCGCAGCCTTCAACACCTCTTGCGAGACCAGCAACTCGACCCCCAAGGCCTTGGTTTCGCTTTCCAGTCGGCTGGCCACATTGACGGCGTCGCCGATGATCGTTCTCGCGGCATGTCCCTGCGCGCCAATCTCACCCAGCACCAGATCACCAAGGTGTAAGCCCATTCCGATGCGAATGCCGGGGCTGCCTTCGGCCTCAAGCTGCTCGTTGAACCGGTCAAGGGCATGGCTGATATCTATCGCAGCCTTCAACCCCGCGCTGGCGGATGCGGCCGCATCGGGTTTCTCGAAAACCGCCAGCAACCCGTCGCCCATATACTTGTCCACGACACCGCCGTCCTTGGTGATGGCAGGTACGACGGCGTCGAAGAACCGGTTCAGCAGGAACACGATATCATAGGGCAGCTGACCCGTCGTGCGGGCGGTAAATCCGCGCATGTCCAGAAACAGCACGGCCAGTTTCCGTTCCTGCCCCTGACTGGCATGCCCGCGAACGCGCCCGCCATCCGGTTGAAAAACGCGGAAAACAGTGGTCGGTTCCGTCGGGCGGATCTGGCAGGCCAGCCGTGTCTGCGGTGAGGCGCCGACAGCGGCGAGGCTGCGGGCCTCGACATCGCCGGGCGGGGGTAGGGCGTTAGCGCCTTCCTCGATGATGACGCGGCATGTGGTGCAGCGTCCCTTCCCGCCGCACAAGGCCGTATGGGGCACACTATGTGCCTGCGAAATCTCAAGCAAGGTCATGCCCTTTTCGGCATCCACCTCGGGCCCGTTGCTGTAACTTACCCGCACCGAATGCCTGCGCCGCCACAGCTTGCGCCCGATATACACAAGACCCGTGGCCGCCAAGGCGAGCCAGAACGCCAAAAGGGCATTATCCTTGACGGTGAACATGGTCTGGAACGCCTCGGGCGAGGGCCAGTTGTAATGCTCGATATATTGTTCCCGCAGAAACTCATCCGCGAATTCCAACCAAATGCGGCGGCCCTCGGTCAGCAGACCGGCCAAGGCGAACATGGGGATGAAGACGGCAACACCGATCAGATAGGGTACGGCGCTGGACCACCATTTCGTCAGCCGTAACCACATATGCAGCCCGATACAGCCATGCACCCAGACGATCAGCAACAACGCGCTTTGCATCCAAATTACGATGTTAGGCCACATCAGGATGATGATGTACCCCATCTCGTCATTGACGTCGTAAATCTCGTGCGCGACCCGGGTCTGAATGACATGCGAGATCAGCTGCAAAGGTATCAGCAGACCCAGAACAATCTGCAACGCCGTGCTGAACGGCATGCGCAGGGTCCGGCGTTGTGCGATCGAAGCCAGGGCCAGACCGGCATGTGTGAACAACGCCGCATAAAGCAGCAGGCTCATAAAACTGTGCCGCGTCACCGCTGTTCGACCGTCCTGCATCCCGTGCAGATAATCGGTGTGAAACAGGCCCAGTCCGATGTTGATGAAATGGAAGAAAGCGAAAGCAAACAGAACCAACCCGCTGCCGATCCGAAGCCGGGTTGCCCAACCGCCACGCCACAAAGCGCTCTTCAAGAATACCACCTGTATCGCTGTTCGCCTTGGTTGGACTTTGCGAGGACGTTCGCGGTCAGGTCAAGGCTTCGGGTGCAAATCTAAGCCCGCCAGTGGGTCGCGGGGTGTTGGGAGTGAATTGATATCTTGTCCGCACAAAACAGCACCAGATGGCTGAGGTCGGGGCGCGAGCGCGAGCTGTAGATCAAGCCGTCCGCCCCCAGTGCCCGCGCTTTATCCGAAAAAGCCCATGTCGGCGAAGGGACCCCCATAGCACGATTATCCTGCCAGATCACCGACACAGCCGTCTGCCCGCGGTAGTCCACCAACCGCGCGTTTTCCACCAGAAACCTTTGTATCACGCGGTCGGGATCGTCGCCCGAGACGTAGCGCCGGATGGCGACCGAAGCGCCCTCGGCGCTGAGCGAGGCATAAAGCGCGAACTGTCCGGAATGATGAAAGCGCCCCTCAGGCGCGCGGGCAGGCAGCAATGGGGTCGCTGCCTGCGACGCAAACAGAATTCTCCAGACTGGGCCAGAGAATTCAAGCATGCATCAGTCCTGTTCGGCCAGGAACCGTTCGGCATCCAGTGCCGCCATACAGCCCATCCCGGCGCTTGTTACCGCCTGACGATAGACATGGTCGGTCAGATCGCCTGCCGCGAACACGCCGGGGATCGAGGTTTCGGTGCTGCCCGGTTTGGTGACGACATAACCACCCATATGGGTTTCCAGCGTGTCCTTGACCAACTCGTTCGCAGGGGCGTGGCCGATGGCGACAAAGACACCTTTGCACGGGATCTCGGTGATCTCGCCGGTTTTAACATGTTTGACCCGAACACCTTCGACGCCCAAAGGCGCATCGGTGCCGATCACTTCTTCCAGCTGGTGGAACCACAGCGGTTCGATCTTTTCATTCTTCAACAGGCGATCCTGAAGGATCTTTTCCGCCCGCAACTCATCACGGCGGTGGATCAGGGTCACCTTGCTGGCGAAATTGGTCAGGAACAGGGCTTCTTCCACGGCTGTGTTACCGCCACCGATCACCACGATTTCCTGCCCGCGATAGAAGAACCCGTCACAGGTGGCGCAGGCCGAGACGCCAAAGCCCTTGAACTTCTCTTCCGACGGCAGACCCAGCCATTTTGCACGCGCGCCTGTGGCCAGAATGACCGCATCAGCGGTATAGGTGGTGCCGCTGTCGCCCTTGGCGGTGAAGGGGCGCTTGCTGAGGTCCAGATCGCTAATGATATCGCCAATCACCTCACATCCCATGGCCTTCGCATGGTCCTGCATCCGCACCATCAGGTCCGGGCCCTGCACCTCGGTGTCGCCGGGCCAGTTTTCGACCTCGGTCGTCGTTGTCAGCTGACCACCGGGTTCGATGCCCTGTACCAGAATGGGTTCCAGCATGGCGCGGCTTGCATATACGCCTGCAGTGTATCCTGCGGGCCCTGACCCGATGATCAGAACCTTGGTGTGTCTTGTGTCGGCCATGGTGCCCCCGCTCGAATTGCCTGATTTGGGCCCGCGGCCCGTCGCCCCGATATAGCGACCGACTGGCCCGGCTTAAAGCCCCTTACTGTTCAGCCCCCTTCGGGCCGGGGTGCCTTGGGTTTTCGGGAAGAAGGCGAAAAGGAAACAAAGAAAATTGCGCATCTGCGAAACATTATTGCGCGCGTGTGGGGTGCTGATATAAGAACCGAAAAAATCAGGAGCATTTGATGGTCACGACTCGGCTGGATGATATTGATCGCAAGATTCTGGCGGAACTGCAGGCGGACGGTCGTATGACCAATGTCGAGCTGGCAAAACGGGTCGGAATCTCGGCCCCGCCCTGTCTGCGCCGGGTGCGCACACTCGAAGAATCCGGCTTCATCACCGGCTACCACGCCGAGGTCAACTCGCGCGAGTTGGGGTTCGAGGTTCAGGTATTTGCCATGGTAGGTCTGGACAGCCAGGCCGAAGTCGAACTGCGCGCGTTCGAAGGCCGCTGCCGCGATTGGCCATTGGTCCGCGAATGCCACATGCTGAACGGCGAAGTGGATTTCATTCTGAAATGCGTCGCACCTGACCTGAGCAGCTTTCAGCAGTTTCTGACGGGCGAGTTGCTGACCACGCCAAACGTGGCCAGCGTCAAGACATCGCTCGTTATTCGCGGCGCAAAAGACGAGCCAGGCGTACCGTTCGACGTTCTGGAAGAACGTATGAACCGGATGGCGTGACCCCAACACGTTTTGGTTGCGCGGTGATTGGTGGCAACAGTGCTGCCACCGCAAGGGATAGAACCCAACTTATTACCAGCTGCATGATGCCCCCCATAATGCAGTAATCACAATCATGCTCAGGCCGTCATCGCGTCGATCTCACCATCTCCGGCGCGCGGCATCAGCAGCGGGCCAAAATCGTTCAGCGACTCGATATGCGCGAACAGGTTCAGATAGATCGACCGAAGCGAGTGGCTGATCATGCGAACCGCATTCACACCTGGATGATATGTTTCGAACTGTAATCCATCTACGCGAATAACGGAATGGCGTTTTAAACAAATGTGAAACAGTTCAACGGGGGTGGGCGGCATTGTTTCAATGACACCCATCCCGTCCTGAAATTCGGACACGGGTGTAAGAATCGGCTGCCCCCCATGCAGGTGCCGCAAATGCGCAGGTGTTCCCACGATTCGCGCCGCCGGGCCAGCAATGACACCCGACATTGGCTTTTGCATCCCGAACGTATCCGCCATGATCCGCGTCAGCGGTCGCGTCCGGCCACGTGAATCCGCGCGTCCGGGGATCAACGTGACAGATCCCTTCCACAACACGGTTTCCGATGCGCCATCCTGCGTCAGGACCGTATCCCCCGGCATCAGATCCTCGATTGCCATCGGTCCATGTTCCGTTTCTACCAAAGATCCACGTGTGAAGGCGCAAAACGCGTCTTCAAACATCGGCAGGGCAGGTGCGATGTGGCGGGTCTGAACCACATCTCCGTTCTTCAACAGGCTGCTGACCTCATAGCGGCGCAGCTGGGCTTTTGGCTTGGAAACCGGCCGCGGCGCGTCCCGCAGCATAACAGACGTTTCGATAGCATTTCTGGCCGCGCGGGCCAGTGAATTAGGAATAGTCATTAATATTCCGTCCCCTCAAAATGTTCGGTCAGGCGCGGCGTACCCCCGTACAGACGCGCCCGGCGAACTGGTTCTTTGCCTTGAAACAAATGGGTGACCCTCGGGCGGCAACCGGTACGGTCCCGCGACGCGACTAAATCTCGCTTTCCAATGGTCAACACATTGACCCCCCAGACAAACTCGTACTTCACGGGCGAAATTGCCCGCACACACACAACTCCTAAAAAGTCACGAACCCCTCGCTCGTGACGCGCGATACATCAGGCCGGAGCGAACCTGATACGCGTTGACCCAAATAAGACCGGCAGCTTGGTCTCTGGGTTTTCTGTCTCAGCGTCGTGCCGCGATGCGACTGGCGACCCTGACAGAATTGCTTGTTACCCGCTTCCACGGCATTTCCAGGTTCTGGTCCCGAGTGGCCTCGACCATGGCTTTCAGAAAGCGTGATTTGGTCTTCATTTTTTGGTCCTGCTCTGAACGGGGTGTATTTCCCCACATCCTCTGTGAACCTTTTGTGACGCGGGTTTGCGGCAGGGATAAGGCTTATCCGGGATGATTTGCGGACAGAAAAATGAAGTCAGACGGACCTCCCACTCAACACGCCAGCGCCCGATTTTCGAACGTCAGATACCGATCTGATTACTGGCAAAAACTCGTTACGATTCTGATGCCCAATCAACACAACAAATGTGGCGGAAAAGTGGCAGGGCACCTAAATCTGGACGAAGATCACAATCTTATGACGGAAATCAACCGCCCGTAATCGACCTCGTTCGCGTGCGTTGATCGGCGATAGGAATAGAACCTGTCAGGGTCGGAATATGTGCAGTGCCGGGTCCACTCGGCCTGTCCGATTCCCGCCTGCCGCAGCCGGTGCAGCCCGAAGGCGGGCAGATCAAATTGCAGGCGGTCACTTTCACCATTGGCAAAAAAGCGGCTGTTGTCCGGCGAATCCGCCAGGAACGCGTCCAGAAACTCTGGCCCCACCTCGTAAGCGCGCTGGGAAATACTGGGTCCGATCACGGCGCAGATATTGCTGCGGTCGGCTCCCAGCGCCTCCATCGCGTCCAGCGTCGCTTCCAGAACACCGTCCAGCGCGCCGCGCCACCCGGCATGGGCCGCACCGATCACATGCGCGTCGGGATCGGCGAACAGAACCGGCTGGCAATCGGCCGTCAGGATCGTCAGGGCCAGACCGGGTGTTGCTGTGACAATGGCGTCCGCTTTGGGTTTTTCACCGTCAACCGGGGCTTGGACTGTCAGAACCGTTGGGGAATGAACCTGATGCACCGCGACCATTGCCTCGGGGTCCACCTCCATCGCGTCGGCCACCCGCCGCCGGTTCAGCGCGACAATCTCGGTTTGATCCGAGGACCCCTGACCGCAGTTCAACCCGCTGAAAATTCCTGAAGACGCGCCGCCGCGACGGGTAAAGAACCCATGGCGAAATGGCGACAGCAGATCCGAGGTCAGAATTTCCAGCGTCATGGTTCCAATCCTGGTGGTGGGGCTGCATAGGCCGGGAAAAGGCCCATCACCTTGAACAGATTTCCCATTTCATCAGGATGCGTCAACCGCCGATGCGCGGCAATCAGCGCATCCAGCTCGGAACCGCTCAGCGCCTTGGACAGGGCTTGCGCGCGGGCGGTGATCCCCAGCCGTTCAAGGAAGACGCCCTGCGGTGTCAAGCGTGTATGCCTGCACCCACAGGCGCGGGTCGCAACGGCCAAAGGCTCAAAATCCACATGCGCGGTCAAATCGGCCTGACCGGGCGATGCCAGAGGATCGGAATGTTCGTGGTTTTGCAGAGCCTGCAAGGTATCGCCCAGCGAATGCCAGTCGCCATAATCCACAATCAATGCCGCGCCGCCATGGCTGGCGACCCGCCCCGCGATTACGGTCAGAATGGGAATTGCAGCAGCACACAGTTCGACCAGATCACCGTCCTTGGTGTCCAACAGCCTGTCATTCAGCGCCACCTGCGGCCCGATCGCGCCCAGTCCGAACGTCAACCCACCGTCGCGCTCGCCCACCAGACGCTCGCGCCAGCCCGTACCGTCACGCTGGAACTGGCGGATGGGCAGGGCATCAAAGAACTCGTTGGCAACCAGCAACAGCGGCTGGTCGGGCAGGTCGGCGATCATGTCGATCCAGGCCGCCTCGTATTCGTTCAGGGTTTCAGCCTGCACCTGTTTCAATACAGGCGATGCTTCGACCAGAACTACCTGCGCCGCCTTGTGAAATCCGGGAATCGTTCGTGTAGCGCGCAGAATATCGGCCATCAGGGTACCGCGCCCCGGCCCCAGCTCACACAGGGTAAACGGTGCGGGCCGTCCCTGATCCATCCAGCTCTGCGCCAGAGACAGCCCGACCAGCTCTCCGAACATCTGACTGATTTCCGGCGCTGTGGTGAAATCCCCCGCAGCCCCCAGCGGATCACGGGTCGTGTAATAGCCCAGCGTCGGATGCAGCAGGCACTCAGCCATGTAATCCGCCACGCTCATGGGTCCATCCTGCCGGATGCGGGCGACCAGATGATCGGTCAGGCTCATGCCGCCTGCCGCCGCGCGCGCAGGGCAAACCACAATCCAAGCGCGATCATCGGCAGCGACAGGAACTGCCCCATGGTCAGCCCGTACCCGCCCACATGCCAGGCCAGTCCCAGCGGGTTGCCGGGCGATACGAATTGTGCGTCCGGCTGGCGAAAGAACTCGACGATAAAGCGCGACGCGCCGTAGCCCGCAAGAAACGTCCCCATGACAAGGCCCGGTGTGCGAAAACCGCCGCGCCGATAGACCAGCCACAGCAATACCGCCCCCAGCAACACACCCTCCAGCGCGGCCTCATACAGCTGCGACGGGTGCCGGGCGCACATGCCTGCGACCACGCCGGGGCAATCCTGCGCAGCATATCCAGGAAAGATGACAGCCCAGGGCAGCTCACTCGGGCGGCCCCACAGCTCGGCGTTGACGAAATTGGCCAGCCGCCCCAGCAGCAATCCGGGCGGAACGGTGTAGGCAACCAGATCCCCCAGCGACAGGGCAGGGATCCGGTGCCGTCGTGCAAACAGGTACGACGCAAGGATCACGCCCAGCAGGCCGCCATGAAACGCCATGCCGCCTTGCCAGACCTTCACGATCTCCAGCGGGTGGGACAGGTAATAAGCCGGTTGATAGAACAGCACAAAGCCCAGCCGCCCGCCCAGAATCACACCCAGAATGATCCAGGTAACCAGATCCTCCAGCTGTTCGGGCTTCATCGGCGGGCCATCCGCAGGCCAGAGTGCCGGGCGGCGCAACGCCACAACAGCCAGCCGCCACGCGATCAGGATGCCCGCGATATAGGCCAGCGCATACCACCTTAACGCGAACTCCATCCCGAACAGCGGGATCGAGAACAGTTCGGGCGACAGATCGGGGAAATTTAGAACAGCCTGCATGTGCGTCTCATTGCCCGGGGTTTGCAGGTCAAGTCAACCTTGAGCCCGCGCCATTCTTTGCCCATATACAGGTAAACCGCGAGATCGGAGAACAGATATGCAGACCCGCAACAAAATCCTGGATGACGTGTCCCAGCTGATGACCAACGCCATGGGCGTGGCGCAGGGCGCGCGGGAAGAGGCTGAAAACGCGATGAAGTCGATGATCGACCGCTGGCTGGCCGACCGCGATTTCGTCACCCGTGAAGAATTTGACGCCGTGCGCGCCATGGCTCAGAAGGCGCGCGAAGAAAACGTGGCACTCGAAGCCCGCATCGCCGCGCTCGAGGCGAAACTGGACAAATAACGCCCCGGCGTTCCCTGTTTCCACAATTTTCGGACAAAGCATTCCGCCGCGCAATCCAGCCCGGATTGTGCGGTGCTGTGTATTCTGACGTGTCGCAGAATTTATTCAAGATAAAGCTGACTCTGGCGCCAATATTTTGATCGCCGTTGCCTTCTGTCCACAACTTATTGCTGTTATCCCCAATAATTAGGGTTGCCAGAACTTACGCCACATCGCACCATATTTAGTACAGGCCCATGGGGGAAGCCCGGTTTGTAGAGCAGGCAACTAGCGCTGGGGCGCTGCCAGCCCCGAAATGCTAGAGATTAGTGAGGTGGCATTATGGCCCTTTCCGAGCAGTATCTCGAAGAAGACATTCATCCGATCGACATTGTTGAGCATCTGGCCGAACATCACGACTGGGATTTTGATCGCATTGGGGACGATCAGATTGCCATGGCCGTTGAAGGGCAGTGGCGCACCTACTCGATCACGCTGGCCTGGTCCAACTATGACGAAACGCTGCGCATGGTGTGCAGCTTCGAAATGGAACCACCGGCCGAGCGTGAAATGCAGCTCTATGAGCTGCTCAACAAGATGAACGACCAGTGCTGGGCAGGCGCGTTTACCTATTGGGCAAACCAGAAGCTGATGGTCTATCGCTATGGTCTGGTCCTTGCAGGCGGGCAAACGGCCAGCGCTGACCAGATCGACACGATGATCAATGCCGCCGTCATGAGCGCCGAGCGGTACTACCCCGCGATCCAATTGGTGACCTGGGGCAACAGAGGGCCAGAAGAAGCCATGCAAGTGGCCATTGCAGAGGCCTACGGCCGCGCGTAAACCTTTGCCCCGAACCGATATGTAAAGCGGGAGGGGCAAATGGACATGACGCGAGTGGCTGAACAGGGGCTTGTGCTTCTGGGGTGCGGAAAGATGGGGTCCGCAATGCTGGCGGGATGGCTGGAACACGGCCTTCCGCCAGCTTCCGTTTGGGTCATCGATCCCTGCCCGTCAGATTGGCTGAAGGCGCAGGGCGTCAATATCAACGCACCGTTGCCCGAATCCCCCGCCGTGGTGCTGGTTGCGGTCAAACCGCAGATGATGGGCGAAGCCCTGCCTGCCATTCAGGCGCTGGGCGGTGGGTCCAGCCTGTTCATTTCCGTTGCGGCTGGCACCTCGATTGCCACCTTCGAATCCGTTCTGGGCCAAGACACCCCGATCATTCGCGCCATGCCCAACACACCCGCTGCTATCCGTCAGGGCGTCACGGCACTGATCGGCAACGCACACGCCTCCGAAACCGATATGGAACAGGCCGAAAACCTGCTGGCGGCAGTGGGCCAGACCGTTCGCCTAGAGGATGAGGCACAGATGGACGCCGTCACCGGGCTCAGCGGGTCCGGCCCGGCCTATGTGTTCCATCTGATCGAAACCCTGGCCGCAGCGGGCGAGGCGCATGGCCTGCCTGCCGAGCTTGCGATGAAACTGGCCAAGTCCACAGTGGCCGGTGCTGGGGCACTGGCCATGGCGTCCGACGAAGACCCCGCGCAGCTGCGCATCAACGTGACCTCTCCGAACGGTACCACACAAGCCGCGCTTGAGGTGCTGATGCATCAGGAAACCGGCTTTCCCGACCTGCTGCACCGTGCCGTCAAGGCCGCAACCAACCGATCCAAGGAGCTCTCGCGTGGGTGAAATTTCGTTCGACGACTTTCTCAAGGTCGATATTCGCGTGGGCGAGGTGATCCGCGCCGAACCCTATCCCGAGGCCCGCAAACCCGCGATCAAGATGTGGATCGACTTTGGGGACGAGATTGGCGAGCGCAAGACCTCGGCCCAGATCACCGCGCATTACGATCCGGCCACTCTGGTCGGCAAACAGGTCATGGCTGTCGTCAACTTCCCTCCGCGCCAGATCGGCAAGTTCATGTCCGAGGTTCTGGTGCTGGGTCTGCCCGATGACAACGGCGAGATCGTTTTGATCGGCCCCGACGGCAAGGTACCAACCGGCGGGCGGATGCACTGATGAAACTGCTTATCACGCGTCCGATGACACCGGCAGTCGAATCGCGCGCCCGCGCCGATTTCGATGTAACCATCCGGGAAAACACCCTGCCCATGGCGCGGCAGGAGATGCTGGCCGCTCTGGCCGGATACGACGTTGTTGTGCCGACATTGGGCGATCAGTTCTCGGCTCGGATCTTTGCCGAGGTCGGTCAGCCGCGCTGCAAGCTGCTGGCCAATTTCGGTGTTGGCTTCAACCATATCGACGTGGATGCCGCACGCGCGGCCGGGATTGACGTAACCAACACGCCCGGCGCGGTCACCGATGCCACAGCCGATATCGCCATGACCCTGCTGCTGACCACAGCCCGGCGCGCCGGTGAGGGGGAGCGGCTGGTGCGGTCGGGGCAGTGGCAGGGCTGGCACCCGACGCAGATGCTGGGCCATCATGTGACCGGCAAGCGCGTGGGCATCGTCGGCATGGGCCGCATCGGGCAGGCCATCGCGCGTCGCTGTCTTTTCGGGTTTGCCATGCAGGTGGCCTATCAATCCCGCAATGCAAAAGATCTGGACTTTCCGGCGGAATTCACACCTGACCTTGAAACACTCGCCGCTTCGGTCGATTTCCTTGTGCTTGCGGTTCCCGGCGGTGCGGAAACCCGCCACCTGATCAATGCGCAGATTCTTGAGGCGATGAACCCCTCGGCTATTCTGGTCAACATCGCCCGTGGCGAGGTGGTGGACGAGGTCGCGCTGATCACGGCGCTGCAAACCGGTCAGATCGCGGGGGCGGGGCTTGACGTCTACGAATTCGAACCCAAAGTGCCGCAATCCCTGTGCGAAATGGAAAACGTCACCCTGCTGCCCCATCTGGGCACTGCCACCGAAGAGGTGCGCAGCAGCATGGGGCACATGGCGCTGGATAACGTGGCGGCCTTTGTCGCGGGCAGGGCGCTGCCCAACCCGGTCTAGTCGCCGACCGCCTCGCGCCAGTGTTTGCGGCAGAGCGAGACATAGGTCTCGTTCCCACCGATCTGCACCTGCGCCCCTTCGGTGATGGCCTTGCCGGTCTCGTCGCGACGAATCACCATCGTGGCCTTGCGGCCGCATTCACAGATCGTGCGCACCTCGCGCATTTCGTCGGCAAGGGCCAGCAGGGTGGCGGAACCGGGGAACAGCTTGCCCTGAAAATCCACGCGCAGACCATAGGCCAGCACCGGTACATCCAGATCGTCCACCGCACGGGCCAGTTGCCAGACCTGCGCCTCGGACAGGAACTGCGCCTCATCAATGAAAACGCAGGCCACGGAACCTTTGTCCAGCCGGGACCGGATCATGGCGAAGACATCATCTTCGGGTGTGAAAGTGTCAGCCTGCTCCGATATGCCGATGCGCGATGCAATCCGCCCCGCACCCGCCCGCCCGTCAATGGCGGCGGTCATCAGGTAGGTCTGCATTCCGCGCTCGCGATAGTTGTGCGAGGCCTGTAGCAACACGGTCGACTTGCCCGCGTTCATGGTGGAATAGTTGAAATACAGCTTTGCCATAGCGTGGGTCTAAAACGCCCGGCCAAAAGGAACAAGAGAGCAAAGGGATGTAAGAAGCGACGTCGCCATTGCGTGTGCAGAGGCCGAGCTGGGCTCGTAGGGGATGGAACCCCCGCGTCTGCAACAGCGACGCCGTCGGCCAACATGTGGCCAAAACAAAGCAAGGCCCAACAATACCGCCCCGCAATCACTCTTTACCGGCTTGAACTGCCGCCACTCACTCACAAAATCCCCCGCTTATCTGAGGGATAGTCAATGTATGACATTTCAATTATGACTCAGGTATGGGAAATTTCCCGACGCTTTCCCCGGTTTGGACACCGGGCGGGCGTTTGCAGGTAATAAAGGTAAATCAATGGCAGATATCGGGGCCTATCTGAAGAAACACACAGAAGCGCTGGTCAAAGATGTCGGAATAGAAGCTGCTTGTGAAATCACCGGAAAATCCAAGGCGACCCTGGGCCGGTATTATTCGGACAATGCCGAACACGCGGACAGGTTCATGCCCGTGGATGCGGTGGCTCGGCTTGAAAACGCAGCAACTTATCCGCATGTGACATCCGCGCTGGCGGATCTGAAAAACATCACCTTGTCCTACAGCGAACGCAACACCGAGGATCCTCGCACAGGCGGGGTGAATTCGGATGTCATCGCGCTCAGCCAGCGGTTTGCAATGTTGATGACTGAATATCAGTCCGCTATCGAAGATGGCATCATCACGGTGAACGAAGCCAAAAGGCTGCTGAAAGAAACCAGTTTGCTTCAGCAGGTCCTGATAGAAATGAAACTGCACCTGGAAGAAGAAAGCGTCAGCTAGGCTTGGTGGCGGCCAGCTATCGGCCAAAAACCGCCTGCCCGGATCGCCGCAGATGTCGTGCGCTTTGTGGCATGATCATCAACCGGACTCTGCGCCTCAATTCAGTCACGTCTTTCAGATAAGCTGTGGCACAGGCAAGATCGTCAAGGGCAGGAAACCATGCAGAAAATGCAGGGAAATTACAGCATTCTCGCAGACCGTATGGTTTGGCGGTCGTTCCTGTTTGTCTATGTGCTCTTTCTGGCCACGGTGCTGTTTGGCGCTTATCAGGAAGGCCCTGATGACGCGATGCGCTGGGTCATGGTACAGGACCTGCTGGCGGGACAGGGCTGGTTTGACGCCTATCAGCATCGGCTGGGCCCCGGTGACGGCACGCTGATGCACTGGTCCCGGCTTGTCGATGCACCGATTGCCGGGATCTACGCGCTGTCCGCGATGGTCGTGCCGCCCGACACCGCCTTGCAAGTGACCGCGTTTGTGTGGCCGGTGCTTCTGGCGGGGCTGACCCTGTGGGCCTTTGCTGTCACCGGCGCAGCGTTGGGCGGGCGAAATGGCGCGATTTCGGCACTGGTGGTCGGTGCGCTGACGCTCGAACATTATCGGAAGTTCGACTATTTCTCGTTTGACCACCACAATGTTCAGATTCTGCTGTTTGCAGCGGCCCTCATGTTCTTTGTCCTGCGCAAGGCCAAACCCTCTGCTGCGGGATGGCTGGGTGTCTGTCTGGCCCTTTCGGTGTCAATCGGAACCGAATCGATCGTGCAGGTAGCGATTATCGCGGTGTTCTTCACGATTGACTGGATCGTGACCGGCACAGCCGCCCGCCGCCGCACCATGGTGTTTGGAACCGGGCTGGCGCTGACCCTGTTGCTGGCCAGCGTTGCAACAACGGGGCGTCAGGGCTTTCTGTTCCCAAGCTGCGATGCCCTGACGATCAGTGTGGCCCTGCCGGCCGGGATCGCGGCCCTGTGCCTGTGTGCAGCAGCCTGGGTCGGGTCGGGCTGGTCCCATTGGGGGCGCATCGGCGCGTGTCTTGCGACAGGCGCTGTAACACTTGGCTGCGCTTACGCATTTGCGCCCTACTGCCTTGAAAACCCGATTGCGGACCTGCCTCAGGACATGCGCGACTTCTGGCTCAGCCAGGTTGCTGAAGCACAGAATATCACTGTCGTGCTGGAACGACACCTGGGCGAGGCTGCGGCCCTGATCGCCATGTCCGTCATCACGGCGGTGGCAGCCTTGTTCTTTGCCCGCCAGTCGCAAGACAAAATGGATTACTTCCTGTTTCTGGCGCTGATTGTGACCGGGTTTTCCATGTTTCTGTACCAGTCCCGGATGATGACATTTCTGGGCGTGTCCCTTGTGGCTGTTCAGGCTCAGGTGCTGCGGGCCCTTTACGTCAGTTACAGAACCCATGGCCGCACGCTCTCCGGCTTGGTTATGATAGGCTTTATCGTCTGCGTCTCGCCAAAGATCGGCATCAGCGTGGAAAAACAGCTGGAACGGTTTGCGCGCCCATCCCTTGCGGCACCCGTCGCTGAGGTTGCGCGGGATTCGCAAAACGTCGGCGCCCCCTGCAAAGCGCCCGAGGCCTACGCGGCCCTGCAAGACCTGCCAGCCGGCATGGTTCTGGTCGATTTCGATTATGCGGCAGAGGTGCTGCGCTATACTGATCATTCGGTTCTGGCTGGGAATTATCACCGCAACCGGGCCGGAATTCAGGCGCAGATCGCGGTTTTGCGTGTGGATGCGTCCCAGGCCGGTCCGCGTCTTGCTGCGCTGGGTGTAAGCTATGTGCTGCTTTGCACCGCTGCGCCCCGTACTGAATTCTGGGACTGGGCGTCTCAGGGGCGCGGGCTGCAATCCCAATTGGCAAAGGGTGAAACCCCCGCCTATCTCAAACGGATTGATGGTGGGGAAGGGGCCGCGTTTCAGGTTTTTCAGTTGGCGGCCGATTTCTAGGCCGTCCGCGCTTTGCGGAATGCTGATCAGGCGTGACGCTTCACGATCACCGATCCAACCGAATACCCGGCCCCAAAAGAACAGATCAGCCCCAGATCACCCTCTTGCAGATCGTCAGAGTATTTCGAAAACGCAATGATCGACCCTGCGGATGAGGTGTTCGCATAATCCTGAAGGATATTGGGTTGCTCGCCCGCCTCGGGTTCGCGGCCCAGAACTTTCTTGCCGATGAAGTCGTTCATCGTCTTGTTGGCCTGATGCAGCCACAGGCGTTTGAGGTCGGTATTGCTGACCCCTTCGGCCTCCATATGGTCGCTGATATGCTTGCTGACCATCGGCAACACTTCCTTGAACACCTTCCGGCCGTTCTGCATGAACTGCATGTCGCGGCGGTCAATCACACCATCGGGGCGCGACCGGCGCAGGAACCCGTTATTGTTGCGGATATTGTTGGAAAAGGCGGTGGCACAGCGGGTCGACAGGATTTCGAAATGCGGGCCTTTGGCGTCTTCGATCCGCTCGATCAACGTTGCCGTTGCCACATCGCCAAAGATAAAGTGACAATCCCGGTCGCGCCATTCCAGATGGCCCGAGCAGATTTCAGGGTTCACCACCAACGCCGCGCGCACCGAACCGGACCGCACCATATCCGCCGCCGCCTGAATGCCGAACGTGGCCGAAGAACAGGCGACATTCATGTCAAAGCCAAACCCGTCGATGCCCAGTTCCTGCTGAATCTCGATTGCAATCGCCGGATAGGCGCGTTCATGGTTCGAGGCCGCGCAGATCACCAGATCGACATCCGCCGCCGAACGCCCCGCCTGCGCCAGCGCCTTCCTGCAGGCATCCACTGCCATCTCGGTCATGATCCCGGGCTCGTCATCGTTGCGCTGGCGCAGCGTCGGGTGCATCACGTCGGGGTTCAGCACCCCGGACTTGTCCATCACGTAGCGGTTCTGAATGCCCGACGCCTTGACGATGAACTCTTCCGAGGAATGCTGCATCGCCTCCATCTGCCCGGCTGCGATGGCCTCGGCATTCTTCGCGTTCTGCTTGTCGGCATAGGCGTTGAACGCTTCAACAAGCTCGGCGTTGGTGATGACGTTTTCCGGGGTGAAGACACCGGTACCGGTGATGGCGGGGGTATACATGGCGGGTCCTGAATGTTTCGGATTCGCCCAAAATGCAGTCATGGCGTGATTTGATCAAGATATGTTGACCTAAGGGAATTCGTTCCTGGGCGCAGTTTCATATCTTGAATAGTTCAGAAATTGAAGTATATCGCCCCGTAACCCGCGCGGAGACCCCCCAATGCCCGACGATATCAGCGCCAGACTGGGCCGCCTCAGCCCCGAGATTCAGGCGATCATGGGCGTCTATGCCCTGTACTGGAAACTGGAAGAGACCTTCGACTGTATCGAAACAGACCTGAGCCACCCGGAATGCCACATGCTGATCAAACTGGATCAGCCCAAGCGCATGGGCGTTCTGGCCGCTGATATGTTAAGCGTCCCGTCAACGATCACCGCCACAGCCGATGCCCTTGAAAAAGCGGGCTACCTGACGCGGCGGCGTGACCCCGAAGACCGCCGCGCCTGGTTGCTGGTGCTGACAGAGCAGGGCGAAGAGGCCCGCAACATGCTGGTCGCCGCCGCCGGGGACCTGTTTCACAGGGCCTCGGGCCTAAACGAACAAGAAACTGCCGAATTCGCGCGACTGGCGCGCAAAATCCGCGACAACGTATTGAAAACGGGAATTCCTGAGGGATTGAAGAAATGAAACTCCTGACCTCTCTGGGCCTTGCACTGGCCATTCTGGCAACCCCGATTGCCGCTCAAGATACCCCGAAACCGGTGAAACTCATGCAGGTGCGCGAAACCGCGCCGGGTTTCACGCGGCAGTTCTTTGGCCGCGTCGCCGCGCGCCAGACCGTTGATCTGGCCTTTCAGGTTGCGGGCCAGATTGTCGAAATGCCCATCAACGAAGGCTTCGTGATTCCCAAGGATGGCCTGATTGCCCGTCTGGATCAGGAACCGTTCGAGCTGCGCCTTGATCGGGCGCGGCTGCAAAAGGAACAGGCCGACCGCACGGTCGCACGCCTGTCGCGCCTGCGCGGTACAACCGCCAGCCAGGTGGCCGTAGACGATGCCGAGACCGAGGCGCAGCTGGCCGCGATCGCCCTGCGCGACGCGGAATATGAACTGGAACACGCCACGCTGACCGCGCCCTTTGACGCGCTGGTCTCCAGCCGCTCGGTCGAGGCGTTTACCACCGTCTCGGCGGGCACGCCCATCGTCCGCATCCACGACATGTCCGAATTGCGCATTGTGGTCGACGTGCCCGAGATCCTGTTTCAACGCTCCGGCCAGACTGATCAAAGAACGATCACCGCCAAATTTCCTGCCAGTGACGAAGTCTTCCCGCTGGAAATCCGTGAATTCGACGCGGAAACCTCCAGCGTCGGTCAAACCTTCCGCATCCAGTTCGGCCTGACCCCGCCCGAGGGGTTGCTGATCCTTCCCGGTTCCTCTGTTACCGTCAATGTTCAGGTGCAGGACAACCGCATTGGCATCATCGTGCCAGCAACCGCTGTGATCGCCGACGCAAACGGCGCGCTGAACGTCATGGTGTTTTCCCCGGTCGGGGCGGATGAGGGCACCGTGCGCCGCGTCCCGGTGACCATCGAGCCCACGCAAACCGGCGATGTCCGGGTGCTGACGGGCCTGTCTGACGGGGATGAGGTCGTTGTGGCCGGGGGCGCTGTGCTGACGGATGGTCAGACGGTGCGCCGGTTTGCCGGTTTCGCGAACTGAGGGGCTGACAGATGAATATCGCCCGCGCCTCAATCGACCGGCCGCTTTACACATGGCTGGTCATCCTCATTGCCCTCATTGGGGGCATCTGGGGGTTCACATCGCTTGGCCGTCTGGAAGACCCGGCCTTTACAATCAAAAACGCGGTCATCGCCACGCAATACCCCGGTGCCACTGCCGAACAGGTGGCGCTGGAAGTATCGGAACCGCTGGAATCCGCTATACAGCAGATGGGCGAGGTGGACGTCATCACCTCTGTCAATCAACCCGGACGGTCCCTGATCGAGGTCGAGATCAAGTCGACATATGACGGCACCGAACTGCCTGCCATCTGGACCCGGCTCAGGGCCAAGGTGCGCGACGCCGCGCGCGGCCTGCCATCGGGCGTCGGCCAACCGTTTGTGAATGACGGGTTTGGCGATGTGTTCGGCCTGTTCTATGCGGTGACCGCCCAAGGGTTCTCGGACGCCGAAAAGCACGAACTGGCAACGTTCCTGCGGCGGGAACTGCTGACCGTGGACGGCGTTGCGGATGTCGAGGTTCAGGGCCTGCCGGACGAGGCGATCTTTGTCGAACCCGATCTGGCGATTTCGGTGAACCAGAATGTCCCGCTGCAAGCAATCAACCAGGCCATCGCCAACGCGGATTCGGTCAATTCCTCAGGGTCCTTGCGCTCTGATAATGACCGGACCACCATCCTGACGGCCGAAGGGTCGGACAGTGTGTCGGCCATTGCGGGTCTGTCTGTTGGCTCACAAGGGCAGGTGATCAACCTCTTTGACATGTCCGATGTCTATCGCGCCCGTCAGAACGACCCCGACATCATCATCCGCTACAACGGGACCGAGGCCTTCACCTTGGGTATCGCGGGTCTGGCCACGGAAAACATTGTCGAAGTTGGTAAACGTGCTGATGCAAAGTTCGCGGAGTTGAACACAAGCATTCCCTTCGGTGTCGAAATCCTGCCGATCTATCAGCAACATGTGGTGGTCGAACAGGCCTCGAACGACTTTCTCGTGAACCTTGCCATGTCGGTGGCCATCGTGGTCGCCGTTCTGGGCATCTTCATGGGCTGGCGCGCGGCCATTGTTGTCGGCTCGACCCTGCTGCTGACCGTTGTCGGCACGCTTCTGTTCATGTCGCTCTTCTCAATCGAGATGGAGCGAATCTCATTGGGTGCCCTGATCATCGCCATGGGGATGCTGGTGGACAACGCCATCGTTGTGGCCGAAGGAATGCAGATATCCATGCTGCGCGGCCAGTCCTCGCGCGATGCGGCCGAGGATGTGGCGTCAAAAACCCAGATCCCGCTGCTGGGTGCGACCGTGATCGGCATCATGGCCTTTGCGGGCATTGGCCTCAGCCCGGATGCAACCGGAGAATTCCTGTTCTCTCTGTTCGCCGTGATCGGCATTTCACTGTTGCTCAGCTGGGTTTTGGCGATCACCGTCACGCCGCTATTGGGGCATTACTTCTTCAAACAGGGCAAAGCAGGCGAGATCGACGCTTACGGCGGCCTCCTGTTCCGCACCTATGGTGCGATCCTGCGCTTTGCGCTGCGCTTCCGATGGCTGGTTGTTGCTGGTCTCGTCGGCGTAACCGTGGTGTGCTATGCCGGGTTTGGGCTGATGAAACAGCAGTTCTTCCCCAACTCCAACACGCCTTTGTTCTTCGTGCACTACAAACTGCCGCAGGGCACACCGATTGCACGAACCGCCGAAGACATGGCGGTGTTCGAAGAGTGGTTGGCAGCCCGCGACGACGTCGTCTCGGTCACGACCTTTGTCGGCCAGGGGGCTACCCGTTTCATGCTGACCTATTCAGCCGAAAAGCCGAATCCCAGCTATGGGCACATGGTCATCCGCACAGCAAGCCTGGACGACATCCCGGCGCTGCAAGCGGACCTTGAGGCGTTTGGGTCCGTCCAGTTCCCCGAAGGTGAGTTCGGCACCAAGCGTCTGGTCTTTGGCCCCGGCGGTGGTGATCCGATTCAGGCCCGCTTCTCGGGCAGCGATCCGGTCGTGCTGCGCCAGCTTGCTGATGAGGCGGTGCAGCGCATGGCAGCCGCATCCCCGAACGCGCTGTTGGTTCATCACGACTGGCGCGAACAGGAACTGGCGCTGCAACCGATCTATGCCACCGAACGGGCGCAGACAGCCGGTGTCACACGCGAAGACATCGCCGCCACCCTGCAATTCTCGACCGACGGCATTACGGGTGGTGTGTTCCGCGAGCGCGACCGCCTGATCCCGATCATCCTGCGCCGACCTGCGGACGGAGATTACTCGATCGTCGATCAGGTCGTGTACTCGGACCAGTCGGAAAAATTTGTACCAATTGAACAAATGGTGGATGGATTCGAGTACAAAACGCTCAATACGCTGGTTCACCGTCGTGATCGGGTTCTGACTATCACCGTCGGCGCCGACATCCCGCCCGACCTGACAGCGGCACAGGTCCACGCCGAAGTGCGAGACGCCATCGAGGCCATCGAATTGCCGCCCGGGTACAAGATGGAGTGGGGCGGTGAGTTCGAAAATTCGCGCGACGCGCAGGCAAGCCTGGGCAGACAACTGCCGCTGAGCCTGCTGATCATGGTGTTGATCTCGGTCCTATTGTTCAACGCGATCCGCCAGCCGATCATCATCTGGCTGCTGGTGCCGATGTCCGTGAACGGCGTGGTAATCGGCCTGCTGGGAACAGGACTGCCCTTCACCTTTACGGCACTTCTGGGCCTGCTCAGCCTGTCGGGCATGCTGATCAAGAACGGCATTGTTCTGGTCGAGGAAATCGATCTGGTCCGCGCCACCGGCAAGCCCCTGCGCGAGGCAATCATCGAAGCATCCGTGTCGCGTTTGCGGCCCGTCATGCTGGCGGCTGTCACGACCATTCTGGGCATGGCGCCACTGCTGACGGATGCGTTCTTCGTCTCGATGGCAGTGACGATCATGGGCGGTCTGGCATTTGCCACCGTGCTGACAATGGTTGCGGCACCGGTGTTTTACCTGCTGTTCTTCGCCCGTGACGAACGAAAGAAAACGACGGAGGCGCCTGCGTAAGGCATTGAAAATAAATAAAAGCCCCAGAGTTTCCTCTGGGGCTTTTTCATTTGGGTCAGGGGTCTTTACCCCTGTAGCGATTTCACCTCAACGTCGCCCTCAGCTTGTGCCTTAATCGCCAGTGCTGCGGCATTGGCCCCAGCTGCGGTGGTGAAATACGGGATCTTGTCATACAGCGCGATCGAGCGGATGGCCTTGCTGTCCTCAACCGCCTGCGCACCTTCGGTGGTGTTCATCACCAGCTGCACCTGACCGTCTTTCAGCATGTCCACCACATCCGGGCGGCCTTCGTACACCTTGTTCACCACGTCACAGGCAACACCCTGTTCGTCCAGCCAGCTTTGCGTGCCGCGCGTGGCCACAAGCGTGAAACCCTGATCAACCAGAACCTGCGCCGCTTCCAGCATGGCTTTGCCCTTGTCGGCATCCTTGATCGAAATGAACGCACGGCCAGAGGACGGCAGCACCATGCCCGCGCCCATCTGCGCCTTGAGGAACGCGCGTGGGAAGTCACGGTCCCAGCCCATCACCTCGCCGGTCGAGCGCATTTCCGGGCCAAGGATGGTGTCGACGCCGGGGAAACGGGCGAAGGGCATGACGGCCTCTTTCACCGAGAACCAGGGCATATCCGGATCGGCCAACGTCATCTGGTCCGCGATCTTGGTGTCCTTGCCTTCCTGATAGGGCGGGCGCATCGGGAAATCGGCCAACTTCTCGCCCGCCATGACGCGCGCCGCAATCGACGCAATCGCACTGTCGGTGGCCTTGGCAACAAACGGCACGGTGCGCGAGGCGCGCGGGTTCACTTCGATCAGATAGATCTCATCATCCTTGATCGCGAATTGCACATTCATCAGGCCAACGACATTCAGCGCCTTGGCCAGCTTGAACGCCTGTTCCTTGATCTGCCCGATGATCTCTTTCGACAGCGAATAGGGCGGCAGCGAACAGGCGGAATCGCCCGAGTGAACGCCCGCTTCTTCGATGTGCTGCATGATACCCGCGACGTGAACGTCGGTGCCGTCACACAGGGCGTCTACGTCCAGTTCGACCGCGCCGGCCAGATAGCTGTCCAGCAGTACGGGGCTGTCGCCCGAGACCACAACGGCCTCGTTGATATAGCGTCGCAGCTGATCCATATCGCGCACGATTTCCATCGCGCGACCGCCCAGAACGTAAGAGGGGCGGATGACCAGCGGGAAACCGATCTCTTCCGCAATCTCCAGCGCCTTTTCGTCGGTCGAGGCAATGCCGTTTCTGGGCTGTTTCAGGCCCAGTTCATTGACCAGCGCCTGGAACCGTTCGCGGTCTTCGGCCAGGTCAATTGCGTCCGGCGTGGTACCCAGAATCGGAATGCCCTCGGCCTCGAGCGCGTTGGCCAGCTTCAACGGTGTTTGACCACCGAACTGAACGATCACACCGTGCAGCGTGCCGTTTTCCTGTTCCTTCGTCAGGATTTCCATGACGTGTTCAAAGGTCAGCGGCTCAAAATACAGACGGTCCGAGGTGTCATAGTCGGTCGAGACCGTCTCGGGGTTGCAATTGACCATGATGGTTTCGTACCCGGCCTCGGTTAGCGCATAGCAGGCGTGGCAGCAGCAATAATCGAACTCGATCCCCTGACCGATCCGGTTCGGACCACCACCAAGAATAACGACCTTCTTGCGGTCGCTTGGGCGTGCCTCGCATTCGACATCGCCCATCATAGGGGCTTCGTAGGTCGAGTACATATAGGGGGTTTGCGCTTCGAACTCAGCAGCGCAGGTATCGATGCGTTTGAAGACCGCGGTAACGCCCAGATTGTGGCGGGCGCGGCGCACGTTATCTTCGCTGCGGCCTGACAGATTGCCCAGACGCGCATCGGTGAAGCCCAGCATCTTGAGCTTGCGGATGCCTTCTTCGGTCACTGGCAGACCGTCCTTGCGCACGGTGCGTTCTGCTTCGATGATCTCGCGAATGCGGGCCAGGAACCAGGGGTCAAACTTGGTGACGCCAAAGATTTCATCGTCGCTCAGGCCATGACGCATGGCTTGTGCGATAGTGCGCAGGCGGTCGGGGGTCTGCTTGCTGATCGCCTTGATGACATGCGCCTTGTCATCGCTGCTTTCGACCTCATCCCACAGGCCGATGCTCAACCCCGGAATTTCGATCTCATCAAACCCAGTCAGGCCGGATTCCATCGATGCCAGCGCCTTCTGCATGGATTCGTGGATGGTGCGCCCGATGGACATCGCCTCACCCACTGACTTCATTGCAGTGGTCAGGTAGGGTTCAGAGCCGGGGAATTTTTCAAACGCGAATTTCGGGATCTTGGTGACGACATAGTCGATGGTAGGTTCGAACGACGCAGGCGTGACCTTGGTGATGTCATTGTCCAGCTCGTCCAGCGTGTAGCCGACGGCCAGTTTCGCGGCGATCTTGGCAATAGGGAAACCCGTCGCCTTGGAGGCCAGCGCCGATGAACGCGACACGCGCGGGTTCATTTCGATCACAACCATGCGGCCATCATCGGGGTTGATTGCCCATTGCACGTTCGAGCCACCGGTTTCCACCCCGATCTCGCGCAG
Organism: Ruegeria sp. BH8; assembly: GCF_056538065.1. Classification (NCBI taxonomy): domain Bacteria; kingdom Pseudomonadati; phylum Pseudomonadota; class Alphaproteobacteria; order Rhodobacterales; family Roseobacteraceae; genus Ruegeria; species Ruegeria sp. BH8. Next base: position 111,481 of record NZ_JBQFSP010000006.1, on the reverse strand, counting down.
GACGGCAATCGAGCCGTTGCGCATGATCTGGTATTCCTTGTCGGTCAGCGTCAGGGCAGGGGCCACGGTAATCGAGTCACCCGTGTGCACGCCCATTGGGTCGACGTTTTCGATGGAGCAGACGATAATGGCGTTGTCGGCGGTGTCGCGCACCACTTCCATCTCGTATTCTTTCCAGCCCAGCAGGCTTTCATCGACCAGGATCTGGTTGACAGGCGAGGCATCCATGCCCGAGCGGCAGAAATGGATATAATCCTCGCGGTTATAGGCCACGCCGCCGCCTGTGCCGCCCAAGGTAAAGGCCGGGCGGATGATGGCAGGCAGGCCGATTTCCTCCAGCTCGTCCAGAGCGATCTGAACACCTGCGTCCAGATCGGCAGAGCCGTCGGCCTTCTTGGGGGCGGTCACGATGGTGGCTTTGGGGTTTTCCAGCCCCAGCCGATCCATCGCCTCGCGGAACAATTTTCGGTCCTCGGCCATCTCGATGGCGTCGCGTTTGGCACCGATCATCTCGACACCGAACTTGTCCAACACCCCCATCTCTTCCAGCGCGAGCGAGGTGTTCAGACCGGTTTGCCCGCCCATTGTGGGCAGCAGGGCGTCAGGGCGTTCCTTTTCGATGATCTTGGCGACGACCTCGGGCGTTATCGGCTCGATATAGGTGGCATCGGCAAGTCCGGGGTCAGTCATGATTGTCGCAGGGTTCGAGTTGACCAGAATAACCCGGTAACCTTCTTCGCGCAGGGCCTTGCAGGCCTGAGCGCCGGAATAGTCGAATTCGCAAGCCTGACCGATAACAATGGGACCCGCCCCGATGATCATGATCGACTTGATGTCGGTTCTCTTCGGCATGGCCTGGCCCCTTCGATTTTGCACGAGTCGCGGGCGCCGCCCAAGCGCCCAAATTGTCGTGCGTTATAGGGACCACGCAGAAAGGTTCAAGGGGTATCGGAAACAGAAGCGAAATTGCCGCTTTCCCCCCTTTCCCCTGCCAGAGTATTCTCTATATCGCCCTTCACGGCAAAAGAGGATGCAGTTGCGTATTCGTTTTGATCAGGGACCAGCCGGTCGCGGAACCCGGTTTCAGCGCCCGGCTCGGATTATCCGCGCGGATACGGCGGAGGACGTGCCTCAGGCTCTGGCGGCGCTGGATGAGGAGCGCGCGGGCGGGGCGTGGCTGGCTGGCTATGCAAGTTACGAACTTGGATATGTGCTTGAACCCCGGCTGATTGATCTTTTGCCGGAATCGCGTCGGCTGCCCCTGCTGTGTTTTGGGGTCTACGGCGCGCCGGATCGGGTTGCTTTACCAACGCCCGCGGGTGAGGTGCGCGCGTTTCAGCCGCGCTGGGATGAGGCGCGTTATGGCGAAGCCTTTCAACTGGTGCATGATGCCATCGGTGCAGGCGATATCTATCAGGCGAACCTGACCTTTCCGATTGATCTGACCGTCTCGGGCAGCAGTGAAGCCCTTTATGCGGCGCTGGCAGCGGGGCAGCCTGTTGGGCATGGCGCGCTGGTGCAGCAGGTCGGGTTGCCGGATCTGCTCAGTCGCTCGCCAGAGTTGTTCTTCCGCACAGACGCGGATGGAAAGATCGAAACACGACCGATGAAGGGTACCCAGCCGCGCAGCGAAGACCCGGATGAGGATATGCGGCGCCGGTCGTTTCTGACCACGGACGAAAAGAACCGGGCGGAAAACCTGATGATCGTCGATCTGCTGCGCAACGATATCAGCCGTGTCGCGCTGCCCGGTTCCGTTCATGTACCTGAACTGTTTAAGGTCGAAACCTATGCGACCGTGCATCAGATGGTTTCACTTGTCCGTGCCCAGTTGCTCAAATGCGCAGGGCTCAGCGATATATTGATGGCGTTGTTTCCCTGCGGCTCGATCACGGGCGCCCCCAAAATTCGCGCCATGGAAATTCTGGCCGGGCTGGAACCCTGGCCGCGCGACATCTATTGTGGCACCATCGGCTGGGCCGCGCCTGATGGCCGGTCCGAGTTCAACGTGGCCATCCGTACGCTGATGCTGGAAGACGATCAGGCCACCCTGAACGTGGGCGGGGGCCTTGTCTGGGACAGCACCGCCCCGGCAGAATATGAGGAGGCGCTATGGAAAGCCCGCTTCGCCCGCCAGCTGAGCCTGATTTCCGCCTGATCGAAACGCTGGCATTTCGGCCAGGTCAGGGCTTTGTCCGAAAAGACCGTCACCTTGCGCGCATGGCCCGAACCGCTGCGGCCTTTGGCCTTACCTTTAACCCGGATGCAGCGACCGCCGCGCTGGATGGCGCGTTGGGCGACACTCCCTTGCGGTGCCGCCTTACACTGGACGCATCGGGTGCGTTCGAATTGACGACCGGGGTTCTGGCCAACAATCCCCCGGTCTGGCGCATCGCCCTGTCCGAACAGCGGCTGGCATCCAATGATCTTTGGCTGCGTCACAAGACAAGCCGCCGCGCCCTTTACGACAATACTCGCGCCGCGCTGACGGATGGCATAGACGAGGTGCTATTCCTGAATGAGCTTGATGAGCTGTGTGAGGGCACCATCAGCAACCTTTTCATCGAAAAGCAGGACGGCCGTATTCTGACACCTGCACTGTCCAGCGGTCTGTTGCCGGGCATATTGCGCGAAGAATTACTGGATAAAGGAACGGTGTCCGAGGCCGTGCTGACCCTGAGCGACCTGAAAAATGCACAAACTGCCTACATGGGCAATTCATTGCGTGGGCTGATCCGGGTGGAGCTGATGGACACGTGACCAAAGACAGCGCGATGGTCGGACCACCGGTTGCATTGCCGCGGTTAAGGGTTGAGTTCGGCCTGTTCTATATTGTCCTGCCCCTGATCATCGCGGTTTTGTTTCCACCGAACTGGATGTTTCCAGCACTGTTTGCCCTGACCGGGTTGGGGATCATGCTGCTGCATTGGACACCGGGCTTTCAATGGGCCGAGCTGCGCTATGATTGGGCCAACTGGTCACTTCGCGAAGTTGTGCTGTTTACCGCTTTCATGTCCGTGTTTTGCGTCGGGCTGATTCAGGTGACACGCCCCGACGCCGCATTTCTTCTGCTGATACACCGCCCTGAGATGCTGGTGCTTATCTGGATCGGTTATCCTGTTTTGTCTGCACTGCCTCAGGAACTGCTGTTCCGCCCACTGTTCTTCCGGCGTTATCACGCGATCCTGCCAGATGGGCGCGCGGCTTATGTGCTGAATGCTGCCATCTTCTCGTTCGCGCATCTGATGTATTGGAGTTGGATTGTCGCCCTCATGACATTTGCGGGCGGGCTGCTGTTTGCATGGGCCTACAGGCAGCGCGGCTCGTTCTTTTATGCGGTGCTGTTGCACGCGATTGCGGGCAATATCATCTTTGCGGTCGGGCTGGGTGTCTATTTCTACTCAGGCAACGTGCAAAGGCCATTTTGACAGGGCGACCCGCCTTGACTTTCCGGGCCTGACAGGGTGTATCGGCGCGACGAATTCTGCGCCCGAAGGGATATGATCCATGCACGCCTATCGCAGCCACACCTGCGCCGCACTGACCGCCGCTAATGTCGGTGAAACCGTTCGCCTGTCCGGTTGGGTGCATCGGGTCCGAGACCACGGGGGCGTCCTGTTCATCGACCTGCGCGACCATTTCGGTGTGACACAAGTTCTGTGCGACGGCGACAGCGCGGCTTTTGCCGAGCTTGAGAAAGTGCGCTCGGAATGGTGCATCCGCATCGACGGCACTGTCAAAGCGCGTGCCGCCGAACTGGTGAACCCGAAGCTGCCCACCGGCGAGATCGAGGTGTACGTGCGCGAGCTGGAAGTTCTGGGGGCCGCCGAGGAACTGCCGCTGATGGTGTTCGGCGATCAGGAATACCCCGAGGAAACACGCCTGCGCTATCGCTACCTCGACCTGCGCCGCGAAGCGATGCAGCAAAACATGACCCTGCGCTCGGACGTTGTGGCCTCCATGCGCAAGCGTATGTGGGATCAGGGGTTCCGCGAGTATCAGACGCCGATCATCACCGCATCCTCGCCCGAAGGCGCGCGCGACTTTCTGGTGCCGTCGCGTCTGCATCCGGGCAAGTTCTACGCGTTGCCGCAAGCCCCGCAGCAGTTCAAGCAGCTGATCATGGTGTCGGGTTTCGACAAGTATTTCCAGATTGCGCCCTGCTTTCGTGACGAAGACCCGCGTGCCGACCGCTCACCCACCGATTTCTACCAGCTTGACCTCGAGATGTCCTTTGTCGAGCAGCAGGACGTGTTCGACACGATCCAGCCCGTTCTGACCGGCGTGTTCGAAGAGTTCGGCGGTGGCCGCAAGGTCGATCAGGAGTGGCCCCAGATTTCCTACAAGGATTCGGCGCTGTGGTACGGCACGGACAAGCCCGACCTGCGGAACCCTATCAAAATGCAAGTGGTCTCTGACCACTTCCGCGGGTCTGGCTTCGCGATTTTTGCAAAACTGCTCGAACAGGAAGGCACCGAAATTCGCGCTATCCCCGCGCCAACCGGTGGCAGCCGCAAGTTCTGTGACCGCATGAACGCATTTGCCCAGAAAGAGGGTCTGCCAGGGATGGGCTACATCTTCTGGCGCGATCAGGGCGAAGGGATGGAAGCCGCAGGCCCGCTGGCCAAGAACATCGGCCCCGAGCGGACCGAGGCTATCCGTCAGCAATTGGGTCTGGGTGTCGGCGATGCGGCGTTTTTCCTGGGCGGCAAGCCGAAAACCTTTGAAAAGGTTGCAGGCAAGGCGCGCGACGTGATCGGGGAAGAGCTTGGCCTGACCGAGAAAGACCGCTTTGCCTTTGCCTGGATCGTTGATTTCCCGATCTACGAACAAGACGAAGAAACCGGCGCGATCGACTTTGAGCACAACCCGTTTTCGATGCCGCAAGGCGGCATGGACGCGCTGCAGGGCAATCCGCTGGACGTACGTGGTTATCAATACGATCTGGCCTGCAACGGGTATGAGCTGGTCTCGGGCGCGATCCGGAACCACAAGCCGGAGATCATGTTGAAAGCCTTTGAACTGGCGGGCTATGGCGAGGACGAAGTGAAATCCCGCTTTGGGGCCCTGTTCAATGCCTTCCACTACGGTGCGCCGCCACACGGTGGATGCGCTGCTGGAATCGACCGGATCGTGATGTTGCTGGCGGATGAGGCCAATATCCGCGAGGTCATGATGTTCCCGATGAACCAGCGGGCCGAAGACCTGATGATGCATGCGCCGTCGGACCCGACGTCAGATCAGCTGATGGAACTGGGCTTGCGCCTTATTCCGCAGGACTGAACGAGAGCCGCCCGCATCAAGCGGGCGGTTTCATTTTGATGCCAGCGAATACTCGCGGGTCAGTCCAGCGGGTTGTTCAGATCGCCCCGGTTGACCCGAATAGAGCGCGCAGTCTGCCGTGTTTGGCGATAGGCCCAGATGCACAGAAGCGTCGCGGTGATGAAGTAGGCTGCAATCACGTCAAATCGCCTTTCTTTGTTCCAAACGGTTCTGCACCATGCCGGCGACCTGCGCTGCCTGCGCCGTGATTGGTGCACCGTTCGCTCGTGACAGCGCCAGCTTTCGGGCGGCTTCTGCCAACGGTCTGTCATCGGCTTCCCGTGCGACCCCTTGCAGGAACTGGGCAGCGTAATCCCATGCGCGATGATCGTTGGGCCCGGTAAGGACATCGGCGATATGCGCCATGTCGTCCTGATAAGCCATCGGGTCGGGTCGGATGACTTCGTCGCGAACCGAGTGGAGCCCGCTTGGGCGTCGATCCTCGGGCAGGCGCTCCAGAATGGACTTCTGAAAATACGACAATGATTTTATCGGCTTGGACAGAAATCCATCCGCTCCGGCTGCGTACGCCAGACCTTCGGTAGTGTCATCGCCCGACAGGCCCATGATCACGCTGATCCGTGGTGAAGCTTCGGCCAGTTCGGCGATCAGGTCAGCTCCGGACCCGTCGGGCAGGCCCATATCGACCAGAATGACCGAGGGGCGATAGATCTGCAGGTGTCGCCGTGCCGATTTCAGGCAGTCAGCGCGTCGGATACGTGCGCCGCTGTGCAGGCACATCAGGCGGATCGCGTCGCAGGCATATCGGCTGTCTTCAACAACCAGAATTGTCTGTCCCAGCAAGGGCCGCGTTGCGGTGGGCGTGGCGGCGGTGGTGGCAATGAGGCCCGAATCGTCCATGGCAGCTCTCCTATCCAGCAGATGCTTCACGCTAGGAACTTCTGGCTAACACGACGTTAACGCGCGATTTGGCGCACTTGTTCTTTCGCAGAGCAGCCCCCATAACCCACGCAACGCAGGACATCAGGAGTGAGACATGATTGGACGTCTGAACCACGTTGCCATCGCCGTACCCGACCTTGAGGCGGCATCCGAGCAATACCGCAATGCGCTGGGCGCCAAGGTTGGCGCGCCGCAGGACGAACCGGATCATGGCGTCACGGTTGTGTTCATCGAACTGCCCAACACCAAGATCGAACTTTTGTACCCGCTGGGCGACGACAGCCCGATCAACGGGTTTCTGGAAAAGAACCCGGCAGGCGGTATTCATCACGTATGCTATGAGGTCGAAGACATCATCGCCGCCCGTGATCATCTAAAAGCGACTGGCGCCCGTGTTCTGGGGTCGGGTGAGCCCAAGATCGGCGCGCATGGCAAACCGGTGCTGTTCCTGCATCCTAAGGACTTCAACGGCTGCCTTGTCGAGCTGGAACAGGTATGATCCGCAAAACCCGGAGGGCCTGAAGTGACCATTACCGCTGCATTGGTGTTGTTCGCCGTCATCTGGTTCATGACGTTGCTTGTGGTTCTGCCCATTCGCATCAAAACTCAGGGTGACCTGAACGATATCGTTCCGGGCACCCATGCGGGCGCGCCGGAAGTCCATCATCTGAAGGCTAAGATGTGGATCACCACCGCCATTGCAGTGGTTTTGTGGGCTATCATTGCCGGGATCATCATATCTGGTGCAATTTCAGTGCGGGACTTCGACTGGTTGAACCAACTGGAGCCGCGCTAATCTGTGTCAGACCTTTTGGCCTGACACAGCATGAAAAATATGGGTGAATGTCGCCGCGCCAAGGATCGGGATCACCAGATTCAACAGCGGTATCGACAGCGGAATGGCCATCAGCGTTCCAGCGACCCAGATCGTGGTCGAATGCCTGGCCCGCAACTGGCGTGCGCCATCCCGCCCGATCCGGCGCATTGCAGCCAGCGTGAAGTATTCTCGCCCCAACAAGAACCCGTTCATGGCCCAGAAGATGAAGGGCGCAAACGGGGTGAAGATCGCATAAAGGATCAGCGCCAGCAGGTTTGCGACAATCAGCACGCCAAGAAAGCTGAGGCCGTCCATCAGGGCCTCTGACACCGGGATGCGTCGTGCAGGTGGCAAGGCCGGAAAATGCTTGTCCTCGACCGCTTGTGCCACTTCGTCCAGAAAGATCGATGTGATGGCTGACGCCACCGGCACCATCAGGAAAACAGGCAGGATCAGGACGAGAACGATACCTGAATAGTTCAGAACGTCGTTCAGCCATGGCACTGCGCCGACGAACGGCAGAGAGATTTCACTGCCCGACAACCAGTTGATCAAACTGATCGCACCCGCACAGGCAAGACCCAGCAAAAGGATGGTCAAACCTACACCGCGCAGCAGAACGGCGCGGAACTTGGGATCTCCGATCTGGCTTAGCGCGCTGAAGAAGGCGTTCAGGATGATCATTCTGTGATCCATTCCGTTATGGCCGCCACATCGGGCCGCGGGCGCTCGGGTGGGGCTGTTCCTTCGGTGGCGATATGTATCAGCCCGGCTACGCGTTCGTTGTCAGCAAGTCCAAAGGCGTCGACGCAGAAGTCGTGGTCATGGGTTTGCCAACCCGATAGCCAGTTTGCACCCCAGCCTGCGGCCAGCGCGGCATTCAGCAAGGCAAGACAGACCGCGCCCGCAGAATAGGTTTGTTCGATTGCAGGTATTTTTTCGGACGGTTTTTGTACTTCGATCACCGCTACGGCCAGATGTCCCATGTCAAATTGGCTGCGTGCTTTTGCAATATCTTCCGGACTTTTCTTCAGCCTTTGCCCGCAGGTTTCGGTCAGGGTTGCCAGTCTTGCCATGGCCCCCTGTTCCAGAACGATAAATCGCCAGGGTTCCAGTTTTCCGTGATCGGGGCTGCGTGCAGCTGCGATCAACAAGGGGCGCAACTCGTCCGGTGTCGGGGCCGGGGCAACCAGTGTCTTGGCAGGTCGGGACCGGCGCGACTGCAAAAACTCCAGAGCAGCGGGGTTTTTCATGGACATATGTTAACTTCCTTTACATCACGTCTCTGTATCTTGGTCGGCATGCCGAGGGTTTCAAGGGCGCGGCGACGGATCGCGTGGATCAATTTCATTCCACCGCCCATCATGCAAGACTATTGAGGGAAGGGGCGACAATGGCGAAATCCAAACTACGTGATCTGCCGGATCTCAGCGCGCAGGCGCACGCCGGGACAACGTTTCATCTGAAAGTAACTCCCAAGGCTGTACGCGACCGGGTGGTTGTGGAAGACGGGCAGATCAGGGTATTTGTCACGGCACCGCCTGACAGTGGTAAAGCCAACCATGCGGTTCAGGTAATTCTTGCGAAATGTCTTGGCGTCGCGCCTTCGACGCTGTCACTCAAGCAGGGGCAAACTTCGCGCAGCAAGGTTTTTGTCTATGCGCCCTAAGATCCCGTTTCACGGATCTGGTAAACTCCCTCGGGCAGGTCCAGCGCTGCGGCCAGATCGCGGACCTGTTCGGGCGACAAGGTGATCTTTTGCACCTGGTCGGTTCGCGGATCAAACTGTTCCAGCGTGACGCATTCGGCGAAATTGTTGATCACAACATCTTCCTGCAAAGGTTTTTCACCTTCGTCCACAAGCGTTATGACCGTCGAGTCGAATTCATGCTCAATCGAAAACATAAGGACAGAGTGCAAGCCGTCGATGCGCAATGCAAGACGTTCGTTTCAAAGCATTGTGTGGTCACTCTGAACAGCACGTACTATGTTGAAATCACGGTCAGACCGAGCCGAAGGATGTAACATGCGCAGACGCTTTGTTTTGGTGCTTCCCCTGCTGCTTGCGGCCTGTGCGGAAGGTGCACTGCGCGTGCAACCTGCTGCGGATTGGCTGGGTGAAGGGCCGGGTTCTGAGGATGTTGCCCAGACCTTTCGCGAAGTCAGTCAGAACATTGGGGCCGAGGCTCGCAGCCAGTGTTTGAAACAATCAAGGCCTCAGAAATGCGAATTCCGGATTCTCGTTGATCTGAACCCACGTGCGCCGGCCAATGCGTTTCAGACATTGGACGACCAGAAGCAACCCACCATAATCTTTACACTTGCGATGATCCGTTCCACACAAAATGCAGATGAACTGGCTTTTGTCATGGGGCACGAGGCGGCCCATCACGTGCTGGGCCACATCGCACGGCAAAGCGAAAATGCCAGCGCAAGCGCAACTGAGTTCGGAAAGGCGGAAAAGCTGCGCGGGGGCGACGCCGCCGACATAGAAGAGGCCCAGAAAGTTGGGGCGCAGGTTGGTGTTCAGGCTTATGTGAAGGATTTTGAGCTTGAGGCTGACCAGATGGGCACGATCATTACACATAATGCGGGCTACAACCCGCTGATCGGGGCAAAGTTCTTTGATCGCATTCCGGATCCCGGTGACAGGTTTCTGGGCACCCACCCGCCAAACGCGCAGCGCGTTCACATCGTGCTTGAAACCGCGACGCAACTGGGACTGACGCAATGACCGATCTTGTGCGCCTTGGCGTGATTTTGACGGATCGCGGGTCGAAATATGCGGTATCTGGCGCGCCTGTGGCGTCACGCGCGGACGTCGACGCGGTTTTGGACCAACTGAAGTCCGATAAATCCTATGCCAAGGCCACACATAACACGTGGGCCGCCTCCTTGCCGACCGGCGCGCTGAAGGCCGATGATGGGGAAAGTGGCGCCGGTATGGTAATCCTGCGGATGATCGAGCGTGCAGGGCTGGACAATCACGTGATCATCGTCACCCGCTGGTACGGAGGCAAAAAGCTGGGTGGGGACCGTTTTCGCCGCGTTCAGGATGCAACCCGGGCCTATCTGGACCACATCGGCGCCCAATCTTGACCTGTATCAAAGTCTGACCTTCCGGATGCGCTAGGATTTCGTAAAGCGCGAAAGGGAAAGGATATAGCATGCCCACCCGAGAGTCCTTGCGGCTTCATGCCGGATTGGTGGACGATATGGCCAGAATGCTGGACATCGATCTTGAGGAAGCAGCCATTGGCGGCAAGCTATCTGTCGACCAGATTTCTGACGCAGTTCTGCGATGTACCGATTGTCCGAACCCGGATCATTGTCAGGATCTGCTTAAGAAAATGGCGACCGCTGGGCGGACACCTGAATATTGCCGTAACCAGGAGTTACTGCACAAATTGATGCCTTAACTGTCAGGTTCGCCATGCCACGTCTCGGTGAAATCATGGCCCACCTGCGCCTGGTACTGCGGATGGGCGAGGTCACAGGAACCGACCTGGCCGCAGCCTATCGGAACGGTCACCTGAAACATGAGGATTGGGCCGAGATCGTGCAGCAATGCCGAGGCTGTGCCTGGGCCAGAACCTGCCCAGAGTGGCTGGAACGGCGCGAACAGATTGATCATGCCCCATGCACATGCCCGAACCGTGAGCGTTTCAAGGCCATCAAAGCTTTGCAAGCGGAGGACGCGTGATGCCTCGGGATATTCTGGGTGAGGTCGAAAAGCACTTTTGGTTGACGCGCTCTGTCTCGCGAAGCATGGGAATTTCACTGAGCGAAGCAATGGCCGAAGGGCGGCTGTCGCCCGAAGAATACGCCAAACTGGTCACGCGTTGTCGCGCATCGGGCTGTGATGCGCAATGCACCAGCTGGCTGGCTCAGCGGCAGCATCCAGCGGATACGGCCCCGGATTTCTGTGCAAATTCAGAGACACTGAACCGATTAAAAGGTTGATCAAAGGTCTTTGTGCGTTCCATCGCATAGCGGCGCGTTTGCACTGTGTTTGCACCCGCAAAAGAAGACCTTTTCGCTGGTCTCGGCCGTGTATTTCACCGGTTCGAACCCACTGCCTTTATGTGAGCCATCGCAAAAGGGTTGGCGGTTCGATTTTCCACACGCGCACCAGAAATAGGTTTTCCCTTCGACAACCTCGACTGAAAAAGGGGTTTTCTGGGCAATAACGGGTGTGTCTGACATGTGGCTTCTCCGTCTTTGGCTGAAACGTCGCACAGTTTAGGACGATGCAGACAAAAAGGTAGCTGTAATGCCGCAAGGATCATCATTTGGGCTTCGAACTGGCATGGAATCGCTCTGTCTCACAATGATGTGATTGATGCTGTTGCCAGATTGCCGTTCAACCCTTATTCTGATGGCGGCCCCGAAAAGCTGGGCAATATCAGAAAAGTAATAGAGGATTGACGGACATGAAACTGAAACTTGCAGCCGTTGGCGCATTTGCCCTGGTCCTGACTGCTTGTGCGCAGCAGGAAGAACCGACCCCTGTTTACGTACAACCCGACTACGACAAGTATGGCTCGGCCAGCTGCTCGGCAGGCTATGAACTGGCAACAACCGAAGCAGGTCAGACTGTCTGCAACCCGGTTTCTCAGTAAGCTTATCGCAGGCGGTCTGATTGCGGACCGCCTGCACCATTTTCAGGAGTTATCGCCGCCATTCTGGCGGTTTTTTGCTACCTGCGCTGTACGGGGTAACTATTCACCCGAGGGCATTATGGGCAGGTTACTGGCGTCAAACGGGTTTCCCCCACAGATCGTATTCCCCCGCCTCGTCCACTTCGACCGTGACGATATCGCCGGGTTTGAGGCCTTCGAAGCCCTCGTCAATGAACAGGTTACCGTCGATCTCGGGCGCGTCCGATTTGGTGCGGCAGGTGGCGGCTTCGTCATCCACTTCGTCGACGATTACTTGAAGCGTTTGTCCGACCTTCGCCTGCAACTTGGCTTCTGAAATGGCCTGAGCCTTTTCCATGAAGCGATCCCACCGCTCTTGCTTGATTTCGGCCGGGACGTGATCGGGCAGGTCGTTTGAGCGCGCACCATCCACGTTTTCGTATTGAAAACAGCCGACACGATCCAGTTGCGCCTCGTCCATCCAGTCCAGCAGGGTTTGGAATTCGGCCTCGGATTCACCCGGATAGCCAACGATAAAGGTCGAACGCAGGGTGATATCGGGGCAGATTGCGCGCCAGGCCTGAATTTCGTCCAGAGTTTTGGCCGCTGCGGCGGGGCGGGCCATCCGTTTCAGAACATCCGGGTGGGCGTGCTGGAACGGGATATCCAGATACGGCAGTATGTTGGACCCGCCATCCGCCATCAGGGGGATCAACTCGCGCACATGAGGATAGGGATAGACATAGTGCAGCCGCACCCAGGCATCCATCTGACCTAGTTCACGGGCCAGATCGGTGATGTGGCTGCGCACCTCGCGGTCTTTCCACGGGTTCACATCGTATTTCCGGTCCAGCCCATAGGCCGAAGTATCCTGCGAGATCACCAACAGTTCGCGCACGCCGTTTTCGACCAGCTTTTCCGCCTCGCGCAGAACCGCATGGGCCGGACGGCTGGCCAGTTTTCCTCGCATATCGGGGATGATGCAGAACTTGCATTTGTGGTTACAGCCCTCTGAGATCTTCAGATAACTGTAGTGGCGGGGGGTCAATCGAACGCTGCTGGCGGGCAGCAGATCAACGAACGGGTCAGGGTCAGGGGGAACGGCGGCGTGAACCGCATCCAGAACCTGCTCGTACTGATGCGGTCCGGTGACCGCCATGATGCGGGGGTGGTGCTCGCGGATGTAATCCGGTTCGGCCCCCAGACAGCCGGTGACGATGACCTTGCCGTTTTCAACCAGCGCCTCTCCGATTGCGTCCAGCGATTCCGCCTTGGCGCTGTCGAGGAACCCGCAGGTGTTCACAATGACGGCATCGGCCCCGGCATAATCGGGCGAAATGCCGTATCCTTCAGCACGAAGCCGGGTCAGAATGCGTTCGCTGTCGACCAAAGCTTTTGGACAGCCCAGCGACACCATGCCGATCGTCGGCTGGTTTGAACGGGGTGTCTCGGTGATCCGGGCGGCCGGAGCCAGGTCAGGGCGGAGGTTTGGCGGGTTCGTCGTCATGGCGCGGCATATAGTGGGGAAAGCTTCCCCTTGCAAATGTGACGTGCGATTTGAATGATCGCGGTAAAGACAAGCCAAAAGGCGGAGAGCAGATCATGAAATGGCTGATACGCATCCTGTTTATTGTTGTGGCGGTGGTTGGGCTGGTCATTGGCGCGCTATTGCTGATGCCCGGCGACAAGCTTGGCGCGATTCTGGCCGAGCAGGTCAAAGCCCAGACAGGGCGCGAACTGACATTGAGCGGCGATGTGCGCCTGTCGTTCTGGCCGGTGCTGGGTATGGAAACCGGGCCGGTGCGTTTTGGGAACGCCAGCTGGGCTGGGCCAGAGCCGATGCTGAGCGCTGATAGCCTTGCCGTGGGCGTGGATGCTGCTGCGCTTTTGAATGGGGATCTGCGGATCAAACGCGTTTTCGCGGAAAACCCGGTGCTGCGGCTGGAGCGTTCGCAAGGGCGCGGAAACTGGGAGCTGAGCGCGCCTGTGACCACCGCGACTGCCACACCGTCTGCGGGGACGGTTCCGGCAGGCGCATCGTCGGCCGTAACTTTGGAAGAGTTGCAGCTAAATAATGCGCGACTGATCTATGTGGAAGACGGTGCCACGCAGATGGATTTTCCTGATGTCACCTTGTCGGCCAGTTGGCCTCAGGTCACTGCGCCGATGGTAATGGAAGCATCAATGCCTGTACCCGGAGGTGCTGTTCAGGTTGATTTGAAGATCCCGGACTTGCCAACTTTTGCCGCAGGGTCCGTAACCGCGCTTGAACTGGCCCTGACTGCACCGGGTGGTGAGATAGGCTTTGACGGCCACGTCAATCTGGCCGGAGAGATGGACGGGACCACAAAGATCACCACCCGAGATACGGAAAAGATGCTGGCGGCCTTCGGTCAGGCGGGTGTGGCTGTGCCGTGGGGATTGGGTAACGTTGCCGATATCTCTGCACAAATGACCTATACGCGGGACGGTCGGATTTCCCTGCGGAGCATGACAGCGCAGTTGGATGGCAACCAGTTCGTCGGAGAGGCGGATATCACCATTTCCGATCCCCCTCAGATCGTCGCACGGTTGGATGCGGGCGATCTTGACCTGTCAAAGATATCCGAAACCGGCGCCGGGTCGGGTGGCGCGTCTCAACCTGCGTCACCAGTTCAGGAAGGCTGGTCAAAAGACCCAATCGACGCATCCGCATTGGCTTTGGCGAATGGCAATATTCGCCTGACGGCCAACTCAATCGCGGTTCCCGGCATGACCTTTGGGAAAAGTGACCTGACGCTGACACTTGATCGCGCGCGGGCGGTTCTTGCCATGCATCCCGCGACGTTGTTTTCGGGTCAGTTGAATGGGCAGGTGGTTGCCAACAATCGCAATGGCCTGTCCGTGGGCGGCAAGGTGACGGCAAGTGAGATTGATCTGAAACAGGCGTTGTCGACACTGGCCGGGGTCGAACGCCTGTCGGGAAGCGCGGCAGGAACCGTTGAGTTTCTGGGTGTAGGTCAGTCTGAGGATCAGATTATGCATTCTCTCAGCGGTAAGGGAAATCTGGATGTCGGGACGGGGGTAATATCCGGTTTCGATCTGGATCGACTTATGGGGCAGGGGACCGGATCAGGCGGGACGACTGTGTTCAACAGCCTGTCGGCCAGCTTCGCCATCGATCAGGGTGTGTTGACGAATAACGATCTGCTTATGTCGCTCAAGAATTTTCGCGCCGATGGTCAGGGGATCGTGGGTCTGGGTGCGCGCAATATCGATTATCTGTTCACGCCCGTAGCTTTGCGGGCCAATTCGGGGCAGGGCATATCGGTGCCTGTGCGTATCGTTGGCCCGTGGAGCAACCCGTCAATCAAGCCGGATCTGACCAAGGTCATCGAAGCAGCGGCAGATGTGAAGGTCAAGGAGCTGGAAAACGACGCGAAACAGAAAGTTTTCGAAAAGGTTGGAAACGAGCTGGATACCACCATCACGGACAGCGATCAGATCGAAGATGCGCTTAAGAACAAGCTTGAAGAAGAGGCGAAGAAAGGGCTGCTCAAACTGTTTGGCGGCAACTGAGCAAGTGTTGCGCTTGGGGCGATCAGATATGCCCCAAGCAGTTTTCTTCAGATGGTCTGGTCGTAATCGCCAACACCGGGTTCGGTTCGGATCACCGCATCGATATCGGCAAAGATCGCCCGCATCTCAGCCTCGCTTTCGCTGCTTTCACAGACGACCACCAGATTGGGTGTGTTGGATGAAGCCCGCACCAGCCCCCAGCTGCCATTGTCCAGAATGACACGTGCGCCGTTCACCGTAACGACCTCTTTGATCGCACGGCCAGCAAATGTCTCACTAGCTTCGCTTTTGGCAACGAGCTTGTCGACCAGACGCTGCAGGATATCGTATTTTTCGGTATCTGCTGCATAAGGTGACATGGTGGGCGTCGACCATGTCTTGGGCAGCGCCTTGCGCAGGTCGGACATGCTTTGATCCGGGTTGCGGTCCATCAGCTTGCAGATCTCGACCGCGACGCGCATTCCGCAGTCATAACCGCGCCCCACCGGTTCGGCTAAAAAGTAGTGGCCTGACTTTTCGAACCCAGCCAGCGCACCGATTTCCTTGACGCGCCGTTTCATGTGGCTGTGGCCGGTTTTCCAGTAATCCGCCTTGACGCCAAGGGCCTGCAACTCGGGATCGCTGGCAAACAGGCCGGTGGATTTCACATCAGCGACAAAGGTCGATCCGGGGTGCAGCTTGGCCAGATCGCGGGCCATGATCACACCCACCTTGTCGGCAAAGATCTCTTCGCCTTCATCATCGACGACGCCACAGCGATCACCGTCACCATCAAACCCAAGTGCCAGATCGGCACCGCTGGATTTTACCGTTGCCGCCATGTCATGCAGCATTTCCATCGCTTCGGGGTTCGGGTTGTAGTTTGGGAAAGTGTAATCCAGCCGGTTATGGCTGGGGACGACCTCAACCCCCATACGTTCGAAGATCTCGGGCGCAAAGGCCGAAGCGGTGCCGTTTCCGGTTGCGCAGACAACCTTTAGCGGGCGGGACATTTTGAAATCGCCGACGAGGTCGTCAATATAGGCTTCTTTCACGCCCTCGACGAATTCCCAAGATCCACCCTCATGCGTCTGACCTTCGCCGTTCAGAACGATGTCGCGCAATTCAGACATCTCGTCGGGGCCGTGTGTCAAAGGACGGTCAAAGCCCATTTTTACACCGGTCCAGCCGTTTGGATTGTGGCTGGCCGTAACCATCGCCACGGCCGGTACATCCAGATGAAACTGTGCGAAATAGGCCATCGGGCTAAGCGCAGGGCCAATATCTTTCACGCGGATACCGGCCTGCATCAATCCCAGGATCAGGGCGTTTTTGATCGCCAATGAGTAATCACGGTAGTCATTGCCGACAGCGATCACGGGCTCGATCCCGCGCCTGCGCATTTGAGTACCCAGCCCAAGGCCCAGCGCCGTCATGCCCGGCAGGTTGATCTCTTCCGGATATTTCCAGCGGGCGTCATATTCGCGAAACCCGGTGGGTTTGATCATCGCGTCACGCAGAAAGCTCCAGGTATTTGGTGTTACCTCGGGAATTGGTTTGGTCATAACAAGTCTCAGTCGTTAAATCTGAATAGGATCAGCTTTGGCCAGCGCATCAAAGCGCATCAAAGTGTCAATGAGTTGGGGCATCTGATCCAACGGAATCATGTTGGGCCCGTCCGAAGGAGCATTGTCCGGATCCTGGTGTGTTTCAATGAACACCGCGCCAATACCCAGCGACACGGCGGCGCGCGCCATGACCGGAGCAAATTCGCGTTGCCCACCCGAGGAGCCACCTTTTCCGCCCGGTTGCTGCACGGAATGGGTCGCATCCATCACTACTGGATACCCGGTCTGGGCCATTTGCGGCAGGGACCGCATATCAGCCACCAGTGTGTTATAGCCGAACGAAGTGCCACGTTCGGTCAGCAGGATATTATGATTCCCCGTGCTTTCGATCTTGGACACGATATTGGGCATCTCCCACGGCGCGAGAAACTGACCCTTTTTCACATTGACCACAGCGCCCGTATTGCCCGCAGCCAGCAGCATATCCGTCTGGCGGCACAAAAACGCCGGGATTTGCAGGACGTCTACCGCCTCGGCGGCGATGGCGCACTGCGCTTCGGTATGAACATCGGTCAGGACCGGAATGCCCATTGTCTTGCGGATGCTATCCAGAACCTGCAACCCGGCATCAATGCCCATGCCGCGCTTGCCGGACAGTGAGGTCCGGTTTGCCTTGTCATAAGACGCCTTGAAGACATATTGCGCACCGGCTGCATCGCAGGCCTCTTTCATCTTGCCAGCAATCATCTGTGCGTGGTCTGCCGTTTCAAGCTGGCAGGGGCCCGCAATGATAGTCAGCGGAAGGTCGTTGCCGACTGTCAGGTCGGAGATTTTTACATGTTTCATGAGTCTTATGAGGATACCTGTTCACGAAGGACCGACGCGGTAAGCGAGATCATGAGGTAGATACCAGCAAACAACAGGAATGCCAAAATCGTATTTTCGAACTTGCGCGGATAGCTGGGTTCCTGACTGGGTATCGGGTTCACCGAGACGGTCAGGTAACGCACCTGCCGGTTAGCTTCGGATCGGGTCGATTCCATTTGCTGCATTGCCGTTTGCAGCATCATGTCCCGCGCCGCCAGATCCGCCTGAGCGATCTGGATGCGCACGCTCAACCGCGCCAGCGAATTTTCGCCATCGGAAGCATCCTGCATCTCGGCATTCAGTTGTTCCAGCACCTTTTCAAGCCGGGCAATGTCAGCCTTGACGCCGTCGACCTTAGCTTTGTTCGGGCGCAGGTTGTCTTGCAGAGCGGCAAGTTCAAGCTCTTTGTCCTGCACCAATATCTCGATCTCGTTGATGCGTGCGCGCAGGCTGGCAATGACATTCTCGGGGTCCAGCACCGCCCCTTGAAGCTGAAGTTCGATCAATTCCTCCTGCGCCTGCCGCCGCGCCTCCTGCGCCGCTTCAAAGCTTTCCAATGCGTCGCGCATCTGGTCTTCACGCTTCTTGCCGGACAGGGCATTCACCCGGGCTTCCGCGTAAGAGATCAAACGCTCCGAGAACTCGGTCGATGTCTGTGCGTCCGGTGCAACAACCTCCATCCGAATGACCCCTTCGGTTGGGTCATACCCGATGGTGATCATGCGTTTGAACAGCTTGTATGCGTCTTCCAGTGTGGCGTCGGGTGATAGCCTTTGAATCGGATCAATTGATTCCTGCTTGAAGACATCAGAAAAACCGGCGTCTCGATCCAGCAGCAACAAGGCCTCTTTCGATTCCAGGAAAGATTGAACCGAGATTGAATCCTGCGTGGTGGCGAATTGCGTCCCGGCAAGCAGCCCGCCGATGGAACCCGGCCCGCCATCGGCTTGCAGGATCAGAAACTCGGAATCGCTGGCATACATCGGGGTGGCGATGCGATAGAAATAGAACCCCACAACAAAGGTCGGCAGAAACACAAAGGCGGCCAGACGCGCGAACAGGCCAAACAGTTTACGCCTGCGTCGGCGCGCGATGTCCTTCTGAATCTGACCGATTTCAAGGTTCCGCCGCTCAGCCGGGCTGAGCTCGGGTCCCGGAAGGTTTGGCGTGCTTGCGCCTACGGATTGCGGCAACTGAATGCTGATCTTGTCTTTGACCTTCGAACTGTCGCCCTGTGCCGAGGGCTTTGCCGCGGCAAGATCAAGAAGGTTCGTGCGCTGAAACGGATCAATGCCTTTCTTGCGCAGCAAGCGCACCGCATCATAGTCCGATGTTGCTGCCAGTCCGTGTTTCTGCGCGAGTTTACGCGCAATACGCAACTGGCGGCCTGTCAGGCCTTCGCGCTTGATGTCGTCAATTTGCGTGCCTGGCTGGGCCTCGGCCGCCGGCGCCTGACCTTGCGTCGCGCCCCGTATGCGCGAGATTGCATCCGCTCGCGCCTCGGCCGAATCGTCCACCTGTCGATTGCTGCGCCAGTTGTACTTTCTAACCTTGGGTTTCGTAGTCATATAGCTGCTTTGCCTCTTCCAAGGAGTCAAACATGTACAATTGCCCGTCCAGCAGAACGGCGGCCTGCTGAGCGAATTTTTCCAAAACAGTCGGGCTGTGCGACACGATCACCAATGTCGTGGTGCGCAACCTTTCCTTCAGGATCGCCCCTGCTTTTTCGTTGAATTCAACATCTGTAGACGCTGGCATCCCTTCATCGACAAGATACATGTCGAAATCCAGCGCCAGCATCAAAGAAAACGTGAATCGTGACCGCATCCCCGAAGAATAGGTGGACAGCGGCTGTTCGAAATATTCACCCAAACCGCAGAGCCATTTGCAATACGCCTCAACATAGTCCGGGTCCATGCCGTAAATCTTGGCGATGTATCGCGCGTTCTCAAGCGCCGACAACTTGCCGGTTACACCCCCGGTGAAACCCATGGGGAACGAGACCCGGCATTCGCGGCGGATCACACCCTCGTCGGGTTTTTCCAGACCGGCCATCATGTTGATCAGCGTGGTTTTGCCAGTACCATTCGGGGCCAGAACGCCCAGCGACGTGCCCAGTTCGACACGGAACGAGACCCGGTCCAGGATCACCTTGCGGCGCGTCCCGGTCCAGAAGGACTTGCTGACATTGTCGAACTCTAGCATTCGGGGCCTGCTGCTCGTTTCCGTTGTGTCGCCGCGCTTTCAGGCGGTCAGAAAGGATGGTTTTTACCGTTCCATGTTGGCTACATTATGTCGAATTATGAAACAAATGTTCAATGCATTGCTGCCGACCCCTCAAACAACTGATCGGTTGTCGGCAATTCCGCTGCACTTCTAGAAATCTACCGCACCATTATTATGTGGTTTCACACCCGATCCTTGCAAAACAGCTTTGGGAGGTTTTGCAACAAGATGAAAGATTTAGATGGCGAAATCCGTGCGTGCCGCCTGTGCGCCGCGTCCTTTGCGCAAACCAAAACAGCCCATGAACCCCGCCCGGTGGTTTGGTTTCGGCGCGGAACACCCATCCTGGTCGCGGGGCAGGCACCGGGTGCGCGCGTGCACGAGTCAGGGCGGCCCTTTACAGACCCGTCAGGCGACAGGCTTCGCCAATGGCTTGGGGTCAATGAACCTGTTTTTTATGATCGTGACCTCGTGTCGATTGTGCCCATGGCATTCTGTTTCCCCGGCTATGATGCCCGCGGCGCGGACCTTCCTCCGCCCGCGATATGCGGTAAAACTTGGCATGACAGGGTGATGCAGGAACTGGGGCAGGTGCCGTTGACGGTGTTGGTCGGTAGTCATGCGCATAAATATCATCTGGGTGCGCGGGGGTCGGTGACGGACACCGTTCGGAACTGGCAGGACCATGCGCCGCGGGTCTTTGCCTTGCCTCATCCGTCCTGGCGGAATACGGCATGGGTAAAGAAAAACCCGTGGTTCGAGGCAGAACTGCTGCCGGTTCTGCGCGCGCGGGTCCAAGAGGTGCTGAATGACTGAAACCACAGCGTTGGACACGGCGCATGCCGCGATGCTGGCAGATCCGCAGAACGATGCTGCCCGTCTGCAGTTTTTTGAACGGCTTGCTGATAGTGAGCTGTTCTTGATGCTGACCGAAGAAGCGGTGGGCGAAAACATCTCGCCCGAAGTGTTCGATGTGGCCGACGGGCGCTTTGTGTTGGCTTTCGACCGCGAGGAACGATTGGCGCGGTTTGCCGGGCGGCCCGTGCCTTATGTTGCGCTGTCGGGGCGCGTGTTGTCGGGGATGCTGGCAGGGCAGGGTATCGGGCTGGGCCTGAACCTGGAAACTGCGCCATCATCCATGCTGGTGCCTGCCGAGGCCTTGGGCTGGCTGGCCGAAACGTTGCAGCATGGCCCCAAAGAGGTCGAGGAAAAGCTGGCCGAGTTCATGCCTCCCGCCGGTTTGCCGGACAGCCTGTTGACCGCCCTTGATGCAAAACTGGCAACTGCTGGTGGGCTTGCCAGTGCAGCCTATCTGGTCGCCACGAAATCCGAGGCGGGCGCTCAGGGTCATTTGCTGGGGTTTGTCGGTGCGGTCGAGGGGGCCGAGCCAGCGCTGGCCAAGGCAGCTTCAGAGGCGTTGACGTTTTCGGGGATCGAAGCGGGGGCGATGGATGTCGGGTTCTTTGCCACAGATGACGCCGCTGCCGCGCTGCTGGCGAAGACGGGGCTTCGCTTTGACCTGCCCGAACCGCAGGTTGCAGATCTGGTGCGCGAGGTTCCGGGCAGCAATCCCGCGAAACCGCCAATTCTGAAGTAACGGCCAAAACGCAAACACGCGGCGCACAATGCACCGCGTGTCACTAGGATGGGACTCTGCTATTCCGCAGCAGCTTCCAGTTTGTCCTGCGTACGTGTTTCGAAATCACTGGCGTCGTGACGCTCGTGAAGCTGCGTGTGCGGCTCGCCAAAGGCGCGGTTGACCATACGGCCACGCTGAACCGCAGGCCGTGCGTCAATCGCCTTGGCCCAGCGCACCACGTTCTTGTAGGATTCCGCGTCAAGGAACTCTGCCGCGCTATACAGACGGCCCAGAACCAGTTGACCGTACCACGGCCAGATCGCCATGTCGGCAATCGTATATTCCTCGCCCGCGATATAGGTCTTGTTCGCCAGTTCCCTGT
This sequence comes from Ruegeria sp. BH8, assembly GCF_056538065.1. Classification (NCBI taxonomy): domain Bacteria; kingdom Pseudomonadati; phylum Pseudomonadota; class Alphaproteobacteria; order Rhodobacterales; family Roseobacteraceae; genus Ruegeria; species Ruegeria sp. BH8. The sequence continues at coordinate 89,640 of NZ_JBQFSP010000006.1, read as the reverse complement.
CCAGAACGTCCAGCTGGCGTTTTGCCTCCATCGCAAAGCGGTTGATCGGGTATTCCCACTTTTCGGGCGCGTAGGCGTAGAAATGGCCAAACCCGCCGCCCAGATAAGGGGCGCTGCCCATTTGCCAGAATAGCCAGTTCATGACTTCGGTCCGTTCCGGCCCGGACGCGGGCAGAAACTCTCCGAACTTCTCAGCCAGATGAAACAGGATCGAGGCACTTTCAAACACCCGAGCCGGCTTGTCGCCAGAGCGATCCCAAAGGGCGGGGATTTTCGAGTTTGGGTTGACCTCGACAAACCCTGAACCGAACTGGTCGCCCTCGCCGATGTTGATCAGCCAGGCGTTGTATTCAGCGCCTTCGTGACCCAATGCCAGCAACTCTTCCAGCATAACGGTGACTTTGACACCGTTGGGCGTGGCAAGGGAATACAACTGCAATGGGTGGCGTCCAACCGGCAAGTCCTTGTCATGGGTTGCGCCGGCAATAGGTCGGTTAATGTTGGCGAACTGTCCGCCACTTTCACTGTCCCATGTCCAGACTGCTGGTGGGGTATACGAAGATTGGTCGCTCATGTCTTGCCTTTCATGCCTTTGTCCGGGCCGCGTTCGATGCAGTCTTACAGGTAGTGTTGCAATCCGCCGAGTCCAACCCAGCTTTTCCGGCATAATTTGTAATAATCCGCGACCAAACTCTCACGTTTGCTCGAGAGGGGTCACAGCGGCGCGAGGAGGGCTACGAACAGAATGGGAATCGCATATTGTTTTGCCAGACCTGCCATCACGGCGTCACCGATACCGCTGGAACGAAAAGGATAAACTACATGAAACGCTTTGCTTTGACCTTTGCTGCGGCCATGGCCCTGGCCGTTCCGGCATTTGCCGGGCCGCAATATATTGACGGCACAGGGTTTGCCGTCTCGGGGTATGATGTTGTCGCCTATCGCAACCTGGATCAGGTACCGGTAGGTCAGCAACAGCACGAAGGCGTGCGTGGCAATGCCAGCATTACTGCCGAATACAATGGTGCGACCTGGGCATTCTCGTCCGAGGAAAACCGCGACAAATTTCTGGAAAACCCGGCCTATTATGCCCCGCAATATGATGGGCACTGCGCCTATGGTGTGTCGCGCGGTGGCAAGGTTCCGGCAAACCCGAACTTGTGGCGGATCGTTGACGACAAGCTGTATCTCAACATCACGGATGTGGTCGTCGGGTTCTTCGAAGAAGACATTCCGGGCAACATCAACCTTGCTGAAGGCAACTGGCCGGGTATCGAGCCGTCTGACGCCTCGACCAGCGTGATCCCGAAATTTACCTCGGAAGGTCCGGTGAAAAACTGACCCGGCCAAAATTGCACAAAGCCCGGCTTACCCAGCCGGGCCTTTTCGTTCAGCCAGCAAGCCAGAACTGATCCCGTATCGTCTGGTCGGCGTCAAACCGGATCCTGACGCTCTTGGCACCCGGAAATTTGCGTTCTCGGATCGTATCGGGAATGACGACTTCCCCAGCGCCCGTATCGCTGGATTGAAAGCTCAGGATTTCCGCTGTGGTGTGCCGCGCACTGGTCAGAACGGTCGTTGGCAAAGCCACACGATTTGCGCCTTGATTGACGGGTGTCGTGACGAAGTAAGTCAGGTGCCGCCCAAAGCATCCGACCGCGTCGGGAACATGGTCAGCAACACCGCTGCCGCATTTGGGTTGAATACCAGGCTGACTGTTCATATGCGACAGCGCTTGCCCCGGATTCAGCATTGCCTCACAGGCGGCAATATCTTCCTGCGGAAGCTCGATGATACGTTTCTTCAACCGTGCCCGACGTGGTTGTGGCGGGCCAGCAGCGGCACCGCCCTTTGTCGCCAGCCCTTCTTTGCGTAGAAAATCATAGGCTGCCTTGGCGCGCGAAAACCCGGAACTGTCGCCTTCCTTGTGATCAGGATGCGTGTGAAAGGCGATGTGACGCCAGGCCTCTCGTATTTCACTGGAATTGGCAGACGGGTTCAGGCCCAGATCTGCCAGGGCATCCGTGCGTGCCCTAACCTTATCGACAGGTTCCATACTCAAAACACTCATTAAAAACTACACAGCCCTAGTGTTGCCGAGGGCATGGTTTTGTCAAATTTCATGGTTGATTGAGAGGGAAGCTGACAACAATCGCGATGCGAGGATTCCATTGTTCCGCAAAGGCGTGAATTCGCGGATGTAACTGTGAAACAGGTCACGCATAAGAAAAGGAAAACGCCCGGGAAAATTCGTAACCCGGGCGAATCATTGAATTTTTCAGTTGTCAGGCGACGTTTTGAAGATCGACTTGTGGCGTAATTCCAAGGGCAAAGCACACATCGCGCGTCAATTCCGGGCGGTTGAGGGTATAGAAATGCAGCTTGTCCACGCCACCTTCGATCAGGTCCGAGCACAACTCGGTGCAGATCGCAGTTGCCAGCAGATCCTCACGCCCGTCGCGCACGGCCTTTTCAAAGGCTTGTTCGACCCAATCGGGAATATGCGTGCCGCAACTTCTGGCGAACTTGCGCGCACCTGCCCAGTTTTCTATCGGCAGAATGCCCGGAACGATCGGTTTGTCGATACCCGCCTTTGCGCAGGCATCACGGAAACGGAAGAAGGTTTCGGCCTCGAAAAAGAATTGCGTCAGCGCTTCGTCAGCGCCCGCGTCAAGTTTGGCCTTCAGCCAGTCCACGTCTGCTGACATGTCGGCAGCTTCAGGGTGCTTGTCAGGATAAGCCCCGACACGGATGCTGAACATTTCGGTTTCAGCCAGCGCCTCAATCAACTCAATCGAACTGTTAAAGCCGTCGGGGTGCGGTACGAACCGATTATGCCCTTTTGGCGGGTCGCCCCGCAGGGCCACGATGTCCTGCACGCCCGCACGTGCGAATGTGTCGGCGATTTCCAGCGTTTCCTGCCGCGAAGCGTCAACACAGGTCAGATGCGCAGCGACGTTCAAACCAGAGGATTTATGCAGGGTTGCGACCGCGTCGCGCGTCAGTTCCCGGGTCGTACCGCCTGCACCGTAGGTGACGGATACAAAACGGGGCTCCAGCGGTGCCAATGTCTGGACCGTATCCCAAAGGCGGAAAGAAGCCTCCAGAGTTTTGGGCGGAAAGAACTCGAATGAAATTTCGGGTTTGGACATGGCTGCCTCACTGGATCAACTGACTATCTTGTGCCATGACGGGCATTGTGAGACAAACTCATATTATTCAACAACAACATGAACGATACTTGAGATGCACATTGAATTCCGCCACCTGCGTACCATCAAGGCGATCCATGAATGCGGTGGGTTGGCGCGCGCTGCCGACCAGTTGAACATCACTCAATCCGCATTGAGTCATCAGATCAAAGGGTTGGAGGATCAGGCCGGGGTCGAGCTGTTTCTGCGACGTTCAAAGCCGATGAAGCTGTCAGCCGCCGGTTTGCGTCTGCTGCGGTTGGCCGAGCAGATCCTGCCGCAGGTCGAGGCGGCACAGAATGAGTTTTCATCGCTGCGGGACGGGCGTACCGGGCGGATGCATATCGCCATCGAATGCCACGCGTGTTTCGAATGGCTGTTTCCGGTTCTTGAATCCTTCAGGAAATCCTGGGGCGACGTGGATGTCGATATCCGACCCGGTCTGGCCTTCGACGCCCTGCCAGCCTTGCAGAAGGAAGAGGTTGATCTGGTGGTCTCATCCGATCCCGAAGACCTGCCGGGTGTCGAGTTTGTGGAGCTGTTTGACTACAACCCCGTCTTTGTCGCTGCATCAGCCCATCCACTGGCGGAAAAAGCCTATGTCGAGGCTGAGGATTTCCGAGGCCAGACCCTGATCACCTACCCGGTGGAACGCACACGTCTGGATGTGTTCAGCCAATTGTTGATCCCTGCACGCGTCGAACCCGCCTCGATCAGGCAGGTGGAATTGACAGCTGTCATCCTGCTTCTGGTGGCATCAAACCGGGGCATCTCGGTTTTGCCGGATTGGGTCGTGCGCGAGGTCAAATACAATTCGGACTATGTGACCCGGCCCCTGACCAAAGAGGGGATTACGCGTCGCCTTTATGCAGCGGTCCGATCAGAAGATCTGGACAAGCCCTATGTTCAGGAACTGGTGAAACTGGCCCGCGAAGAGGCGCGCAAGCTGCAATCCCGGTAGAGGCGTTTTCTGCGGGTCTGTTATGCGATCATTCCTCTTGGCAAGGAAGCCTTGCGGCAGTATACGCGCGGCTTGACCGGACAGGAGCCCTTTTACAATGGTTGGCAGTGCAAATCTCAACATCATGATCAAGGCCGCGCGCAAGGCGGGGCGTTCTTTGGTCAAGGACTTTCGTGAAGTCGAGAATCTGCAGGTGTCGATGAAGGGCGCGGGCGATTTTGTCTCCAAGGCCGATATCGCGGCCGAAGCCATCCTGAAGGACGAATTGCTGGGCGCACGCCCAACCTATGGCTGGCTGGCCGAAGAGGGCGGTTCCATCGACGGAGAAGACCCGACCCGCCGCTGGATCGTAGATCCGCTGGACGGCACCACCAATTTTCTGCATGGCCTGCCCCATTGGGCAATTTCGATTGCACTGGAACATAAGGGCAAGATCGTTGCCGGCGTGATCTATGATGCTGCCAAGGATGAGATGTTCTTTGCTGAAAAAGGCGAAGGTGCGTGGATGAACGACACCCGAATTCGTGTGTCGGGGCGTCACCGCATGATTGAATCGATCTTTGCAACCGGCCTGCCTTTTGGCGGTCGATCTGACCTGCCTGCAACCCTGCAGGATCTGGCGCGTCTGATGCCCGCCTGCGCCGGTGTGCGCCGTTGGGGTGCTGCGGCGCTTGACATGGCATATGTGGCTGCGGGCAGGTACGAAGGTTTCTGGGAACGCCGCCTGAACGCCTGGGATATCGCCGCCGGTATCATCATCGTGAAAGAGGCGGGCGGCTTCGTGCAGGCCCTGAACCCTGAAGGCAACGCGCTGGAAGATGGTGAAGTGATCTGTTCGAATGAACCGATCTTTGATCAATTCTCCAAAGTCATCCGGGGCTGATCGCCCCTTAGCCCAGCTTTATCGACGCGGAACGCGCGGTATACGAGACTGCGACAGCTTGTACTTTGTCTCTGGGTGGGGCGGATGCCCGTGCGTGCGGTTCCAGAATTGCACGCCGCCGCGCCGCAGCCACAATGGTACGCATAAGATCAACCCCACGGCAAACCCGCCGGTATGGGCCCAGTAGGCGATACCGCCTTCGTCCGGGTTGCTGGTGACGCTGCCAAAGAACTGAATCGCCAGCCATAAGCCCAGCATGATGAAGGCGGGGATGGTAAAGACCCTGAAATAGACAACCAGGATCAGCAGAATATCCACACGCGCCTTGGGAAACAGCAGCAGGTATCCCCCCATGACACCCGCAATCGCGCCCGAGGCGCCGACGGTAGGCACCTGAGAGTCCGGCCCTGTAACCACATGGATCAGACCTGCGCCGATACCTGCGACCAGGTAGAACAGCAAAAAGGGCAGATGGCCCATTTCGTCTTCCAGATTGTCGCCGAATATCCATAAGAACAGCATGTTCCCGGCCAGATGCATCCATCCCCCATGCAGGAACATGGATGTTACAAGGGTTTCCAGACCAACCCCGTCGCTGACCCGCGCCGGGATGATGGCGTAATCGAAGAACAGCCGGTTGATAAGTGGCGCATCATTCATGATCCCCACATAGCTGAGGAAGATCAGGATGTTGGCCGCCAATAAGACGTAGACAACATAAGGCGTGCGCCCCGAGGGGTTATGGTCACGTATCGGAAACATGAGGTGACGCTGGGCTTTTGCGCGCCCAGCGTCAAGGCAAGCTTATGCCGCACCTCCCAACAACGCAGCGTTTCCGCCAGCTGCGGTCGTATCGACACACACATGGCGCTCACCCAGCACGCGCGCGCGGTCGGGTCTGCCCGGAATCAGGGGAAGAATGGGGCCGTCCCGACGGGCCAGATGCTGTTCGATCTGCTGCGCGGTTTCAGCATCGCCCCACCAAAGAACACCAGAGATACCGGTCAGGTTCTCCAACCGGTGAAGGTCAAGCATTCCGGTTGCCTGAATGGCCGTGCCACCCAGCGCCTGTACGGCTTCAGCCTGTGCGCGCGCCGCCGTTTCCCCCGGCCCCATGCACAGAAGTGGTGGGCGGGGATATTCGCTCAGCCGGTTCGATTCTCCGGTTGGGCCGGGCAGAGAACGGGTTTGGATTGGGGCAGGCTGGCCTTGAGGGGCAGGCAAGTCTGCTAAGTTTTTCCAATTCTCATCTGTGGTTTGTCGATCCGGTGCACAGAACCTGGCCATGTAATTCGGGCCGCCCGCCTTCGGGCCAGTGCCTGACAGCCCTTCACCGCCAAAAGGCTGGGAGCCAACGATGGCACCAATCTGATTGCGGTTTACATAGATGTTTCCGGCATGGATAGCTTCGGTCACATGCTGCACCCGGTCGTCGATCCGGGTTTGCAGGCCAAAGGTCAGCCCGTATCCGGTTGCGTTGATATCCGCGATGACCTTGTCGATCTCCTGCGCTTTGAACCTTGCCACGTGCAATACGGGGCCAAATATTTCGCGCTCCAGCGCGGCAATGCCCGAGATTTCGATCAACGTGGGGGCAACAAAGATACCTTCGGGTGGCAGCGGCAGCTCTTTCAGAACACGCCCTTCGGCCCGTGCCGTGGCGACGTGATCAGCGATGACCTGCCGGGCCTGCGCGTCGATCACCGGGCCGCAATCGGTAGAGATCAGCCACGGATCACCGATGCGCAGGGCATCCATTGCCCCTTTGAGCATGGTCAGGACGTCATTTGCGATATCCTCTTGAAGGTACAGGCATCGCAGTGCGGAACACCGCTGGCCTGCGGATTGAAAGGCACTTTCAATGATCGATTGCACGGCCTGTTCGGGAAGTGCGGTGCTGTCAACGATCATGGCGTTCAGGCCACCAGTTTCCGCAATCAGCGGCGTGCCGGGGCGCATGGACCCAGCCATTGCCGACCGGATTCTGAGAGCGGTTGTTGTCGAGCCGGTGAAGGCCACGCCAGAAACGCGCGCATCCGATGTCAGCGCCGCGCCCACGGTCGGACCACCCGGCAGCAATTGCAGCGCGTCGCGCGGCACACCGGCCTCATGCAGCAATTGAACGGCGCGGTGTGCGATCAGGGGTGTTTGCGGCGCAGGCTTGGCCAAAACGGCGTTCCCGGTCGCCAAAGCTGCCGATATCTGCCCTGAGAAAATCGCCAGCGGGAAGTTCCAAGGGCTGATGCAGGTGAATACGCCAGCGGGCTCGGCATCAGGTATGTTGGCGGCGTAGTAGCGCAGGAAATCCACCGCCTCACGCAGTTCCGCCACGGCGTCAGGCAGCGATTTGCCAGCCTCGCGCGCCAGCAGGGCGAACAACTCGCCGTAATGCGATTCATAAAGATCGGCAGCAGAGTTCAGGATGCGGGCACGTTCGGCTGCCGGGGCCTGCCACGGCTTTGCCGAAGCCAGCGCCAGTTCAACATCCGCGTCACTTGCCGAGGCGACCTCACCTGGTTTGTCGGCAGGATTTGCCGGGTTGACTACCGGCTCATCCGCCCGGGGTTTTGCAGCGTCAGCCAGCAAGGGCTGTGCATACCAGTGATATGCACGGAACTGGTCCCGCGCTGCATCAACCTTGTCCAGCGTCGGAGTGTGGTGAAGATCGAATCCCATGGAATTGGGGCGATCCGGCTGGAACAGTTCGGGGCCGGTGGGCAAAGGGGGTGGGGGCGTTTGAACAGTAACAAACGGATCTGCGGCAACCACTTCCGGCGGGACGTTTTCGTCGACAATCTGGTTGACGAAGGATGAGTTTGCCCCGTTTTCCAGCAGACGCCGCACAAGGTAGGCCAGCAAGTCACGATGCGCACCAACCGGTGCGTAGATGCGACAGCGCGTTTTCTGCCTGTTCATCACAAGCTGATGCAATGTCTCGCCCATGCCATGCAGGCGCTGGAACTCAAAAGGCTGACCTTCGGCCATGTGCAGGATGGCGCTGACTGTATGGGCGTTGTGGGTGGCGAATTGCGGATAGATCCGGTTTGTCATGCCCAGCAATTTGCGCGCATTGGCGATATAGGACACGTCCGTGACCGCCTTGTGCGTGAAGACGGGAAAGCCATCCACGCCTTCGACCTGCGCGCGTTTGATCTCGGTGTCCCAATAGGCGCCTTTGACCAGACGCACCATCAGCTTGCGATCGTGGCGTTCAGCCATGTCATAGAGCGTGTCCAGAACCAGCGAAGCGCGTGGCCCATAGGCCTGAACCACGATGCCAAACCCCTCCCAGCCGGCCAGAGCCGGATCGGACATCACCGCCTCAATCACCTGCAATGACAAAGACAGGCGATCCGCCTCTTCGGCGTCGACGTTTAGCCCCATGCCAGCGGCCTTAGCCAAAAGGGCCAGCGCCCGCAGGCGTGGAACCAGTTCATCCATCACCCGCTTTTCTTGTGCCAGTTCATAGCGGGGGTGCAGGGCCGACAACTTGACCGAAATGCCGGGGTTGGCGCGGATATCATCATGGGTGCAGGCTTCGGCGATGGCCGAGATGGCGCGTGAATACGACAGGTGATAACGCGCGGCGTCCGCCTCGGTTCGCGCGGCCTCTCCCAGCATGTCGTAAGAGTAGGTATATCCCTTGCTTTCCATCCCGCGCGCGCGTTCCATCGCAGCGTGAATGGATTCACCCAACACGAATTGCCGCCCCATTTCCTTCATCGCCCGCGACACGGCGGTACGGATCACGGGTTCCCCCAATCGCTTGATGGCCCCGCGCAGGGCGCCAACAGGCGAGGTCTTGCCTTCGTCCAGAACCTTGCCCGTCAGCATCAGTGCCCAGGTTGAGGCGTTCACCAAGGATGAAGACGAGTGCCCAAGATGCTTACCCCAATCCGAAGGGGCGATTTTGTCTTCAATCAACGCGTCAATCGTGTCGGCATCCGGCACGCGCAACAGCGCCTCGGCCAGGCACATCAGGGCGACGCCTTCGTCGGTGGACAGGCCGTATTCGGCCAAAAACACCTCCATCAACCCCGGAGACGTGCTGGATCGGATGTCGCGCACAAGCTGCGCGGCAGCGGCGCTGATGGCGCCGCGGTCCGTGGCGCTCAGGCTGGCCTGAGAGATCAGGGTTTCAAGGATCGCCGACTGGTCAGCATAGGTTGAGGTGTCGATTAATGTACGCAGGGTATGAGACATGGGTCCTCCGGTCTTTGTGCCAATATAACTGCGAAAACTCAGGACAATCGCCTGAGTTTACGGTAATTGAAGGCGGAATACCTGAAATTTCGCCAGAAGGCAGCGCAAATGAACTTTCCCGACCTGGACCGGTTTGACCGGTCGATTCTGAGAATTCTGGCCGAGGATGGGCGCATTTCGGTCGCCGATCTTGCACGCGAAATCGGTCTGTCGAAATCACCGACACAGGCGCGCCTGAAACGGCTTGAAGCAAGCGGGGTGATCAAGGGATACCGGGCGATGCTGGATCCGATCAGACTGGGGCTGGACCACGTTGCCTTTGTCGAGGTGCGTCTGACCGATACCCGCGAAAAGGCACTGGCCGAGTTCAACGCGGCTGTCCGAAAAACTGCCGAGGTCGAGCAAGCCCATATGATCGCTTCGAATTTCGACTATTTGTTGAAGGTCCGCACAGCCACCATGTCAGAGTATCGTCGTGTTCTGGCCGAAAAGATTTCATCCTTGCCGCATGTCGCCAGCACCTCGACCTTTGTGGCGATGGAGGCGGTTAAGGAAACCGGCAGTTTGGGTGGGTTCGAGCATCAGGCTTGACGGATCGGGATTACGAGCCATCCTTGGTACATGATACACGCTTTCCTCGCCGCTCTTGCTGTTGTTGCCTTGTCCTGCGCGGCGCACGCCCAGTCCTGCCCTGATTCTCCGGATCATTCAGAAGGTGTGGATGCGCTAATCAATCAGGTTCAGAAGGCAGAATCGCAAAGTGATGCGCGCGCTATTTCCAACCAGATGTGGGAGCTTTGGACCGATGCGCCAGATGCGCGTGCACAAGGCTTGCTGGACCGAGGAATGGCGCGGCGGGAGGCCTGGGATTTACCGGGCGCGTTGGACGAGCTTGACCAGCTTGTCGAATACTGCCCGAACTACGCCGAAGGCTACAATCAGCGTGCGTTTGTGAACTATCTTCGACAAGACTTCGCTGCTGCCTTGCAGGATCTGAATGTCACGATCGAGTTGTCGCCGAACCATATAGGTGCGCTGAGCGGGCGCGCCTTGTCACTGTTGGGTCTGAAGCGCCTTGACGACGCGCGCGCGGCACTTGCCGAAGCGCTAGAACTTAACCCATGGCTGTCAGAGCGGGCATTGTTGGAACCCGGCGGTCTTTTGGAACCGCCCGGTCAAGATATCTGACGCCGGGTTTTCGAAAGAACCGCAATGGGAAACCGAACCTATTTGCAAGCAAACTGGTCGTGTTGGACCCACCCGAGTTGTTCACTGGCTATCCAATGGCATGACTTCTGGCTGATGGGCGCGTCTATCGAACGCTGAGCATCATTGGCGAATACACCAACGAGGGGCTGATGATCCGTGTCGATCGCAAGTTCAACTCAACCGATGCGCTGAGTGCATTGGCTGACCTGTTCATCCTCCGCGGCCCGCCGGAATACATAAGATCCGACAATGGGCCGGGATTTGTCGCCCAGAAGCTGCGAGGGTGGATCACAGCTGTCGGGGCGAAGACGGCTTAAATCGAGCCGGGATCACCCTAGGAGAACGGCCATTGCATAAGCTTCAACGCCCGGTTCCGGGATGAGCTGCTCAACGGTGAAATCTTCTACAGCCTAAGGAAGGCGCAAATCCTGATTGAGCAATGTCGTGTCCACTATCACTCCGTCAGGCCGCACAGCGCGTTGGGCTACCGCCGGCCTGCGCCCGAAATAATCGTCCCAATAGACCAGAGGCCCACGGTGCAGTAACAAACAAACCGGACCACCCGATAGGGGCACGCCGCCGAAGGCGCTGAAGGCGGCTATGCTGACCCTTTTTGAATATCCTGCCGAACACAATGTGGGCCACTTGTACAAAGCCAAACCCGATTTGGCGGCGCATTACAAATCCTGTGATCCGACCAACTCTTTCAATCCGGGGGTCGGGAAGATGTCCAAGGCGTGAACCTACCGGTGACAATGTCAGATGGGACTTGGGCGCATGTGATAGGCATCCAGCAGAGCTTTGCCGTTTTCATAGAACGCAGTTTCGCCAACCAGTTCTGTTACACCGTAGCGATCCAACTCGGCTTTCACGTCTGGCTCGACCAGCGTGAAAACCAGCCGTATCCCCTTGGATTGCAGGAAATTGGCGATACTGCGCAACGTGAACCCGGCTGTGAAATCGACAACGTCAATTGCCGAGGCGTCGATGCAGAACCATGTCAGTTTTCCGTCTGCGTTCTGAACGATTGTTGTGACTTCCTCGGTGAATATCTGCATGTTCGCGTAGTACATGCCGTGGGAAAACCGGTAGATTACCAGACCGGGCTCGAATTGGTTTGGTGCTTCCAATCCCTTTGAACGCCAGCCACCGGACTCGGTACGCAATACTACCGAATTCTTTGGGTGGTATCCCCGGCGTGTGTGGTCGACCAAAGACAGGACCATGGCAAAAATGACGCCTTGCTCGACACCAACCAGAACAACCACGGTGGCGGTTGCCGTGGCAACCCAGAACTCGGACCGGGCCTGCCTGTAAATTGTTGCCATTCCGTGCAGGTCGATCAGCTTGAGACCGATCAGGAAAACGATGGCCGAAAGTGCTGCTGTGGGAAGATAGGCTAAAGGCTTGGTCAGAAACAGGATAACCAACAGGACTATTACCACTGTTGTCAGTTGCGCCACCTGGCTGCGCCCTCCGGCGCTGGCGACCATCTCGGTCTTTGTGGGGCTGCCATTGACCACGAATGTCCCCGTGAATGCGGCTCCGAAGTTCGCAAGACCCAGTCCGATCAGGTCCGTGTTTTCGTTGAAAGTCTCATCATATCTCGAGGCGTATGCCCGTGATGTTGCGGCGCTTTGTGCCAGAATAACAACGAAGATGGACAAGGCCGTGGGGAGCAATTGTTTGAACAAGGTCCAGCTCCACTGCACGTCCGGGATCGAGAACGAGGGCAAACCGCCGACAACCTCTCCCAACACCGAGATTCCGGAAATGTTGAATGAAAAGGCCCAACTGCACAGGATCACCCCGACAATGGCAACCAATGGCCCCGGGATTTTGCGCGACAGTCTTGTGCATCCCAGGACAATGCCTAACACGGCTGATGAGACGATCACGGTTGGCCAGTTGACGTTGGATATGTTGAAGTAAACGTCCTTCAACCTTGCAAGTGTTCCGTGCCCAGCGGATTCGATGCCCAACAATCCGGGGATTTGACCCGTTGCAACCTGAATGCCCACGCCGGTCAGAAAGCCGACCAATACCGTTCTGGACAGAAAATCAGCCAGAAACCCCAGCCCGATGACACGCGCGGCAATCAAAAGCATGGCAGCCATAAGCGCCAGCAAGGACGCCAGTGCCAGATACTCAGACGTTCCGGACATCGCCAAGCCCGCCAGTCCCGAGGCGGTGATGGCTGCTGTCGCCGAATCGGCACCGACAACAAGGTGTCGGGACGATCCGAACAGCGCAAACAGAGCCATGGGAATCAGGATCGTATACAGCCCGGACATGACCGGAGTGCCGGCGATTTTGGTGTAACCCATGACTTCGGGGATCGCGAGGCAGGCAAAACTCAGACCAGCCAGCATTTCCGCCGGAAGGCGCGCGCGGTCAACAGGCAGAATGCCCTGCAGGATTTGCAGACGCGCCGCTCTCTGATTTCTGTCCTGTTTTTTCATGGGTTACCCTATACCCATTCAACCAGCGAACCGAATGTTCGAACCGTCGGGCTATCTTACAGGCAAATTATCACAGGTAAATTGTGTGGTCTGACGTGCCTCTTTTTCCAGTTTTTCAGTTATTTTCGCCGAACTACGGGAATCCCCCAATTTCGCAAACTGCCGATCAGGGGTAAACATGACCTACCGTACTTACCACACACAAACACGGTATTTACTTTCCCCGATGAGGGGCTGGTCACACCCCCTCGGCCGGCCCCTCTTAACTTTTTGGGGTTTGCGAAAGCCCAAGTCATTCGTTTTATGACTCGTGTCGAGTGAACTTACTTAGTTTTGGATCAATTTGGTCACGAGTGTCGGCAGTGTTTCGGACGCACTGTAAGCAACGGTGTGCGGTATATTGGCCACCGGGGTTTTGCGGTACCCTTCCGTGAACAGCAGAAACGGTATCCTGGCGTTTACAGCTGTTTCTGCGTCGACCTCGCTGTCACCCACATACAAGCGTGTGCCCGAGGTCCCAAGTGCTTTGAAGCTTTCCAGCAGGTGGCCCGGATCCGGTTTGCGAATTGGCAATGTATCACCGCCGAAAACAACGTCGAAGAACCGGGATAAGTTGAGCGCCTCCAGCACGTGACGTGCGGGTGCTTCGGGTTTGTTGGTGCAGATACCAAGAACGCAACCCATCTGTTTCAGTGTTTCCAGGGCCTCCAGAACCCCGGGATAAGGCACTGTCGTTGCACTGACCGCCGCATTGTAATGCTTCAGTGTCTGTTGGGTCAGTTCCGCGTGGCGATCCATGGGCAAATCACAGTGTCGCATCAAACGCTCGACCAGTTTGGGAAGGCCATTGCCAACAAACCCTCTGATCACATCAACGGGCACAGGATCGTGACCCAGACCGTTCAGCGTTTTATTGGCCGCTGCTGCCAGGTCCCCGACGCTGTCGACCAACGTTCCATCCAGATCAAAAACAACTGCTGCGGTCACGTTTTGCTTGCCTTTCAATACCCGCCCCAAGTCTTAACCCGTCGTTTTCAGGGGCGCAATCGGCTCAATGACGCCTGATTTGAAACAGCGCTTGACATTCCTTACTAAAATAATCAGATTTAATGACAGGAACGGAAAGCCAACCCTCTCGGGTCAGCCAGATAAAACGAAACGCAACAGGTATGGCACCATGCCGACTCGCTCTGGAGATGCCCCGATGAACGTACAGAACCCGACCCCAACCCAAGGTTATGCTGTCTCGATGCTGCCTGCGCACAAGGCCGAGGATTTGACCAAAGGTGGCCACCTGGCCCATATCGAGTTGGGTGACCAATTGTATACCCTGCGCATCACCCGTGCAGGTAAACTGATCCTGACGAAATGAGCGCGCATTCATTGCGCGGCGGTGCCGCGGTCGGCCGTCTGGCGGATCTTGATCCAGTCGAAGCGGGTGCGGTGATGTATCTGCGGATGTGGAGCCAGGGTGAAAGCGGTCGCGCTGATATCGCGAGCGATTTTTGCATAGCGCTGGGATCAGATTATGGGCGTGCCGCCATGCTGACGCTGGATCGTCTGTGTTCGCTTTGCGCAACGCATTGTCGACGCCCGCTAATCAGGCACGGTCTGGGGTGTGCATGTCTGGGCGCGGATGAGAATTGTTTTGCCCAAATGGTTGCCGCCGCATCCGAAGGGGCACGCGAAGACGCGATGATGATGGCGTCACTGATCGTGCGCCCGGATTTTGCGCCTGCTCTGGCATCCCTGTCGGAGGAACTGGGCCTGACGCTCCGGCGTATGACGACGGGAAATGCGATTCCGACGACAGGCCAAGATACCCGCACTGCCGTTTTGCATTGACTGTGCTTGCAGGACGGTCAAACCCCGGCAAAGCGCCGGGGTCAATCCTTCAGCAGCACCCGCATCCCGCGTGGTGATGGTCGTGACCGCAAACCGGAGCAGGAGAGAAGTCACCGACCTCGGACAGCACGTCCCTTAGCGCCCACAGGATCATGTCCACATCCTCGGCCTCAATCGTCAGCGGTGGGCGGATTTTCAGGATGTTGTCCTTTGGTCCCTCACTGCCGATCAGAATTCGGTGATCACGCATCCGATTTTTGACATAGCTGCAAATCTCGGTTCCTTCGGTTCCGTCGGGATTGATCAGCTCAACACCCAGAAACAGTCCCATGCCCCGTACGTCGCCAACGCAACCAAAGTCGGCTTCGATCTGGCGCAGCCCCGCCATCAGGCGCTCACCCATCTGACGCGCATTGTCCTGCAGGCCTTCGTCATCGACGATGTCCAATACTTCCTTGCCGATCCGGCAAGACAGCGTTGATCCGCCAAAGGTCGAGAAGAATTCGATCCCGTTGTTAAAGCTGTTGGCAATCGCCCGCGTCGTTACCAATACGCCAAGAGGGTGCCCGTTACCAATGGGTTTACCCATCACCACGATATCAGGAAGCGCGCCCTGATGTTCAAATCCAAAGTAATACTCACCCAGGCGACCCAGACCGGTCTGTACCTCATCTGCAATGCAGACACCCCCGGCGGCGCGGATTTTTTCATAAACCGCAGGCAGGTAGCCCTTGGGCGGAATAATCTGTCCACCGACAGATGGGAAAGTTTCGGCGATGAACCCGGCTAGACCTTGACCCCGGTCCTGCAAGGCAGCAATGGCCGGGTCCACAAGATCAGCAAATTTCTGCGCCCGATCCGCATCGTCACGCTTGAACGAGCCGCGATAGTCGTCCGCAACCTCGACCAGTTCGACCCAATCGGCTTTCCCGATGCCACCCGGTTTGTTGAACTTGTAGGCCGATATCGCCACAGCCGCATTCGTATTGCCGTGATAGCCATGGTCTGGCGTCACGATCCCCTTGGCGCCGGTATGGGCACGGGCAAGCCGCAGGGCCAGTTCGTTCGCTTCAGTTCCGGAATTGACGAAGAAGCAGACCTCGAAGTGATCGGGCAGTTTGGACAGGATCTTGTCAGCAAAAGTTGTCTGTGCCGGATGCAGGTAGCGGGTATTCGAGTTCATCCGCTTCAACTGATCCGCCGCTACAGCTTGAATGCGGGGATGCGCATGACCCACATGAGGGACGTTGTTATAGGCGTCCAGATAGGGGCGGCCCCATTCGTCAAACAGGTGATGTTTCCACCCGCGTACGAGCATGACAGGGTCATCATAAGTCAGCGACAGGTTGCCGCCAAAGTGATCGCGGCGACCCTGCAGGATCGCCTGTTTGTCTGTGGGTTGGTAGAAAACCTTGTCATCCGGCAGGTTCAGTAAGGCCGCCGGGTTCGGGCAGACTGCGTGCCACAACTCCATCTCATCCGGATCGCCGACACCGGGCCAATCCGCCTCCATGCCATTGGTTGTCAGCGCCAGCTGGAAATGCACATGCGGTGCCCATCCGCCATTCTGGCTGGCGTCGCCCAACCGGGCGAACGCCGCCCCCTGTGCCACCGGATCACCGGGTTTCAACCGGTCACAGCATTCCGGGTCCAGATGACCATAGAGCGTGTAGAACGGATCGCCATCCGGCGTTCCATGGTGCAGGATTATCACCGCACCGTAATCGAGGTGATGATCTCGGTTCTCGACCACTTCGACCCGCCCGCTCATTGGTGCGTGCAGCACCGTCCCTGCGGGTGCAAACACATCCACCGCCAGATGCACTGTTCGCCGGTCCGAGGCTTTCCATGGCCCTTTGCGAAATCCTGGCTCGGCATAAATCAGGCGGGGTTCGTTGTAATAGCCCAGCCACAGCCCTTCGCCGTATTCCTCGCCAACACGTGCGGCCTCGGCCAATGGCATGTGGAAAGGGTTCTGGGGCCACACGCAATTCTCGACTGACAACGACCCCATCGGAGTATCGCTTAGGTCCTGACCGAACATCTGGGAAAACCGGCCGCGATGTCCTTGCAGATACGCATGGATGCGTTCTGCGCCGTCCACGACCGGCAGCCCGCACGCTGCCCGAAGACGCGCAGACATCAGCCCGCCATTGACGGAAGCATTCTCAAGAAACCGCCACGCAGGTGCCTGAGAGATTGTCACATATGGGTCGTCCGGGTTTTCGACTGCCATCAGGGTCGAGTTGAGGACAGACACTGCCAATCGCATCCGCAGCAGCGGCCAGATCAGGTCGATCTCCTCGGCTTGCAGCCGGTTTGCGGCATGGTATCCCCGCACGAGAGCAGTCAATGCCCGCTCGGGTCTGGCATGATCTAGCACCACATAGGCCCCGGCGATCGCAAGATCACAGACGCGCGGTGCCGCACACATGTCACCCAGATCAATCAGGCCGGAAACCTGCCTCCGCTCACCCAATTCACCTTCAACCAGAATGTTATAGTCATTGGCGTCGTTGTGAATGGCCTGTTTCGGCAGCCGCCCCAGCCTATCCGTGATCGCCGTGAATTCGTTGCAGATATCCCGAAGCAACGCCCGACGCGCGGGATCGCTGATAGCGCCTATCTTGTTACTGATCCAACCCGCTTGCGTCAGGTCCCATTTGAAATCCGGGCGGTGCAAAGCTTCATGTTGAAACCCCTCCAGAGCGCGATCCGTTGCGCCCAGAACACGACCCAATTTCAGGATCAGCTCTTCGGATTTCGGGTTCGCTTGTGCATAGCATCGCCCGGGCAGGCGTTCCTGCAACCACACCAGCCGCGACTTCCCTTCGGAATCGGAATTTTCCGGCAATATTGCGCCGTTCAACGCCGGGAACACCTTTGGAAACGGCAACCCCGGTGCTTCCGAGGCGATATGCGCAAGTGCTTCGATCTGAAGATCTACCAGACCCGCATCGCACCCCGCGCGCATGACTTTCAGCACATAGTCCTGGCCATTTGTGGCTTGCGCCAGAAAGTTCAGATCATATTCGCCATCCAGCCGGGTCAACCGTGCGTCCAGTCCCCAGTTTTGGCGCAGCGCGTCCGCCCAGAAGTTCACCAAATCGCTCATGTCTTTCTCCGTCCCGCTCATCCGGGATCCTCTTCATCTGGCCGAAATATCCTCGGGGGTGAATTGGCCCAAAGGGACAAGAGGGGGCAGACAGCCCCCCGACCCCTTAATCCAAGGCACGCAAACGTTTGAACAGCGATGATGTGTCCCATCGCCCGCCGCCCAGTTTCTGCACGTCCTTGTAGAACTGATCGACCAGAGCGGTCACCGGCAGAGACGCGCCGGTTTCATTGGCCGTATCCAGACAAATCCCCAGATCCTTGCGCATCCAGTCCACAGCAAAGCCATGTTCGAACTGATCATTCAGCATGGTTTCATACCGGTTTGCCATCTGCCAGCTGCCAGCCGCACCCTGGCTGATCACCTCAACAACGGCCTTCCCGTCCAGGCCCGCTTTTTCGGCAAAGTGCAAGGCTTCGCTGAGACCCTGAACCAGACCGGCAATCGCGATCTGGTTGCACATCTTGGTCATCTGGCCCGCGCCGCTGGCTCCGAGTCGACGGCAGATTTTGGAATAGACGTTCATTACCGGCTCAGCCGCATCATAAGCTGTCTGATCGCCGCCACACATAATTGAGAGAACGCCGTTTTCAGCGCCGGCCTGACCGCCCGAAACCGGGGCGTCCACAAAAGCGATACCCTGAGATAGGCCAGCAGCGTAAAGCTCGCGCGTGACCTTTGCTGAAACCGTCGTGTGGTCAACAAAAATGGCCCCGTTGGACATTCCCTGAAACGCGCCATCCTCACCGGTGCAAACCATGCGCAAGTCGTCGTCATTGCCGACGCAGGCCATGACAAACTCAGCATCCTTGACGGCGTCTTTCGGAGTGGCTGCCATCGCGCCGCCATGCTGCGCGACCCAGGCCTCGGCCTTGGTGGTCGTACGGTTGTAAACGGTGACGTCATGGCCTGCGGTTTGCAGATGTCCGGCCATGGGATAGCCCATGACACCAAGGCCAAGGAACGCGACTTTTGCCATTTTGTGATCCTCTCCGCTGTTCGGTCGGCTTCCGCGAAACAGGCCTGACCAAAATCTCTGGCGAAGACAAAGCAAAGCTGCGCCCAAAGGGCAACCCCAAGTCAGCCTTTCCCACCCAGATCCCGCAGGATTGGGCAATCGGGCCGGTCGTCCCCGGCGCAGGCGTCGATCAGGTGGCTTAGCGTATCGCGCATGGCGTTCAGGTCTGCGATCTTGGTTTCGATCTGAACAAGATGGTCGCGTGCAACTTGTTTCACGTCGGCACTGGCACGGGTTTCATCTTCGTAGAGCGCCAGCAAGGTCCGGCAATCCTCGATGGTGAACCCAAGAGCCCGGGCGCGGCCCAGAAAATTCAGCTTATGCACGTCCTGGTCGCGAAACCGGCGATAGCCATTGTCGTCGCGCATCGGTTTGATCAGGTTGATGTCCTCATAGTACCGGATCGTCTTGGCGGGCAGGCCGGTGCGGGCGGAAACATCTCCGATGTTCATGCGTGCACCTCTTTGGTGGCCGTACCTGATGTTTCCGGCACGCTGGCGCGAATACGGCGCAGGCGCAGCGCGTTTGAGACCACAAAAACGCTCGACAGTGCCATTGCGCCAGCTGCCAGTGCAGGGGACAGCAGATAGCCGCCAAACGGGTACAGCGCACCGGCAGCCACCGGTATCAGTAGGACATTGTATCCGAAGGCCCAGCCTAAATTCTGGCGAATATTCTTCATTGTCCGGCGGCTGATCTCGGTCGCATTCGCGACGCCCCGCAAATCACCGGACATGAGGACAACGTCGGCTGTTTCGATGGCCACATCCGTGCCGGTACCGATGGCGATGCCGATATCAGCCGCCGCAAGAGCGGGGGCATCGTTGATCCCGTCACCGACAAAGGCCAGCACTCCGAACCGGTCCCGCAAAGCCGTTATTGCATCTACCTTGCCATCAGGCAGTACCTCGGCAGTGACATGATCAATCCCCAGCCGGTCGGCCAGAGCCTGCGCCGTGCGCGCGTTGTCACCGGTGATCATGGCCACGGTTAGCCCCATTTGGTGCAACCGGTCCAGCGCCTCCACTGTGCCGGGCTTGATCGGGTCAGAAACGGACAAAGTGGCCGCCGCCTGCCCATCCAGAGCCACGAACAGAGGAGTTGCCCCTTGAGCGGCACGGGTTTCGGCCTCATCCGTCAGAGCTCCAAGGGTGATCCCACTCTGCTGCATCAACCGGTGCGACCCGATTAACACGTCGCGGCCTTCGACCAACCCTTGCAGGCCAAGCCCGGTAAGCGAACGGACATCCGATGCCTCTGGCAGTGTCGCGGGCCCCGCTCGGGTGATGGCGGAAGCGATCGGGTGTTCCGACCTTGCCTCAAGGGCTGCGGTCAGCCGTAGAACCTCCTCCCGGTCAAACCCCTTAGCCGTTGTCACGCTGTCCAGTTCGGGGCGCCCCAGCGTCAGGGTTCCGGTCTTGTCCAACGCGACGACGCGCGCCTGCTGAAGCTGTTGCAACGCATCCCCCTTGCGGAACAAAACGCCCATTTCTGCCGCACGCCCGGTGCCCACCATGATCGAGGTTGGGGTCGCCAACCCCATTGCGCAGGGGCAGGCGATGATCAGAACTGAAACACCTGCGACAAGCGCAAGGGGAAGGGCCGGGCTGGGGCCGAAGATCAGCCAGAGCGCGACGGTGATCACCGCAACAGCGATGACCGCAGGAACAAAGCGATAGGTAATCCGATCCACCAACCCCTGAATAGGCAGTTTCGCGCCCTGCGCCTGCTGCACCATACGAATGATCTGTGCCAGAGCCGTGTCGCCACCGACCCGGGTGGCGCTTACCCGTAGAGCGCCGGTGCCATTCACGGTGCCGCCGACAACAGGCGCTCCCACCGACTTGCCAACAGGCACAGGCTCGCCCGTGATCATGCTCTCATCAACGTAAGAGGTGCCTTCAAGCACTTCGGCATCCACCGGTACACGCTCGCCGGGGCGGATGTGCAGGATATCTCCGACAACGATTTCGGCGATTGGCCGGTCCTGTATCTGTCCGTCCAGTTCGACCCGTGCGGTTTTTGGTTGCAAACCCACCAGTTTTCGGATCGCAGCCCCTGTTTTGCCTTTGGCGCGTGCCTCCATCAACCGGCCGAGAAGGATCAGAACCACGATCACCGCGGCCGCTTCGAAATAGACATTGGCCGTACCCTGCGGCAGCAGGTCGGGCGCGAAAGTGGCCGTGACCGAATACAGATAAGCCGCGCCGGTCCCAAGTGCTACCAACGCGTTCATGTCCGGCGTGCCCTGCATCAGCGACGGGATACCTTTGCGGTAAAACACACGGCCCGGTCCGATCAGCAGAGCCGAGGTCAGGGCAAATTGAATCAAATGGCTCGTCTGCGTTCCTATGGTCGCCTGTATCCAATGGTGGAAGGCGGGGATCACGTGCCCGCCCATCTCAAGAGTGAATACGGGGAGGGCCAGTGCCGCTGCCAGTATTGTGGAACGGGCTAGCCGCTGAATTTCGTCGTCTTCCCGGCTTTCTGGTTCGGCAACACTTTGGATACGCGCGGGGTATCCAATTCCGGTAATAACCTGTGCCAGCGCCTCGGGTGTAGTTGCCGCTGTCGCGTAAGTCACCGTGGCCGTCCGAGTTGCCAGATTGACCTGTGCTTCAATTACGCCAGCGGTGGATGCCAACGCACGCTCGATCTTACCAACGCAGGATGCGCAGCTCATGCCCTCGATGCTCAGATCCGCTTGACTTGTTTCAGCCGGATAGCCGGCTGCATCCAGCGCCGATGTCAGGGCCGAAACCGGCCCGTCAAATTCCACCTGCGCCGTCTTGGTCGCGAAATTGACCGAGGCCGCATCAACACCAGATACATTACGCAGCGCAGCCTCGACACGGCCCACACAGGACGCGCATCCCATGCCGGTGACTTTCAGTTCTGTCAGTGCTTTTTGCGCCATGCGACTCATCCCACGTGGTTTTCTGCCCTCCAGATGGGGGTTCCAGTGACGGGAAGGTCAAGGGGGTCGCGGCAAAATTCTACGATCCCGGCCCGCGCATGTTACGCTCCATTAAGCGCTGATACAGGCGTGGTGACAGACGGTTGAGCCACCACGATATGTGTGCAACGCGTCCGACCGGGATCATGGGCTGCGATTTGTCCAGTCCGCGCAGGATCGCCACGGCGGCGCTCTCGGGGCTCATTTCGTCCATTCCGTCCTTGGCCGATCCGGGGCGCGCGGTTCCATCGGGTTGCTCCATTGCGTTGCCGGGGTTGGTGGCCACAAAAGACGGCGCTGCAATCTGAACCTGAACGCCATGTGGCTTTTCTTCGGATCGAAGCGATTTGAAAAAACCCTCAAGCGCGTGTTTTGAGGCTGCATAAGCCGTGCGATGGCAGAGCGGAGCGAAACCAGCCACCGACGAGATCGCCAGATGCGTTCCCTTTGACGCGCGGAGAGGCTGCAAGAATACGCGGGCCATTTCAACGGCTGCAAAATAGTTGATATCAAACAGTGCACGGTGACTGGCCGTGTCAGCCTGATCAAACCCGCGAATTTGAGTAACCCCGGCGTTGTAGATGACCAGATCAATACTGTCGCTTGACGTGATCGCCCTTTGTGCTGCGTTGGCAAGCTGTTCGGGGTCAGTCAGATCACAGGCAATTGGCAGTTGGTTCGGTTCTGTTTGCAGATCGGACACATCAAGGTCCAACAGCACCACCCGCCACCCATGGGCTTGCAGTGCACGGCTCAAAGCTTGTCCCAAACCGCCCGCACCGCCAGAGATGACCGCGGTCTTCATAACCCGGCCTGCCGTTGCCAGAGCGCAAAAACCTCGGCGCTGGATTTTTCAGGCGTATAGCCGAATTCAGATTTCAGGGCAGAATTATCCAGAACTGGCCGATATTGAAGGAACCTTACCTGTTCCGGCCCATAGCGAGATAAACCCAGTGGGCGCGCCACGACCAAGGCCGCTTTCAGCACCCAGGGGGGGAGGCGCAGAACCGGTTTTCCCATGGCGCGCGCCAAGTCGTTCACACCCATCGTGCCGTCACCGGCGACGTTGTATATCCCGGCTGGCCCGTCGGTTGCTGCGCGCTGAAGGATGCGTGCCAAGTCCCGGGTCCAGATAAAGACAAACGGGCTTTCGCTGCCGGATACCGCCAGCAAACGTGGCTTGAGAAACAGGGCGGTGATCTGGTTTTCGGTTCCAGCCCCCAGAACCGTGCCCACGCGCAGAACAACCTGCTCAAGATCGGGGGCGGTGCAGCGGGCTTCGGCCAAAATCTCTTCGACCTGACGCTTGTGATCTGAATAAGGAAACTCGGGGTTGCCGCGCAATGGATCGCCTTCGCGCAACGGCACAGGATTGTCTGCATGATAGCCATAAGCGGCACCGGAAGACGTAACGACCAGTCTGCGCACCCCGTTTGCGATCGCGGCATTCACCACATTTCGCGTGCCTTCGACATCAACAGCATAGGCTGTCGCGCGCGCCATCTTTGGCGGCGGCGTCACGACTGAAGCCAAATGCACAATCACATCCGGATTCACCTTGGCAATCACACGTGCAGGAGCGTCGGTTGTAACATCCATGGACAAAAATGAGGCGTCTTCCGGCAGGTTAACCGGGCGTTTCAGATCGGTTGCAAAGACCTCGTGCTCAACAAATTCGGGCAACAGCGCTTGCCCGACCATCCCGGCAGCGCCGGTAATCAGGATGCGGGTCATCGCGCGGCCTCGGTTCGTGCCATGACCGAAGCCAAAGCCAGGCCCGAAATAGCGTGCCATACTCCCCAGAATGCAGCGACCACGGCCATGCCGCCAAGACCGTTGAAGAATGCAAAGATCAGGACGAGCCCAAGTCCGGAGTTTTGAATGCCGGTCTCAATGGTGATGGCGCGGCGATCAAAAGGGGACAGCCCGGTCAGAGTGGCCACAACCCAACCGCCCCCCAGCGCCAGGGCGTTGTGAAGGATTACAAGCCCGGCAACAGCCCCGGCAAACCCAAGGAAAAACCCCCAGTTGGCAGCCAGAGCAAGTACGATAAACCCAGCAAAGATACCCATCGACAGAAGTTGCAGCGGTGCGCGCAACCGTGCCGTCAAGGCGGGGAGGTGTTGATTCAGCGTAATTCCCAGAACCAGCGGCAGGATCAGCATCAGACCGACCAGGATTGCGATCTGCATTGGGTCGATCTGGGTCTGTTGCAGGATTGCGCGGGTCGGAGGGTAAAGCCCACCCCAAAGCGCAATATTGAAAGGTGTCATAAAGATCGCACAGATGGTGGCGAAGGCTGTCATCGACACCGAAAGCGCTGCATTTCCGCCCGCGCGGTGGGTAATGAAGTTCGAGATATTGCCCCCTGGGCAAGCCGCCACAAGGATCAGGCCAAGCGCAATTGATGGTTGCGGTGCTGCAATCCACACCATCACAAAGGTCA
Organism: Ruegeria sp. BH8; assembly: GCF_056538065.1. NCBI lineage: Bacteria > Pseudomonadati > Pseudomonadota > Alphaproteobacteria > Rhodobacterales > Roseobacteraceae > Ruegeria > Ruegeria sp. BH8. The sequence continues at coordinate 65,351 of NZ_JBQFSP010000006.1, read as the reverse complement.
GCGCAGGCAGGACGACGAGTTGTGAAAACAATCCGACAACCACTGGTTTGGGTGCGCGCCTTAAACGGTCAAAATCCCGAGGCGTAAGGTCGATGGCAATCGAGAACATCACGATTGCCAGAATAGCATTCAACAGCGTCAGAGACGCCGGACTGAAATTCAGTGTGATCTGGTCAATACCACTCATGCGGCGGCCTTCCCCAGCCGGTCGATCCAGCCGGTGACAGCCTTTCTGTAGGTATTCTTGTCCACGTAATAGGCCATGCGGGGCAGGTCGATATAGTTCATGCCTCCGGTGGCGCGCGTATAACCTTTTTGCTTTTCTGCGTGCAGATCGGCTGCCACGGGGCAGCCGTGTCGAAGCCCCTTGATGTAGCGCGCCACCATCTCGGCCTGCTCGTGCCTGCCCTGCCAGCCCAGGCCCGTGGCCTCGACCATGCCCAGCACGAACAGATCGTCCCGTTCGGGATGTATCGTGTTCAGATACAGATGCGGGGCGTCGCCCTGCCAGTTCAGCAGGCCCTTGTCGATAAACGGGTAATGCAGTTTGTATCCGGTCGCGGCGAGGATCATGTCATAGTCGTCGCAGGAGCCGTCCTTGAAATGCACGGTGTGGCCCTCCAGCCGGTCGATATCCGGGCGGATGCTCAGATCGCCATGGCCTGCGTGATACAGGACCAGCGAATTCACCACGGGGTGGCTTTCGTACAGCTTGTAATCCGGTTTGGGAAAGCCGTATTTCTGTGGATCGCCGACAAACCAGCCAAGGATCAGGCTGTCGACCTTACGCTTCAGCCACATCGGCAGACGGATCTTTCCACCTATTGTGTCAGCGGGTTTGCCAAAGACGTATTTCGGGACGAAATAATACCCGCGCCGCATCGACAGATCGCAGCGTTTCGCGTGGTGGATGGCGTCGACGGCGATGTCACAGCCGGAGTTGCCTGCGCCCACGACCAGCACACGCTTGCCGTCGAATTGGCTTGGGTACCGATATTGCGAGGCATGGATCAACTCGCCGTCAAATGTACCCGGAAAGCTGGGTACATTCGGTTCCGACAGGGTACCGTTCGCAATGAGTACGCCGGCATATTCGGCCTGATGGTCGCCATCTTGGTCTCGCCAGCACACGCGCCAACCGTCACCCGGATTGCCCAGCGGAGCGACCTGAGTGACTTCCGCATTGAATTTGTAACCCTCTCGCAACCCGAAACGGTCCGCAAATGCGCGGAAATAGTCGCGCATCGCCCGGTGCGAGGGGTACTCGGCAACCGCGTCATCCATGGGGAAATCCGTAAACTCGGTCATGCGCTTGGACGAGATCAGGTGCGCCGACTCGTACATGGTTGATCTTGGAGCATCGATGTCCCACAGACCGCCCACATCCGAATGCAATTCAAACCCCTGAAATGCGATTCCCTGTTCTTTCAGCACCTTGGCCGCGGCCAAACCCATTGGCCCCGCCCCAATCAGGGCGAATGTGTCGCGCGTTTCTGTCATGAACCCTCCCAAAGTTCGTGAGGTTTAAATTGAACGAACGTCCAAAATAAGGCAAGGTGAATTTTATGACGCTGAAAAACGTAGAAAAGCCAAGACAAAGGGCACCGTCCAAGCGATCTTTGGAAACCAAAGCGCGGATCATGGACGCGGCCGAAACAGTCTTTGCCGAACGCGGATTCGAAGGCGCGTCGATCCGCGATATCGCTGCGCTTGCAGGGGTTCAGGTTGGCCTTGTTCATCACCATGGCGGCGGCAAGGAAGAGCTGTTTTTTCGAGCGATCGAACGCCGTGCGGGCAAGCTGGCACAAATCAGAACCGATGCGCTGGCCAAGGCAAGAAAAGCAGGTCCGCTAACATTGCGCAGCATTCTGGACAGTTTTATCCGGCCTTATGTGGAACTGGCAGAAACAGGCGGTTCGGGATGGATGGCGTATGGGCGCCTTGTGGCGCATGTCTCGGTCGATCCCCGCTGGCGCGATATCGCGGCTGAGTGTTTCGACCCGACCGCCCGGCATTTTATCGACGAAATCGCTGCGCTTTATCCGGATGTTGACCCTGCGCTGCTGGCCAGCGGCCAGGTCTATTCCGTGTCGGCAATGCTGGCGCATCTCAACAGTGGTTGGCGGGTCGGGGCCCTGTCGCATGGCGGCGGAGTGTCAGAGGTGGAACGCCTGATCGAATTTTGTGCAGCCGGTATCGAAGCGATGGTTCAGACCAGTCGCGGTTGAACGCGCAGCATTGCTATTGCTGCAAATGGTTGAACAGGATGGTGCTGAACACAGAAGGTGGTGACGTCCGGACGGCGCTGGGTGAAGCAAAGAAACCAAACATCATGATCATAAGGATCAGGGCTGCTCCGGCAAGGAACGCCGCAGAAAGCTGAAAGACCGAACGAACCATTGGATTATTCCCTGTAAATACTCAACAAAGTTTGCGGTGTCTTGCGCATCACGAGAGCTTTGACAGTTCTTGTCTCAGCCTTTCATTTTCGGCCTGCAACTGGGCCAGTTGCTGGCCTAAACTGTTTAGATGCGGGCGCAGTTCGGCTTCGGTGAAACGCGGCGTGATGTGGCGTGGGCAGTTCCAGTCAAGCGCCTCAACTCGAATGATCGCGGCCCGCTCTGCGGGGGCTTCGGCCCCCTCCGGATACAAGCTGGCTGCCGCTGCTTGACCTTCCGTGAATTCGACACGCCCCAGGATCTTCAAACGGTGTTGATTGGCATAATCCATCAGGATCATCGCGACCCGATCGTTGCCATCCAGATTTCCGCGCGAGATATACTGTCTGTTGCCTGAAAAATCGGCATATCCGATGGTTTGCGGCCCCAGCACCTTAAGAAACCCGACCGGCCCGCCGCGATACTGCACATAAGGCCAGCCTGTTTCAGACACCGAGGATTGATAAAACCCGTCGCGCGCCTGAATGAACTGTTTTTCGGGTTCGCCGATCAGATGGCCCTGTTGCGGGCCACCTTCAATGAATTTGGCATAGGTTTTTGCCGATCCCATCCGCTCCTGATGGGCGCGGACGGTTGGGGTGAAGGTCAGTTCTGAAAACGCACGCGGCACAGTATGTCCTTTCAAAGACCCAGATCAGACAACTCGGGATGGTCATCGGGGCGTTCACCCAATGGCCAATGAAACAAGCGGTCGCTTTCGGCTATGGGGTGATCATTCAGCGAGGCATGCCGATGCGACATGCGTCCGTCTTCGGCAAATTCCCAATTCTCGTTGCCATATGACCGGAACCACTGACCGCTATCGTCGTGCCACTCGTAAGCGTAACGCACTGCGATGCGATTACCGGTAAAGGCCCAGAGTTCCTTGATCAGCCGATAGTCCAGTTCCTTGTGCCACTTACGGCTTAGGAAGGCGTGAATTTCGTCATGCCCTGACAGAAATTCCGCCCGGTTTCGCCACTGACTGTCATCTGTGTATGCGGGGGTGACGCGGTCGGGATCGCGGCTGTTCCAGGCATTCTCTGCCATGCGCACTTTTTGCGTGGCAGTTTCCAACGTGAACGGGGGAAGAGGGGGTCGAGACATGGTGCAGGGGGCTTTCAGGTTAGAGAAGCGGCAAGAATGGCCAGTGTCAGAAGAAATGGAACGTACTGAGGGGGGAATATGCTGGCGCGACGTTTCATCGGTCAAATCCTCTGGTGTACTGATCGGTTAACTTTCCAATAAGGTGTACCGATCTGTTAACTTTTGCAAGAGGAAAAGCAGAAAATATTTCGCGCGGTTCAGGGCGAGCCATGAATTCTAATGAAAACAATGATTTGAGTTAGGCCGGTTGTACTTCATGTTTCGGGGTAATATGTACAGAACGGTACACCATGGAGCCGAATCATGCGTCCAAACAAACGGGATGAACTTGTCAGCAAAGCCCTGAAGGTTTTTTATCGCGACGGGTTTCACGCGACCGGCATGGATAAGCTGGTGGCGGAAACGGGCGTTTCGAAAACGTCGATGTACAAACATTTCCGCACTAAAGAAGACTTGATTGTAGCCGCTCTGCGTCTGCGGGATGAGAATTTTCGCGAGTGGTTCTATCGGCGCATCGAAGAGATGGCAGAAACACCGGCCGAGCAACTCATCGTCAGTTTTGATGCCTTGAAAGAATGGTTCGAGGAAGATGGATTCCGGGGCTGCATGTTCATCAAGGCCGGGGCAGAATATCAGGAAACAGACCATCCGATCCATGTGCAGGCAGCCGAACATAAACAGCTGTTGCTGGAGCATTTCACGTCCGTCGCCGAACAGGCTGGTGCGCGTGATCCTCAGAAACTCGCGAGCCAGATCGTGTTGTTGCAGGAAGGGGCAATTGTGTCTGCGGTTTTGCTCAAGAATTGTGATCCTGCGGAAGACGCCAGAGATGCGGCACAGCATTTGCTGGCATTGGCGCTGAGTTAATTTCCTTTAAAACAAGCAGGTTCTTAAAGTTACCTAGCAAAGAAACGTTGCGTTGTTCGAAGTCGGAACGCCACGTCACGTGGATTGGCGGGAATCGGGCTGAACGCTAGGCTTTCGCGAAAGACAGATTGGAGAGCCTTTGATGTCACTTTTCACTTCGACCGCGGCATGGATCACTGACGAACACCGCATGTTTGCGGATATGGCTGGCCGATTCATGGATGATGAACTGTCACCGAATATCGAAGCCTGGGTTGAAAACGGGGCCGTTGATCGCGACTTCTGGCGCAAGGCTGGTGAAACCGGCCTGATGGCTGGTGCAATCCCCGAAGAATATGGCGGCGTCGGCGGCGGTATGGGCTTTGACGCCATCACCGCGTACGAACAGGGTGCACGGGGCGACGCTGGCTGGGGCTATGGTATTCAGTCGATCGTGACCCACTATCTTACCGCCTATGGCAGCGAAGATCAGAAACGGAAATGGCTGCCCAAACTGGCTTCGGGTGAGATGGTCGGCGCACTTGCCATGACGGAACCTAGCACCGGCTCGGATGTTCAGGCTGTGCGCACAACGGCCGAGAAGGACGGAAACTCCTACCGGCTGAATGGCTCGAAAATCTTCATCACGAATGGCCAGACGGCGGATCTGATCATCGTGGCCGCCAAGACTGACAAGTCCGAGGGCGCGCGGGGTGTGTCATTGATCGTGGTCGAAACCGAAGGGGCCGAGGGGTTTCGCAGGGGGCGCAACCTCAAGAAACTGGGGATGAAGGGCAACGACACGGCCGAGCTGTTTTTCGAAGATGTCAAAGTGCCGATGACAAACCTGTTGGGCCCCGAGGAAGGGCAGGGGTTTTACCAGCTGATGAAGCAACTGCCGTGGGAACGGCTGAATATCGCGATCATGGCGCTGGGTTCGATCGATTTTGCCATTGCCGAAACGGTAAAGTACGTGCAGGAGCGCAAAGCGTTCGGTCAGCGGGTGATGGATTTTCAGAACACACGTTTCAAGCTTGCGGAATGCAAGACCAAAGCCGAGGTGCTACGCAGTTTCGTCAATGACTGTATCGGCAAGCTGGAGGCAGGCGAACTGGACGCGGCAACCGCCTCGATGGCCAAGTACTGGGGGTCAGAGGTGCAGAACGAAATCATGCACGAATGCCTGCAGCTGTTCGGCGGTTACGGTTTTATGATGGAGTATCCAATTGCCCGCCTCTACGCAGACGCGCGCGTGCAGATGATTTACGGCGGCACGAACGAGGTCATGAAAGAGGTGATTGCACGGTCGCTCGACGTCTGAAGGTATCCGGGCAGCCTCTTGCCGGATGTCATCATTCCTGACGGAATGTTCGCTTCTGTTGGACCTCGCAGGCCCGTGCTTGCGGGGTTTTTTCGTTGCTGACCCGACCGCAGTTGCCCACTTGCAAAGGACGTGCAGCGGTATGATGATCCGCCGAAAAGACTCAGAGGTCTGACGTGAACGATCCCGAACAAGCCCTGTGGCGGACTACATGTACCGAAGCAGTCATAGCTCTGCCGCTGGGTAGTGATACAACCGTTGATCTGGCTATCATAGGTGGCGGATATACCGGGTGTTCAGCTGCCTTGACGGCAGCCCGGTCCGGCGCTTCGGTCTGTTTGCTGGAAGCGCAGAAGATCGGGTTTGGCGGGTCGGGGCGCAATGTCGGTCTGGTCAATGCCGGGCTGTGGCTGCCACCGGATGACATCCGCGCGCATATCGGTGCAGAGGCTGGCGATCGCCTGATCGATCTGCTGGGCAAGGCACCGTCGGACGTATTTTCCCTGATCGAAGAACACGGCATCACATGCGAACCCATTCGCAACGGAACCCTGCATTGCGCGCATTCCGCCTCGGGGCTGAAGGACCTGCAAACGCGCCATGCCCAGCTAAGCGAGACTGGCGCGCCGGTAGCGCTGCTGTCGGTGGATCAGGCCCGTGACCGGACCGGTAGCGATGCTTTCCATGGGGCGTTGTTCGATCCTCGCGCAGGAACCATACAACCCTTGGCTTATGTCATGGGATTGGCGCGTGCCGCGTCTCAGGCCGGGGCGCAGATCCATGAACAAAGCCCGGTACAGACCCTTCGGCACGAAGGTGGGCAATGGGTATTGACGACACCGGGCGGGAACGTACGGGCGAGGTCCGTCATTCAGGCAACCAACGCCTATCACCTTGGCTTGCCAGATACTGCGCCTGCCTATGTTCCCGTTTATTACTTTCAATACGCAACGACCCCGTTGTCGCATAATCTGCGCGCCAGCATCCTGCCGCAGGCAGAAGGGTGCTGGGATACCGGGCTGATCATGACGTCGTTCCGGCTGGATCAGGCGGGGCGGATGATCATTGGCGGCATGGGCGATCTGGGGAATGCAGGACGCAGTGTGCATACCGGATGGGTCCGACGCAAACTGGCTGAGCTTTATCCTCAGCTTGCCGATCAGCCGTTTGAACAGGGTTGGCACGGGCGGATTGCCATGACCTCGGACCATATCCCGAAAATCACGCAGATTGGCCCCAACGCTCTGGCCGCGCACGGATATTCCGGCCGTGGTATTGGCCCCGGCACGGTGTTCGGTCGAATGATGGCCAAAAGTCTTCTTGCAGGTGAGCTTTCGCTTTTGCCCGTTCCTGCGGTGCATGAGCATCGCGAAAGCTGGACGCGCGTGCGCCGCGCCTTTTTTGAATCCGGCGCGGCGCTGACGCATCTGATAAAGGCGCGGATCTGAATTCAGACCGAGCGGGTGATGCCACCATCAACCCGGATATTCTGCCCGGTGATGTAGCCACCGCCTTCGGATGCCAGCAGGGCCACGACCGAGGCGACCTCGTCATAACTGCGCCCATAGCGCCCCATGGGAATGCGCGCGCGGAATTCTTCTTTTTCGGGCAGGCTGTCAATGAAACCGGGCAGGATGTTGTTCATGCGGATGTTTTCGGCAGCGTATTTGTCCGAGAACAGTTTGGTGAACGCGGCCAGCCCGGCGCGAAACACGCCTGAGGTCGGGAAAACCGGGTCAGGTTCGAATGCAGCGAAGGTCGAGATATTGATGATCGATCCACCGCCCTGCGCCTGCATGATCGGTGTCACAAGCCGCGTGGTGCGGACCGCATTCATAAAGTAGACGTCCATACCGGTGTGCCAATCCTCGTCCGTCAACTCAAGGATCGGAGCACGGGGGCCGTGGCCGGCGGAATTGACCAAGACGTCAATGCGCCCCCAATGGGCCATGGCCGCATCAACAAGCTTTTGCAGATCCACCGTGGACTGGTTCGAGCCGGTTACACCGACGCCTCCCAACTCATGCGCCAGCGCTTCGCCCTTGCCCGAGGATGACATAATCCCGACCTTGAAACCGTCTGCGGCCAGCCGCCTCGCGGAATCCGCGCCCATGCCGCTGCCGCCTGCTGTGATGAGTGCTACTTTCTCCATCTGAGATCTCCGTTTTGATTTGGTTTCAGGATGGCGAATGATTTGCGGTTTGACCAATCAGTTTTGTTGAGTACTCGTGACCGTGTCCGCAGCCGAACCTGGCCCGGGTCATGCGCAGCTGACGGCTGTCTCAGGTCTGAAGGGACGCTGCGATGGCTTCTATCCGGCCGCGTAACCAGCGATGGGCGGGGTCATTGGTCGATCTTTGATGCCAGACCATATAGATGGACACAGGCGGGCAGGCGAAAGGTAACGGTGCGCAATCCAGCGCGGCAAGTGGGCCCTGTTTCATCAGTGCCGTATCTGTCGAGATCAGGTCGCTGCCCTGCACAAAGGCCGGGATCGCGTTGAAATGCGGCAGGGTTACAACCGCAGGATTGATCTGGCTTTGATCAACGCCGCGCATCACGGCACGGGCGTTTCGGCCATCGGCAAATCGCACCTCGACATGGTCGCTGTGGCAATAGTCCTGCCAGCTGCCCGGTGGTCGGCGTTGCGTCGAGTCGTAGAACACCATCAGCGGGCTTTCGATCAGTCTTTTCTGGAAAATATCTGGTCCGTCGGGCGGCAGCGGGGTCAGCATCAACTGGCACCGGTCGCTGCGCAACAACTCGGGATCGGGCACACCCGATGGGATGAATTCCAACCGCAGGCGCGCGCCTTCGGCGCGGGTGTGACGCAGCAGCTGTGGAAAGATCAGCTCTCGTGGCATGTCATTAGTGGCAATGCGGATGTTGATCTGTTCCGACAACGGATCGAACGGTCGGCCGTCGGTCAGCGCGCGCATCCCGTCCAGCACCTTTTGCGCAGGCTCTTTCAGGGACAGGGCGCGTTCGGTAGGCGTCAGACCCTGACCTGAACGAACAAAGAGCGGGTCGCCCAGAACCTGCCGTAGTTTGGCCAGTGTATGACTGATCGCAGATTGCGTAACCCCCAGCCGATCTGCGGCTTTCGAGACCGAGCTTTCCTCGAGTATCGTCAAAAAAATGCGTAGAACCTTGCCATCAAGGTCAGTGAAATCAATTTTGCTCATACTATTTATGATTAATCATGAATGGTATTGCTGTCCATGGCGGGGTACGGGACGGGCATCAACAGGAGATATTCGATGGGGATCCGTCTATTCTCGGACAAAAACCGGCCCGTTCATATGGGCGGTTACCCGCTGGAGCGTTTGGCCCGGCAAAATGACATGCCGGATCTGTCGCTTGTGCCCCCTTTGGCCGAGCTGAGTTTCCGCCGACCGGAACACCCTGACAGCATCGTCAATGCGATGGGTGAGTTTCAGGCGATGATGGACGCCATCCGCGACGGAATGGTGAACCCGGTTGCCTCGGAGATTCCATCGAACCCGCAGGAACGGGCCAACCACATTAAAGCATTCGGCTATTTCAACGATGCGTCGATGATGGGGTGCGGACCGCTGCCATCTGATGCGCTGTTGCCCGAGGCCCGCCGCAATCCCGATATTGACCGGCTTGCCCACGCTTTGCGCACCCGTCAGACCAAAACGCTGGCATCCGGGATCGACGTCATCATGGCTGATCTGAAAGACAGTATGGAGGCCGCGCCCAAGCCAATCGACAGCCATCGGCACAGCATTGTCTTTCTTTACGAACACAACCGCGACCCCGACCTGTCCGAACCCGGAGCTGATTGGATTGTCGACGCCCAGGATCATCGCGCCTGTCTGCTGGCGACCGAGAATGCGGTGGTCATCGCCAATTACATCCGCCTTTTGGGCTTTGACGCACGGGCGCACAGCATGATGTCAACCGACGTTGATTTGGGCAAGCTGGCGGTCACCGCCGGGTTGGCTTCGGTCGAGGATGGAGAGGTTGTCGTGCCCTGGCTGGGCAAGCGCTTTGGTTTGGCCGCCGTGACGACTGACATGCCGATCGCCCATGACAAACCGCTGAAGCCTATGGCCGATCAGCCCTGGTTCCGGACGCAGGGGCCGGCATGGTGGTTGGGCACGGGCTTTGCCAAGAACGCCCTCAACCGTGACCCATATGCCAAACGGCGCTATGTGGACGGGGCGCATCCGTTTGAGAAACTCAAACGGGTCGAGACACCAACGACCTTTATTGACGAAGAGAATGTCGCTCGTGTGCCCAAGCGTGCAGATATGTTTGCTCGGGCGCAGTTCGGAGATATGGGCAAGTCGCTACAGGATGCGGCCAAAGGCGGGTATTACGTCCGCAAGGCAGCGCCGAGTTTTGCCCAACGCCGTGCTTTGGGTGCGTTTGTACTGTTGCAGGACGGTGAAAGCGCTGACGCGCCCAAGCCATCTGACGCACAACGCAACGCAGCAAACATCAAGGCTGCGACCTATTTTCTGGGGGTCGATGCGGTGGGTCTCAGCCGCTGCCCGGAATGGGCCTGGTATTCCCATGACGCGACGGGCGAAGAAATCGTGCCGCCCCATGATCAGGCCGTCAGCATGATCATCGATCAGGGTTATGAAACGATGGAGGGTGCCAGCGGCGACGACTGGATCAGCGTCGCCCAATCGATGCGCGCCTATCTGCGATTTTCGCTGCTGGGTGGCGTGATTGCACAGCAGATCCGCAATCTTGGCTACAAGGCCAAGGCGCATACGGTGATGGATGGCGAAGTTCTGCAACCTCCGCTTTTGTTGCTGTCCGGTCTGGGCGAAGTCAGCCGGATCGGCGAAGTGATCCTGAACCCCTATCTTGGGCCGCGACTGAAATCAGGCGTGGTGACCACGGATATGCCGATCGTGCATGACAGGCCCATCGATTTCGGTCTGCAAAGCTTTTGCGAGTCTTGCAACAAATGCGCGCGCGAATGCCCATCGGGCGCGATCACGGCTGGGCCAAAGCTGATGTTCAACGGCTATGAAATCTGGAAATCCGACAGCCAGAAATGCGCGACCTACCGCGTGACCACTCCGGGAGGCGCAATGTGCGGGCGGTGCATGAAGACCTGCCCTTGGAACCTTGAGGGTATCTTCAAGGAGCGCCCGTTCCGTTGGGCCGCGATGAACATCCCCTCGGCGGCGCCTGCATTGGCCAAGCTGGATGATGCGGTTGGCAATGGCGGTTTGAACGACACCAAGAAATGGTGGTGGGATATCGAGTTGCAGCCCGACGGGGCGTATCGGCCAACAACACACCCTTTGAACCGGCGCGATCTGCAAAAGGATCTGTACCTTAGATACGAAGATCAGACATTGGCGGTCTACCCGGCCTATCTGGCCCCGCACCCCTGGCCCTATCCGTTTGCAATGGATCGCGAGGCAGGAATTGCCGCCTATGAGGCCTTGGTGACAGCCGAAGAGTACAAGGCGCGTAAAGCTGCGGGGGATATGTCGATCATTCATCGTTATCAGGTCGCAGGTGACGCGCCGGTGATGCGGGTCGCTGTGACCAAGGTCGACAAGATGACCTCGGATGTCACCAAGTATGAGTTTTCCTCCCTTGACGGTGCGCCGCTTCCTGAATGGTCCGCAGGTGCGCATCTGGATGTGCTTGTCGCGCCAGAGTTCCTGCGCCAATACTCCATGTCTGGCGACCCGTCGGAACGGGGGTCTTATCAGATCGGTGTTCTGCGCGAGGATGAAGGGCGGGGTGGCTCGGCCTTGCTGCACCGAATTTTCAACGAAGGGCGCAAGGTTTTCATCTCGAAACCGATCAACCATTTCGAACTGAACGAAGGGGCGTCCAAAACCTTTTTGATGGGGGGTGGTATCGGTATAACCCCGATGATCGCATTTGCTCATCGCCTGCATTCATTGGGCATGGATTTCGAGTTGCACTACTCGGCCAGCACGCGGGGTGGGGCGGGGTATCTGGATGATCTGGCGGGGATGCCCTGGGCGAACCGCGTCCACTACCATTTCTCGGATGAAGGCTCGCGCGCTGATCTGGATGCGATCCTGTCGGGGTATCAGCAGGGATGGCACCTCTATACATGCGGGCCTGATCGGTACATGGAAGGGGTCATGCAGGCCGCGGAACATCAGGGTTTCCCCGAAGAGGCCCGACATCTTGAGTATTTCTCGGTCCCGGAAACCCCGGACTACGAAAACCACCCATTTATCCTGAAACTCGCGCGTTCAGGTAAAACGTTGCCTGTGCCCGCAGACAAGGATGCCGCTCAGGTTCTGAACGAGGCGGGTTTTCGCGTGGATGTGAAATGCGCCGATGGTATCTGTGGTGTGTGCAAATGCGGTGTCCTTTCGGGCGAGGTCGAGCATCGGGATTTCGTGCTGTCCAAAAAGCAGCGCCAAGGGGCGATGATTCTGTGCCAAAGCCGCGCTGCGGAGCCGGATGGTGTGATCGAGCTCGATCTGTAAGCATGGTCAGAAAGCGACCTTTGGACGGTTAAATTTGGTCGCTCGGCCCATGGACGTCAGGTGGGTGGTGAATTAACGTCGCCCCGAACCCAGATATCCCTGACCAACAGGTGCGAGGTAGCATTATGGATTATCACAGCCCCGCCAGCTTTGCCGAGGCTTCGGCTCTGGCCGCAAATGCGACGGGCATCACGCGCTTTCTGGCGGGCGGCACCGACGTTTTGGTGCAGCTGCGCTCGGAGTTGGTGACGCCTGATACGCTGATCGACATCAAGAAAATCAACGGTGTACACGACATTACCCGCAATGCTGATGGAAGCTGGACGTTGGGAATTGCCGCAACCGGTGCCGAAATGAGCGAGCATCCCGAGTTGGGTCGTGACTGGCCCGGTGTGGTCGAGGCGATGGACCTGATCGGATCAACCCAGGTGCAGGGGCGCGCAACACCGACCGGTAACCTGTGTAACGGCTCACCTGCGGCTGATTCCGTGCCCGCCATGGTCGCAGCTGGTGTGACTGTTACCGTGACCGGCCCGGACGGCACTCGCGAAGTCGCGGTCGAGGATATTCCGACCGGCCCCGGTAAAACCTCGCTGGCCAAAGGCGAGCTGATCTCGGCGGTCAATATCCCGGCACGTGGCGAAAACGGCGGCGATGCCTATCTGCGGTTCATCCCCCGCACCGAAATGGACATCGCTGTGGTTGGCGTTGGTGTGAACCTGCGTCTTGACGGCGACACCATCACCGAGGCCCGTGTATCACTGGGCGCCGTGGCCCCGACCGTTCTGCTGGTCGAAGACTGTGCCAAGGCCATTATCGGCAGCGCGCTGGATGATGCGGCCCTGGATGCGTTGGCCGCCGCCGCCTCTGCCGCCTGTAACCCGATTGACGACAAGCGCGGCACGATCGCGTTCCGTACCGAGGTCGCAGGCGTTCTGGCAAAGCGCGCCGCGAAAATTGCCTATGCCCGCGCGAAGGGAGAAAACGCATGAAAAAGCTCCACGTAACCACCACCGTGAATGGCGATGCGGTCGAATACCTGTGTGATCCGCGTGAAACCCTGCTGGATTGTCTGCGCGACAAGCTGAACCTGACAGGCGCGAAAGAGGGCTGTGGCACCGGCGATTGCGGCGCGTGCTCGGTCACCGTTGATGGCCGTCTGGTCTGTTCATGTCTGATGCTGGGTGTCGAGGCCGAAGGTAAGCAGATCGAAACGGTCGAAGGCATTGCCGACGGTGATATTCTGCATCCGCTGCAAAAGAAGATGATCGAATACGCTGCCCTGCAATGCGGCATCTGCACGCCGGGCATTCTGGTGGCGGCCAAGTCTTTGCTGGAGAAAAACCCGAACCCGACCGAGGAAGAGACGCGGTATTGGCTGGCAGGCAACCTCTGCCGCTGTACTGGATATGACAAGATCATTCGCGCCGTGATGGATACGGCGGCTGAGATGCGGGAGGCGTCGTAATGGCTCTGGACGATCGGAAATCAGACTTCACTTTTGTCGGCACCCGCCCCAACCGTCCCGACGGTCTGGACAAGGTGACCGGCCGCGCCAAATTCGGAGCGGATGCCTACGCCCCGGGAATGCTGCATGGCGCGATCCTGCGCTCACCACATGCGCATGCGCGGATCGTGAAGATCGACGCGTCGAAAGCCGAGGCACATAAGGATGTCAAAGCAGTTGTGACGCGCGCCGACTTTGCTGACGTGCCGTTCAAGCCCGGTCTGGAAGGTGAATTCTATAACGTTCTGGAAAACGTTATGGCCGGTGAGAAAGCGCTATATGACGGGCACGCGGTTGCAGCGGTCGCTGCGACTTCGGCATTGGCGGCGCGTGACGCGCTCAAGCTGATCGAGGTCGAATACGAAGTTCTGCCCCACGTCACCGATGTGGATAAGGCGATGGCACCGGATGCGCCTGTGATCCGCGAAGGGGCAGCGGATTATTCCGTGCCGGAAGGAATGCACCCGAACGTTGTCCGCTATCATGAAAGTGGTCACGGCGATGTCGAGGCCGGATTTGCCGAAGCTGATCTGATCATCGAAGATAGTTTCGTCACCGAAGCGACGCATCAGGGTTATATTGAACCGCACGCCTGTCTGGCCATATTGGGTAATGACGGCAAGGGTGAGTTGTGGTGCACGACACAAGGGCATTGGATTGCGCAGAAAACCTGTGCCGCTCTTCTGGGCATCGAAACCTCGCAGCTGCGCGTCACTGCGTCTGAGATCGGCGGAGGGTTTGGCGGTAAGACAACCGTTTTCATCGAACCCGTCGCACTAGCGCTCAGCCGTAAGGCCAATCGCCCGGTCAAGCTTGTGATGACCCGGTCCGAAGTGTTCCGGGCCACTGGTCCGACTTCGTCTGCCTCGATGGACGTCAAGATCGGCATGAAGAAAGACGGCACGATCTCGGCGGCTCAGGGTGTTTTCCGCTTGCAGGGCGGGGCCTTTCCCGGCGCGCCGGGCGACATGACAGCCATGTGTGCCTTCGCACCCTACAACCTGACCAACGTCAAGCAGATCGGCTATGACGTGATGGCCAACCGCCCAAAGCAGGCAGCGTACCGCGCGCCGGGTGCACCAATGGGCGCCTTTGCAGTCGAGTCCGTGATTGACGAGTTGTGCAACAAGCTGGGTCTCGACCCCGTTGAGGTGCGTCTGAAGAACGCCGCGCATGAGGGCACGAAAGCCAGCTATGGACCTACCTACGAGCGCATCGGTCTTGTCGAAACGCTGGAGGCAGCCAAGGCGCATCCTCATTATTCAGCTCCGCTGAAGCCGGGGCAGGGGCGCGGTATTTCCTGTGGCTTCTGGTTTAACCATGGTGGCGAGACCAGCGTTTCGCTTGCCTTGTCCGAGGATGGCTCGGCTCAGGTGATGGTCGGAACGCCTGATATCGGTGGCTCGCGCGCGTCGATGGCCCTGATGGCGGCCGAGGTTCTGGGCATCCCGTATGAAAACATCCGGGTGACCATCGCCGATACGGCCACGCTGGGCTACAATGACGTAAGCCATGGCTCTCGCGTGACCTACGCGTCAGGGCTGGCGACGATCAAAGCTGCGAGACACGCGGTTGAGAAACTGTGCGAACGGGCCGCGGCCAAATGGGGCATCCCGGTTGATGCGGTGAAATGGGAAAACGGCTGTGCGGTGCCCTCAGGCCCGAATGCAGGCGATTTCGATCCGATGCCGCTGGCCGATATCACCGCTGATATGGGCCGCACGGGTGGTCCGATCTCGGGCCATTTCGAGGCAACCCCCGAAGGTGCCGGCGTGTCTTTTGGCACCCATATCGTCGATGCCGAGGTTGACCCGGAAACCGGTAAGACCAATGTGACCCGCTACACGGTCATTCAGGACGCGGGCAAGGCGATCCACCCGACCTATGTCGAAGGCCAGTATCAGGGCGGTGCAGCGCAAGGTATCGGTTGGGCCCTGAACGAGGAATATATCTACGGCGAAGACGGTCGCTTGCAGAACTCGATCTTTCTCGACTACCGCATCCCGGTGGCCAGCGACCTGCCGATGATCGACACCGTGATCGTCGAGGTTCCGAATCCGGGCCACCCGTTTGGCGTTCGCGGTGTGGGTGAGACGGGTATCGTGCCGCCACTGGCCGCCATTGCCAACGCTGTGTCCAACGCGGCTGGCGTGCGGATGAAGCGGTTGCCGATGTCGCCGCCACGTATTCTGGCCGCTCTCAAGGACAATGGTTGAGGTTCACCTCTGGTCCGGCCTCCGGTCACTGACCGGGGGGCAGCAGGTGGTTGAGGTCGAGGCCAAAACCACTGGCGAGTTGCTGCGCGCGCTCGTGCGTGCACATCCGCAGCTTCAGGCACCCATCGACGCTGGCGTGTCTATCGCTGTCGACGGGCGCGTGATCGCGACCGGACTGACCGAACCAATTCCAGAGGGTAGTGAAGTCTATCTGATGCAAAGGCTGAGGGGCGGTTAAGCGTCAGGCGACCAAGGTTCGCGCCCGACCAATCGGTCTGCCTCGGCCGTGATATCGTTCATATGCTGCTCAAGGCTTTGGCGCAGGGTTTCGATTTCGTCTTCACTGGCTTTGCGCGGAACTGTTTCTGTCCATTCCCGGCACAGAAACACCCCCTCGTTACCCCATGGGCGGGGCATCAATAGATGATCCCATGTTCCTGCTTCGCGCCCATGTTTCGCCGAAAAGGTAATACCAAACACGCGTTTGCCTGATGTGCGCGCCCAGACCAGCGGAACCGTTGACAAAACCCGCTCTGGTCCACGGGGTCCGTCCGCCGCTATGCCAATGGATATTCCCTGTTTCATCTTTCCAAGCACTTCGCGTGATAACGCCACGTGGCGCTGATGACTGGACATGGCAATCGTGTCCATTCCGAACAGCTTTTGCACGCGCCCCACCATGCTGCCAGCCCGCGCAGACGATGTAATCGAACAGATGCGCCCCTTGTCGAGTGGGAAGAAATAGGGCGACTGCGCCAGCCGTTGATGCCAGAGAACAACGATGACCGGCTCACCCTGTTCGGCCAACTGGTCCAGCTCTTCATAGCCGATGCGCTGCCAGCGTGTGTTGCGGTGTACCAGCCGAATATAGTTTGCAATCCGACGCGCCACCCAGTTTAGCACAGCTTCGCTGTTTGCAATCTTCTTTCGGAGGTTCACGCCGGGTTCCTTCTGCTAACCGGTCCTTGTCTTAGCGCACCACGCGGTTTGCGCAACTTGTTTGTCCGGGCACTTCGTGGCTCGGAATCTGAAAAAGCCTCTTGAGTCCGCCGCGCGGCTGGCATATCTGGGGCTCACTACAGGGGTATAGCTCAGTTGGTAGAGCGACGGTCTCCAAAACCGTAGGTCGCGGGTTCGAACCCTGCTGCCCCTGCCATTGAAATTGTCCGAATACTAAGTTGTGATTTCCAAGGATGAACGGGTTTCAGCCTTTGAGTTCGCTATACCTGTCTTCAGCTATTTCGCGCTTGGATCAATACTAGTCGCAGCATTGGCTTCGACAACACTGCTACAATGACGCGAGGCCATCGTGACCTGTTGTTATCTTTTGTTGGCACCTGTTTTTTCGTGCGGGCGTACCGCATCCAGTTTTTCAGCCCACATATTCTGATATTCTTGAAACACCGCTGGTTTGTCTGAGTGGAGCGCCATCAATGCACACGCGGCCCACATAGCGACATCGTAATCCGAGTCGGTCTTTTTCAGTAATTGCGCATTCAGTGCAGCGGCTTCTGATGTCGAAGGTTTATGCATTGCCATCGGACCCCTTGTGCCAACTGATACTGTTATTTGCAATCGTCCTGTCACGGACATTCCCAAAACCGACAGGTATCACTATGTGGGTAGTACAGTGAATGGGCTGGAAACAAGGCGTTAACGTATCGTTAACTTTTTGCTGGGGTTCTTGTCCATAAGAGTGTTCATGTGACCGGTTCAAAGGTGAACTAAATCACAGACCAATCACTAGAATCCCGCTTTACTTACAACTGTTACGAGTTGGCGCTCACGTTCGGTACATGACGCTGTTTTGTTTTTCCCTCCTGTGGCCGGGGCGCGCTTGTGGTTGAGCGCGCCCTTCCTATGTCCGAATAACTAGGTTGCCGTCGATGCCGGTTCTGAGGCGGTAATCGAGGTTTCCTTGGGTGGGCGATTGACTTATTGTCCGGCCACGACGCAATCAGCCGGATGAGGATATATGTCGCGTTTTGATGGATATTTTCTGCGGCAATTGCTGGTTTTATTCGGCTTCTTCACCCTCGTCCTGGTGGGTGTCTTCTGGATCACCCGTTCTGTCAGCCTGTTTGACAAAGTCATCAGCGGTGGCCAGTCCGCTATGGTGTTTCTTGAATTCACCGCGCTTACCCTGCCAACGCTTGTTCGTACGGTTATGCCGATGGCGGTATTTGCGGCTGCCGTCTATGCGACCAACAGATTGAGTCGCGAAAGCGAGATGACAGTGATGCTGGCAACCGGGTCAAGCCCGTGGCGACTAGCGCGGGCCGTTGTTTTGTTCGGTGTGATCACTGGTCTGATGATGGCTGCCATCAGTGTGTTCCTGCGCCCTGCATCGGTCCAACAATTGGAATACCGGCAAGCCGAAGTAGCAGGAGATGTGACAGCGCAGTTGTTGAATGAAGGCGAATTTCTGCACCCCGCCGAAGATGTTACGGTTTACATCGGTGGCATCGATTTGGACGGTACGTTGCACGAGGTGTTCGTATCGGATCGCCGCGACCCGGAAAACGCGGTCAGCTATTCCAGCGTGACCGCCTATCTGGTCAACAACGACGCAGGAATTCATCTGGTGATGGTCGACGGGGTAGCGCTGCGCCTGAACAAGGTGGGCAGGGTTCTGTCCTCGACCCTGTTTCAGGACGCATCATACGACATCTCTGAGCTGACGAACACAAGCCCAATGGCGCATCGCAGCCTCGAAGCCATTCCGACATCTGATCTGATCTTCGACCGTGATGCGATCTCAAAAACCGAAGGGTTCAGCCAGGGTAAGTTGATCGAAGAATTGCACCAGCGTTTTTCCTGGATAGTTATTTGCATTGCGGTGTCGCTGGCGGGGTATTCGACCCTGATGCTGGGCAGCTTTTCACGGTTTGGATTGTGGCCTCAGATTTTGGGTGCATTTACCATACTTGTACTGCTTGAAGGCGTTCGCGGGTTTGTGTCCCCGGTTGTGATTGATGACCCGAGGCTTTGGGCGCTGCTTTACCTTCCCGCCATAATGGGTGTGCTGATTTCGTGCTGTTTTCTGCTTGTCGCAGGTCGTCCGCTTTTGCGGAAACGTGCGCGCGGGTCCGAGGTCATCCCAACACCCGCTTGATTTCAGGTTCGAAGTTCTTCCAGACAACAACGAATGTCGTCGAATTCTTCGCGATCACCACGGGCGACCAGATACATTGGCAGCCGCAGGCTCACACTGTCCTCGACCGGTTCGAGTGCACCCGAAGCCAGATGTTGCGAAGTAACGTAATCGGGGAAGTAGCCGCATCCGCCTCTTTGCAGGACATAACGTAGTGCCATCATGCAATTACCCAGAAACAAGGTCTGCCCCGAGGCGCGTCGCACAGCCGATCTGATGTGATCTTGGTAAATCTCTCCAAGTTCAAGGTTGACGAAGACCAAATCGTTTTCTGCTGTTGCTGCTTGCGGGGTTCTGACCAGGGTTAGAAGCTCCGGTTCCAGCTCGTGATAGGTGACGCGTCGGTCTGATGGCGTTTCATGCGTGATCGCCACGTCCAGCACATGGGTCGCAACAGCTTCAACCATGTTCAGATCGTGGTCGTAATTCAGTGTCAGCAGCAGTTTGTCAAAGCGCTGTTCAAACCGAACAGCCAGATCCACAAGCAAAGGGTCCCAGATGCTAAGCTGACTACCCAACCGAAGCGCTGGACGGTTCTGTGTCTGCAACGGTAAATCCCGCGACGCGAAGGCCCAAAGGGATAGTATTTGTTCTGCATACGGTTTGAATTGTTGGCCAAACTCGGTCAGCGAAGTGCCACCGGCTCCGCGGGTGAATAGTGGTCTGCCGGTTTCTTCTTCGATCAGATGAATGCGCGCGCTGACGGCCGTTTGAGTTACATTCAGCTTACGGGCAGCGGCATGAAAACCACCTGTCTCCGCCACACATAGAAAGGTTTCCAAAGCTTTGGTTCGCATACCGAGAGTATTTTTTGATCGTTGTGATAAAATCAATTCATTTTTTTGAAGTTGCGACTCGTAATATTGTCGGCTTCGGGAAACACGCCAAAGGATCAGCCATGCTGGACAAAAGCCACAAACCGACCTGGACTAGTTTTGAGAATGCCACCAAGGCCGACTGGGACGCCGTTATGGATTATGAAGAGGCGTATAATGCCGCCTTGCCGGATCGCATTCTGGACGCCATTCGGTCACTGGACGAGGAATGGACACCCTATCCCATCAACCGGTATCAGCACAGCCTTCAGGCCGCGACCCGGGCTTATGAGGATGGCGCGGAAGAGGAGTTGGTGGTCGCTGCCCTAATCCACGATACCGGTGATATTCTGTCACCCTACAACCATGGAGAGCTGTCAGCGGCGATGATGAAGCCCTATGTCAGCGAGAAAACCTATTGGATACTCAAGCACCATTGCGTGTTTCAGGGTTACTACTACAACCACCACCTTGGAGGAGACCGAAACGCGCGCGACAAGTATCGCGACAGCCCCCATTGGGAGGACTGCCGCTATTTCTGCCATGAATACGATCAGAAGGCGTTTGACCCAGACTATCCGACGAAACCGCTGGAGTTTTTTGAACCCATGCTGCGCCGCATCCTGAGCAAGGGCGAAGGCCATATGGAACTGAACGAAACTGCCGAAGATTAACAGGCAGCCATCAGGCGATAGACAATCTGAGCTGTGGTGAAGTCCCAGGCGGCATTGCCGTCCGGGGCCAGCTCAACCACATCGAATCCCACGCATCTGCGCCCCTTGAGCGCGTGCTCGACTAGCCGCAGTGCCTGGTAATAGCCCAACCCGCCAGGCACCGGTGTTCCAGTGGCGGGCATCAGCGATGGATCCAGCCCGTCGACGTCGAAACTGACATAGACCAGCTCGGGGAAGTCTGCAGGCAGGTCGACCGAATGGATGTTACCTGTCACCAGTTCCTCGGCATCCACGTGAAAGACGTGGTTTCTCAGTCGGCTTTGGGCCTCTTCAGTTGAAAAAGCGCGGACACCGAACTGGGCGAGCCGAACGCCCTCTTCGGCAAGCAGGTGCATCACTGAGGCGTGAGAGTGTTTTTCGCCCTGATATGCGTTGCGCAGGTCGGCATGGGCGTCGATCTGGACGATGCCGATGGGTTGGTTTAGCGCACGGGCCACACCTATCACTGCGCCATAGCTGAGGGAATGCTCGCCGCCCAAAGTGACCGGTACCTTTCCAGCCCGAATTGCAGCTTCGGTGCGGTGCGCAAGGCGTTCCATTACCTCGGGCAACGGGCCGTCACAATTTAGCGGTTCTTCGGTGAAAATCCCTTCGACACAGGGCTCCGCGTGACCGGTGATGCGTTCCAGTTCATTACTGGCCTCGATAATTGCCTCGGGGCCTTTGGCCGTGCCGGCCCCGTAAGAGACCGTGCGCTCCAAAGGCACCGGGATCACGCGAAAGCGGGCATCTTCGGTGCGTTCGGATGCGGTCAATTCGCTGTCGAGAAAAATGCTCATGAGAGTCTGTCCTTGAAGTCGTCATATCCGAACTGCCGGATGATCTTCAGCTCGTCCGTTTCGCTGTTCCACAGGGCGATTGTGGGCAGGGGGACGCCATTGAAAGTGTTTGTTTTGACCATCGAGTAATGTGCCTGATCGAGGAAGGCAAAACGCTGTCCGATCTCCAGCGGCTTGCCCCAGGTGTAGTCGCCAATCACGTCACCCGCCAGACAGGACGGGCCGCCAAGGCGATAGGTATGGCCTGTTTTGGCTTCATCCATAAGGGCAGGGCGATAGGGGGCCTCGATCACGTCGGGCATGTGACATGTGGCCGAGATATCAGTGATCGCGAGGTTCATGCCGTTGGTCGGCAGGTCGAGGATTTCACCGATCAGAATACCTGCGTCCAGCGCCACAGCCTCACCGGGTTCAAGGTAAACATCAATGCCATAGGTTTCGCGAATGTCCTTGAGGAAGGCCACCAGCCCGTCGCGGTCATAATCGTCGCGGGTGATGTGGTGGCCACCGCCAAAGTTCACCCACTTGAGTTGATCAAGGTAGGGTTTGAGCTTCGGTTCGACAGCGTCCCAGGTGCGCTGCAAAGGCGCAAACCCCTGTTCGCAAAGCGTATGCATGTGCAAGCCGTCAACGCCGCGCAACGTGTCGGCGGTCAGTTGGCTGACTGGTGTGCCAAGGCGCGAGCACGGGGCGCAGGGATCGTATTTCGGAACCTCGCCTTCGGAATGTTCCGGATTGATGCGCAGGCCAACCTGCACTTTGGCGGTTTGGGCTTTGGCGAGAAACCGGTCCTTTTGGGCAGCGGAGTTGAAGATGACGTGATCGGACTGCGACAGGATTTCGTCGATGTCGGCGTCTTTGTACCCGGCGCAGAAGGTTGCGACTTCACCTCCATATTCCTCGCGTCCCAGCCGCGCTTCATAGATACCTGAGGCGCAGGTGCCGCCGAGGTGTTGGCGCACCAGTGGGGCCAGTGAGAACATTGAAAACGCCTTGAGCGCGCTGAGAACATGCGCGCCGGAGCGGGTTCCGACATCAGCGAGGATTTTCAGGTTCCGTTCAACCGCCTTTTCGTCGACGACAAAGCAAGGGCTGGGTACACGGGAGAGGTTGAAATTGCGGAAGGCGCCGGCGTCTCCGGCCTGTGTGGTCATCATGTCGGACATAACCGGCGTCTCCGTTTGGTGGAGAGGCCGGGGGCGCTGCCCCCGGACCCCCGGGATATTTAGGGCCAGATGAAGCTGAAGCGGATCAGAAGGTGACCGGGCCGTCGAGTTCATGGACCTGCCACGGCAGGCCATGTTCGTTCAGCATGGCCATGAAGTCGTCCGGGTCGAGTTGTTCCATGTTCCAAACGCCGGGCTCGGTCCAGTTGCCTTTCAGCACCTGCGCCGCGCCGATCATGGCGGGGACACCGGTGGTGTAGCTGACAGCCTGGCTGCCGACTTCCGCGTAGCATTCCTGATGATCGCAGATGTTGTAGATGTAATAAGTCTTCTCGCCCGAGCCATCCTTGGCCTGACCTGTGGCGATGTCGCCGATGCAGGCCTTGCCCTTGGTTTCCGCGCCCAGATCACCGGGATCGGGCAAAAGGGTTTTCAGGAACTGGATCGGGATGATTTCCTTGCCGTCATGCATCACTGGGTCGATGCGGGTCATGCCGACATTTTCCAAGACCTTGGCATGCATGATATAGGCGTCGCCGAAGGTCATCCAGAAGCGGGCGCGCTCGATCTCGGGGAAGTGGGTCGAGAGCGATTCCAGTTCCTCGTGATACATCAGGTACATGTTCTTAGGGCCGATGGCGGGGAAATCGAACTCGACCTTGTGGGTCATGGCGGGAGAGTGTTTCCATTCGCCACCTTCCCAGTGGCGCACTTCGGCCAGCACTTCGCGCAGGTTGATTTCGGGGTTGAAGTTGGTGGCAAATTCCTGATCGTTCGAACCGCCATTGGCGTCCAGCACGTCGATCTGGCGGATGGTGTCCAGCTTGTGCTTTTTCAACCATTTGGCAAAGACCGATGTAACGCCGGGATCGAAGCCCGAACCAAGGATGGCGGTCAAACCGGCCGCTTTGAACCGTTCCTGATAGGCCCATTGCCAGTGGTATTCGAACTTGGCCTCATCCTCGGGCTCATAGTTTGCCGTATCCACATAATGAATGCCCGCCTCAAGGCATGCGTCCATCAGCACCAGATCCTGATAGGGCAGGGCGAGGTTCACGAGGATTTCAGCACCAGTTTCCTTGATCAGCTTTACGGTGTCTTCGACCTTGTAGGCGTCCAGTTCGGCGGTCGCGATATCAACTCCCACACGGTCTTTCACCGACGTGGCGATCGCGTCGCATTTCGATTTCGTGCGGCTGGCCAGTGTGATTTCGGTGAAGATATCCGAATTCATTGCCATCTTGTGCACGGCAGCGTGGGATACGCCGCCCGCGCCGACAACCAGTGTTTTGCCACTCAAAGTGCCCATGGGGGTGATCTCCTCTCAGGGGTTATTCGTAATAGGTGTAACCGTTGATCGAGTCGCGGTAAGCGCTCATCAGGGTTTTGCGGTCCTTGGCTTTCAGGGTGCCGGTCGAAATCGCCTCATCCACCATTTTGCGGAAGGCGGCGACGCAATCCTGCGGGTCGAATTCGACATATGACAGAACCTGGCTGATCGTGTCGCCCTCTTGTTCGTGCAGCAGGTCAAAGCCACCGTCCCGACGCAGGTCGATGGTGACGACGTTGGTGTCACCAAAGAGATTGTGCAGATCGCCCAAGGTCTCTTGATAGGCACCGACGAAGAAGACACCCATGAAGTATTCGTCCTCTTCTGGCAGGGAATGCACCGGCAGGCTGGGGGAAACACCGTCGGCCAGAATGAACCGGTCGATCTTGCCGTCACTGTCGCAGGTGATATCGGACAGCACGGCGCGACGGTCGGGGATCTGGTTCAGATATTGCAGCGGCACGATCGGGTGCAGCTGGTCGATGGCCCAGACATCTGGCAACGACTGGAACAGCGAGAAGTTGCAGTGATAGATATCAGCAACCTTTTCAAGCTGGTCATTCAGGTCCGTTTCCAGATCCTCTGACGCGGCCAATGCCTTGAGCCGGGCCATCAGCGACAGGTATATCCGTTCGGCCCGCGCCATCTGACGCAGGTCGACATAGCCGCGACGAAACAGGGCGCGCAGCTCGTTACGATAGAAGGTGGCGTCGTTCCAGCATTCCTGCAGACGGCCGCGGGAGAGGTATCCGTGCACCGCGGCGAGGTCCGAGACCAAGTGGTGGTCATCCGGATCAACCTCGGGGCCATTGGGCGCATCGTAAAGCGTGCTTTCGAGCACGTTGAAGACCAGCATCGAGGACGTCGCCACCACCGCGCGCCCACTTTCCGTGACCAGTGTCGGATGGCCCACCTCTGCCTCGTCCATGGCGTAAGCCACGGTTTCGACGACATTGGCACAATATTCTTCGACCGTGTAGTTGATCGAGTTTTCGGCGGCTTTCTTTTCGCCGGTGTAATCGACCCCCATGCCGCCACCCAGATCCAGGTGAGTCAATGGAACGCCTTCGCGAGTGAGCTCGGTGTAATAGCGACAGGCTTCGCCCACAGCGCGGCGCACATCGTTGACATCCTGAACCTGGCTGCCCAGATGTGAATGCTGCAGCTTGAGGCAATGCAGCAAGCCTGCGTCTTTCAGCTTGTCTACCGTGGCGATAAGCTGATCGGTGTTCATCCCAAAGGCCGAGCGGTCGCCCGAACTTTCTTCCCATTTGCCGCTGATCTGGTTGGTCAGCTTCACCCGAACACCGATCAGGGGCTCGATGCCCAGTTCGTTGTAAACTTCGATTACCGTGTCGGCCTCTTTCGGGCTTTCCAGAACGATGACCGTGTTGAACCCAATCTTGCGGCTTAGAATAGCCAGTTGGATGAATTCGGCATCTTTGACACCGTTACACACGATCAGCGCTTCGGGGGCCAGGCGATGCGCCAGCGCAATCACCAGTTCGGGTTTGGAGCCGGCCTCGAGCCCATAATTGTATTTCTTTCCAAACTCGACGATCCGGTCAACAACCTGCGCCTGCTGGTTCACCTTGATCGGGAATACGCCGCGATAGCTGCCTGAGTAGCCCACGCGCGCAATCGCATCTTGGAAACTTTCGTTCAGATGGGCGATTTCGTGTTCCAGATAAGACGCGACTCGCAGGACCATCGGTGCCTTGATGCCGCGGTCGTCCAGATCGCTGAGGATACCGGGCAGGCTAATCGCCGCTGTCTCGGGGGCCATGGGATTGCGCAGACCGATCTCACCCTGTTCGGTCACCTCGATGAGGCCTTTGCCCCATTTCTCAACTCCGTAGATGGAATGCGGTGCGTCGGGCGTCTGTTTCAATCAAGTCGGTCCTTAACGTAGGGTGCCAGTTTCGCGCCCGCCAATACGGCAGCAGTTTGATTCTTCCAAGTGTAAACTATCTGATTGGGGATTCCGAATTTTACGCGGACGGGTGGATCGGGATCAGATGATTGTCCCATTGGCATTCGGCGCGGGTTCGAACAGCTGGGCGCGCGCCCATCAATGTCCCGAAAGCGCCTGTTCCCGTGGTAAAGACCAACCCGCCCGCCCCGGCCCCAAGCCCGCAGACATCCTCAAGCGCGAAGGCGCCGGTGAGTGTGCCGCTGGTTATGTCGAACTGGTGCAGCGCATTGCCGCGCGGACAGGTTATTGCGATCATATCGGCGTCGGCTGAAAACGCGACGCTGCCAGCGTATCCCTGCAACATGCTTTGTTCGTGATCCGGTGCCGCCAGCAGGCGTGGGGCTTCACCCTGACGATGCAAGCCCAACAGGGGCAGGTGTTCGGACTTGCTGCCCTGCCATTGCATGGCAAAGCCAACCAGACCGTCGCTCCGCACCGCCAGATGGCGGATCGAGTTTTTGTGAAGCTGGTGAGGTAACGACACCTGCTCGTGGATCCTGCCCGACAGGGTGAGATAGCTCAGGTTGGGTGCCATCGTCGGCAGGTTCAGCTTTGTGCGCCCGGTTTCGGGGTGGGTTTCGATCCCGCCATTGGCAATCACCAGCGTTTCCCCATCGGGCATCAGGCGCATGTCATGCGGGCCTATTCCACCAGATGAAAACTCATCCAGACGCGAAAAGCTTTCAGCGTCCCAGACACCGATAATACCTGTCCCGGCTTCGTAGTCGTTCTCGGTGGCAAAAAAATACGCGCCATCCGCCGAGAATGTGCCGTGGCCGTAGAAGTGGCGGCTTTCAGGGGCATTGAGCTGTGCAATCTGCGCGCCGGTTGCGCAATCGATGACGATGGCAAAGGTGCCCGGACGTCTGGCAAACGCGACCGCAAAGGCCTTGTGCGGATGGGCTGCGGCCGCATGTCCGCGTCCGGGTAGAGGCACGGAGAACACGATTTTCCCCAATGTGCTCAACCCGGCAAGTCGAAAGGACCCGTCGGGAAACAGCCCTGCGGCCAGAAAATCAGGCGAACCGGCCGAGGCCCACCCGCGGACCGGGGAAATCGCGGCTGCGGCAAGACCGGCAAGAAAATGGCGGCGTGACGTCACGGGTTAGTCTCCGTCCAGCGAGTTGAATCCTGCGCTGATCCCCAATGTCGGACCCAGCTCGGTCACGGCGATGGTGCGGATATCGTGGATCGACTGTTGAAGCGCCTCGATCCGGAACCGGGCTTGGGGATCTGAAACCCCGGCCAGCGAGGGATCGTCAATGGATTGAGCGTTCTGGATGGCACGTGCAAACGCAGCGTCCAGTTCCGACGCGATTTCGGGGTGATCAAAAGACAGCCGTGCGGCTAAATCCCGCAAGGATATCAGCGACAGTTCTACATGGCGCAAAGACCGCCCGGACCGCCGCGCCTCGGCCCGGTTCGGACGGGGGCGGTCGAATGTCCCCATGGGGCGACCCAGCCGAGTGTCCGCCGTGAACTCAAGACCGGTAGATAGGGCCTTGAACAGCTCCTGCATCGCTTCGTCCTGCGTCCGGTAGCGTCTGTTCTCTTGGGGTTGGGTAAGGCTAGAGGCATAGCTGTGCCAGTCCTGCGCCATCGCGCGGGCATTGGCATCGATATCCGCCGTGATCGCCCTGATCAGCGCGCAGCGATATTCGGCATTGCCCTGTTCCGCGTAATTGGGATCGAACAACATCCGTTCGAGCGCGAAGAACCCGCGCCCTGCTATGGACGTTTCGGCATAGGCCTCCGGGCTTTGCACGGTGTCATCCTCGGTTGCGATATGCTGGGACAGGGCTTTGGTGGTGAACCCTTTCGTGTCCGGCCAGAACGCCATGGCGAAAGCGCGGTCATCGACCTCGGTCGGACCAAACCGCAGGTGGCTGGCGGATATCCAGCTATCGAAAGCCGCATCGTAGGCCGCGCGCAGCGCCGGTGAGGTCGGATCGCACTCAACCAGTGACGCGCTGACTAGCGCGCCCGTCGTTTCCGGCAGCGTGTCGAACCGGGGCAGGATATGGGTTTCAGTCACATCCATCAGGATCGGCGCGCGATCCTGTGCCTGCGCGGCAAGTGGCATGATCAACGCTGCAACAAGGGTAAGAACTCGCATGGGTCAGAGGCTCTCCAGAAATTGGATCAGGGCATCACGGTCGACTTTGGGTATCGAGACAACAGCGTCGCGGGCAGCTTGCGCTTCACCGCCATGCCACAGGATCGCCTCTAGCAATGTGCGCGCCCGCCCGTCATGCAGAAATTCTGTGTGGCCAGAGACGCGTTCGGTCAGGCCAACGCCCCACAAAGGCGGCGTGCGCCATTCCCGGCCCGTTGCGCGGGCCTCGGGGCGATTGTCGGCCAGACCTTCGCCCAAGTCATGAAGCAACAGGTCGGTGTAGGGCCATATCAGCTGAAAACTGTGCTCGGGCCGGTCTTCCATCCGATGAGTGACATGTGACGGTGTGTGGCATGACGCGCAGCCGGTTGCATGGAACACCTCTTTCCCGCGAAGGACCCTGGGGTTGTCCATGTCGCGGCGACCCGGCACGCCCAGATTGCGGCTGTAGAAAGCGACCAGGTCCATACCCTGATGATCGATCTCAAAGCCGCGCTCATCATTGTCGCCGTGCGGGGCTTTGATGCAGTTCACCTGCACATTGGTGCAATCCCCGTGCGGAGCAGGGTAGAGTGGGTTCGAAATGCCGATATCCCCGGCAAAAGCAGCTGCCGATTGTTCCATAACTGACGGCGTCCCCGCCTTGTGACCGAACCGGCCCATCATCGGCGTGTCAAACTCGACCGACCAGACGATATTCGGGCGACCTGATATGCCGTCCCCATCCAAATCGTTAGGGTCGGCCTTGGCAAGCAGGTCTTCGACCGGGATCGCTTCCAACAGGCCAAGCCCGATCATCTGCGGCGCGACCCGGGGGCTTAGCATCGCGTCGGGGTGCAGCGGGCCATAACCCAGATCGGCTGCCTGATAAGTCGGGCGGCGTAATGAGGCGGTTTCACCGTCAGAAAGCTCCACCGGGATTTCTTCGTACGAGATGTCCAGCCGGTATTCCGCTGGATGACCTGCCAGTGCGAAATCCTGCATCTGCCCACCATAGGTAGGCTCGGGCAGAGTGGCGATGTAATCTTCTATCGCTGCATAGCCATCTTCCGACGTGCCGGGGATCGAGACCCGCAGAAACATCGAAACCGCGTTGTCATCGGGCCCGTTTGGCGTGTGTCCGCGCCCATCCTTGATGTGGCAGCGCTGGCACGACCGCGCGTTATAGAGCGGCCCCAACCCGTCAGAGGCGAGCGTCGATGAGGGCGACGAAACCCAGACCTTCTTGAACAGCCCGTTTCCGACTTTGAAATTCAGCTCCTGTTCAAAGCTCAGGTTGTCTGACGGTTGCGAGAACGCATCCGCGTCAGTACGGACCCGAACAGTCGCAGCCCCGGCGGGCAGTTCTTCAAACTGCTGCGGTGCGCTGAAATCCTGGGGCGGTGCTGTGACAACGGCAATTCGGGCGCGTTCATCGTCAGTGCGGGGGGTGAAGTTCAGATGCAGGTCCTGTAGCTCGGCTGACAGGGAAGGGGTGGCCGCAAAGGCGACCACCGACAGGGCGACAAGGCTATTCGCCTTCGTCCATTTTCGATGCGTTGAGTTGCGCATAATTGGCTTCGCCGATCCTTTCATAGAGGTCGAGCTGCGTTTCGAGAAAGTCGATATGGCCCTCTTCATCGGACATCAACTGCTCGAACAGCGACATCGAGACATAGTCGCCGGCATCCCGACAATATTCGCGCGCTTCCTTGTACAAGGCCCGTGCATCGATCTCGGCCGCAAGGTCACATTCCAGCGTTTCCTTTGGTGTTTGACCGATCCGAAGCGGGTCCAGCTTCTGAAGGTTGGGGTGGCCTTCCAGAAAGATGATCCGTTCGATCAGCTTGTCCGCGTGGCCCATCTCTTCGATGCTTTCCTCGCGGCTTTTCTTGGCCATGTGGCCAAGCCCCCAGTCTTCCTGCAACCGGTAGTGCAGCCAGTATTGGCTGACTGCAGTCAGTTCATGCCGCAGAGATTTGTTGAGATATTCGATGACTTTTGGATCGCCCTTCATCTGCACTCTCCTGTGATACTGCCGCGCGCAGGGCGCGGAGTTGCATGGGTACTTCGAGATTATCGCTTGACCGCATCGTGTCCAGAAACAGAGGCATGCATCCGCCGCAATCCGCCGATTTTCCAAGAGCACGGTAAACCTTGCCGGGGGTGATGATGGTTTGGGGGTCGGCTGTCCGCATCCAGTCGATGGCGGCGCGGATGTCGTGGTCCGAGATGTTGGTGCAGTGGCAGACAATCATGAATGTTGGCTTGGGTTTGTGTGGTTCAAAGGGCTGGCGGGTCAGCGTGCTGAGTGTACCGGGGGCAGGCAAGCCCCCGGCACGCGTTCTTGTTTAGTGGAATACCGCGTCGGGGTTATCCAGACTGTCTGATCCTTCAAATTCAATCTGGTCCAGTTCCAGTGTGGTCACGATGCGCTCGATTGTTTTGGTCTGGTCGATCAGGCCGTTGACGCCGGCCATGATTAGGGTTTCACCGCCTTCGTTGCCGCGTTCCAGCATTTGGTCATAGGCAAACCCTGCTTCCGCGGTCGATTTGATCCTGCCAAGGGCTTGCATCGTGACGGCCAGTTTCGCCTTCATCTCGGCGTCCAGTGCCGGATCAGTTGCGATTACCAGATCGGCCAGCGATGCGCCTGATACAGGTGTGCCATCGATGCGGGTATAGCTGCCCAGATAGACGTTCAGAACGCCCAGTCCATCGTAGTAATGGCTGTTGTGGGTGTTGTCCGAAAAGCAATCATGTTCTTCTTCCGGGTCGTTCAGCATCAGGCCCAGACGCATCCGCTCACCCGCTTGTTCACCGTAAGACAGTGAACCCATACCGGTCAGGATCGCACTGACACCCGCGGTTTCATTTTCCATCAGCGCCGTGCGCGCCGCGCCGCCTTGTTTCCACTGATCGGCCATCCAGGTCAGATCGCTGACCAGCAGGTCGGTTGCGGCGCTCAGATACTGTGCACGACGGTCGCAATTGCCACCAGTGCAGGTATCGCCGTTCGCATAATCAGTGGCTGGACGGTTGCCTGCACCGGCCCCGTGGCCGTTCATGTCCTGACCCCACAGCAGGAACTCGATAGCGTGGTAGCCGGTCGCGACATTGGCTTCGATACCATCAGCTTCGTGCAGGGATTCGCTCAGTAGTTCCGGAGTAATCTCGCTGGCGTCAATGGTTTCGCCCGACAGTTCGAAGCTGGGGTTGGCGATGACATTCAGAACCGCAAATTCGTTCTCATCCGTCGCGCCACCATAGGCCGCGTCGACATAATCAATCAGACCTTCATCCAGTGGCCAACCGTTTACTTTGCCTTCCCAGTCATCAACGATTGCGTTGCCAAAACGATAAACTTCGGTCTGTTGATAAGGCACACGCGCTGCAACCCATGCTGCCCGTGCCGCAGTCAGGGTCGCGTCCGAGGGTTCGGCAATCAGCGCACCGACTGCGTCCCGCAAAACCTTTGCCGCAGTCAGGCTGTCGTCATACTTGGCTTCGGCAATATCGGCATAGGTTTCCAGAATATCCGCTTTTGTCGGCACATCACCGGCAAAAGCAAAAGTGGCTGTCGCAAATGTCAAAGCGCTGGCTGTTGCAAACAACTTGGTCATGGAGGTCGATACTCTCTTTTCAGAACTGTCAGATCAGGCGGGTTTGTTCCCGCGGCGGCTTTCATTGAAATAACTGAGTTAAAAAGTCAACATTGTCAATCTGAGTTTTTTTGTCGGATAATGAAACCGCTGACTCAGTTGCCACTATCCCCATATCTGGCGGGGGTTCGGTCCGGCGGATCACATTGTGCGATACATGTTTCGGGCTAAAATCAGCCAAGTGATTCTTTGTAGGTGGTTTGTTGTTCATGAAGCGCGTGGTTCTGGCCTTGTTCCTGTTTCCTGCGGCACTTGCGGCGCAAGCAACGCAGGTTTCCACGCCTCATCACCATGGTTCGGCCCAGATCGACATCGTGTTTTCTGACACCGGGTTCGCCTTGGCGCTGAGGGTGCCAAGCATGGACATCGTCGGGTTTGAAACCCCGGTTGAAAACGATGACAGCCGCACGCGTGTGGCCATAGCAATGTCAGAGCTTTCCGACCCGCTGGACCTGTTCGTAACCCCGCCGGAAGCTGGGTGCTCTACGGTGACCGCCCATGTGGTTCTGACATATGGTATCACACGGCAGAGTGGCGAGGCGAACGCAGTTTCAGGCTCCACAACGGCGGAGAGTCACTCGGAGTTTCAGGCGGACTATGTCATTCAGTGTCAGGATATGAATGCGCTGAACATGATCGAGTTCGCCTATTTCGCGCGGTTCAGTGGGACTGGCCAGCTGAACATCCACTTGAATACGAACGGGGTACAGGACGCTGTCGAAATCACACGCGCGGCACCATATCTCGATCTTCAGCCGGATCGATGAGCGCTGAAATCAAAAGAAAAACCACAAGTGGTGTTTCGGTTTGATGCTCTGGGGAATTGGTAGCGGAGGAGGCTACATGTATTGATTGTCATGCGTTGCCCCACCTTGAAGTAACACTTTAATAAAATGAAAGGTTCTTGTTGCGCGTTGCTGTCCGTGGCCATACATTGACAAAAAAATGTTGGGTAAAATGGCAGGCAAACGCAAAGGCAAACATCCCCACAATGCACTTGCACCGGCTTTCGTTAAGTCGGCAAAGGGGCCTGCCTTGTATGCTGACGGAAATGGCCTGTATCTCAAGGTTGACGAAAGCGGGGCACGCCGCTGGATTCAACGCCTGATGATACGCGGCAAGCGGAGAGAACTCGCAATTGGCTCTGTTGCCCTCGTTTCCTTGTCGAGTGCCAGAGATGCAGCAATCGAGAATAGGCGCGTTGCTCGGGCGGGGGGCGACCCTCTCGCGAACAAGAAGAAAGCCCAAGCTATCCCGACATTCGAAGAGGCGGCGAGAGAGGTGCACAAGGCAAACTTGTCGTCTTGGAGCAACCCTCAGCACGCCCAGAAATACATCAGTTCATTGGAGGCATACGCATTCCCGCACTTTGGCAAGGTCAGTGTGGCTGAGGTCGACGGTGGCCAAGTGCTTGCCGCGCTGCTGCCCATATGGACAACCAAAGACGACACTGCGCGTAGAGTGCGTCAGCGTATCGGGTCAGTTCTCAAATGGGCAATCGCGAAAGGTTGGCGCACAGACAACCCAGCGGAGGCCGTCAAGGCTGTGCTGCCCAAGCAGGACATGACCAAGCGGAAAAACAGAAAGGCGCTTCCTTACGCTGATGTGTCCCGATGCATTCAATCTGTCCAGAATTCAGATGCAGACAGTTCAACTAAATTAGCCGTCGAGTTCCTGATACTGACAGCCTGCCGCTCAAAGGAAGTTAGAGAGGCGAAGTGGTCTGAAGTGAACACAGGGCAAAGAGAGTGGACTGTGCCTGCCACCCGAATGAAAATGAAGGTCGCGCACAAAGTCCCGCTTACGGACCGGGCCATTAAGATATTAGAACAGGCGCGAAAACTGCACCAAGGCGACCTAGTCTTTCCTGGTCGAAAGCACGAGAAGCCGTTAAGTGATGCCACGTTATTAAAACTTGTCCGAGAGCAAGGTTACAACTGCGACATACATGGGTTTCGGGCTAGCTTTCGAACGTGGGCGCAGGAGCAAACGAATTTTCCACGCGAGGTCTGCGAAATGGCGCTGGCGCATAAAGTGGGGGATGACACCGAAATAGCTTATGCAAGGTCTGACCTGTTCGCAAAGCGCCGGATGCTCATGGATGCCTGGGCCTCATATCTTGCGCAAAATAGCGGCACGGTCATCGAAATGGCGGGGCGGGCATGAGACAAGATCCAAACCGATATTATCCCCCTGGGTATTGCGGGACTTATAGCCTGATAGAACGTGCCTACTTTCACTTGTTCCCGAAACCACCGCAAGATTCTGAGCTTATTGAAGCATCATTGAAGTACATGGACTTTGAAGATGAAATTACCCGGAATAACCGACGCCTTGATGCACCTAGTCTTCCAAAGGAAATCGGGCAAAGACTTCGCCGTGAAATCGGCAATCTAGTGACCGAAATTGCCTTATGCCGGTTTGTGGAAAGGGCGATGACGGACAGGCATCAAGGGAAAGGACGCACAGGACGCGCTCAAGGCCGTCAGGGGCGCATTAAATGGCCAGCCCCTCAAAGACGCTCAGGCGCGGCTGATAGGCCGTGTGGTGGCTGGTACTACTGCTCTAGGGCTTTATCAGAGCGCCAAGCAGCCCCTAGCACACACACAGTCCCGCTGATGCAGGCTATGAAAAACGGGATGAAGCCGAACTGATGGTAAATCTGCATGTATCCCCAGCCCACGGCAAAGACCGTAATCGGGGCGCAAAGCAGAATGAGAACAATGGCAAGGGCGATAATCAATCTACGCATGTCACCAAGGTAGGTGTTCGCTCACCCGCAGTCCAGACAGGAGGCACCACATGACTAGCGAAACCAAAATCTGCGGAGCCAAGACCAAGGATGGCGTATGTATGTCAGCCCCTGTTGAGGGCAAGACCCGCTGTCGTATTCATGGCGGGCTTTCGACCGGAGCAAAGACAGCCGAGGGCCGGAGGCGCATATCAGAAGCAAACGTTGCACATTGGGCAGAGCGCAATCGTCTGATTGAACTGGCGCGGTCACTTGAGCAGGCGGCACGCTAAGGTTTTTTGCTCAGTTTGCGTGCCTATTTTTCTCCTGATTGCCGTAAACCTCTCGCCAAAAAGAACATTGCGTGCTGAGCGAAAACTGAGGAATGAGCGAAACCCTTAGCCGCGTCCTGAGTTCTGTTGTGTCTCCAGTTTCAATTCGCTGCCATCATAAGACAGTGATACCCGAGTTGCGTTCAAATCATTGAGAATGCGCGTTGAACTGACACAAACACCAACCAAAGTGCAGAAAATCCGCAGGCAAATACCTTCGTCCAATACGCAGCGTGCCTAACTTTATAAAAAAAACAAGTTCTGTCATACGACAAGCTAGCTTCTCCTGCTTTTTCTATAGTTTTGAGCATTTTCACGTTCTGCTGAATTGCTGCCAGATACTGCAACAGGTCAGCTGTGAGCGCCAAAATCGCAACTGCGACAGGACCGGCGACTAGGTAAGGTTCTAGGAAGGGTTCACCTTCCTTTTTGGCGCCTTCAATGATGTATGCCAACGAGGTAGCCAGCACACCGACTGATATTGTCCATACTCGATTTGATATTCGCTCCGTTAATGAATCAAGGTTCTCAATCACATCCTCTTTTGTCGGCATCCTTTACTTCGTCTCCATACAAACGGTTAATACCAATCACGCCAAAGAGACAATTCAATGCAAGGCACGCTTGTGCAACATCATTCAGATGACAATTTTGGCCCGCCCCAATCAGTCGTTTCCACTGTGGGATCCACAGTCGGCTCTCCTCCTTCTAGGCAAGCCGAGACGGTTAACCCCAAAATCAGAATCCAAGCAATTTTCAACGGTCTCTTCATGGCAAGACTCTCGCTTCGAAGGTCACGATTTACACCAAGGGTTTTTTCTCAATACGATTATCGAAATTTAGCCACCTCATCGAACAGTAGACAACTTTAATTTCACTTATCCGTTCATTCTGACGCATTTCTTTCCCGGACCAGGGAACGGCTGTCCGTCCAGAAAAGCGTACTGGGTTGCGTACAAAGGGGATCTTAAGACTGCACCCAAATTACTTGTCCAGTTTAAGGCGCTGTCGACCACCTTCGGGGCCCCTTGAGAGGATACTGCAGGTGCAAGAGAGCCATTCATAACCTCTGCAATGGTTGTTGCGAGTACTTGGCATCTCAATATTTCCTGTCGAGTGTCCGTATCATTCAAACTGGTTGATTTTAGGTCCTGCTGGAAACTTCGGGCCCTTCGAAGAAGCGCTCGTGCAAAGTAAATGTTGCAGTCGCGAGTTTCTATGCCACGTGCGTGGCAAATGTCGTGAACTTGACAAAGCGCATCGATATCATCGTAGGGGCGAGCGCGAGTTAAGTCTTTTTCTCGCCGACTGACAAGCTGTTCTCCGGAAAGGGTTTTTGGGTAAGAAAGTGGGGGGTGGTACGCTCCGCAATAGCATCCATATTTGAACTGAGCGGAAGCCTTCGCAACTGATGGGTTGGCGCATGGCCTATCCATTTTGGCGCTTTCCACAAAACGCTGTGCGCCCCCCCAAACAGAACTTGAAGAAGCCCTATCAATGTACTTTTCTATTCCACCTTGGGGTTCCTCCGTGTCCGGTGTTGCCGAACATGATGCTATTGCAAAAATAACAGTCATTAGGGTGAAAAATTGTCCCAAGTGTAACTTGGAAAATCTTTGCGTGAAAACAAACTGGTACAAGAAACGACGTGCCCCCAAATATGTTATTAGAAAAATTCGGAAATTAGAAATGCCCCCACGCAATAGGCATAACATAATAAGCCACAATCATGCAAAATAATGTGAGCTCCAAGTCAAATTTGAATGCATGCGTTACCATGCGCATGTGCGTTATGTTCGATATCCAAAAAGTGACGCGCTTACTACAAGCGCGCCCAGTCCACAGGGAGAAAATGAAAAAACTCGCGCTCTAAACCGAACATGAGCGCTAACTCGTTAATGTGTTCTGTATAGCTGGATCTGGTGACGGAGTAGGTGAACTGGGTCACAACACGGCTGTTGAAATCGAGAACTCAAAGTGCTTTTTGGATACTAACGATGTTCGAGGATTGATCAAAGCGAATGAAAAGTAAGGCAAGAAATTGTGCGTTTATGGTGGGGCTGGCTGGCCTCCTGATGTCCGTTTGCACAAGCAGTGCCGCAACGGCCGACGTTTACGTGGTTATTGACAAGACATTCGAAGTCACAGTTCACGGCGCACATGTCGAAGAATTGGGTAAAGACTGGTACCAAGTTGTAGCATTCCACAAAGCTATTAAAGTAAAAGATAGAGCTTACGCCTGTGTCGGTTACTTAGGGAACGTTCCGACAAAGGAGTTCTTACGCAAGTCGAAGCTTCTTTCAGGCGATAATGTGGTAAAGGCAAACCTAAGCGGAGCAAACTGGCTTGTGAATGAACCTAAAGTAGTTGCAGAGAGAAAAAGGTTGAATTTTCCGCTTCTTGGGGCCATTGCCGCCCCTGCTGATATTAGCTTAGTAACCGGCTCGAAAATCAAGTGTCATAAGGGTGTGAAGTGGCAAGACAATTTCACCTCTCGACCTTCGAATATTGAAATCCCAGACAAGGTCTGGGTCAGCCAATGACAACTCGTACGTCGTAATATGACGCCCCCATCATTCCACACAAATGCCATCAGCCAAATCGCGGTTAACGCCTTACAGCAGTGTCGCAATTTGGATTATCCCGCAGACTGACACATCCTAGGTCGCTGGCAATTTCGTGGAGTTTGTATTCAATATGAAGGGTAACCGCGCTTTCGAACCTCCTCGAAGGCTGCTGAAAACCCATAAAGTGAGAACGTAAAGCTGCGTTTGACAGTCGGAGAAGTTGCGAAGTAATACTCCACTTTTCCGAATTCCCCGTTCTTGTACTTGTTCAACATATCTTGCGTTAAACCAATGCTGACCTGACAATACTGTGGGGCGCAAAACTGATAAGTGTACCTTCGACTGAACCGGCCATCAATTGTCACAACCACCCCTTTGTTCAGGTCCATTGTCGTCGGCAATTGCAAAGCTATTCCAGCTACAGCTACATTACCGTCCACCGGGTGACCAATTATGTTTGCAATATTTTTGCCTCTGAACTCAATGTTCTGGAGTGCCGTACACTCTGAGTTTGAAGTGTCGCAGTAGATATCCCAACTACCTGCTTTGGCGACTTTCTTCGCCTTTGCTTCCGCTTGACCGACTGTAAGAAAAATAGATGCGGCAATAAGAAATACTCTGAGCATAGGGGCCTCAAAAACAGGTTTAGCTGACTTCCTCGAGTAACGTTACGGTTGTGTAATTGCTAGTTTTTAATAAAGGAAAAGAGTGAGTTGACATCATTCGCATTCTTTCAGCATCTGAATAGGCTTCAAGATACCTAAGCCTCTTATTTGAGTAGGCCCAACGTGAGCGGAGAACTTCGACACCAAAAGCGATGGCGCGCCTTGAGTGCTCTTTCCAATACAGGCTTGAGCCACTCCATCATTGTCCGTCGTTCTTGACCAAAACCACACCCGGCCCCTTGGCGGAGTCACCTTCGTCCAGAAACTGAATGCCCTTTGATACCAACGCCTCCTGGATAGCCATTATCGCTTTGTCTGCTGGGAAAGGAGAGCCGGACCCCTCGGCACGTTTGACAGTCATTGATGAAACGCCTGCTGTCTGTGCCAGTATTGCCTGTGAAATATCCAAAAGGCCTCTTGCTGCTCGAATTTGCCCTGAAATGAATTTTTGCCCTTGTTCCAATTTAGAACATTCCTTATGTTACTTTTTAGAACATTACCACAATCGGAGGACTTAGCAATGCAAGAACAACGCGCCAGCGCGAATGGAGAAGTTACGCTCGAGCGGTACATCCAAGACTGCCAAGACATGGCTACCGATATCTCGAGCCTGATCGAGTCCGCCGCAGTCATCGACAACGAAGGAACTTACCCCAACGGCGTTACGGCGCTGTTGAAGGTGTCCGGTGATATGGCCAACCATTTGGCCAGCATGTTGGACAGTGTGAACCTGCCGGAGGCGACAGCATGACAGATCAATTCACATACGCTTACGAAGCGACCGAATATGAGCTGCAAACGATTGCCGGTTTGTCGATTGCGCTGACTGACCTTCTTGCAGAGTACGACAAGACAAACTGCCCCGAAGGCCTTTCGGTTCAGTCTGTTGCTGCCGCTCTGAGGGACAAAGCCAACGCAGCTCTCGAATTGCACGAGGCTGAGTGGAGTGTGGTGCAATCTCAAAAAAACCAGCTGGCAAAAGGCACGGAACAAGGCGCGTCTGAAACGCAGAAGCCAGTACCAGATAAGGCTGCCTGAATTTCATTTAAGCTGGGCGCGGCATTTTCTGCGCCCTTTTTCTTTTTGGAACTTAGTATGAGTTTTTACAGCGTAAACCGGCACTGGTCCGACCAGTTTCTGCCAGAGATTAAGAGCATTATTGGCGGTCACATCCTACAGGCCGCGCCCGATCCGCTGGACCATTTCCAAGCCACGGATCTACTGATGTTGGACGCCAAGGACATGCGGATAGCAGCAAGGGTCAGGCGACACGGATACGCGGCCAGATACCCGCATCAGTTCACAATCCGCGCCAAGTTACCCTCTGGTGCCGAAACCGAACTGTCCAAGATTGTAAACGGCCACGGCGACTGGATGTTCTACGGTCACGCCGGACCCGACGGACAGGTAATTGAAAGTTGGTGGTTGCTCGACCTGCGGGCGTTCAGGGCGGCGCTAATCCGGCACCGAACAACTGACTCACAGCTGTACATGGGTGACAAACGCAATGCGGATGGCACTTGCTTCAAGTGGTTCGACATACGGTCGTTTCCGAAAGAACCGCCTTTGGTGGTTGCGCGAGGATAAGTCGCGTTATGAGGGCTCGGCCTAACTGGGGGTCGAAGGAATATGTCTGATCCAAGATAAGGCGGCGTATCAAGGGGCCGTGCTATGACGAAGAGTAGCGTATCGGAACACTAAGTGAGTCATCATTTAGTCGGCACAGGTAATGGTGACCCGCCTGCTTCCGAGAGCACTGCAATGACTTCCTCGTGTGTTTGCACCACGTACTGTCGATAATTCATGAGTTTAATTGAGGAATTGTAATCATAGCTCTGCATGCGCTCAGTGATTTCTAAAGGCCCAACCACCTTGGTAGCATTGAACCAAATTTCAGATTCATCTCTGGAATTCAAATGCGTAAAGTTTGCATTCTCGGCTTGAACTCTTTGAGCAACATCACTGACACTTTCGGTTACGTACGAAGTTACGGCGGCGTCGATCCGTGTGTTGGCTATACTGTCCTCTCCGTGAACGGTGCGTCGAACACGCTGAACAGTATTCCCGGGAATATTCAGGGATGCTCCATCAGTTCTCGTAAATGTAGCCATGTTTTTAATCTCTTCCTGTCAATATCTGCTGAGCAAAACTTCTAATTAAGTTTGGTTAATATAGCGTCACAATATCATACGATGGCGCACTTTTACATATTGGAGCTCCTTTTTTCGCCGCAGACAACGACACAAGCCATGACGAACACTGCTCGTCGGTATTACCGCCATATCAACCATGCGACATAAGCCTGTTTGATCTGGGTCGGTTTTTAACTACAAACTTTGCAACGAAGTTGCCTATAGCGGGAGCTGTCGACTGATTATCCGTTACAAGCGCACCCTGGACCTTTGTGGCAGGTGTAACTCCTATTGATACAGCTATTCCCGCAAGCCTTGCCTTTTCGGCACACCTTGCAACACGCGGCGTTGTAGACCTTCGCGTCTTGCTTGCTGGTCAAAAGGTTCCAAAAGGATTCAGTGGCTAGTGTCGTTTTGCCTGGCTCTTTGGGCTCATTCTGAGCAAATGCAACTGCGGATGAAAGGACAAGAGCAAACAGGCAGAGTAAAATAAGGTGCTTCACAAACATTCTCCGTTAACAATGTGTTAACTTTTGCATAGCGATGAAGAGTTTGGAAAAGGCATTATTGAGGCATCTTTTCAGCGCAAACGAATCCAGCATCGTTTCGAGTTTAATGCGGGATCAACTGCTTCACCGCCATTTTCGTTTGGGGATGGGGCCGGTAAGTCCAAAAGCAGCAGATGGCTAGTTGCGCGCGCTTCCAGTTGCATCAAATTTTAAATGTTGGTCGAAATGTTGGGTATCTAGAGGCGCACCAGGGCAAAACTATTTATTTTAAGTATCTTGCAATGAGGTGGTGGTAGCGGAGGAGGGACTTGAACCCCCGACACGCGGATTATGATTCCGCTGCTCTAACCAACTGAGCTACTCCGCCGTGAGTGAGAGGCGATGTAAGCGAGGGGCCGGGGAGGGTCAAGAGGGAAATCGCCCTAACCGGGGAATTCTTTCACGGGCTCTTTCACCGGGTCCTGCAAGGGCGTCTGACGGAATATCGTGGTGTCCACCGTTCTGCGGATAAACGCGGCGCATATCTCCGGTTCTGTGATCAGGATCATATGACCCAGACCGTCAAGCTCTTCATAGCTCAGACCATATTCGGTCATCGGCGGCCCGTGAAGGGCAGGGGACAGAAGCGCATCCTGACTTCCATACAATATCCCGCCGGGGACCGACAGCTCGGGGTATCTGGCCACCAGCGCATCGCAACTGGCATCCAACCCGATAACGTCCTGCGAGGCCGTGACAAAGGCCGACGGGCGCAGCCCGAGTGCACCACCCGCACGGTCCAGAAAGTCATTTGGTGGGGTTTCAGGATCAAATGCCACGCCCAGACTGTGCGGCGCCGTTATTGAGGCCATGGGCACTGCAATCGTGTTGGCAATCAGGCTGCGCAGCCATTTGGTCCGGATCTCGAGCGGTTTGAAGATCACCGGTGTTTCAGGCACCCTGTGCGTTACTGGTGCCAACAGAGCGAGGCCGGATACCCGCTCGGGGTGGTCTAAAGCCAGCGCCAGCGACACCGCACCTCCCAAAGAATGCCCCACCAGCACAACCTGATCCATACCCTTGGTTTCAAGAAACTCAGCAATCATCGCGGCCTGCTGCGGCAATTGTGCGAGCTCTGCCGTATCCCGGGTTGAATATCCGCAACCGGGGCGATCCAGCGCGATGACGTGGAAATCCTGGGCCAGTTGATCCGCCAACGCATAGGTAAAATGCTGTAACTGCCCAGCCAGACCGTGAATCAGAACGACCGTCTGCGCGTCCGGATTGCCCTTTTCCACATAGTGGATGCTGCCGCCCCGTACGGGCACGATCTGGCCCATCTGCGGCACGGTTTTTAGCCCCTGACGGGTTATCCGCCGGGTCCACAGAGCCATGGCCAGAAGAAAGACGGCAAAGGCCGCAATCAGGCTAAGAAAAAATGTCATCTAGCTGTCTCCGGTCCTTACGGGGTTGTATTGCTCCAATCCCGAATGTGACATGCGTTTCTGAAATTCGGCAACTGTTCCGGGCCAAAGCGTCGTGTTTTTCCCGTCCGCATCAATGTACCAGGATGTGCAGCCTCCGGTCTGCCAGACACTGTCCGCGTGACGGTCCTGCATTTCCTGTGTAAAGGCCGCCTGTTTCGCCGCATCGGGGGCGATCACCGACAGTTCCTTGCGTTGCATCTCGCTCAGAACCCGGCCGATATGCCCGACCTGGGCTTCGATCATCAACACAACCGAATTGTGCCCCAATCCGGTATGAGGCCCCAGAAGGATGAAAAAGTTGGGAAAACCGGCTATCGCCGTGCCCAGATGAGCGGACATCCCGTTTGCCCAGGCCGATCGCAGCGTTAGCCCATCTGTACCGGTGATATCCAACCTTTCTACGACATTGGTGACCTGAAACCCGGTGCCCCAGATCAGCGCGTCTGCCTCTGTTCTGGAGCCATCTGTCGCGACGATGCAGTTGCCATCGATACTGGCCACGCCGTGTGGAATGATGCTGACATTGTCGCGGGCCAGCGCCGGGTACCAGTCATTTGAACTGAGAATGCGCTTGCACCCAATTCGATAGTCCGGTGTCAGAATGCGCCGTTCTTCGGGGTCGGAAATCGCGCCTTCCAGCGATTTTCGCCACATCTTCAGAGCAAAGTTCATCGCGCGTTCCTCGCCCCTGAACACGCGGTGGCGGAACTCGAAGAACATGAAAATCAGTTTGCGCCGGATGCGCGGAAGCAGGGGAAGGTAGGCATATAGTTTGCGCACCCAAGGCGCGATCGGGCCGTCAGGGCGCGGCATGACGTAAGGCGCGCTGCGCTGAAAAACGGTGACGTGGCGCGCAACCTTGGCAATCTCGGGCACGAACTGAACGGCTGACGCTCCGGTGCCGACAACAGCCACATGCTTTCCGGTCAGATCGACGGTGTGATCCCATTCGGCCGAATGAAAACAGGGGCCGGGAAAGCTGTCGGCGCCGGGAGATTCGGGAATGCTGGGATGATGCAGGGCGCCGATGGCCGAGACCAGAAACCGGGCCGACCAGAATTGGCCATCCACGGTTTCAACCTGCCAAAGCGTGCCATCCCATTTCGCCGATTTCAGCGCCTGCCCAAAGTGGCAAAGATCGTATAACCCCTCCTGATGCGCGACATTTTGCAGGTATGCCTGTATCTCTGCGCCACCGGCATAGGCGCGGCTCCAGTGCGGATTAGGGTGGGTCGCCATGGAATACAGATGCGACGGCACATCACAGGCGACGCCAGGATAGGTATTCTCGCGCCACGTGCCACCGATATCTTCGGCCTTTTCCAGAATGGCGATATCTTTGATGCCACGCTTGCGCGCCTCAAGCGCCATCGTCAGCCCCGAGAACCCGGCACCGATGATCAGCATCTCTGTCGTGTGGTGCATTGAAGCGCCCCTCCTGAAACAACTTTATGGATATCTGTTGCAGATGTCTGCACGTGATTGGCAGTGAAGTAGGTCACACAAGGTAAATTGACCGAACGACCTTACGTGAACAGACATGGCGAAAAACCGTCATCAGGGCGGTGTCGCTTCCTGCAAAC
The DNA here is from genome assembly GCF_056538065.1 of Ruegeria sp. BH8. NCBI lineage: Bacteria > Pseudomonadati > Pseudomonadota > Alphaproteobacteria > Rhodobacterales > Roseobacteraceae > Ruegeria > Ruegeria sp. BH8. The sequence continues at coordinate 21,748 of NZ_JBQFSP010000006.1, read as the reverse complement.
ACATATCGCAATCAGAGAGGTGAACGCGGCGTAATTCCGCCAGTCTGATTCAAAACAGGAGGATTGCCCCTTGTCGACCCGTACTCTTACACGCGCTGGTGGGCGTTCCGCGCGCCGCGCTCTTCGCACTGCGCCGAATTTTGACATGCTGCCGGGGCTGACACGCGGCATCCCGCATTGCGAAGTTATGGACGGAAGTCAGGTTGAGCTTATCGACAAGGCCGCCATGGATATTCTGGAGAACGTCGGTGTCCAGTTCCGCGACCCGACCGCAGTGGAAGACTGGAAGAAAGCGGGGGCAAAGGTCGAAGAAGAGCTGGTCTTTCTGGACCGCAACATGGTGCGCGAGCTGATCGCGACCATTCCGGCGCAATTCACCTATCACGCGCGCGATCCGCAAAAGAACCTCGCTCTAGGCGGCAAGCACTCGATCTTCGTGCCGATGACCGGCGCGCCGTTTCTTCGTGATCTTGACGACGTGCGCCGGAACCCGACGCTGGACGATCTGGCGATGTTTCACAAACTGTCGCACATGATGCCCGCATTGCACAGCTCGGCCCATCATATCGTCGAACCTTACGACCACCCGATCAGCCAGCGGCACCTGCGCATCACTTATTCGTCGATGAAATACTCGGACAAAACGTTCATGGGCATGACCACCTCGCCCCGGAATGCCGAAGACGTGATGGACATGTGCGATATCCTTTTCGGCCAAGGGTTCATTGATGACCACCCGGTTACAACGGGCAACTGCAATGGCAACAGCCCGCTGGTCTGGGATGAAACCATGCTGGGTGCAATGCGCGCCTTCTGCCGCCGGAATCAGCCGGTTTTGTGCTCGCCCTTCGTTCTGGGCGGTGCCAATACGCCCGCATCGGTACCCGCAACCGTGGCACAGCTAACCGCCGAGGCGCTTTCGGCACTGGCTTATACGCAGGTGATCCGCAAGGGCTGTCCGGCGATTTGGGGGCATTATCTGTCAACCGTTTCGATGAAATCCGGTGCGCCGATGGCAGGGACGCCTGAAATCAGTCTGATGAATTTCATGATTGGTCAGATGGCGCGCTTTTACGATGTGCCATGGCGCACCTCGAACACGCTGGGCGGGGCCAAGACGTTTGACGCGCAGGCCGGGTACGAATCCGCCACAACTCTGGGCGCTGTTCTGCATGCAGGGGCCCACTACATCTGGCATTCGGCAGGCTGGAACGAGGCGGGGATGCATTGTTCAGTCGCCAAGTTTGTTGTGGACGCGGAACAATGCGCGATGGCCTATCGGATGGCGGAGGGGCCTAAATGGCATGATTTTGACGAAGGCTTGGCCGCAATTTCGGATGTGGGTCCCGGCGGGCACTATTTGGGGCATCCGCACACCCAGGAGAATTTTCAGACGGCTTTTTTCATGCCCGAACTGTTTGACAACAACTCGATCGAACAATGGGTGGCGGAAGGTGAAGTTGAAATCACCGAACGCGCTCTGAAATACGCGAGGAAGCTTTTAGCCGAGTATCAGGAACCAAAGTTGGACGAGGCCAAGAACGACGCCCTTCTGGACTATATCGCCCGCCGTGAGAGGGAAATTCCGGCAGCAGATGAGTTGAACCAGACTTACTGACGGTCAAGTTCATTCCTTACCGGACCGCCACTCTTTCCAGATTAGATAGCTGTTGGCGGCAAGCGAGGCGAATGGCTCGGGCGGCAAACGCGGCAAGTCCGGTTGCGCCAGAAAATGATCGGCGATGTCAGACTGCTGGTCCAACAACAGTTCAGCGATGCCCATGCCTTGCAGTGTTCCCCGTGCAATGCCCAGACCGTTCTGACAACAGGCTGAGTAGACACCGTCCTCAAGCTCGCCGAACGCAGCCGATCCATTGCGGCTGAGGCAAAGCATCCCGGCCCAGCGATGTTCCATCTGCACATCCGGCAGATGCGGGAAGCGTTCCCTAAACTTTCGGTCATGCACCCAGCCTGCATTGCGCAGTCGCATTGGACTGGTCTCGATTGTTGGATGAAAGCTGGAGCAGGTGCGGATCAGGATGCGATCCCCATAGCTGCCGGAAATGCGCCGTACTGACGTCCCCATCGGGTTCGCTGGCGTCACCGACCAGCGCGACTTCCCGCCTAGTGTCTTGATCTGCGCCTCGTTCAGCGGGGCTGTGAGCGAGGCGTAAAGGCAAATGTGCATCAATTGCCGCTGGTAGAACCCAAAGCTCTCCAGGTGGCCGTTATTGGCCAGAATTATCCGCCCGGTGCTCACCTTGGCCTTGTTGGTGCTGACCACCCAGCCTGCGCCTTGTTGTTCCAAACCGGTGACGGGTGAATGCTCGAACACTTCGATCTGCCCGGCCAGACGGGCGGATAGCGCACGCACATAAGCCGCAGGCTGAATCATCACTGTCCCCGGCGCATAAAGTCCCGAGGTATAGTGCGGGCTGCCCGTGACCTCTTGCATCTGCTGCTGATCTAAAAGCTTATGCGGCTCGCCCAGTTTGGTCAGGTGCGCGGCAAAGGCGCGGTTTTGCGCGTCGCCCGCTTTGGTGGCGGCGGCATTGTATTTGCCGCAAGGGTCGAACATTTCCTGTGGCAGCCCGCAATCGGAGGCCACTTCGGTCGCAAAGGCAATGGCCTTGCGGTTCAGCGCAATGGTGGCGCGATCTGCCTCTGATCCCTTGCCCGCGTAGTTATCCGAGGCCAAATCATGGGGCAAGTCGATCATGAACCCCGAATTCCGGCCTGCCGAGCTCTCCGCGAAGCGATCGGCTTCCAGCAGAACGATTTTCAGCGAAGAATCCAATTGATGCAGCCGCCGTGCCGCGCTGAGCCCGGCAAACCCGCCGCCAACTATTGTGATATCCGCGGTCAGGTTCCGTTCCAGCACCGCCAGAGGTGTTTGGGGCGGCAGAATCGCATTCCAACCCGACGGGCCTGTCTGCCGGGGTAGCCTTTTTGCGTCATGTCGACTCAATCGACGGCCTCATCCGCGTCATCGGCCAGATCGATCCAGATGGTTTTCAACTGGGTGTACTGGTCATGCGCGTGGATCGAGTTATCGCGACCCCCAAAACCCGACTGCTTGTAACCACCGAAAGGTGTCGTGATGTCACCTTCGCCGAAGCTGTTCACCGTCACGGTGCCTGCGCGGATCATCCGCGCACCACGTATGGCGCGTTTGACATTGGCCGTGAAGATTGAGGCGCATAAGCCATAGTCGGTGTCGTTCGCGATCTGGATCGCTTCATCGAAGCCCGAGACTTCAATTACCGACAAGACAGGGCCAAAGATCTCCTCGCGCGCCAATGCAGCGTCGTTGCCGGGCACTTCGACCACGGTGGCCTCGACAAACCCGTTGTCCGCTTTGCCACCGATCACCACGTTCTCGGCCTGATCCAGATAGCCACAAACCTTGGTGTAGTGGTCTTCGCTCACCAGTGCGCCCATGCGGGTTTCGGGGTCGAGCGGGTCGCCGGTGTTCCATTGTTTGACGTGATGCGCGATGCGCTCCAGCAGCTCGGCCTTCACTTTCTTATGCACGATCAGGCGTGACGAGGCCGAGCAGTTCTCCCCCATGTTCCAGAATGCGCCATTGACGATATGCGCCGCCACCCGGTCGAGGTTTTCGGCATCCTCCATCACGATGGCAGGGTTCTTGCCGCCCATCTCAAGCACCACCTCTTTGGCGTTGCTTTCCGCCGAATAGGTCAGAAAGCGTTTGCCGGTCACGGTCGAGCCTGTGAAGGACACCATGTCGATATCCATGTGCCGCCCAATGGGTTCGCCCACCTCGGTCCCGCCACCAGGTACGATGTTCAGTACACCGCGTGGCAAACCGGCCTCCATCGCCAATTCGGCAAGGCGCAGGGCCGTCAAAGTGGTTTCAATCGCCGGTTTCACAACAACAGAACAGCCTGCCGCCAGTGCTGGCCCTATCTTCCATGCCAGCATCAGCAGCGGAAAGTTCCACGGCAGCACCAGACCGACGACGCCGATTGGCTCGCGCACCACCATGGCGATGTGATCGTCGCTGGCCGGCGAAACCTGATCGTAAATTTTGTCAATCGCCTCGGCGTGCCACTTCAGGCAGTGGATCGTCTCGGGCACATCAACAGTTTCGCAGTCAAAGATGGTCTTGCCGCTGTCGATGCTCTCCATCACGGCCAGTTCACGGGCGTTGCGGGTTATCAGCTTGCACAACCTGATCAATATATCCTTGCGATCAGACGGATGCAGCTTGCTCCAGCGGCCATCGTCAAACGCCTCACGAGCTTTCGCGACCGCAAAATCCACATCCGCCCCATCGCAGGATGCGATATCGGTCAGTTTTTCACCGGTTGCAGGGTTCTCTGTCGCAAAGGTCTGGCCCGAGAACGACGGACGGAATGCGCCGTCGATAAAGGCACCTGTCGGCAGGCTCAGACCTGCGGCGATGGATTTGTATTCGTCCTGTGTCAGCAGATCCATGTCTCTTACCCCTCTGCCACGATGTCGGCGATTGTCTTTCTCAGCACGCGCGTCACCTGTTCCAGCGCGCGCTTGTCATCTTTGTTCAGGCCCTTCAGCGGAGGCCGCATGATACCCGCGTCGATACCGTTCATGGTGACGCCATGCTTGATGGTCTGGATAAACTTGCCGCCCTGTTCCAGCACCCGCATCAGCGGCATCATCGCTGACATGATCCGGCGCCCTTTGGCAAAGTTGCCTTCGATCACGCAGGCCTGATACAATGCCACATGTTCCGCTGGCAGGAAGTTCGAACCGCCGCAAACCCAGAATGGTGCGCCCCAGGCGAAAAACTCCAGTGCCTGATCGTCCATGCCACAGCCCAGCTGGATATGCGGATAATCCCGCGCCAACAGATGCACCCGGTTGATATCGCCCGAGCTTTCCTTGATGCCGCAGAAATTTCGGCTCCGACCCACGCGGTCAAGGAACTCTTCCCCCATCATTGTGCCGGTACGGTGCGGATAGTTGTACAGCATCACCGGCAGGTCGGCGGCCTTGTCGATGGCCAGCGCGTTCAGCGCGTTTTCGCGATCCGTCGGTACCGAATAGGGCGGGCTTGCCAACAGGATGGCGTCCGCGCCGATGTCGCGCGCGCCCGCGGCCAACGCAATTGAGTCCGAAGTCAGCATCGCGCCCGTGCCAACCACCAAGGGCAACCGCCCTTTCAGGCGCTGATGCGTGAATTTGGCCAGTTCCAGCCGCTCCGGCACGGTCTGGGCATAATTCTCACCTGTGGATCCGCCGGAAATCAGGCCGTGCACACTATTTTCGATCAGGTATTCGATCACGTCGGACAGGGCGTCCCAGTTCACGCTGCCATCGTCGTGATAGGGGGTGACCACAGGGGTATATATCCCTTCAAACTTGAAAATCGGGTTCATTCCGTCCTCATGCGGGCTTCGAAAGTGGCGGGATACCCATTGCGACATCCAGTGCGTCAGGCATCACGAACATCCCGATCTGATCCCGGGACAGGTTCCAGTGATCCTCGGCCAGTTTCGCCGCCGCGGCTTCATCGCGTGCCTCGATGGCTGCGATGATCGCGTCATGCTGTTGGCTGGCCAGCGACAGGTTTTCGGACATTTCAACTGTCTGTGGCCGGTAGAATGTCATGCCAATCCGTGCATGATCGATCAGCAGCCGGTTGAATGACGGCAGCAGGTAGACATTGCCGGACATCTCTCCGGTCACGTCATGAAAACGGTTGTTGGCAAGTGCGCGATCTTCGGCCGACCCTGAACGAAGGGCAGCTTTGAATGCTTGCTGAGCCGCTTTCAGTTCTTCGATTTGCGCGTTAGTCGCGTTCACTGCCGCCAGACGCAGGATGGCCCCGTAAACCATCGGCGCGGCAAGGAAGAAATCGCGCAGTGTGGTGTAGGACATTTCCGAAACACGGGCACTGCGGTTTTTTCGCAGATCCAGATAGCCTTCGCCAGCCAGTTGACGAAACACTTCGCGCAGAGGCGTGCGCGACAGGCCGAATTCATCGGACAGATGCGCCTCATCCAGATCGTCACCTGGACGAAGGCGCAGCGTCAGGATGGACATCTTCAGGTGTTCTCTGAGCGCATTTTTGCGCGACTTGGCTTCGTCTTTCATCCTTTGGCCTCACTATGTCCTGTGGCCGCCGCGTTCGAATCGCGGAGGTCACAGTTTTGTATTTCTAAAAAATACAACTTGTATACAAAAAAATCTCGTGCAGCATGGATGTCTGCAAAATAGACTCACGTTCGGGCGTCGGCCCAGTTTGGAAATGGTCCTGCTCATGCCTCAGACGCAGCACTTCGCCTTCATCCTGGTCGAGGAGTTTTCGCACCTCGCCTTTTCCTGTGCGGTCGAGCCGCTGAGAATCGCCAACCTTGTAAGTGGCGAAGAGCTGTATCGCTGGTCATTTGTATCCGAACAGGGCGAGCAGGCCGTGTCTTCCAATGGGTCCGTCACCCTTGTGCATTCCGGACTTGAGGAACTGTCCAAGTGCGATCAGCTCTTTGTTTTGTCGGGCATTCACATGCGTGACCACGTGACCCGTTCCCTTCTGGCCACACTGCGGCGCGAACGAGCGCGTGGAACGCGGATCGGGGCATTGTGTTCCGGCGCGTGGCTGCTGGCCGAGGCCGGGTTCCTCAATGGTATGCAGGCGGCGATCCATTGGGAATACCACGACGCGTTCATGGAAGCCTTTCCGGATATCAATCTGGTGCGCAGCGTCTTTGTCGCCGACGAAAAACACATTACCGCATCAGGTGGGACCGCGACCGCAGACCTGATGCTGCATCTGATTGAACGCGACCATGGCGAAGAGCTGGCCACCGATGTTGCGGATCAAATGGTCTATAACACGGTGCGTAATGCGACCGCCAAGCAGCGCGTTTCGCTGCAATCGCGCAATGGAATGCGCAATGCCCATCTGGCAAAGGCGATAGACATTATGCAGGACAGCCTGGAAACCCCAGTTTCCCCATCCTTCATTGCAGACAAATTGGGTATTTCCACCCGTCAACTTGAACGGTTGTTTGGCAAATACTTAAACACTTCCCCTAAAAGGTACTTTATGGAAATGCGGCTGGAACGGGCCCGGAAGCTGCTTTTGCAAACCGAGGCGTCGGTCACCGAAGTCGCCGTGGCCTGCGGCTTCGAAAATCCGGGTCATTTCTCTAGGGTGTACAGATCCAGTTTCGGCATCACGCCGCACGCGCAACGCAACAAGATCAACTGAAAAAGATGGGTTGCTGGTTCGCGCTTACCGGCGGGGGTGCCGCGATCTGTTGGCCTCGAACTGGCCTGATCTGGCACCCCCTGATCCTGCCGGGATACCCCCTCGTTAAAAACTGGACTAGTCAACAGACCGGCAGGATTACCCACCAATAAATCTCGATATAGGCATAAGTATATCAAGAACTTGTCATCCAGAGATTTGTTGTGCCCTGTTTCGTTAATCTACCGTTAATTTAAGGCTCAAGTTGAGGCTTTGATTGTGGGTAATCTGCAATATCGACATGCGGTCGCCGCAATCTGTTCAACCTGATGGCGTGTCGTGATTTGTGTCAGGCCTCAGAGGTTTCTAAAAGGAATCTGTTTCACGGTTCAAAACAAGTAGTGAACATATCACTGAGGTTTGGTCGACCCACGCTCGGACAACGCGCCTGCCGATCATCTTTGAAGGCAAAAAACGAACGAATCCAATCCAGGTCAGAATCAAGACAGCATTCGACGGGCAACTTGACGGGTTGTGAGGAAACCCAGGTCAAGATTGCGCGCCGTTGGAATATGGCTTTGAGGCCGTAGATTGTACGTATCTGGCATGCTGCGCTGACGACACTGATATCCAGTACGACCAGAAGCGATCGGAAGCCGTCAGTCCAGATGATAGGACAGAAATCGTTCTGTCCCGCCGGTACTATACCCCCACTGTGCTTTGACACCGAAAACTTCTGAAACGGTTTCCAAAGACAGGGCATGTTCGGGCGGGCCAAGAGAGACCAGCCGCCCTTTTGACAAAACAGCCACCCGGTCACAGGCCATCGCCTGATTCAGATCGTGCAGCGCCATCACTGTCGTCACTTTTAGAATTCGAACACAGTTCAGGATCGACAGTTGGTGATGAATGTCCAGATGGTTGGTCGGTTCGTCCAAAAGCAAGAGTCCCGGTTGCTGAGCCAAAGCGCGTGCGATGTGCAGTCGCTGGCGCTCTCCTCCCGACAATGTCGCCCATTCTCTGTGTGCCATATCGGCCATTTCCACGGTTTGCAGGGCTTTGTCGACTTGCCAGGTGTCCTCGGCGCGCCACGGCCGTAAGGCCGACAGCCAGGGCGTGCGGCCCAGTTCGACCACGGATCGTGCAGTCACGCGTTCGGCCGTATCAGCCTGTTGTTCAACGATGGCAATCCGTTGGGCAATTTGTCTGCGCGACAAATGCGAAACGGGATGACCCGCTATGACGACTTTTCCTGAAACCGGACGTACCAACCCCGCCAGCAGGCGCATCAGCGTTGATTTTCCCGAACCGTTAGGTCCGACCAAAGCAAGTGTTTCGCCGGGCTCCACGACAAAGGATACGTCTGACAGCAAAGTCTTGCCGCGAACGGAATATGTCAGGTTTTGCGCCTCGATCTTCATCGGGCGCTCCTCTGGCCGCGCACCAAAATTACGGCAAAGGCAGGCGCACCGATCAGAGCGGTGACCACCCCAATCGGCAGAACCTGACCCGGGATGATGATGCGCGACACGATATCTGCGCCGATCAGGAAGACCGCTCCGATCAAGGCGGAGGTTGGGATAAGCCTGCGATGCCCCGGTCCCACAAGGAACCGGGCAGCATGAGGGATGACCAGCCCGACAAAGCCAATGGATCCGACGATAGAAACCATGACAGCTGTCGTGAGCGCGGTCGCAAAGATCAGGGTTGCCTGCACCCGACGTACCGATATGCCCAGCGAGGCCGCTGAATCAGAGCCAAAAATAAAGGCGTCCAGTGCTCTGGCGTGAAAGCGGCAAATGAGCCAACCGACAAGGGCCACCGGAATGGCCAGATACACATCCGGCCAGCGCACGCCGCTGAGGTTTCCCATCAGCCAGAACATGATCCCGCGCGCCTGATCGGCATTGGCGGATTTGGCGATGATGAAGGCCGTCAGCGCATTGAACAACTGAGACCCGGCAATTCCCGCCAGGACGATCTGTGCCGTCGCAGCCCGTCCGCCCCCTGCGCCAGCGGCTCGGGCCAGCAACGCGACAAAACCAAAAGCCAAAAGCGCGCCATTGAACGCGCCAAAAGACAGCGACAAGGCCCCCCCACCCAAACCAGCGATGGTTACAGCCACGGCACCCGTCGAGGCCCCGGCAGAAATGCCCAAAATGTAAGGGTCGGCCAACGGGTTGCGCAGCAAAGCCTGCAACACGACCCCTGCGACAGCCAGACCGGCACCGCAGGACGCAGCGACCAGAGCGCGAGGAATCCGGTAGCTCCAGATAATACCCTGATCAATTGGGTCTACAGGAAAGTCCGCTCCGGCCAGCTTGTTGGCCAGAACGGAGAGAACCAAATCGGGCGACAGAGAGGTTTCCCCGATCATCGCGCCCGCAAGAACCGCCGCAATCAACAATGGCACGGTAAGGCACGCAGCCTTGAAACCCTGCCGTAAAATTGCGGCGACCTCGTTCACAGGTTGTTTCCGATGGTATCCAGCTTCTCGGCCAGATCCTCCAGCGCCGGGATTGCGCGGATGGTGGCGTCCATGGCCTGCGCATCCATAATGACGATCCGGTCATTTTTGACCGCATCCATCTGGCTGGTCACCGGATCAGTGCGCAGGAACTCCAGCTTTTTCAGGTAGTCGTCCGCAGCAAAGCGACGGCGGTCCATCTTGGCGATAACAATCACCGTCGGATTGGCTTTGGCAATGGTTTCCCAGCCCACTGTTGGCCATTCTTCATCCGTCTCGACGACGTTGCGGATACCCAATTTACTCATCATGTATCCCGGTGCGCCTTTCTGTCCGGCCACAAACGGGTCGCTTTCCATTTCGGGAGAGGAAAACCAGAATACGGCTGACACATCGTCCAGCTTCACGGTTTGCGCCTTGGCGACGGCTGCGGCTTCGCGGGCCTTGTACTCGGCAACCAGGTCCGTGCCGCGTTCGGATACATCAAAGGCTGCCGCCAGTTCTTCGATACCCTGATACAGCGTATCGGTCGAGAACGCTTGCAGGCGGGTGCCATCGCCGCCGACCGTATTGTCTTTGCCGATGCAATCTGCAGGCATTACGTACGTTGGAATGCCCAGTTCGTGAAATTGCTCACGCGTGGCGACGATGCCCTCGGGTCCGACATGCCATTCATATTGCGCTGCGACCAGTCCCGGCCGCTTGGCAACAACGCTTTCAAAGCTGGGATCATTGTCCGCCAGACGCTCTACCTTGGCATTCACCTCGGCATATTCAGGCAGCACCTCGTTGAACCAGACCGAAGTTCCAAGAACCTGCTCGCCCAGACCCAGCGCATAAAGCACCTCGGTCGCGGCCTGGCCGACCGTGACTGACGACGTCACTGGCGCGTCAAACGTGACCGAGTGACCGCAGTTTTCGATAGAAAGGGGAAAGTTTCCTTCGGCGGCAGCGCTGGTAGCCAGCAAGGAAAGGCCAAACAGGCCAGTGCGTAGAAACATGACAATCGATCTCCATGTGTCAATGACCAGAGAACGGGTGAATGGGCATTTACCGAAGCAACAGGCGCTTTACTGCCTGCCGTGAGCGCAGGGTAGAAAATAGACCGCCCGGCGCGTTTCTTCGGCAACCTCCCCGGACAACCCCGCCCGGCGTGTTTCGGTTTCATACCGGCAGGTCTCCTGACTGACGGGTCTTTGTCTGTCCTGTCTTCCCAGACCAAAATGGCCCAGTGACGGAAATGGACAGCGCTCGCCGCCTACAGTTGCGGGGGCAGTTCCGGTTGGCACCAAAAGGCACCTCGGATTCCCTCTTAGCCACATCGGGACCGGTAAAACGCGGGTACCTTAACACTTACCCTGCGGCAAGAAAAAACTCCGGGGTCTTTCCTATTTTCTCGCAAGAGCATGCACCTGCGCGTCTCAACATGGCGCTGATATCAGAAAAGCCGCTGAGAACGCGCCAAAATCCGGACCCAGATTCATAGTGTGTGATATTAGGGAAAATCATGGCTGGGGTGGTAGGATGCCATGCTAAGTCCTTGATATATATTATTTAAATGTAAAATATCAAGAATATGGGGTCAAGTTAGAAATTTTGTATCCCGGTTTGTATCCGCAAAAGAAAAGTTGGGTTATCTACCGTTCTTTTGAGGAGTTCAGACCGCCTGCTGCCTCGGACAGGAATTTTCTCGCATTTTGAGACAGTCGACTGCTATGCAGAGAGTATGGCTAAAAGACCCGACATTGGCCTCAGGCAGGGGCGTAGATTGTGTCAAATGCGGCACGAGGACCGGCTGGCGTTCATCGCTGAAGGTCTTCCTATCCTACTGGCCAGTGCCCAGGGTTTTCAGGATGCCGCTTCCCGGCTTCATGACAGTCCAAGAGAGGAAGATGTGCTTGTTAGCTTTGCGGATGAAGAGGCCGCGAAAGTTCTTATCTTGATGGACATTGTTCGCTGTCCCCCCGCGCAGGTGAACCAGAATATTGGAAAGTTGATGCGCTGGTTTTACGATCACTTGGCACGGCTGGTCTATGCGAAGGCGACAAGTTGGAAACCGACGAGCGTTCAACAGCTCCAGAACTATTTGGAAAAGGAATGCGAAGAACACACGCTGGAGGGTTTCGCGGGAGAGTTTATCATGCCTGGCGGGCCAGTCCACAAACGTGAAAGCGCTCTTTATGCGGACATTCAATCATACGACAATGATGAATTGGCCTGGCACGAACCGAGAACCAGACCGTCACTTTTCGGACCGGAAGAATCCGATGCCTTAAGTCTTGTCAACGCCATGCAGCGGTTGGGGATGCTTAGTCTCGACGGCCTTCGGATCATTGCGACAGTCTGGAGCCGGACACGTTTCACTGATGAACAAACGCCACAAGCAGCCAAATCCCTGACCCGGGCAACTCTGGAGAAGATCGAGGCGGCTGGGCTGATCTTCGATAGCGCGGACCAAGGTGACCTGATTAAGCTCTATGGCCGCTGGCAGCTCCCGATGTATGAACTTCATATCACTCCGACAATTCAGACGCTTGAAGAACTCCGCAAAGCACAGACGAGGATGCTGAATGATGAAATCGGCGGCTGGTGAAGCAAGCGGCCTAAGGGATATTCATATCATCAATCCACACGATTTTCATAAGCCTCCATCATGGGCTCAGACATGAATATCGCGGCCATCAGAATCGTGATGGAATGCTCCAATAACTCCCTGCTCCGCTCAGGGTCAAAGAAACGACCGTTGAACTTGCCTCCGTGGAACAGGTTGTTCCGGACCCGACGAACGTAGAGAAAGATGAGGTCGTTTTCATTCTCAGCCTGCGGAGCAACATCGCGCCATTGAAGGACACCTTCTAAAAAGACCTGCTTTTTCGGAGGACGTTGTTGCAAATAGGAGATGGCCTCAGCAACGTCATTTCCAGTTTCGTCTGAGAGAGGTGGCAGGTCGAGGGCAAACCGCGTCCAGTCCGGATTAGCGGTGTCACCGCGACCTGCCACGCAATATCCGATCACCTTCAAGCAATATTCGAATTGTGCAAAGGTGCGGAAAAGGTCCGAAGCCAGATCGGCAAGTGCATGTTTATTTTCCACAAGACACCATGTTGCTGCGAAGTCTCTCAAACATTTCGTCAAATCCCTTCGATACCTTATAACTGTAGTCAGTCATTCCGCAAAATGTATCATCAACAGTTTCAATGGCGACCAACAAAACAATTCGAGCAGTTTCGGCGCCTACGAAATCAGTGGGCCGCACGAAGCTATCAGCACCGGCAAAGCAGTATAAACTTTTTTCTCGTATCTCGTTAAGGTAACCATCATTGATCTTCCGATGGAAATCTCTGGCAGCCGCCTCGCTGCCAAACACCTCATGCATTCTACTTCCCATGAACACTACAGAGACTGCTGCCTTCTGCTTGTGAAGATGATTGCGAAGGGGATCACGTCCCTTCAGCCTTTCGTCGCTCGTTTTTCTAAATGCTGAAATATGTGCACGACTGGTTTCTTCGAGCGCAGTGATCGCCGTGAATGCAGCGAGATGGAAATGCCCTGATGAAAAAAGGGTTTCAGCACCTTCCATAAGCGACACAAGGTAGTCGAGATATCGGTTTAAGTCATCAGCGGTTTTGATTTCGAAATCCGGCGGACCAAATGTTACCGCTTTAAGCGCCGCTTCATGCGAGACGTTTCGTGGATCGCTATTCGTCATACTGTTTTCCAATTGCGTCCGTCACCCCTTTTTACAACTGATCCCGGACTGGACGGTGATGTTAGCTTCAAAGGTCAATAAGCGGAGCCGAGCTACCTGTCCAATGTCTGAGAACGGATGATAGCCCACTTGGCGCATCCGATTTGAACGTCAGTCGTAGGCCGGGTGGGTGAAAGAACGCTACAACGAGATAACGTCCGCTACGTGGTTAAACGTAGCGGAGTAATGGATGGGATGGTGCCACCAAGGAAACCCGCTCCGAACGACACTGCGAATTCATGAAGAGCTTCGTGGACGGACTTAGACAGGCTGATGTTGGTATTAACGTTAGGCTTTGTTTCCATGGTGGATCTCCTTTCTTTACTGGCGCCCCTACGTAGCAAATGTTTCGAGGCGATTATTAGAACCAGAAAAATAAGAGCGAGCCCTGATAACACCAGAGGAGTTGAACCCCCCACCATCCCCAGAGACCCAAGGGCCCCCAACTGAATGACCACTGAAACATGGGTATTTACGAGTTCCCGGTCAAGCCGACTCCTTGCTATGAGGGGCAAATCTTTGGACTGTAGCTGTTCTTGGGTTTTGCGAGGACCATGCGAAATACTGCTTTGTCGACGCTGTAATACAGCAACCGCCGGCGCCATAAACGGCGGCTCACGGCCATTCACGCAGACTGGCGTATTAGACGCCAACGTCATGAATAGAAAACCTGGTGCCTTTTCGCGAATCCATTAAAGGAAGACACCCCCCAACAAAACCAGCTCAGCAGGAAAAATGGCAGAGCCAACAATGCTGACGTCCGTCTTCGTCAATTCTTCAGATTTTGGCGAATTTCCAGACATTTCGTGCCAGTCCCGAAACTCGCCAATATTCAGAAAAACGAACGACTTTGGGTGTATCGCGAAAACTTATGGGTATCGCGAACGATTATGGGGAATCCTGCAAGGCCGTTCCAACATAGGGACTTGGCGCTCAGCAGGTTTAACACCGCTTCGAGGCTGAAGTCCTTGCCCGCTTTGCTTCAAAACATCGTTCAGTGCGATTTCTATGTCGGTGGTACGCGTGCAAGTTTCGAAACTCTCAGACTTCATCCCCAATGATCTCATCCGCTTTAGATAACATTCGGAGCAGCGCTCTGCGTAGATAGCTGACCTCAATTGATATGCAAACTTCGCCACGACCGCATAAAGTCAGAACAGTTTCGGTGACCTCATCTGAGTGCCGCATCAGTTCGATCAGATGATAACCGGCAGGACCATGTACCCCGGTCAGCCAATTCTTTGCAGTACGCTCGGATGCGTTTGTCCAGTTCATACACGCTTTGACAGCCTGATGTGATCCTCCAAGTTCACGTTTCAGCGCTGCGGCGATTTCTCGTCGGTACTCTAACTTTTTCATGCGTCGATAGCCCAAATTGGAAAAGAACTGCCCATCTTCGGAAGCATTTTTCCGAAGATGGGCGTTTAAGCTGTTGCACACAGCAGTGACAGCGATCCCAATCTTACATTGAGCAATTCGGATGGAGGTGCTACGCAGTTGAGTTGGAGTAATGATCATGCCGATGGCAATGGCGGTCACAAATCCCGGAGGCCTATCCGCGGAGCGCAGTACGTGCGCATGTCGACTGAGCATCAGCGTTACTCGACTGAAAACCAGTCCGATGCGATATCAAGGTACGCATCGCAGCGGAACATTCAGATTGTTCGGACGTACTCGGATGAGGGCAAGAGTGGTCTTCGCATCCAAGGGCGTGACGGGCTAAATAATCTGATCGAGGATATTCGGTCAGGTAATGCAGACTTTGATATTGTATTGGTTTACGACATCAGCCGTTGGGGTCGGTTTCAGGATGCCGACGAAAGCGCCTACTATGAATACACCTGCAAAAAAGCAGGCATTTCAATCGAGTATTGTGCCGAGCAATTCGAGAATGACGGAAGCCCGGTCTCGACAATAGTAAAGGGTGTCAAGCGCGCAATGGCCGGCGAATACAGCCGGGAGCTCTCCCAGAAAGTCTTCACAGGCCAATGTCGGTTGATCGAAAGGGGTTACCGACAGGGGGGACCACCTGGCTTCGGTCTGAGACGCATGCTGATCGATGAACATGGTCAACCCAAAGGTATTCTTGAAAGGGGGCAACACAAAAGCATTCAGACAGATCGAGTTATTCTCGTCCCTGGACCTGATGAAGAAGTTGCAATTATATCGGAAGTATTCAGGTCTTTTGTCGAAGGTCAAAAAACCGAGAGTGAAATAGCGGAGAGCCTCAACTCGCGAGCAATACTTACAGACTTGGGGCGTGCTTGGACCCGCGGAACAGTCCACCAGATTCTGATCAACGAGAAGTACATTGGTAACAACGTATGGAATCGAAGCTCCTTCAAACTAAAGAAGCACCGCGTGCGAAACGACCCGGATACTTGGGTGAGGGCAGAAAGTGCATTTGAACCTGTTGTCAATCCGGAACTCTTTGCAGCTGCCAGCGCAATCATTAGCGCCAGATCAGTCAGATTGACTGATGAAGAGATGCTGACTGGCCTTCGCGAAATACTGGAAGCCCAGGGTCACTTGTCTGGCTTGATCATTGACGAATCTGGCTCGCTTCCTTCCAGCGGCAGCTATCGTTCACGTTTTGGGAGCTTACTCCGAGCTTATCAGCTTGTTGGGTTCAAGCCTGGTCGGGACTACCGTTACGTCGAAATCAATCGGCGATTGCGTGATTTGCATCCGGGTATTGTGGCTCACACAATTGACGGAATAACAGACGCCGGCGGAACCGTGGTAAGGGATGCCCAAACTGACCTTCTCACGATCAACGAAGAGTTTACGGCGTCACTCGTTGTTGTCCGTTGCTGTGAGACCGACGCTGGCTCGCTTCGTTGGAACATCCGCTTTGACACAAGTCTGAAACCCGACGTTACTGTTGCCGTGAGGATGGAGCGATCTAATCGGAATCCGCTCGACTACTACCTGCTCCCTTCCATCGCGATGACTCTACCGCGCCTACGGCTTGCCGAGAATAACGGCCTGTCTCTTGATGCATACCGCTTCGACACTTTGTCTCCATTGTTTTCGATGGGCGCTCACGTGCCAATTCCGGAGGTTGCTTGATGTTCGAGGAAGATCCTTGTTTAGCAGAGATGATCTCAATTGATCTGATCTCGGTTATCAATCCTCGCATTCGAAACCGAAAAGCATTCGATGCAATGGTCGACAGTATTGCTGAATTGGGACTAAAGCGCCCCATTACGGTCGCAAAAAGGGACAAACATGAGGGAGCGCGATACGACCTGGTATGTGGTCAGGGACGGCTCGAAGCCTACAAAGAGCTGGGCCAGACTGAAATCCCCGCGATTGTGATCTCAGCAAGTAACGAGGATTGCCTCGTGATGAGCCTTGTCGAGAACTTGGCGCGGCGGCATCACAAAGCCCTCGATCTGCTTCGTGATATCAAA
The DNA here is from genome assembly GCF_056538065.1 of Ruegeria sp. BH8. Classification (NCBI taxonomy): domain Bacteria; kingdom Pseudomonadati; phylum Pseudomonadota; class Alphaproteobacteria; order Rhodobacterales; family Roseobacteraceae; genus Ruegeria; species Ruegeria sp. BH8. The sequence goes on along the minus strand of NZ_JBQFSP010000006.1, from coordinate 4,919 downwards.
GGTTTAAAAGATCGAGGTTATTCTGACATCGAAATCGCGCAAAAAACCAACTTAACAATGAAATATGTGCGTGGAATTCTTAGGCTTCTGGAAAGTGGCGAACACAGATTACTCAGAGCTGTGGAAAGCGGGAAAATACCGGTCAGCGTTGCTGTCGACATCGCCAATGCTGAAGATGAAAAGATCCAAGAAATATTGCGCCAAGCCTACGAAAACAATCTTCTAAGGGGCGGCAAGCTTCTGGCTGCAAAGCGACTGGTAGAAGCCCGTCAAAAACATGGGAAAGGGCAACGCAGCACAGACAAGAGGCAAAGAAGACCCTTGTCTGTAGAAAGTTTGCTTCGAACTTACCAGGACGATGTCGAGCGAAAGAAGGTCTTGCTTCGAAAAGCGACTGCGACCCAAAACGAGTTGATTTTTATCACTGAAGCACTGCGAACTTTGATGAACGATGAGAATTTCGTGACGCTGCTTCGGGCGGAAAAATTGGCAACGATACCCAAAAATCTAACGGATAGGCTTACATCGAAAGTGGGGGCAATACCGTGACTCATTCAAAGCGAGGCAAGCCGATTGGCTTGGCGTTCGAGCAAGAGCTTGTCAGGATTGAGTTTAGTCGAATTTGCCCGCTTTACGCTGTCCACAAAGATACTAAAGAGACTGTCAAATACCGTCAGGTCGCTGCCTCCATAAAGGAAATTGGCCTGGTCGAACCGCTGGTAGTGGCACCCGACAAATCGGACCCTGACAACTATATTTTGCTCGATGGGCATCTGCGTCATGCCATCCTGCAGGACGCTGGAGAAAAAGAAGCGATTTGCCAGATTTCCACTGACGACGAAGCCTTCACTTACAACAAACGCATTAGCCGACTTGCAACAATTCAGGAACACAAGATGATCCTGATGGCTTTGAAACGAGGTGTTCCCGCACATCGACTGGCACGCGCCCTGAACATCAACATCAAAACACTCCAGGAAAAGCGGCGTTTGCTGGACGGCATATGTCCTGAAGCGGCCGAACTACTTAAGGACAAGCAAGTCACTCTTACGAGTTTTCGAATTTTAAGGAAGATGAAGCCACTGCGTCAGATTGAGGCCGCAGAGTTGATGGTGGCTATGAATAAATACACGGTGAACTATGCACGCTCGCTCCTTGCGGCTACACCTCAAAACCAGTTGCTCAACCGGGATAAGCCCAAAGCGGTCAAAGGCGTTTCCCGGCAACAGCTGGAGTTGATGGAACGCGAGTCTACCAACCTGGAACGCGAACTTCGACTGGTTGAAGACACCTACGGCACTGATCATCTCGATTTGGTTCTTGCGCGGGGGTATGTTTCGAAACTCATCAGTAATGCGCGCATCATGCGTTACATGGAAACGCACCACCCTGAGTTTCTTCCCGAGTTCGAAAGAATAACAGAGACGGAAGCGCAAACTTCCTGAATTGAGCGGTTTCGGCCAGTTAAGGCCGGATCGCGACAGGGGACCCGGACCCGAAAAGCGCGGGGACCGCAGGAGAAGCCGCACGGTGAGGCGGATCAAGTGCGGCGGTGGGGATGGCGGCGATCCCGTACGGGGCCCACCACTCCGGGATTATACACCCGGTGAAACGTGAGTATTGCTCAATTTGAGGCGGCGCGCGGCAAGGAGCGTGCCGCCTCAGACTTCAAGGTCGTGTAGCTTCTTCCGAAAGATAGCCACTGTGGTCGGAATCCCTCATTGGTCCATAAAAGCCGGTCAGATTTTACCAAGAACTTGAAGGAAGTTGGAATCTCATGTCAGGCATGGCGGCGTGATGCCGCTCCCGCATACAACGACAGGGACTGGACGAGAGTTTGAGGCCAGTTCCCATCTCTCAATGAGAAATAACACCTTTCCGTATTACCTTCCATACGGACGCGTTTCGCGTAACCAAATGCGATCAGCCGCCGTAGTTTTGCGAAGGAATGCCCGGGCCAAGTCAAGGTGTCCATACCCGGTGAGCAAAGTGTAGGCTGTGTGCCCGCTCGCCAGCCGGTCCCGAATGTTGGCGCCATGGTCGATCAGTGTATCGAAAAGCCACGCATTGCCAATCTCGGCCGCATAGAGAAACGGCGTCCAACCCTGAGGCGAAACCTTGGCATTGATGTCTGCTCTGACCTCGAGAAGAGCCAGAACTATCTCTCGGTGACTTTCCTTGTCCCCCAAGACCTCATCGGCACAGTAGTCGAGGAAGGCTGCAGCGATTCCCGGATGCTGTTCAGTGATTGGGTCCAGGAGCTGAGCTTGAACATCAACGAAAGGCGAACTGCTTGGTCGCAAGCCCTCCGGCAGCATTTTTGCCCCATTGTTCTGAACCGATGGATCGCGGAACCCCCGCCTGATTCCGGATTTGTCCAGAAAACGGCTGGCGGCTGAATACAGCGGAGATTGCCCTTTGGTTCCTTCGATTTCCACATCTGCTCCACTGTCCAGCAGAGCTGTCACCCAAATCGGTTTCACCATGTGGATTGCTTCTTGCAGACATGAATTGCCATCGCGCGTTCTTGTGTTGATTACGTTTTCGAACGTCACCTCCAATAGCGTTTCGAAGCAATCATCGTGGCGGCCCTTAATCGCGTTAAACAATGCGGAGCTATTGTCCGGATCAAATTTGTTGGGGTCAGCTCCATTTTCCAGAAGAGCCTTTACTTTATCGACCTGTCCAAGATGGGCAAAGATGTGCAACTGAGGCGACGGCGTTGCTCCATAGCCTTTAATCACCTTGTTTGGCTTGCTCAGGTCTGGCTGTCTGGTCTCCCAGTTGGGCAAAAACACAAAGCTCCCGTCATTCGGTTTTTCCGACGGCCAATTCTGGGCTTCAACGAAAGGGTGAGGAAAATCCCTCAGAAATGGACGTGCGGTTTTTTGATCCAACACTTCAAGCCCAAGCGTTTCACACCACCCAGCCCATTTTTTCTGAATGCGTTTCTTGCCCAGCGCCGCTGCCGTGTTGAGCAGAAGGTGCAAGCAAGCTTTGAGCTGAATACTGCTGCGGAATTTGAACCATTCGGCGGCTTCTTCGAAAAGCTCCAGGGCACGATTAAGGTTGCCCAACTGTGCTTCGTAAAGGCCTTCCTGAAAACCCAAGCCCGTGAGACGGTCTTCACCAGCCAGATCTGCCCTGATGGCCTTGATGCACTCACCGGCTTTATGTGCATCTCCAGCTTCTTTCAGTGCGCGAGGATCGACAAGCTTTGTCAGCTTTTCAACGTGTTGTTGGGTTTCGGACGTGAGCGTTCCACAGTACGCAAATTTCCCATCGCCCAATTCGATGATGTCCTGAATGATTTTCTCACCTGTTTCGAGAAACGGCGGCCGGTGCGTTGACGAGTCCACGAGAGTGAACTGGCAATACTCCTGATAGGCACTGACATAGAGGAGTGTCAGGCCAAAGTCGTAATCAACCTTGGTTGTGATCTCCAGAATGGTAGACACGTTCATCCGTTGCCCTTTCAGCCAGCGTTGGATGTTCTTTTCCCAAGTGCCGTCCTCCTTGGCCATTTTCGATTGGAAATACGCCGCCTTCTCTCCAATTGTCCGCCCTTGGCAATATGACTTCCACAGAACCGAAAGGCATTGTTCTGGTGACCCCAGGACATCCGTTGGGTAGACACGATACTTGCTCAGAAGCGGTGTGAGGGCGGCCGCAAACATTCCAACGGCGTATTGATCAAAAACACGACGAACTTCGCTCGCCGGCAGCGCACCGCAGTCCAGGTCTTTCGCAAATCCAACATAGGCGCCAAAGTAATGGCGGATTCCAAGCAAGACTTGTCCCTTGTTTGGGCTCGCATCCAATAATTCACCAAGGTTCTCTTCCAGGATGTCCATCGCCGCATCCACCGACAATGGTTTTTCCTGTTTTAGCCTTTGCAGCTTTTTCTTCAGGGCCGGGTTGTTCTCGTGATCCACGCGATAAAAACACCGGACGATAAATGCCACGATCTCTGCGGGTTGAGGAATAGGTGTCATTAGGTTTCTCGAGTATGAATTTGTTTCGTTATGTTCTTTAGAGCGCGCAACCTTGCACGCGTGTTCCTGAATGCTCGCCAGTCGCTTGGGCTCTTGGAAACCACCAGAAGGCCCCCATTGGAAAGCTCCAACTTGCCGTGCTTTCGCCCGCTCCGGAACAGAGCGCCTTCCCTGACTTCGTGCTGTATCATTCGATTCATGTCTTTGTTTTTGCAATACTTCATACGCTTTTCCGCTTGTTTTAAGCGGGGGAGCTTTCGCTCCCCCGCCGTCGCCTGAGCCCTATTTCTTGGGTTTGTACGCGGCAGACTGCGCTTTTGCGGCAAAACTGCCCTTGGGAACTCCACCGCCAGTTTTTTTGGCTGTTGCACGCTGAATACGCGCTGCATCTTTCGGCGTCATTTTGGTTGGCTTCGACATCGGTTGATCTTCCTTTGTTTGTTCGACAATTGGCATCATGCGTTTTGTAGGTCTTGACGTCATCGGACAGATTGGGGACACCGATTCCAGTTTATTAAGAGCTCTTTTGAATTGACTTGTGTGTGTCCAGGCAGATGGATCAGCGGCGTGACCACACGCAAGGAGGCCGTCCTGGATAACCTATGGACTGTCGCCGGAATCCGCGTCTTTCACCTAAGGTTCGATTTTGGCGCCGTCGAAGATGCTGGGCGGGGATCGATCGTGACGAGAATATTCTCGATCTTGGAGGGGGTTTTGAAGATGGATAGACCGGAGGCCTCTTCCTCGTTGATATGAACCGAGATGGTCCTGCCATAGTGCCATGAACATAGAGGGTCGTGAGAAGCTTTTTGTCCGTCATCGAATGATTTGGATGTCCGCCATCAGCACCCATGGAACAGACTAGGTTGATTGCGTAGCGGAGGATTTCAGGCTCATCGTAACCATCAGAGAGTGGAGATGAGA